>ONOU01000041.1 GCA_900319525.1 uncultured Prevotellaceae bacterium | reverse complement strand
TGCACCGTAAAATTACATAATTTTACGGATATGACAAAGCCTCCGCTTGGGAAAGTAGAGGCTTTTTTCATTTTTGAGGTATGTTTTGCAACAGCCTCAAATATATTTATTGATAATCAATGATGTGTCTCGGACAACTTGCGCGATGACAGTGTGCTACTGCACATTGCGGGCGTCGGTGGCCAGCAGCCGGTGGCCCAGGCGGCAGTAGATGCACTTGCGGGCCTCGCAGTAGTTGCGGCGCAACTGGATCAGGGCTTGGCTGGTGAGGGCATCGTTGCACTTGATGCCGGCAGCCTTGAACATGTTCACGATGCTGTTTTGCTCGGGGCGGATGTCCTCGAGCAGGGCGATGGCGCGGTCGGTCATCGTGTAGTCGTCGGTCATCTCGCCGCGGGCATAGTAGAGTGGGGCAACGGTGTTGATCAACACGATGTCGATGCTGCTGTTGCTTAGGGCGCGTCCCGCGCTGGGTGAGGGCTTGCCAAAGTTGTAATGGGTCGTCCAGTAGCCGCTCAGCTCGATGTCAAACAGTTGGCGCAGTGCCTTGGTGTCTCCGGCATTGAGTATGTCGTTCATCAGGTTGAAGCCGCCATGGACGAACTGCGCCAGCAGGGCGATGCGGCGGTAGGGGAAATTCTGGGGGCGGCTGCGGAACAGGCGCCAAGCGGTCCCCTCGATGGGTCGCAGCGAGAATTTGTTGGCCAGGAAGGCGTATTCTCGCATCAGTTGCTGGTAGTATGAGTCGTCGGCATGCGCTCCGCCCAGCAGTCCTGCCTGGCCAAACAGCAACGCCTCGACTTGCAGGATGGAGTCGCTGTGCTTGTGCAGCAGGCGCAAGGGCGTGACGCGTGCCAGCCGCTCAAAGGCGTCATTGTTGATGCCGAATCCCAGCGTGCGGGCCAGCATCACATAGCAGATGTCTTCCCAACTGCCGTTGTAGCGGTCATAGAGTTCGCGCACGCGGTCCACCTTGCCGTGCAGGCGCTCAAAGGCCAGCGCCTCGATCCACTCGGTCACGGTGAGCGGCGGCACCTCGCCCAGTCGCGCGGCACAGGGCAGCTCGACCTTGGCATTCACCAGGCGGTCATAGGATTCGTTGAAGCGCGGCGACACTTTAAGCTCGACTTGTGGGATGATTTCACCGTTGATGCGGGCTACGGGTGCGTCGTCTTTCTCGACGACGTGCAGGATGACGCTGTCATAGGCCGGGTCCTCGTCGTGGTGGTGACGCTTCCAGTCGCTGGCGCGCACGTGGATCTCGACGTTGCCCACCCACAGGCGCCCGTCAATCTCGACCTTGGCGTTAAAGAAGTCGGGCCCCGAGTCGGTATTGAGCAGGCCGGGGTCGATGACGCGGATGCGGCGGCCGTCGTTGGTCACCATGTCCTCGCTGAGCCACAGCTTGTGTTGCCAGATGTATTGCAGCAGTCTTTCCATGTTTTTTTAGTTTTTAGTTTTTAGTTTTAAGTTTTAAGTATGAGTACTGTCGCCTAAAATCTAACACATAAAACCTGACGCCTAAAACCTAAATCCTAATCAACGAGCGAATTTACTGCTTTTTTTCATGCCCAGGGCAAGAATGCGGTGATTTTTTGCTACCTTTGTCACATCGTGATGAAGAAGGCGGGACATATCACCGAGTGGATCAATGCACACTATGGCGTCGCTGTGGGCGTTGCCGTAGTGCTGCTCACGCTGTGGCAGCTGGTGATCGCTGTCTTCGGCGTGGATATGTGCGACACGGGCTATTACCTCCTGTTTTTTGAAAACATCTTCAAGGCTCCCGAGAGCGTGGAGTATAATTTCATGTACTACCTGAGCGGCGTTGCCGGCGGCGTGCTCAATGCTGTGCTGCCCGAGGGCGGCAAGTGGATGGCGATGCGCGTCGCGGGTGTGCTGTGCAATGTGGGTGCCATGGCGATCCTTGCCTGTGTCTTGAAGCGTGTGTTGCCCGCTACAGCGGTCATTCTCGGCTTCATGATGGTGGTCGCCTCGCTCGAGCAGTTCCCCTATACCTTCAACAACGACCTGATGAGCGCCCTGCTGTGGGTGGCTGCACTGGCATTGACCTATCGGGGCCTCACGCGTGGCCGGTGGTTCCACCTGTTGCTCGCGGGCTTGCTGGTGGGCGTGAACACTTTCACCCGCATCCCTAATGTGCTGGCGGCAGGCCTTGTGGTGATGCCGCTGATTGCCCGTTGCTATAACAGGCGCCCATGGCGCGACTGTTGGCGCCAGGCTGGGGTGATATTGATGGGCTTCGTTGCAGGAGCCCTGGCGGTCATCGGCATGATGATGGCTCTGGGGCACTGGGATATATTCAGGCAAAACATGACCGAACTCCTGGGAGTTGCCACTGGCAGCAGTGGAGCGGCGACGCACAACGCGGGAGGCCTGGTGGCTGTGATGCTCGCGTTCTACAGGCAATGCCTGCTGGTGGGCCTCAAGATGGCTGCGCTGTGGCTGCCCTTGTGGGCGGCATGGCGCTACGTCGGCAACCGGTGGCTGCGCTGGGTTGTTTGGCTTGTTGTGGCGGTAGCGGCACTCTACTTCATGTGGCACCAGTCCCACATCATGCACCCGCTGTGGGTGATGTGTGTGGCAGGGTCGGTATGGGCCATTTGCCGGGGAGGAAATCGTGCTGTGGCGGCATGGCTGGGCCTGTTCATGCTGCTGGTTTTCCCGCTGGGTAGCGATGGAGCGACCAACAACGGCGGCATCATTGCCTGGATGGCAGCACCTGTCGCAGCGCTCATGTGGCAGCGACGCACCAATATCGTCTTTCCGCTGGCATTCATTGCCGTCGGCCTCATGCAGACGGTCGCCCTGGGTGCCTATTTTGACGGCGGTGCCCTGTGGCACAAGACGGCTACCATCAACGATAGCCGTGCGGCCCTGGTCCGCACCACCCCCGACCGTGCCAATATCATCAACCAGACCTTGCCTGCTGTGATGCAGCATGTGCATGAGGGCGACACATTGCTGTGCTATGGCAGCATCCCCATGATGAACCACCTGACGCGAACACTCCCCGCAATAGGTTGTTCGTGGCCCGAACTGCTCAGCGCCGAGGCCTTTAACGGGCGCCTGAACGCTCTGGCAGGCCATCGTCCCGTTATCTTGCGGCAAAAGTTCAACAACCTGGGACCATATTGGAGCGAAGCTACCGACGATTACCTGCAGGCCTACCCCCATGAGGACAAGTTCCTGACACAGGATAAAATGGATGTCATCAACCGCTTTATTGCAGCCAATGGTTATCGCATCGTTTGGCAAAACCCGTGGTTTGCCATTTATAAGGCTGGTTGACAGCGTGTTGTGAGCCGCTCGAGAAAGAGTCTTGAAAAGAAAATTTAATTTTTTCTCCAAAAAATTTGGTCACGTCAAAAAGTCGCCGTATCTTTGCACTCGCTTTTGAAAGGTACCTTAGCTCAGTGGTAGAGCAGTGGACTGAAAATCCGCGTGTCCCTGGTTCGATCCCCGGAGGTACCACATCAAAAACACGAAGCGACCGACTGCCCGCGCAGCCGGCCGTTTTTCTTTTGTATGTATGGGAATTGAGCAAACCGATGATGAAAATTGGAAATACTTTGTTACCTTTGTGGGTCAAACCTTTAATCAATGATTCAATCAAGAGAAATCAACATCAAAAAAATAAGGCAATGAAAAAGCGCATCAAAATCACCCTCCTGGTGCTGGCCGTCCTGGTGCTGGCCGTCCTGGCGCTAGCCCGCTTGGTGCCAGCCCGCCCGGAGCCAGTCACCGCAATAGGCAATGACCGCGGATGTGAGGCCAATGGCATCTACTATATGATTGACGGAAATGAGGCAGTAGTGACCTTCAGAGGTATGTTTCCTTCAGAATGTGGTGATTATTCAGGCTCAGTTGTCATTCCCTCCGCCGTTAATTACAATGGGGTCACTTACTCGGTCACTTCAATTGGTGACGAGGCCTTCTTTGGATGCACAGGACTGACAAGCATCGTCATCCCTAACTCGGTAACTTCAATCGGTGAATGTGCTTTCTTGGGATGCACGGGACTGACGAGCATCGACATTCCTAACTCGGTAACTTCAATCGGTAGGCAAGCGTTCGATGGATGCACAGGACTGACAAGCATCAACATTCCTAACTCGGAAACTTCAATCGATGAATATGCGTTCGTGGGCTGCACTGGACTGACCAGCATCGTCATTCCTAACTCGGTAACTGATATCGGTGACGGGGCGTTCCATGGCTGCACTGGACTGACAAGCATCGTGGTAGAAAGTGGCAATCCAAGATATGATTCGCGCAACAACTGTAATGCAATTATAGAGACCGCCGATAATACTTTAATTTATGGCTGTAACAACACGATTATCCCTAACACGGTAACTTCTATCGGTTGCCATGCGTTCTATAAATGCGCGGGGTTAACCAACATCGACATTCCTAACTCGGTAACTTCAATCGGTGCCTGGGCGTTCTATTATTGCACGGAAGTGACGAGCATCAACATTCCTAACTCGGTAACTTCAATCGAAGATCGAGCGTTTATTGGATGCACGGGGGATGTATATAGTTATATCGATAATCTTTCACTTGTTTCAATGGATTCTGATGTTTTTTATATGTATCCTCCTAACTATAACAAACGGACGCTGCATGTGCCTGTTGGCTCGTTAAAGGCTTATCAAGCCGATTCTAGATGGAGCGAGTTTTTCGGCAATATCGTGGAGATGAAGCCGTGAGTCATTCTTGCGACATCGGTTAAACTGGATTACGTGAGTGTTGAGTTGATGGCGGGTGAGGCCATGCAACTGACAGGCGCTGCGACTTGGATGGAAACGGCAATGTGAACATTGCTGATGTGATCACCCTCATCGACTATCTACTAAGCAGCAGTTGGGATTAAAACACCAACATGATCTAGATATATTCCTCATGTTCATTCCTGGCGTGAGGGATTTGTTTTATATATGCAGGAATGAAGCAAAGCGGAACTCCTGTTAATGATACGCCCCTTGACAAGAGATAAAAAACGGTTGCCAAAATGACAACCGAGATTGAGCATAGGTGATTCAATGTGAGCCTTGGTGAGTATTCGGCAAAGTTTAATCATTTGAATATCAGTGTTATCGAGGACTCATTTGGACTCATCGAGAGCCATCTATAAGAGCCCGGAGGTACCACATCAAAAACACGAAGCGACCGACTGCCCGCGCAGCCGGCCGTTTTCTTGTGTTGAGTAATGCTGGTCTTTTCATCCGTTCGTTCGCTATTATATATAAATATGAACGAACGGATGAACGGATAGAAAGGTTGTGTCATCTCAAGTTTTGACACAAACCTATTCAAATCATATATATAATTTCTCTCAATACTACAGTTATGATTCATTCGTTCGTTCGTCCGTTCATACGAATGGGTACGTGATGGCGACAGAAACCTGACTTGTTTCTCGCTTTCTCACGCATGGATGAATGAACGGATGAACGAACGAATAGGGGCTGATGTGTGTCTATTTTTTTGACACTTTTTCGTTTTTTTCTTGATAATTTGCTCTCTTGTTGACGAATGGCTTGTTTTCTTACAGGGCTTCACTTATCTTTGCGACAGCAATCTACAACACGAAATACCCAAACCGAAGATGAAAAACTTAATTACATCCGCCCTTCTGTTTCTGGCCCTGCTATTACCAGCCACCGCAACCGCCTATAGCTTCAAATATGGCGGCGTGGATTACACCATCACGGGCATCAATACCGTTGAAGTGTCCACAAGACATCAAACTGATCCTGAATACCAGGGAGATGTGGCTATCCCCGCCACAGTCACCCACAAGGGTATCACATTTACTGTCACCGCCATTGGTGATTGGGCCTTCTGGAACTGCAAAGACTTGACGAGTGTGACCATCCCCAGTTCTGTCACCACCATCGGCGAAGCGGCGTTCAGGGATTGCAGTGGCTTGACAAGTGTGAGCATCCCCAACTCCGTCACCACTATTGGTGAAGTGGCCTTCTGGAACTGCAGCAGCCTGAGGAGTGTGGCCATCCCCAACGCTATTTCTACAATCGGCGAGATGGTGTTCTCTGGTTGCAGCAGCCTGACGAGCGTGACTATCCCCGAGTCCGTTACCTCAATCGGCAGAGCGGCCTTCTATGAGTGTAGTGCCTTGACAAGTGTGAGCATCCCCAATAGTGTCACCTCCATCGGCTACCGGGCATTTGATGAGACCCCTTGGTACAACAACCAGCCCGACGGGCTTGTGTATGCTGGCCTGGTCGCTTATAGTTACAAGGGCACGATGCCTGTTGGTACAAGCATCACAATAAAAGACGGCACGATAAGTATTGCTGATTTGGCTTTCTATGACTATCGTGAACTGAGGAGCGTGATTATCCCCAACTCCGTCACCAGCATCGGTGAAGGGGCGTTCTGGGACTGTTACAGCTTGACTAGCGTAGACATCCCCAATTCGGTTACCTCGATTGGCCAGGAGGCGTTCTGGTATTGCCGTAACCTGAGTAGCGTGAATATCCCTAATTCTGTCACCAGCGTCGGTTTTCGGGCGTTTGAGGAAACTCCGTGGTACAACAACCGGCCTGACGGACTTGTGTATGCCGGCTCTGTTGCTTACTGTTACAAAGGCACGATGCCCGATGGCACAAGCATCACAATTAAAGACGGTACGTTAAGTATTACTGATTTCGCGTTCGATAACTGCAGTGGCTTGACAAGCCTTACTATTCCTAACTCTGTTACCACCATTGGCAACTATGCGTTTGAGAATTGCACGGGTCTGACAAGCATGACCTTTCCCAACTCCGTCACTTCAATCGGTAGTTGGGTGTTTCAGAATTGTACCGGCCTGTCGAGTGTGGACATCCCTAATTCGGTTACCACCATCGGCAGTGGAGCGTTCGATGGCTGCAGTGCTTTGACAAGCTTGACCATCCCTAACTCAGTCACCTCCATCGGCAGCCATGCATTTTATGGCTGCAGTGGCCTGTTGAGAATCACCCTCCCTAACGCTCTTTCTGCCATCGGTGAGTATACGTTCAGTGGCTGCAGCAGTCTGGCAAATGTGACCCTTCCCGGCACACTAAGCTCCATCGGCGACATGGCGTTTTCGGGCTGCAGCAGCTTGACTGACATGACCCTTCCCGGCTCTGTCATTTCCATCGGCAAATTTGCGTTTGATGGCTGCGCAAGCTTGGCAAGCATGGTCATCCCCAGGCATGTCACCAGCATTAGCAGAGGTGCATTCGAGGGTTGTGAAAGCCTTGAGGGCTTCGACGTGGAAAGCGGAAACATAGCATACGATTCCCGCGACAACTGTAATGCCATTATTGAGACGTCAAGCAATACATTGATTGCAGGTTGTAAAAACACGGTCATCCCCAGTTCGGTCACTAGAATCGGCAGCTATTCATTCTCGGGCTGCACTGGTCTGACGAGTATAACCATCCCTTCTTCAATCACTGAAATCGAATACAGAGCGTTCTTTTTATGCAAAGGCCTGACCACCATGTCTATCCCCAATTCAGTCACCGCAATCGGTGACAATGCATTCTATGGCTGCAGCGGTCTGGCGAGCCTGACCATCTCAGACGCCCTTACCACCATCGGTAAAGAAGTGTTCTCGGGTTGCTCGGGCCTGACGAGTGTGACCATCCCTAGAGCTGTTACTGAAATCGGTTTTGGGGCGTTCTCTCGCTGCAGCGGTTTGGTGAACGTGTATATCCCCAATTCAGTCACCACAATCAGCAACTATGCGTTTGAGGAGTGCAGTAGCTTGACGAATGTGAACTTCCCCAATTCAGTCACGACCATCGGTACAATGGCCTTTAGCCGGTGTTATGGCCTGAAGAGTATTACGATTCCCAAATCAGTCACCCGCATTGGTATATGGGCATTCGATTTCTGCAATAACTTGATGGATGTGTATAGCCACATCACCGACCTGTCGAGTGTGTCAGTAGAAAGAGGAGCCTTTATCTTCGATGGCGACTATTCAGGCCGTACGCTTCATGTGCTGCAGGGGATGGCTGATGCCTACCGGGCTGACGTGAACTGGTACCCCTATTTCGGGCGGATTGTGGAAGATATATTTATGGGCGACGTGAATGGCGACAGTGAAGTGAACATTGCAGACGTGAATGCCGTCATCAACATGATTCTGGGTGGAAATGATGACAATACTGCTGCCGACGTGAATGGCGATGGCGAAATCAACATCGCCGACGTCAACGCCATCATCAACATCATCCTGACTGGCTCCTGGAACAGGAAGAGGGTGTGTGGAAGCAGGGTGTAGCGACTAATCACCACATCCTACATACACCCTTACATATTATTATATATAGGGGACATCAGTCAAACAGTCCCCATTTGCCTAACAGGTGTATTACAGGAAACAGCATCATGAACCCTCCAATGAACATTCCTACGACAGCTCTGCCATTAGCCTTCTCTGCACCATCCAGTTGCTTCTCCCAGACGTCAGTAATGTCCCATGGCTTAGCTGAGTCTATTTTCTTTTGGGAATCTTTTATCTCTCTTTCATTAATACGTGTAGCGTATCTGCCTGAAAGAAAGAGGATTAATCCCACTCCCCCTATTATCCAGATTAAAATCTCTCCTATCATCTTACTTGTAGCGATCTTATTATTTCATTTCTTACTCTCTTACTCCCGCAAAAGTAACTTCTTTTCCTGGATTTTTCATCATTTTTCTCCTTATTTTTTGACTCCTCTTTAGCCAGATTTAACACAAAACCCTTGCTTATTATTTGAAATTGCGTATTTTTTCTAACTATACATCTGTCATCATACATCTTTCCATCTTACTTCTTTTTTCTCACATTACGCATAGTTGTAGACCTCTACGTTACCCTTCCCCTGTCCGTGCAACACCTTGAGGGCAAGTAGTCGTAACCTGTAAGTCTGTCTTACATGTTGTATCTGGAATCCTGTAACACGCATAGTTATAGACTTTCCCGTTACCCTTCCCTCATCCTTGTACTCGCACATTAGATATAACCGGTTGTCAAAATGGCAACCGAGATTGAACATTGGTGATTCAATGTGAGCCACAGTGAGTATTCTGCGACAGTTTAATCATTTGAATATCAGTGTTATCGAGGACTTATTTGGACTCATCGAGAGCCATCTATAAGAGCCCGGAGGTACCACATCAAAAACACGAAGCGACCGACTGCCCGCGCAGCCGGCCGTTTTTCTTTTGTTGTGTATTTTGTCGAGTTAGTTTGGATTATGGCTCGGCCAAAATATTGGGGCTGTAGTGAGGCCCTCGGCCTTGACTTGAGGAAACCTCATGGCGCAGAGGATGTTGCAACTCAACTGCACAAGTTTCGGGAAAATATTTGTATCTCACTCGCGGTCTATGACATAATTATTGTATATTTGTGCCAAAACATTACTGAATTATGAAACAAGTGTTATCATTCGCCATTGCAGCCTTGACGGCCATCACGTTGACTGCCCAGAGCGAAAGCATCCGAATCAATCAAGTTGCGTTTTATCCGCAACAGTCCAAAATCGCAGTCATCGAGGGCTCTAAAGCCCAAAAGATGACCATCAAAAACACGGCCGACGGCAAACGTGTGGGCAAAGCCAAGGCCTTGAGGACAAACACCTCGCCGTGGTCGAACAAGAAACGCACCATCGTCGAAATCACGGGTATTACCGCCCCCGGCACCTATGAGCTGAGCGTCAATGGTCAAAAGACCCGCTTTGACGTGCAACCTCACGCATTGAACAACATAGCTCGTACCGCGTTAAAGGCCTTCTACCTCAACCGATCGGGCGTCGCCATCGACGGCAAATATGCCGGTGCCTATGCCCGTCCCTTAGGGCATCCCGACACAAAGGTCATGATTCATCCATCGGCAGTTTCGCCTGGCCGGCCTGCAGGCACCATCATATCCTCGCCGCTGGGCTGGTATGATGCCGGCGACTACAACAAGTATATCGTCAACTCATCCTATTCGGTGGGACTGATGCTCATGGCCTATGAGCAGAACAAAGAGTATTTCAACCGTCTCAACGCCGACATTCCCGAGAGCGGCAACGGCACGGCAGACCTGCTTGACGAGCTCATGTTCAACCTCAAGTGGATGATCACCATGCAGGATCCCTATGACGGAGGCGTTTACCACAAATTGACGACTCCCAGTTTCGAGGGCTTTGTCATGCCCACCGCTTGTCACCAACAGCGCTATGTGGTGCAAAAGAGTGTGACCGCCAGCTATGACTTTGCTGCTGTAATGGCACTTGCCGCTCGCATCTACAAGGGCAACAAAGATTATCCTGCATTTGCCGATCAGGCCCAAAAAGCCGCTTTGGCTGCCTATCACTGGGCCGAGCTCAATCCTGAGGCCGTCTATGACCAAGAAAGGATGAACAAGGAGTTTGACCCCGATGTGACCACAGGCACCTACGGCGACAACGATGCCAGCGACGAACATTTGTGGGCTGCTACCGAGCTGTTCCTGCTCACGGGCGACGAGTTCTTCCTTAAAGCTGCCCAGCCTTTGCGTGAGCGCGGTTTTTCGCAACCTGGATGGGGAAATGTCACCGGACTTGCCATGTATTCATGGATTACCTGTGGCGACGACAAAACCGGCATGCATGACCTCATGCAGGGCAAGTTGTTGGCTTTCTGCGACAATCAGCTATCGACCCAGGTGGCCTCGTCGTTCAATACTCCCGCCGGTAATCATGCCAATGACTATGGTTGGGGCTGTCTGTCCGAGTGCTTCTGCACCAGTGGTCTTGCCCACCTGTACTGCTACCGTGCCACGAGCGACAAGAAGTATCTTGAAGCTGCCCTCCAGAATGCCGATTATGTCCTGGGCCGTAATGCCACCGGTTATTGCTATGTGACCGGCTATGGTCACAAGTCCCCCAAGAACATCCACCATCGCATTTCGTCGGCCGACGGCATTGATGCTCCCATGCCCGGCCTGCTCGCCGGCGGCCCCAATCCTGGCCAACAGGACAATGGCGACGGCAGTCTGCCTTATCCGTCCAAGCAACCCGATGAGTCCTACATCGATATTACAGGCTCCTATGCCAGCAACGAAATTGCCATCAACTGGAATGCCTCGTTGGTATCGCTTCTGGGCTGGATTGATGCCGAGATGAAATAACCCACCAATTAAAATAAAAAGCCATTAGGGCGTTCGGTAAAAATGCATTGATGTAGAAGCTGCTTGGATGAGGATGTGTCATCATTCGCATTAAAAACCTTATTATGGATTTATTGGGAATGGGGTATGGCCATAATCAGTTGCCGCTTCTCAGGCCGCCCACGAGATCGTCGTTCTCGACGGTTGTTTCGGTCTGCTTGACACGGGTGTTGCTGGAGCCGAAGGCGTAACTCACACTCACTTGCACGTTGCGTTGGTTATACCGCCCCACGCCATGGCTCACATAGTCGCCTTGAGTGACATATAGCTTGTCAACCTGGTGCTTGTGCAGGATAGAGTTGGCGTTCAAGCGCACAGTCAGGCGGTTCTCCTTGAGGAAGGAGCGCGACAGCCCAAGCATGATGGTGGGATCGGGCATGGTGCTGTAGCCATACACATGATTCAAGTCATGCCCGATGCCATACCACATGCAGGTCGCCGTTGCACGCAACTGCCACGGCAACTGCTGCGACAGCTGGGCGTACAGGTTGCCGCCCCAGCCGTTGTTGGTCAAGCCCCCATTCATGTATAAGGTTGTCTTGCTTGTCATCATCCATTGCACGAAGCCGCCCACGCCTGCCATCAGGTAGCGGCAATCGTTGCTGTTGGTCAGATAGACGAAACCGTCATGGGCGGTGCGTAAGGTGCCGATGAGGTTGTTGGTGATGGTCAAGGTGGGCTTGACGTTAAAGGTCAAACGGCTGCCCGTGTGCTGGAAGTTGATGCTCAACATGCTGTTGCGGGCACTCGACAGGTGCGGATTGCCAAACTCGACAGTCGATGTATAGCGCTTCACGGCGGGATTCAAGTAGTTGATGCCCGGACGGTTAAGGCTCGTCGCCCACGACAGCCGCAGGCTGTTGAACGGTGACAGTTGCCAGTGCACGCTCGCCGAGGGCACCACATCGTGCAGGTCGCGCCCGAAAGGCTCCCCGTCACTATTGGGGTAACTGGCGCGGAAGTGGCTGTACTCGTAGCGCAGCCCGCCACGCAGGGTGACGTCGCCCACCTTGTAGCGCCACGAGGCATAGGCGGCACCCACGTGCATGTCGTGCTTGAACCGGGTGTCGGTGTCCAGTTCAGCAGCGCCGTCATAGTTCATGCGGTTGTGGCTCTTGTTCAAGCGCAGGATGTACTTGCCGCCCACTTCAAGCAGGTGATGGCCCCATAGCGGCAACTGGTAGTCAAGTTGCCAGGTGTGCTCGATAAAGCGCTCCTTGCCCCACTTGTTATAGCTCGTGAAGGCAAACGGCGGATTGACCAGATTGATGAGTGAGTCGTATTGCTCCTCGTGCTGACCCGTCGTCGAGAACATGTAGGATGCGGTCAGCACCTCGTCTTTGCGGCTGGTGCGGTGCTCCCAGTCGGCACGGCCGTTCCATGACATGAAACCATAATGGGGCAGGTCAAAGGGGTTGTCATAGGAGGTAATCAACTGTCCCTCTGCATCATGATACTCGATATAGCTGTCGCCGTAGATGTGCAGGCCATAGCGGTAGCCGCCAAACGAGGCCGTTATCAGGTTCAGCGAGTCCAGCTCATAGCTGGCGTTCAAGTCGAGGCTATAGATCCAGGCCGGCTGCTCGTTGCGATAGAGATTGTACATCGTGGTGCCCGTGTCTTTATAGGTCGTCCATGTCTCGTCCTCGCTGGCAAACTGGCGATGTGCCTGTTTCTGGTAAAAAGCTGTTGTCCCCAGTGTGAACTTGCCAACTCGTGCCGCGACATAAGCACTTGCATTGGGCGACCCGAAGGTGTTGATTGATGCCGAAATCGTGCCGTTCACGCCCTCGATGCGCACGCTCTCGACAGTGACAATATTGAGTATGGCCGTCGCCCCCTCGGCATCATAGCGGGCCCCGGGCTCGGTGATGACCTCGATGCGCTTGATCATGCTGGCCGGCATGGCACGCAGCACCTCCCTGGGATTGGCCGACAAACTGGGGTCGGGATGCCCGTTCTTGTAAATCTTGAAATTGCCGCCGCCATTGACGCGCACATTGTCTTCGCCGTCAACGCTCACCAGCGGCATCTTGCGCAGCATGTCGAGCACGGTGCTCGTGCGTGCCTCGGGGTCGGCCTGCACATTGTAACTCAAGCGGTCGTCCAGCGTCTTGACCAGCTGGCGCATCGTCACCACTTCCACATCTTTGAGGGCTATGGTGTCATTGACGCTTAAAACGATACTGTCCTGTTTCTCCTCCGTTTGCCCAGCGATATCCTGGGCCAACGCATTAGCGGCCGTCACTATGACGGCAACCATCATCACGATAAATCTCGACATCTTCATTTCTTCGTTTTTGATTGATTTCGGCGGCAAAATTACCCTCATCGTCCCGCTCCGCCACCCTCCCGCGACTTACCAAGTCTTAACCCAAAACTTATTTAGTCTTAACGGAATGGGGGACTGATGGGTAATTTGTGTATTTTTGCAGGTGATGAACACGAGGTTGAAATATATCGGGGCGCTAGTGATTGTGGCACTGCTAGGTGTTGCTGCTTATCAGGCATACTGGCTGGCTGAAGGAGGTCTTTCTGCGCCTCAAGAGCATTGAGGATAAAGGGCCTCACGGCACGATGGATGTGAGGGCGGGCATTGATGAGGATGGCAGCATCACTACCAATGCTGTCACGACTACCCAAGTCACTGTTAACGGCGAAAAACTGGAACAGAAAACGGGTGTAGTCCTCCGTTCAAGTCCTAGGGCCGACAGCGACAGCATTGCAGATGACAATGCATTCATGGAGATGCTTGAGAAGCAGATCTCTGTAACCGAACTGGCCTCGATGATCCAGAAAGGACTCCACCTGGGCGTTGACCGCTTCGAGGGCACACGGTATGAGAAATACGACACCTTGCTCACGGCCGGCCTGCAACAGCTGGGACTGAGCGGCAAGCACCAGCTGCTCTGCATCAAGACTGATACCGTATTCAAGTATGTAACACCTGGCTACGTCCCCAGCAAACAGGCTCGCCACTACACCTATGATTGGGACAATTATGGACGCTATGAGCTCACCATTGAGCCTACAACGGGATTGGTGTTGAGAGAGATGATGGGCATTCTCATCGCTTCGGCACTGATTATCCTGCTGCTGGGCATCGCCTTCTATTTCCTGATCAAGACCATCCTCAGGCAACGTACGCTCGACGAGATGAAGTCCGACTTCACCAACAACATCACCCACGAGTTGAAGACGCCCATTGCCGTGGCCTATGCCGCCAACGATGCCCTGCTCAACTTTGGTGAACAGGCCGACGAGACCAAGCGGCGTCATTATCTGACCCTGTGTAAGCAGCAATTGGAGGGCTTGAGCGGCATGGTCGAGCAGATCCTGTCAATGAGCATGGAGCGGCGCCGGCAGTTCCGGCTCAACATCGAGGGGGTAAACCTCGCGCAATTGCTGCAACCTGTCATTGAGCAGCAGCGGTTGAAGGCCGATAAACCCGTTGAGATCATGACTCGCATCGAGCCCGAAGGCCTCACTATCCAGGCAGACCGCACCCACTTGAGCAACATCCTCAACAACCTCATTGACAATGCCGTCAAGTATTCTCCTGGCGAAGCGCATATTGAGATTACGGCGTCTTCCACATCAATCTCCGTTACCGATCATGGCATGGGCATCGCTGCCGACAAGTTGCCGCACATCTTCGACAAATTCTACCGCGTGCCCACTGGTGATCTGCACGATGTCAAGGGCTATGGCTTGGGATTGTTTTATGTCAAGACGATGGTCGAGAAGCATGGCTGGAGCATCGATGCGTCAAGCACTAAGGGCGAGGGTACGACTTTCATCATCAAACTGACATGAGCGAGACCATCAACATATTGCTGGCCGAGGACGAGCGCACCCTGGCGATGATCATCAAGGACACCCTGGATGGTCAAGGATTCAATGTGACAGTGGCAGGCGACGGAGAGGAGGCATTGAGGCTGTATGCGGCCAGTAGGCCCGACGTGATTGTGGCCGATGTGATGATGCCGCGGCTGGACGGATTTGAGCTGGTGAGGCGCATCCGCAAGACCGATCGCCAGACGCCTGTCATCTTCCTGACGGCGCGCTCGGCGGTCAACGATGTGGTGCATGGGTTTGAAATGGGTGCCAACGACTACCTGAAGAAACCTTTTGGTATGCAGGAACTCATTGTCCGCATCAAGGCTTTGCTGGGAAGGGCGTGCACGGTCGCGCCTCAACCCGAGCAGGTCACACGCTTCACCATCGGTCAATTCCTCTTTGACGCCGTCGTTCAACGGTTGACGCATGTTCCCACGGGCAACCGGGCCGAACTTTCCTACCGCGAGAGCGAAATCTTGAGGCGCTTGTGCCTGCATCCCAGCGAGGTGGTGACTTCCCGGTCACTGCTTCTCGAACTGTGGGGTGATGACAGCTTCTTCAACAACAAGAGCCTGCATGTGTTCATCACCAAGCTGCGGCACCGCCTGGTCCATGACCCGTCGTTGAGGATTGTCAACGTGCGCGGCATTGGTTACAAATTGATCAACGGAGAGTAAGCCTTACTTCGTGTTTTGCTGGCGGGCGCGTAATTCCCAGCTATATGGGGCTTGGCCCTCGTGCTGGACGGTGACGGGCATGCCCACGTAGGCAAAGTGCTCCTTCAGGGTGATGATGTCCTTGTCGAGCAGGCGGATGCAGCCCTCACTGGCGCGGCCAGGAACGGTGTGCTCATTATTCGTGCTGCCGTGGATGCCGATGCCCTTGTGACCCGGAGTGGCCAGGCGCAGGAACCAGTGGCCATAGGCCAAAATGTTGCCTCGGCCGTCATGGAAGTCATGCTCCCATGTCGAGGCGTCCTGGATCATTGTGATTTTGAACGGTTTGCCCGTGGGAGACTCGGGCGTGCGCATATCGCCTCGTTTCACCTTGTCGCCCTTGTTCTTGCCCATGCAGCACGGGAATTGGGCCACCATGACGGTATCGCCAGCTGGATTCTTGTCATACACACTCAGGGTCTTGTCGCGCTTGGAAACGATGATGAATGCCGTGCCGGTGGGCTGTGCTGGCATGGGGAGCTGTCGTTGCAGCGTTGTGGCGCTGTCGGCTATCTGGGTGGCTGTGGCCTGACTGCTTGATGAGTTTCCTGAGCATGCTGTGGCGATAATGGGGAGCAGCAGGAGTGCGAGAATGAATGTGAAGCGATGATGCATGATATGTCGTGTCTATGGTTACGTTTGAATTGTGGGGACAAAGGTAATTGAAATATTGCTGATGTGCAAACCCGGGGTGAAGCCTAAAAAAACGTGATCCGTCGTTTCATTCGAAGCAACGGATCACTTGTGTGTGTCCCAATAAAAAACTATAAACTTGTGGTTATGAAAATGTAACTGATGTCGTTAAACTTCTCACATCGTTTTTGGCTTGATTTAATATGAGTCTGAAACTAATCTTGCCATTTACCTAAAATTCTCGCTATTTTTTTGTTAATTGATAGACAAAAGTACTTTTTCTACGCTCACTTGCGCAAAAAAATTAGATTAAATGGGCGATTTTATCGACAAATCATGCAATGGCATTTGCGCTAATGCGCCCATTTGCGACTTTGCGTATCGATATCAGTAGGCCTGTTGGCAGAATGGCTACCCCTCAGGTTTTAAGACCTAAAAAAATGTGAAAAGAGCCTTTTCATTTTGTCCTGTGCTGGACATGCACTACCTTTGCAGTCGTAAATGAAATGATATCAGAATAATATATTACTTATTCCAATAGATTAGAGCATTATGTATATTGAAGAAATTCATGCCAGAGAGATTCTGGATTCGCGTGGCAATCCTACAGTAGAAGTTGAGGTAACCCTCGAGAGTGGTGACATGGGCCGTGCTTCGGTTCCCAGTGGTGCTTCCACTGGCGAGAACGAGGCCCTCGAGTTGCGTGACGGTGACAAGAACCGTTATGGCGGCAAGGGCGTGTTGCAGGCCGTGAAGAATGTTAACGAGGTGATTGCCCCCGAGATTGAGGGCATGGATGCCTTTGACCAGCGCGCTATCGATATGGCAATGTTGAAGCTGGATGGTACCCCCACTAAGAGCAAACTTGGCGCTAACGCTATCCTGGGCGTATCGCTCGCCGTGGCTCATGCCGCAGCCAACTACTTCGGCATTCCCCTGTATCGCTACATCGGCGGTACCAATGCCCACGTGCTGCCCGTGCCCATGATGAACATCATCAATGGAGGTGCACACAGCGACGCTCCCATTGCTTTCCAGGAGTTCATGATCCGTCCCGTTGGTGCTAAGTGTGAGCGCGAGGCCGTTCGCATGGGTGCTGAGGTGTTCCATGCACTGGCTAAGCTGTTGAAGAAGCGCGGCCTGAGCACTGCCGTCGGTGACGAGGGTGGTTTCGCTCCCGCACTCGATGGCATCGAGGACGCTCTGGACAGCATCGTTCAAGCCATCAAGGACGCCGGTTACAAGCCCGGTGAGGACGTGAAGATCGCTATGGACTGCGCTGCCAGCGAGTTCGCCGTGATCGAGGATGGCAAGTACTTCTACGACTATCGCCAGCTCAAGAGCGGACAGCCCAAGGATCCCAAGGGCAAAAAGCTCAGCGACGACGAGCAGATCAAGTATCTCGAGGAGCTCATCACCAAGTATCCTATCGACTCGATCGAGGACGGTCTGGACGAGAACGACTGGGAAGGTTGGGTGAAGCTCACCAAGGCCATTGGTGACCGTTGCCAGCTCGTGGGTGACGACTTGTTTGTAACCAACGTGAAGTTCCTGGAGAAGGGTATCAAGATGGGTGCTGCAAACTCCATCCTGATCAAGGTGAACCAGATCGGTTCTCTGACCGAGACCCTCGACGCTATCGAGATGGCACACCGCCACGGTTACACCACCGTGACCAGCCACCGCAGCGGTGAGACTGAGGACACCACTATCGCCGACATCGCCGTGGCTACCAATAGTGGCCAGATCAAGACCGGTTCGCTCTCGCGCACCGACCGCATGGCCAAGTACAACCAGCTCATCCGCATCGAGGAAGAACTCGACGAGGCTGCTGAGTACGGCTACAAGAAGCTCATCTGATTTCATCGGTGAGAATGAATCACTAATCATCGGGGCCGCTTCATCAAGGCGGCCCCGATTTTTTTAACAGGTCGTTTTAAACTTTTGCACGTTTCTTCAATCTGATAACCGTAAAAGCATGGTGTGAAAAGGGCCGTCAGTGTCAAAAAAAAGACTCAAATCATGCTTGGGATTAAAAAATATATTTACTTTTGCGACGTTAACACAATGTGATAATGTAATTATGAAGAAGATTTTATTTTCACTTATTGCCCTGATGGCGGTCATGACCGTGCAGGCGCAGTCGATTTGTGGCTCATGGCGCACCATGCAGCCGGTAGTGTCAAATCAACCGGATGGTACCTTGTTGATTCAGTCCTACACCTTTACCTTTAATGAAGATGGAACCTACTCGATGGATGACGAATTCACATTGTCAACCGAACCGGCTCCCACCATGGCACTTGAAGTGGCCACCAACGTCAGCTTGAAAGGCACTTATACTCTCGAAGGTGATAAGCTGATTGTCAAGCCCAACGGTGATACCTATAAATATGAGATTCTCAGCATCTCGATGAATGGCAAAGTGACTGACAATCCCATGGTGAAGTCCCAGATCGGCTCTATCCTCGACAGCAATGACTTTAAGGCTGGACTTATCGCTGAGACCGAGAATACCGTTAAGGTGAGTGACTCGTCGCTTGAGATGACGTCTGATGGCGAAACATTGTCACTCGTGCGCTTTTCAACCATCAATAACTAATTGATAGCTAATAAGGAAAATCAAAATCCCGCAGGCCTGATGGCTTGCGGGATGATTTTTTTTGTGTCTGATCGTGTGGAACTGTCAGAGGCTGAATAGATTGCGGGCAATCCACCAAATACAGAACAGGACAACATAGGCCTTGAGGACCGTGGGGTGGAACACGATGCGCTTCAGGCCGTCGAGACGATGCCCGAAGTTGTACCATGATACCAGCACGGCCACTGCGGCATAGGGGATTGACAGGACAAAGAAGTAGTTGTAACTCAGAGCCTGTCCGATGTTGCCGTGAACTAGAGCGTTCAAGGCCCGTTGAGAGCCGCACGCGGGACACAGTGTCCCCGTGAGCACGCGCCAGGGACACTGGATGGGATGCCCCTGCAACGATGGATTGACATAATAATAGATGATGCCCAGCAGTACCAGGATGACAGGAAATGCATAGGTCATTATTCTGTCAATCTTGTCAAGCCTCATCGATTTGTCAATATTTGTCGAACACAGCGAGCACTACAAAAAAGAGGATGTATAGTACAATGCAGATGACAGAAGCGATGGCTCCCCACATGGCGAATTTCTTGGCTTTGTCGGCTGAATCTTGAGCTCCAAGATAGTCACCTGCGTTATACTGACTATCGACCTTAGATGAGTAAACGATCGAGACAATGCCTAGCGGCAGACAGCAGAAAATTGTGCTCAGGATAGCCCACACCAGATAGTTGTCAGGCTTCCCGGGGCGTTGTCCTTGGGCATAGTTGGGCTGGAAAGGAGGTTGCTGATACTGTGGCTGCTGGAAAGGCGGCTGCTGGTTGGGTTGTTGATTCTGATTCTCCATAATAGAAATAGATTTGTTATTGTGATACTTACTGCATTGGCGCAGTGTACTAGGTTGCAAATTTACGAAAAAAATGCGAACCTTCTTAAAATTTGTGCGTTTTTTGAAATTAGGGGAGTTTGTGGATGAGGGTGAGGCCATCGCGCAGGGGGATGATGACCTTCTCGACACGGGGGTCGTCCTTCACGCGGTCGTTAAAGGCGAGTATGCCGCGGGTCTGGGCCTCGCGTTGGGCCTTCGGATCCACGACCTTGCCAGCCCACAGGGTGTTGTCGGCAATGATAAAACCGCCAGGGTTAAGGTAGTCCATCACTAGCTCATAGTACTCGACATACTGGCGCTTGTTGGCATCAATAAAGACGAGGTCATAGCGTTCGCCCAGTGTGGGAACGATGTCTCGGGCATCGCCTATGTGCAGGCTGATGCGTTTGCCATAGGGCGACAGCGCCAGGTGCTCACGGATGAAGTCTTCCTGCTCATCGTTGATCTCGATGGTATCGACGCGGCAGTCATCGTCGGCGAGCCCCTCGGCCAGACATAGGGCAGAGTACCCGCTGAAGGTGCCCAACTCCAGCACACGTCGCGGTTGAATCATCCGGGTAAGCATCTTGATGAGCCTCCCTTGCAGATGCCCCGAGCACATGTGCCAATAGTAGTTCTGCACATGCGTGTCATGATCGATGCGCGCCAGCACCTCCGGCTCCTCATCAATATGCCCCAAAACATACTCCTCTAACTCCTCAGACAACATAGACAACTTTATGACAATTTATAGACAACATTATTATATGTCTCTGTAATTTTTAATAATATGGCCATCTACCGCTAGGATATTTTTACTCTCATTATCATAGAAATATCTCTGAATGTCTGCAAATTTAGGCAAAAAATTGACAAGTACCCCACAAGGCCTGTTAAGCAAACGCATGTAATTGAACAATTGTGCTCTATGATTTGCATTCAACTCAGTAACAGCCTTTAGCTCAATAATGATATCATCTTTACACAAGAAATCAATTCTGTAAGTCGCTTCGAGCGTCCTCCCTCGGTAAATAGGATGAAAAGTCATCTCGCGTTTATAGGGTATTGCTGAATCTTGTAGCTGCAATTCCATCGCTTCCTGGTAGCAAGACTCATTCAAGCCTGGACCAAGGTATTTGTGGACGTCATGAATAGCGCCAATGACATCATATATCTTCTTTTTCTCAACGTCGAGATTGATCATAAAAAGTTGTCAACTTATTGTCTAAAAGTTGTCTTTGTTGTCTGAGAAAAAAGGGCGTGGAGGGCGAGGCGGTAGCTGTCGAGGCCGAAGCCGGCGACGATACCCTTGCAGACAGGTGACAACAATGACTTGTGGCGGAAGGGCTCACGGCTGTAGATATTGCTGATGTGGACTTCCACCACGGGAGCGGTGATGGCTGCCACGGCATCGGCGATGGCCACCGACGTGTGGGTGTAGCCGCCCGCGTTGAGCACGATGCCGCAGTCATCAAAGCCCACAGCCTGGAGCCGGTCGACGATCTCTCCCTCGATGTTACTCTGATAGACATCTATCGTGTGCTGAGGGAATTGCCCGATAAGCTCTTGCAGGTACTGGTCGAGCGAACGGTTGCCATACACCTCGGGCTGGCGTACGCCCACGAGGTTCAGGTTCGGGCCGTTGATGATGTGGATAACCATGTTATTTTTTGAAGTAGTACAGGAACGAGGCGATGCCTTGCAGGGCGGGTTTGCGCTGACCCTCGATTTCCATCTTGAAGTCGATCTCGGCCTTGCAGATGCCGCGCAGGTCGGCAATGTTGTGCAGCTTGGTCACGAGGCGCACGCGGCTCCCCGTGATCACGGGCTGACCAAAGCGCATCTTGTCCATACCGTAGTTGACTTGCATCTCCAGGTTATTGACTTCGATAATCTGGTTCCACAGGTGGGGAATCAGCGACATCGTCAGGTAGCCGTGGGCGATAGTGCTGTGATAGGCACTCTCGGCCTTGGCACGCTCCACGTCCACGTGGATCCACTGATGGTCGAGCGTGGCGTCGGCAAACATGTTGATACGGTCCTGATCCACGGTGAGCCAGTCGCTGGCTCCGAGTTCTTCGCCCAGGTGCGAAGCAAATTCTTCGTAAGAATTGATTGTAAGCATGTTATATAGTTGTTAGTTTTTAGTTGTTAGTCTTTTGTTGTTAGGCGGCGCCGCATGATCAAGGCCGTGACCATGCTCGTGAGCAGACCTACTGCGGCCACGAGGGCAAAAGTGATGAGGACATCGGTCCATTGCACCTCGACGGGATAGGCGTTAATGATCATGTTGGCCGGGTCACCGCTCAGTCGCAGCCAGCCAAAGCGCTGTTGTCCCAAGCACAGCAGCAGGCCGATGACGACGCCCGTCATGGCGCCTACCAGGGTGATGAGCCAGCCTTGCAGCACAAAGATACGCGAGATCTGTCTGTCGTTGGCGCCCAGAGCGCGCAGGGTGGCGATGCTGTCGTCCTTCTCGATAATGAGCAGTGACAGGGTGCTGATGACATTGAATGTGGCGATGACCAGGATAAAGGCCAGTAGCAGGAACGCCATCCACTTCTCGATATTGACAAGGCGGTAGGCTTCGCGCTGTTGCATCAGCCGGTTCTTCACTTGGTAACCGTTGCCTAGGGCCTGGCTGATGGCGCTCATGGCCTCTTGCTCGTTGGCCCCGGGAGCCAGTTTCACCTCGACTTGAGTGGCCTCGGTTTCATAGTCAAACAGCTCTCTTGCCATCTCCAGCGGAACGTAGATGAGGTCGGCGTCGTAACTGTTCTGCTGCAACTGGAAGATGCCTGAGACAAAGAGCGAGTCTTGCCTGAAGGCGCCCATTGGGTTGGCGATGTTGACGCGGCCCTGCCGTTGTGGGGCATACAGGCGCACCATCCCCAGGAAGTCGGGCCTGACCATCAGCCTGACGGCGGGGCCGGCTCCGGCGACGGCATAGCGTGACACCTGGTCGCGCAGTTTCCACTGCCCGTCAACGATGACCGAGTCCATCAGGTTCATCGTGTTGTAGTCGTCGGGGACACCCTTGAGCCGAACGGGCATCTGCAACTGGGCATAGATGGCAAGGGCCTGATCCTCAATGACAGGCACGGCACGTTCAACACCAGGCAGGGCGCTCACGACCTCGATGACGCTATCTGCGTCATTGATGGTCTTACCCAGCGTGGCAGT
Organism: uncultured Prevotellaceae bacterium; assembly: GCA_900319525.1. Classification (GTDB taxonomy): domain Bacteria; phylum Bacteroidota; class Bacteroidia; order Bacteroidales; family Muribaculaceae; genus Sodaliphilus. The sequence goes on along the minus strand of ONOU01000041.1, from coordinate 7,403 downwards.
GATGGCTATCTGGGGGTCTAGCATGGCCAGCTTGCCCATGATAAGCCCGCGGAAGCCGTTGAAGACGCTGAGCACACAGATGAGCGCAGCCGTGGCCACAACGACGCCGCCCACGGCGACTATCGAGATGATGTTTACTGCCTGATGTCCCTTTTTGGACACCAGGTAGCGGCACGCTATCTTCAACGGGAGACTCATTGTTTGTTAGTTGTTGGTTTTTAGTCGTTAGTTGGCATCCGCGTCCCTAACGCCTAAAACCTAATCCTCTTTCGGCTTGTCCTTGGACAGGAGTTCGTCGATATGGTCAATGTAGTCGAGCGAATCGTCGATGTGGAACTTCAGCTCGGGGCAGCGGCGCAGCTGGTAACGCGTCTGCTGGGCGAGCTGGTGGCGTATGCCGCGCTCGTTCTGGTTGATGTTATCCATAATTTCCTGAGCACGCTCGCTGGGGAAGATGCTCAGGCGAACATTGGCGACGCTCAGGTCTGGCGAAACGCGTACGCTGCTCACGCTGACGAGTGTCCCACGTGTCTTGGCGGTCTCGCGGCGGAAGATCTCGCTCAGTTCCTTCTGTACCAGACGGCTGATTCTTTGTTGTCTTGTTGTATCCATTATATTGATTGTTTGTCGTTTTGCGGTTGCAAAGGTACAACTTTTTCTAGAAACTCTAGACAATCTAGCTAATCTAGACACTCTAGGCACTCTAGTTAATCTAGAAATTCTAGACACTCTAGAACTTGGAACAAAGAATAAGGAACCGGGGACTGCCGTTGCTAGTCCTCGGTTCCTGTGATAGTTTGGCACCACCGATGTGGCGCTAGAGATAGTGGATTACTCCTCGGGGAGCATGACAACCTCTACCTTGTTGCCGGCAGCCAGAATCTGGCGGGCAAATGCGGCGATGGTCTCGGGAGTCTGGGCGTTGACGATCTGCTCATAGCCGGTGTGGTCGTCAATACCGCGGGTCACGTAGCCAATGAGGGTGCTCATCCAGTAGCCGTTCTCCTTGAGCTCGGTGGCGTGATCCTTGAGCATGAGCTCCTTGATCTCCTTCAAGGTGGTGGCGTCGATGGTCTTGCAGGCCTCAACAATCTCCTCGTTCATGATCTTGAGGGCAACGTCGCTCATCTCGGGCTTCATCGGGCAACTGGCCATCACGACGGTGAAGGGACGGTCGCCATTGATGGTGGCATAGCCTTGTGCACCTGCCGAGTAGGCTGCGCTGGCATCCTCACGGATCTTCTGCAGGTAGATCTTGCTGAGCACTTGACCAAGCATGTCGGCCTTGATGCTGTTCTCGAGGCTATAAGGAGTCTTGGTGTCATACCAGTAGATCTGGGCATTGGCCTTCGGGGTCTCCATCTTGCGGGTGAAGTGGTTAAGAACCTCGCCCTCGGGGTGGGTGTCGTTGTTCACCCAATTGCTCAGGTTACCCTTCTTGCCGGGCAGGCTGGCGATGTATTGCTCGATGAGAGGACGGATAACGGCCTCGTCAAAGTTACCGACAAAGAAGAAGGTGTAGTTGGCGGCATTGGCGGTGCGCTCCTTGGCAATCTGGAGCACGCGGTCATAGTTCACGCTCTGCAGGTCTTCTACATGGAAGGGCTTGCTGCGCCAGTCATGGTTGTTGAGGGTGTACTCTACCGAGTCACTGAAGGCCGACTCGGGGGTGAGGCCCTGGTTCTTGAGCATGGTCTCGAGCTGGCTCATCAACTGGCCGTAGCTCTTCTCGTCCTTGCGGATGTCGGTGAAGGTGAGGTAAGCGAGCTGGAACATGGTCTCCAGGTCCTTAACGGTCGATTGGCCGCTAACGACGTCGGTGTAGGGGTTCATGCTCAAGCCGGCGCTAGCCTGCTTGCCGGCAGTGGCCTTCTGCAGTTCGGTGAATGAGAAGTTACCCTTACCGCTCATCATGGTGATGTAAGAAAGCAGTCCGGTGTTGGCCCAGTCCTTCTCGTCATAGAGCGACTGACCACCGCGGGCGCGTGCGGTCATGCGGATCTCGTTCTCCTTGAAGTCGGTCTTCTTGAGGATGACGCGTGCGCCATTGCTCAACTCGAGCTCCTTGTAGTCAAACTGGCTGTTGTAGCTCTCCTTTTTGATTTTACCCTTCTTGGGCAGCTTGGCAATCAGGGGCTCCTGCTTCACGTTATCGACAAATGCCTCGACCTGGGCGTTCAGGCCATTGTCAACGGCGGCCTTCAGGCCCTCGGCGGTGGGATATACGGCACCGTCCTTCTCCTGGTTGAAGTTCATCACGACGAGGTTCTTGCCATCGGTGGTGATGAGCTCGGGCAGCATCTGGTTGATGTAATCAACGGGAATCTGGGGAGCGATCATGTTCATGATCTGGTACTCCTGCTCGATCGAGGGCATGGGCTCGTTGTCGAGGTAGTTGCGGTAGTACTGGGCGGCAAGACGGGCGTTGCTGATCTTGTTGCGCTCGTTGTACTGGCGCTCGAGCTGGCTGATGTACTCTTCCTTGGCACGCTCATACTCGGTGGCGGTGAAACCGTGCTTGGCGGCACGCATGGCCTCGGTAACAACGGCCTGGGTAGCGGCCTCGGTCATGCCTTCCTTAGGCATGATGCCCAGGGTGAAGGCGTCCATCGTATTGGCAAACAGGTAGTTGCCATCATAGGCATAAGCCTGCAGGTAGGGGCAGTCGGGCTCCTGGGCCTTCTCGGCCAGGCGCTGGTTGAGCATGCTGCCCATCATGCTGGTCATGTAGTCGGTCAACAGATAGACCAGGTCGCCCTTCATCTCCTTGGGGAAGGTCTCGTGCTTGAACATCACGGTTACCTGGCTGTACTGCTGCTCCTTGTCCTTGTCGATGACGATAATGGGCTGCTCGTTGTCGGGAACGGGCTCGGGGGTTACCTGGGCGGCATTGGGATCCAGAACGGCGTCCTTAAAGAGCTCCTTGATCTGGGCTTCGATGTGGTCAACATCCACATCACCCACGATAACCAGAGCCTGGTTGTCGGGACGGTACCATTTGTGGTAGTAGTCGCGCAGCTCGTTGTACTTGAATCCGTCAACCACGCTCATCAGACCGATGGGCATGCGCTTGCCGTACTTCGAACCCGGGTACAGCGTCTCGAGCTGGTTCTCGAGCATGCGCTGCTGGGCGCTGCGGCGCAGGCGCCACTCCTCATGGATCACGCCACGCTCCTTATCGATCTCCTCGTCGGTGAGCAGCAGGCCGTTGCTCCAGTCCTTGAGGATCAGCAGGCATGAGTCGATAGCGCTCTGGCGAGTGCTGGGCACGTCGTTGATGTTATAGACGGTCTCGGCAATGCTGGTATAAGCGTTCAGGTCCTTACCGAAGGCTACACCCAGCGAGCGGGTATAGTCGATGATGCTCTTGCCCTCGCCGTTGAAGTGCTCACTGCCGTTAAAGGCCATGTGCTCCAGGAAGTGGGCGAGACCGCGCTGGCTCTCTTCCTCCTGGATGGAACCCACGCGCTGGGCGATGTAGAAGTTCACACGGTGCTCGGGATAGTCGTTGTGGCGGATGTAGTAGGTCAATCCGCAATCCAACTTGCCGACACGCACCTGGTCATCGGTGGGGATGGGACCCATCGACTGCGCCTTGGTGACGTTCACGCTGAATGCCATGACCATCATGAACATTGCAGCAAAGATTTTTTTCATCTTCATGTGATTGAAAATTTGATTTAAAAAGTTATTTATACGGTTGTTGTTGTCTGCTTTATTTAGACTTCATTTTATCGTGGCTGCATTCAACACGAGGTGATAAACGTCTCAAACTAACTTGCAAAGATACTCTTTTTTTTAAAATAAGTGTTGAAATTGAGCATTTTTAGTCATTCTCACTTGTGAAATCGTTGATTTGGTCGATCATCTCGTCGTTGGCGCGTTGCATCTTGTTGAAGATGCGCAGCCCGATAAGTCCGCCGACGACTGCACCGACAAAGATGCCGATCAGACTGGCCCAGGCCACATTGGTCCCATAGACGCTGTTCAGCATGAAATATTCATAGCAGAACCATGCCAGCCACAGGACAGCCACGCAGATACTGATGCGCTGGCCGATGACGCGGTTCTTCTTCATCTTGACGAGCTTGGCGGCAGTCCCCACAAGGTCATCGCCCATGTGCGACACGTCGATGCGGTTGATGAAATAGTCTGATGTTACCGAGGCCAGCAGGAACACGATGGTAAAGATGGTCAGCGGCCATGACAAGCCCACCTGATATTTCATCATGATGTAGAAGGGAATGCACAAGAGGGCGAGGATGCCAAGCTTAAGGATGATGCCGTGAACACCTCTCATCTTGCCCTGGATAGCCTTTTTCACCAGCTCCTCGTTGAGGCGTCCCTGCGCATTGACCTTGTTCTCGAGGTCTTTGATTTGCTGGCGCAGGTCGTCAAGTTCAAAGTCGTTGAATGTGTTGTTCTGTGTTTCCATATCGATTGTGTAGTTTTTAGTTCATCTGTTTGAGCTGTTCCTTGATGCGGTAGAGTCGCACCGACACGTTCTTGACGTTGATGCCCACGATCTGGGCAATCTCGTCATAACTCATGTTCTCGAGCCACAGCAGCACGATGGCGCGGTCAAAGGGTTGAAGCCGTTGGATGCGGGCATGCAGCATGTCGGTTTGCTTGTTGTCGGCATCGTTCTTGTCAAACAGGTCGATGCCTTCCATGAGTGGCTGGGTCTTGCGGCTCTTTTTCTTGCGGTCGATGGAGATACAAGAATTCAGGGTCACCTTGTAAATCCATGTGCGCAAGTCGCTCTTGCCCTGAAAGGACTCAAATCCCTGCCATAACTTGATGAGCGCCTCCTGGAAGAGGTCATCGACCTCCTCCTTGTCCTTCGAGAACATGTAGCACACGGTGTAGATTGTGCCCTTGTTCTCGCGGATGATGCGCGCAAAGTTGGCTTCGTTGATTTCCATTTCTCAAATCATTTTTTGCCCCTTAGACGCAAGTGGAAACTGAAAAACTACACAATATTTTAATTTTTTTTCTAAATGCTCTAGATATTCTAGATGCTCTAGATATTCTAGTTACTCTAGATTCTCTAGAACGACTGCATATCCACCAGATGCTTATAGCCTCCCTGCTGGGCCATGAGTTCGTCGTGGGTGCCGCGTTCGATGATGCGTCCGTCCTGCATCACGCAGATCAGGTCTGCACCCTTGATGGTGCTCAAGCGGTGGGCGATGACCAGTGTGGTGCGGTTGCGCATCAGTTTGTCGAGCGCATCCTGCACCAGGTGCTCGCTCTCGGTGTCGAGGGCGCTGGTGGCCTCGTCAAGAATGAGGATGGGCGGATTCTTCAAGATGGCGCGCGCGATGCTGATGCGCTGGCGCTGACCTCCCGACAGTTTGCAGCCCCGGTCACCGATGTTGGTGTCAAAACCCTGTTCACTGGCCATGATAAAGTCATAGGCGTTGGCGATTCTTGCGGCTTCCTCTACCTGCTCGCGGGTGGCATTTTCGACGCCGAAGGTGATGTTGTTGTAGAACGTGTCGTTAAACAGGATGGCTTCCTGGTTGACATTGCCCATCAGGGCTCGCAGGTCAGTCACGTTAAACTGGCGGATGTCGGTGCCGTCGATGCTGATGCTGCCCTCCTGCACGTCGTAGAAGCGTGGCAACAGGTCGGCCATCGTCGTCTTGCCGCTGCCGCTCTGACCCACTAGGGCCACGGTCTGGCCTCGCTTGATGTCGAGTGAGACATTGTCGATGACCCATGCGTCACCGTAGCGGAAACGCACATTCTTGTATTGGATGCCTTGCTCCATCTTGGTCAGGGGAACTGGACGCTCGGGGCTCTTGATGGGATTTTCGGCAGCAAGGATCTTGTCGATGCGCTCCATCGAGGCCAGACCGCGCTGGATCGAGTAGGCAGCCTTTGACAGATCCTTGGCGGGATTGATGATGTTGTAGAAGATCACCATGTAGTAGATGAACTTGGGCGCCGTGATACTGCTGTGACCGCCCAGGATCAACGTGCCGCCAAACCACAGCACGATGGCGATGGTGAGTGTGCCCAGGAATTCGCTCATGGGGTGGGCGAGGACATAGCGGCGGTTCATGCGCGTCTGGATGGAACGGAATTTCTCATTTTCGCCTTCAAAGCGGGTGCGCACCTTGCCCTCGGCATTGAAGGCCTTGATGATGCGCAGGCCTCCGATGGTCTCCTCGATGTTGCTCAAGAGCACGCCCCACTGGTTCTGGCCCTCAAGCGATACACGTTTCAGGCGCTTGCCCACACGGCCCATGATCCATCCGGCAATGGGCAGCAGCACGAGCACAAACAGTGTCAGTTGCCAGCTGATGACAATCATCATCACCAGGCAGGCGATAATCATGATGGGGTTCTTGAACAGCATGTCCAGCGAGGTCATGATCGAGTTCTCGACCTCGGTCACGTCGCCGCTCATGCGGGCCATTACGTCGCCCTTGCGCTCGTTGGAGAAGAAGGCGATGGGTAGCGACGTCATCTTGTGATAAATCTGGTTGCGGATGTCGCGCACCACGCCTGTGCGAATGGGAATCATGTAGAAGAAGCTCAGGTAGCTGCTACCTGTCTTCAGCCCTGTCATGAACACCAGCGCGGCGGCAATGCAGGCCAGGGCCGTCGATTGCCCGTAACGCTCGATAATGCACTGCACATAGTAGTAGAAGTCGTTGACCACCACGTCCTGCAGACTGCCGGTACCAAGCGCCATAAACTCATAGTGATTGGTGTTGAGCCCGAAGAGCATCTCCAGGATGGGGATGATCAGTGCAAATGAGAACAGCGTCAGGAACGCGGCCAGCAGGTTGAACACGATGTTCAACGCGATATACTTCTTATAGGGCGGTACAAACCGCTTCAACAGTTGCCAAAAACCTTTCATAGCTGCAAAATTAGTGCAAGCCGAGCGAAATGGCAAGAAAAACCCTTTTTTCTTGCATTTCCGAGGCGCCGCCTAATTTCGCCGACAGGCAACAGTAGTGCACCGCCCTCCGTCCGTGTTGTCAAGTAGTACGAGCCACTGGCTCGTATGTGAAGAAAACTAGTTACCTTTGTGTAAAAAACTGTGAAAACGGGTTTACATTTCCACGTCCTGAAACGTCTATCAAGTGTAATTCAACCACGACTATGACAACAAGTGAATTGGAAATATTGTTCAAGACGCATTACGCGGCGATGTTCCGTCTGGCGATGTCGTTGCTTTACGACGAGGATGAGAGTAAAGATGTCGTGAGCGATGTCTTTGCCTCGTTGCTCGACGGCGGACTGGCCATCCGCAGCGACAATGCCCGTGGCTTCCTGCTGACGTGTGTGCGCAACAGTTGCATCAATGTGATCCGGCACAAGCAGATGCGTGAACGCTTTATGAAACTCTATTCAAATAGGGCCGAGCCGCTTGCCGATGGCCC
>ONOU01000040.1 GCA_900319525.1 uncultured Prevotellaceae bacterium | reverse complement strand
TGGTGGGTATCGATGCCTACCATCAGTTCTATGCCGAAGACCAACCTGGTCACCAGGTCAAAAAAGGCTACCACTTCATCGTCTATAGGGACAATCGCATCACCCTGCTCTGTGACCACGACGAGTACCAGCAGGTAGTGACGTTCGCCAGGCAGCTCCTCAAGGCCTCACCCTACCGCACCAACTAGTTTCTTGCCAATCAGATGACACCCGAAGGGTGGCCTTTGGATAACCCCCGATAAATCAGACAACTGAGCGGAGTGAAGGTGGCTGATTCATCGGGGGTGTGATGAATCGTGACCCGTCGCTGAAGGCGACCCCTTCATCATGGATAGCGCAAATGGGGTCGCTTCCAGCGACGGGGATAGTATTGCCATTCCCGTGGGTGATGCAACCCACTTCACTACCGCTCAGCGCTTTGCAATACCCACGGTTACTCAAATGGCCGCCCTTTGGGCGTCTTTGCGTGGGGGCGGTTGGCTGAATAGTCAGATACAATATGTGCGTGTTAAAATGACTGAAAAAGTGTTGTTAAAATGAAATAATATTGATTTCTTGTGTTAAAACTTTGGATGGTTGTTTAATAATTGAAAAATAATGTGTATGTTTGTAGTTCAAACTCAAAACCAACTTTAAGCGAATTATTACCTAACAATAAAATCCACAAGAGAATGAGAAAACAGTTACTATTGCTACTGCTGTTAAGCCTGCTGTCGCTGCCGGGACTGGCCCGTGTAGTGACAGGCGTGGTGACGCAGTCAAGCGACGGCGAGCCCATTATCGGCGCGTCGGTCAAGGTGCACGGCACAACACGTGGCACGGCGACCGACTTCGACGGCCGTTTCTCGATTGAGGCTAACGACGGCGACGTGCTCGACGTGAGCTACGTGGGCATGAATCCCAAGAGCGTGAAGATTGGCCCGGGTCAGACCGAGGTCAACATCGCCCTTGAAGACAATGCACAGGTGCTGGGCGAGGTCGTGGTGACCGCCATGGGCCAGACCCAGGAGAAGAAGAAACTGAACTTCGCTGTTCAGTCCCTTGACGAGGAACAGGTGACCGCTGGCGGCTCCACCAACTTCGCTAACTCGCTGCAGGGCAAGGTGGCCGGTCTTCAGGTGAGCACCGGCGGCAGTTCGCCCAACTCCTCAACCCAGGTGATCATCCGCGCCATCTCGTCGATGAACAACTCGATGAACAACGAGCCGCTGATCATCATTGACGGTATGGCGATTCGCGGTGGTGCTTCGACCCTCGCCGACATGAACCCCAACGACATCGACAACATTACGGTGCTCAAGGGTGCTGCCGCATCGGCCCTCTATGGCCAGGAGGCGGCAAACGGTGTCATCATGGTCACCACCAAGAGCGGCGGCACCAATGGTGAGGTCACTGTCTCGGCATCGGCCTCGCTCGAGTTGAACACCCCCTACCGATTGCCCAAGATACAGAGCACCTTCATTCCCGGTGCCAAGGGCATGTACAAGGAGAACATGGGCAGCGGCGGCTGGGGCCCCTACATGAGCGAGAACGACACCTATTACAACAACTTGAAGGATTTCCTCAAGACAGGTATTCTTCAAAAGTATGACGTGAGCGTGAGCGGCGGTTCCGAGAAGTTCTCCTCTTACGCCTCGGTGTCTTACTACGACAATCAGGGTATAGTCCCCAAGGACTACCGCAAGCAGGTGAATGCCCTCATCAAGGGTATCTACAAACCCAGCGACAAGGTGACGGTGCAGTTGAGCGCCAACTTCATGAACCGCAAGTCGCGCGGCTTCGGCAACTCGATGTCAACCATCTACAACTGGGGTATCAACAAGAACATGAGCGACTACCGCACGCTGGAGGGACACGTCAACTGGTGGGCCTATTATGACCACTGGGAAAACCTGCTCGACACCGAGCGCATCAACGGTGCCGTGTCGCCCTACTTTGGCCGCTACATGGACTGGAGCGAGACCGAGGGCAACCGCTTCGTCATCAATGGCCAAATCAGTTATGAGCCGATCAAGAACCTGGTGTTCACTGGCAAGATGGGCTATGACAAGGGCTACTCCATGTATGACTCCTACACGGTGCCCCGCATCTATGACGGCGACTTGGTCGATCCCACAGCCGAGGATGTGCAGACCAAACTCTCTGACATGCAGTCACGTTATGGCTCCTACAGTTTCCAGCCCAATCGCAGTTCTCTGCTCAACATGCAATTCTTGGCCACCTACCAGCATACTTTTGCCGAGGATTATACCGTGAGTGCCCTGTATGGACTTGAGTACAAGGAGAACCGCGGCGTTGAAGCATCGATATATAATGAGCACTTCCAGTTGGGTGGTGAGTTCTATAGTTTCAATAACACCGATTTCACCAATGGTGATCTTCTCATCAGCAACCATCCCACGCTGTATCACAGCAAAAGGAACATCTACGGCCACTTTGGCGAGTTGCGTTTTGACTATAAGGGCATGGCCCAGATTTCGGCTACCGCCCGAATGGACGGCTCATCGACCCTGAGGCAATCGACGCAGACGACATTCTTCTATCCGTCGGTCACCGCCGGTGTCATCTTCAGCGAACTGTTTAACCTGAGCAACGATTGGTTCAGCTATGGCAAGTTGCGTGGCAACTGGGCCAAGGTGGGTAAAGACTGCCAGCCCTTCCTGTTCACCGACACCTACAAGCAGTGGACCCTCTTCCCCGATGGTGGCTATGGTGTGGATCCCACCACATCGCGTGCCGTTGACCTCGTTCCCGAGATGACCAAGTCGTGGGAGATTGGCGCCGACCTGCGTTTCTTCCGCAACTGGACACGCCTCGACATTGCCTACTACTCGACCACTGTCGATAACCAGATTGTGACGGTGCGCGTGTCGCCCGCCTCGGGTGTGATTCTACAGACCCGCAACGAGGGTAGCTTGAAGAATCATGGTATGGAAATCTCGTTGAATCAGGACATCATCAAGGCCAGCGACTTCTCATGGACCGCACTGGCCAACTTCTCGTTCAACCGCAGCAAGGTGCTCTACCTGCCCAACGAGTTGACCGAGATCCAGGGCACCCAGTATGGCGACATCTTCCCTGTTGCCCGCCTGCATGAGTCATCGACGGGTATCTCGGGTAAGGACTACGTGCGTGACCCCGAAGGCCGTGTCGTGTGTGACGAGAACGGTTATCCCATCATCGATGCCGCCAAGGGCCTCTACATCGGTAACCGTGAGCCCGACTGGCTGCTGGGTGTGGGCAGCACGCTGCGTTACAAGAACGCCACGCTGTCGTTCCTGTTCGACGGCCGCAAGGGCGGTGACGTGGTCAACGTCACGGGCCGCAGCCAGATCACCAACGGCATGAGCAGCCTCTATGACAAGTACCGCAACCGCGAGTACATCATCGACGGCGTGCAGGCCGTGCCCGGTCCCGACGGAACGACGACCTATGTCAAGAACACGACGCCCATCGTGCTTGACTCCTACTTCATCAACACCTATTACTCGACCGTATCGTCCAACTTCATCGAGGACGGTTCCTATATCCGCTTGAGCTATGTGACGCTGAGTTACGACTTTGGCAAGCACTTCAAGCGCACTTGGCCCGTTAAGGGCTTGTCGCTCACCGCTACGGCCCGCAACCTGTTCCTGTTGACCAAGTACCGTGGTAATGATCCGGCGGTACTGGCAGGAACCGGAGGCGGTACGGGCAGCGCCGGTATCGACAATTACAACGTGCCCAGCACGCGCAGTTTCAATTTCACGCTTAAAGCAACATTCTAAAAAGGCCAACGACTATGAAAAAGATCAAATTTTTAGCATTATTGATGCTGGTTGGCCTGGTGTCGGTGAGCTGTAACGATGTCCTCGACGATAACGTCAACCCCGACAGGGCCCATGTGATTGATGCCAAGGACGGCTTGCCCGTCATCATCTATTACGCCCAGCAGATTGTTTATGACCACAGTGAGTACTACGCCTACTTCTCCCAGATGCTCACCACCGGCGGCAAGAGCTCGGTGGGTGCCTACAGCTACAAGTGCGAGTGGGAGATGCTGACGATGAATCGCCACCCGATGTGGCGCCGCCACTTCTACGACATCGGCAAGAATACCGATAATCTGGTGAAGAACTCCCAAGCCATCAACTCGCCCAACTATGAGTTGATAGGGCGAACTATCATGCTGATGTCCACTCAGTTGACGACCGATGCCTTTGGCGATATCCCCCGCAGCGAGGCCTACAAGAGCATCGCTCCGACCTATGACACGCAGGCCTCGGTCTATGCCTGGATGTTCCAGGAGTGTGAAGACCTCATCAAGATGTATGAGGATCCCGCTATCGTGAATAATCCCGACAACCAGCCGCTCACGGCCAAGGAAGACCGCGTCTATGGCGGTGACCTCGAGAAGTGGAAAGGCCTGGTATATGCCATCAAGGCCCGCTTGCTGCTGCGCAACATCCCCAACGTGGACCGCAGTCCCGCAATGTGCCAGAAGATTATCGACGCTGCCGACGCCGCCATCAACCAGTGGCGCAAGGGCGACGTGTTTGACTACCAGGGTAGCCGTGACCCGTGGTTCGGTAACGAGCCGCGTTATTACTGGGATGGCGGCACGGGCACACAGAATGCCGTGTGGAGTGTTGCCCAGCCGGTCATCAACTCATGGGAGTCGCGCGGCAACCTCTTGGGTAGCGCCATCCCGAGCAAATTCTTCATGGTCGATCTGATGGGTATCAGCAAGCCCGACAACGAGATGACCTGCGGTATGTTCAACGCCGAGGGCGCCCACGACGGCTTTGCCAATGACCCGCGCTGCGGATTGCTGATGATTGCCCGCACTGGTCCTGCAAGCCCCTCGGTGGCCAGCGAGCGCATCAAGATGCGTTATCTGGAGAACAATATCGGCATGGGAACTTCTTACAAAATCGCCAATTATCCTAACCTGTACATGGGCGCCTATGCCGGCGCTGCCGATGCCTATAACCCCATCTTCACGATGGAGGAACTCTACTTCATCAAGGCCGAGGCCATGTATTGGATGGGTAACAAGACCGAGGCGTGCGCCCTGGCCAAGGAAGCCACCCAGTGGAACATCCAGCGCCATCTTGCCGCCTTCCTGCGACTCTATCCCAACGAGAACTACAACGCATCGACCGACAACAAGTACCCCGGCAACTCGGTTGCTGGCGGTAAGCCCGGTTACCAAGCCGCTGAGTACTGGGACGGACAGGTTGCAGCCTTCCTCGACAACGATGATTACTACAAGGGCAAGAACGTGTCGGTACACAAGGTGACTGACCGCGGCAACAAGCACTGGTTCTTCAATCCCAGCGAGTTCTCGCTGAGTGACCTGATGCAGCAAAAGTACATCGCCATGTACCTGCAGCCCGAGCAGTGGACCGACATGCGCCGTTACCACTACAGCAACAACCGTAACCACTACGGCATCGGTGACAACCAGGAGATTGTTTATCCCACCCTGCGCCGTCCTTACAACCTCTATTCGGCCTACTGGATTGACGGCTTGACCGAGGAGCAGAAGGAGAACACCTGGATTCAGCGCATCAACTACGACCCCGAGACCGAGGAGAAGTACAACCGCCAGGAGCTCGAGCGCCTGGGCGCCTACAAGAACTACAAGTGGTTGCAGGAACCCATGATATGGGCCCACGACTACGGCGTTGTCACCTCGCTGACCCAAGAGTAGTTAATAGTTAATAGATAACAGTTAATAGTTGACATCAATTATGAAACGATATAAATTATATGGACTGATGGCTCTGGTAGCATTGCTCACCTCATCCTGTGCGATACATGACCCGTTTGCCGACAATGGCGAACTTGGTCAGGTGCTGCCCACGGTGGACTGGGAACAGGGTTCCACGGTGGTGAAGGCAGGGCGATATGCCACATTCAAGGGCAAGTACTACACCACTAGCGAGAAAGCAATAGACCATAGCGAGGTGTGGTGCCTGATCAAGCGTGAGCAGGTCGCCACGGCAACCAGCAAGCTGACCACCTCGCTCGCTTATACCAAGAACTACTCGTTGACCGATACGGTGCGCTCCAGCCAGATGGTGGCCAGCTATCCCCACAGCAAGGCCGAGTGGGACGGATATGAGTATGTGTTGACCGACAGTTTCCCCACCTCGCGCACCCTGGCTCCGGTGGCCTGGGTCAATCCCGAGGAGTGGGACCAGGAGAAGTTTGACAGTTATTATCCCTCGACGTTCCAGCAGGAGTTCATGGACTACATGGTCAATGCCTTGACCAAGGACAGCACCTACTACAACGACCTGCGCAACGTCTATATCAATTACGACTTCCCTGCTGAGTTGTTTAACCAGCTCAATGGTCAGTATAACATGGATTTCCCCACGGTAACGGCATCGGCCGACAAGTCTGACGCCTGGTTCACCACCGATGAAGTGGATCACTACTACTATATCACCGTGGGCGATGACGGTAGTGCCGTGTACCACGAGATTGCCCAGGTGGGCGATGCTCCTGCCGGCGTTAATGTGCAGCCGGTTTACAAGTCGGCTTTCTGGCTCTTCTCGCGCTACAGCGATGACACCGGTGGCAAGATCACTACGGTGCGTCGTCAGTATATGCCCTATTTCAAGAGCATGCTTGAGACCATTCCCTTCACGTCGTGGATTTACAACACGGCCGACAAGGTTTATACGGTGAACTTCAGCCGCACCTATTTCCTGGAACCTCAATTCCGTGTGTATGACACCGATGGCAAGGTGGGTGTGACGACCGATAACAAAGAAGTGACCCTAAACTAGTTGTAAGTTTTAAGTTGTAAGTTTTAAGTATAGTCACCATCGCCTGTACTAACGATATTAACTGAATTAATACTTACAACTAAAAACTAAAAACTAAAAACTTTAACAATATGAAGACATTCAATAAAATCGCATTCCTGGCCCTGATGGCGGTAATGGCGGTGTCGTGTATCGACAAGACGCCCGACTATGGCAATTTCGCCACCAAGGATGTGGACTTCACCTATAGGGTGGACGATGACCGCTATGGCCTTGACTTCTATGTGGTATCGACGGTCGAGTTTACCAACACCTCGTCCAAGTCGGGACAGGTGACCTGGGACTTCGGTGACGGAACAACCTCGACCGAGATGAACCCGTCTCACAAGTATGACAAAGCCGGTGTCTATCAGGTGACACTGACGGTGGATGGTGTGGGCAGTTGCACCTATCCGTTGCTCATCTATGACATCGCACCCCTGTTGAGCGTGGTTGAGCAGAGCGCGACGCCGGTTGTCATCAACGATGTGGAGGTGAAACTCGACATTGAGTTGCCCAATCCCGAGAACCTGACCTGCAAGTATGTGTGGACTTTCCCCGAGGGTACACGTGATGCTCAGGGCAACCTGATCACGACCTTTGAGGGCTATAGCCACGAGGACGGAACGACCGACAACCCTGGCAAGTTGACCTTCAGCAACATCGGTTCGCAGAAGATTACCCTCCAGACCTGGTTTGACATCAATGGCGAGAACCGCCGTCTGGAGGACAGCTACGTCAACGTGCAGGTGGGCTCATCAATTCCGGCGCCCACACTCTATTATGCCACCCAGGGCGGCAACATCATGGCCATGAAACTGGTGGATCTCTCCAAGTTGCCCGCTGGCACCAAGAACCTGCCGTTTGACATGGGCGTGAGCTCGGGCAATATGCCCACCACGCTGGTGTTTGCCACCGAGAAGACCGTGACCGACAGTGCCACCATCGAGCAGGATAACGTCTATATTCTGGACTGCGGCAAGCAGTATTACTACATCAACGATGAGGCCGGCAACCTGGGAGATGGCAAAATCACTGTCATGAGTGCCGACGGCTTGACGACCAACATCATGGTCACAAATGTGGGCGGTCCCGCCTTCAACGACCCCTTCCAGGGTTGCACCGACGGCACTACCCTCTATTACACCGACCGCAATACGGGAATACGCACCATGCCGCTGAGTGCCCGCGGTGAGACCGAGCAGACCAACTTCAACAGCACTGCTGGCTACTATGTGGTCAACAACCAGTTGAGTTACTATGGTCAAGGCATCGCCTACGGTGCTATCCACACGGGACTTTACCTTGACCGCTCCGGTATGTTCTGGTGGGCTAAGAACTATTCAGGTAACGGCATCTACCGCTTCCGTCCCAGCGATATCGGCAAGACCGGCACCGGTGTCCCCATTCCGCATCCCATTGTGCTCGAAACGACACAGCCACGCGCCTTCACGCTCGACGAGGACTTGGGTTACCTGTATGTGTGGATGACCAAGGGCACAACGCCTGGCGTGGGCTTCACGCAGTATGCCATTCCGGCCGAGAACGCCACGGTGACCTACGACAAGTACATCAACTTCATCACCATGGAGGCCGATCCCATCAACACGACCGATGCCGAGGGAGTTTACACCACGCAGATGGCCGTTGATGCCCAGACCCACTACGTCTATTTCGGCTTCCGGGCCGCTACGACCGAGAAGACCTACACCACCGGCCTGTATTACTTCAATCCCGAGGACGGCAAGGTCTATAACTTCAACGGCAATAAGGACAGGATCCTGGGCGTGTGCATCAACCCGCGCTTGACCAACCTGTTCTAAGAATTAACGGTTCAATTAACAATTAACAACTCATGAAACCCAGGATAATCCTGATAGCATTACTGGCGGCGCTGGCCGCCAGTTTTGTCACCGATGCCGCCGACGTGGCGCCCAAGCGCGAGCAGCGCGGCATCTGGATGACCGCCTACTTGAATGACTGGCCCAGTGGTGCCATCACCGAGCGCAACACGCCCACGATGCAGAACGCCTGCCGCAAGATGCTCGATACCATGCGTGTGAACCACATCAACGTGGTGTACTACCATGTCAGGGCGATGTGTGACGCCATGTACAACTCGGCCTACGAACCCTGGTCGAGCTATGTGTCGGGCACGCGTGGCGTCGCTCCGGCATTTGATCCGTTTGGATTTCTGGTCGAGGAGGCGCACAAGCGCGGCATCGAGGTGTATGCATGGGTCAATCCCTACCGCTATGGACATGGCGACAACAGGTGGGGACAAAGTGAGCGTGACTACATCTACACCCATCCCGAGTGGTTGTTGTCCACCAGCTTTGAGACGGTGCTCAACCCGGGTATTCCCGAGGTGCGACAGCGCGTGGTGGACGTGTGCAAGGACATCATCACGAAGTATGACGTTGACGGACTGGTATTTGACGACTATTTCTACAATCAGGATAACCCATCGTTCACGCTCGATGCCGACCTCTATAACGCCTACAGGGACAGTGGCGGCACGATGAGTCAGGGTGACTGGCGCCGCGAGAACGTCAACCAGATGGTCAAGGACGTCAACGACATGGTCAAATCGACCAAGCCATGGGTGCGCTTCGGCATCGGTCCCGCTGGTGTGGCCTGCACCTCCCAAGCCGTTGCCGACAAGTATGGCGTCGAGCCCTGTCCCGTGGGCAGTGACTGGCAGTATAACCAGATTTACAGTGATCCGATGGCATGGCTCACGCGCGGCACGGTAGACTTCCTGGCACCGCAGGTGTACTGGAAAACGACTGGCACATTTACCGGGGTCACCACCTGGTGGGGCAAGATGGCCGCGCGATTTAACCGCCACGTCTTTATCAGCCAGTGGGTCCCTGATGAGGAAGGATGGACGTTGGCCGAGTTTGTCAAGCAGGGGCGTGTCATGCGCGAGGCCATGGCCTCTGGAGGCAATCCGGGCATGGTTTACTTCCGCTACGGCACATGGCGCAACAAGAGCGAGAAAATTGACGGCAAGGTGCGGCAGTTGCGCATTTGGCTGCGCGACAGCCTGTACTCGACCATTGCCCTCAATCCCGTTCCGGCATGGCTCAGCCCTGACCAGAACTATACTACGGTGACCAATCTGACCTGTAACGATGGCGTGCTCTCGTGGGACAGCATCCCCAACGTGCGCTATGTCATCTACACCATCCCCGACAGTGTGCAGGATAGCGAATTCCGCAGTCAGGCGCAATACATCGATGGCGTCAGCTACTGGGTGTCTTATAACCTGCCCGGCAAGAAGCGTGAGGGCTACCGCTATGCGGTGTCCATCCTCGACCGTTGGGAAAACGAGTATGCTCCCGCCACACCGGGTGTGGTGCCGATGCAGGCCGAGCAACCTGTACTGATTTATCCTGAGGATGGAGCCGAAGTGACCGAGCTCTCGTTCCTGCAATGGCATGGTAATGCCGCAACCTACACAGTGCAAATCTTTGCCAACCAGCAGATGGACTCGCTCGTGGCACAGGTCGAGACGGATTCGATGACTAGCCCTCTGGCTAAGTTCCCGTCTCTTACTAGTGGCACCTATTGGTGGCGCGTGGTGGCAAGGGGCCTCAACCAGTGGGATTGTGCCAGTGAATTGCGGCATTTCACCTTAGGACAGATGCGCATCTCCTCGCCCGCCGATGCCTCTACCGCCGTACCCTTGACCCCTACCATCACATGGACCGAAGGGGCGCCGGGCACGGTCTATATGTTGGAATTGTCCACTTCCCCCACGATGAGCAACCCCGACAGCGTGCTGCAGACCAAGCCGCAATGGCAGGTGCCCAAGTACCTGCTAGCCGGTGCCACGACCTATTATGCCCGCGTCACTGCGACCTATCGCGACATGACGGTAACGACGCCGGTCTCGTCGTTCACCACAATCGAGGTCATTCCTCCTGTGCCCGTGTTTATCGTTCCTGGAGAGGAGGACACGATGCTCTACTCGACCGACGTGGTCAGGGTTGAGCCCGTCGAGGGCATCGGCTCGTTGAGGGTACAGATCAGTTCGTCGGAGTCGTTCCCGGTGCGCTCGTCCTATAATGGCACGATAGAGGGCGGCACCTTCGAGACGCCCCGTTTGGGTGACATCAAGGGAGCCGGCAAACTGTCCGATGGCAAGACCTACTATGTGCGGGCCCGTTATGCCTATCGCACGATTGTCACCGGCACGGCCCTGCAATACACCGACTATACCGATATCCGCTCCTTTGTTTACCATGAGGCCGTCGCTGGAGATGTGAACGGTGACCGTGAGGTGAACATTGCCGATGTCAATGCCGTCATCGATATGATACTCACGGGCAATATGATGCCTGCGGGTGACGTGAACGGCGACGGTGAGGTCAATATAGCCGATGTCAACGCCATTATCGACATTATCCTCTCCTAGTCAAGAGAATTTTGTACCTTTGCGCATCCGGTATGAAACGACTGATGCCCATAACGACGTTGTTGATGCTGCTGTTGCTGGCGCTAGTGGCTTGCCGGCAGCGCGAGTCGGTGAATTTCCCTCCTGTTGACACTGGGGTGAAACTCACCGCGACCAATTTGCCCATTGTGTGGATCGAGGTGGGTGGCAGGGATATTGACCGCTATCGGCGCATTGATGCCCGCATGAAAATCATCGACAATGGCCGTGGGGCTCTCAACTATGCCGACATGGTTGCCCATCCAGGTCAACGCATCGACTATGTGGGGCACATTGCCTTGCGTTACCGTGGCAATTCAACTTATAACGACTCGCCCAAGAAGCCTTACTCGTTCCATACCCTGGATGGCACGCTGAAGTATGGCTCCAAGAAGAAGGTCAAAATCCTGGGCATGGGCATGGACGACAACTGGGCGCTGC
The DNA here is from genome assembly GCA_900319525.1 of uncultured Prevotellaceae bacterium. Taxonomy (GTDB): domain Bacteria; phylum Bacteroidota; class Bacteroidia; order Bacteroidales; family Muribaculaceae; genus Sodaliphilus. The sequence goes on along the minus strand of ONOU01000040.1, from coordinate 20,412 downwards.
TTGCCCCCTATGCCGACAAGAGCATGATGCGTGACCTGTTGTCCTTTGAGTTGATGCGGCCGTGGATGGAATTCACGCCCCGAGGACGCTACTGCGAAGTTTTCCTGGATGGCACCTACTATGGCGTGTACATCCTGTGTGAACTGGTGTCGAAGGGTAAATACCGCCTTGACTTGCACAAGCCTGGCACCCGCGGTGACGCGCTCACGGGCGACTACATGCTGGAGGTGGATTGTAATGACGAGGTGACCTATACCTCGCGTTACCATCCCGTGAGCAGCTCTGGTGTCCCTTATAAGGACAAGAACATCCTGATGCAGTACAAGTTTCCCGACCACGATAAACTTGACAAGGGACAGCTCGCCTATATCCAAGGCCGCATCAACCAGATGGAGGCGGCCCTGGCTTCGCCCGACTACCGCGACCCCGCGACAGGCTACCGTCGTTTCATCGACGTGGGGTCATTTATCGATTACCAGCTCATCACCGAGCTGGGGCACAACGTGGACGGCTACCGCCTGAGCGGCAAGTTCTACAAGCGCTGCGATGGCGTTGACGGGCGCTTCAAGATGGCGCTGTGGGACACCAATCTGGCCTATGGCAACAGTAAGAACTGTGAGGGATGGCGCACCGACACGTGGATCTATCAGAGCAACGATGTGCTCTATGGTGCCAACGAGGTGTATCTGGTGCCGTTCTGGTGGTACAGGCTCAACAGCGATCCTGATTACGTTGCCGCCCTCAAGGCCCGTTGGGCCCAGATGCGCGAGTCTAACCTGAGCGAGGAGCGCATCATGGCCACCATCGACTCGCTGGTTACCGAACTTACCTCGCATGGCGCCGAGGCCCGCAATAGCCAGGCTTGGCCCACTTGGGGAAAGTATGTGTGGCCCAACTACTATATCGCCAAGGACTTTGATGATGAGGTGGCCTATCTCAAGCGCTGGATTCATGAGCGTCTCGCCTGGATGGACGAGCAATTAGGCTTTAGGTTTTAGGCTTTAGGTTTTAGGAGTTAGATTTTAGGTGTTAGGCTTTAGGTTTTAGGTGTTAGGCGTTAGGTGTTAGGCGTTAGGTTTTAGGAGTTAGATTTTAGGTGTTAGGTTTTAGGAGTTAGATTTTAGGAGTTAGATTTTAGGAGTTAGATTTTAGGAGTTAGATTTTAGGAGTTAGATTTTAGGTGTTAGATTTTAGGTGTTAGGCGTTAGTAACCTTACTTAAAACTTACAACTTAAAACTTAAAACTCCAATACTTAAAACTTAAAACTTAAAACTTAAAACTTACAACTTAAAACTTCAAAAAGATTTTGAAAGTAGCATTTTTTTGTGTTACTTTGCTAACATCAAACGAGGATTGAAAAGACAATGAAATATAACAACTTAATAACCAACTGATTATGAAAAAATTACTACTCTTATTACTATTGACTGCATCTGCCGTTTGCTACGCTTGGGCTGTGACCGACGGCGTGAACTATGAGCCGGTTAATGACATCAAAATCGTTAACATGTGGATTCAAGACCGTGCCCACACTCAGGACCTGTGGGCCAATCAGCCCTACTGCAACACCTATGCGCGCACCGCTGTGATGAACGAGGGTTACATCTACATCGCGCGTACCAATGCCAATACCATCATTCAGGGTACCGACACGCTGCTGCAGAGTGTTGTCTATAAGCTCGATGCTGCCACGGGCAACATGGTCAAGGAATTGCCGCTGACGCTTGACGGCGCCATCTATGGCACCTCGACGCTTAACGCCAACACCATCGGCGTGGACAACTTCGGCCACCTGTATATCGCTCCCTATACCAGCGAGCTGGCTACCGAGTCAACGATATATCTGCTGGATGGCGAGACGGGCGAGCTCACCCTGGTGGCTCACCTTGAAAAGGGCGATGTGCTGGCTCGCTGCGATTACATGGACGTGATGGGTGACTTGACCCGTGAGCAGGCCGAGTGCAACATCATGACCGTGGGCACCAGTTCAGAGGTCATCTACCGCTGGCATGCCGATCAAGGCGGCGATTTTGAGGGTGGCTTTGACGGCGACCCCTATCTGGCAATCCTCGAGTTTTATCCCGAGACGGTGACCCAGTGGGGCTATGGTCCCGTGGTGAAGATGATCCTGGGCGAGGATGAAGACACACGCTATAGTGGCGAGTTGTTCTATGTGGACGGCTTCACGACGTCGCCCATCCTCTATGACGTGACGGGAACGCTGGTGGAAGGCTTTGAGAATGTTGACCCCGACTTCTGGCCCATGGACGTGGGTGCCAACGGTGTGTGCGAGTTTACCCTCGACGGCCGCAACTTCATCGTGTATGTGGCTGCACAATACACGGGTGTTGATGCCACAACGATGGTCAACAAGGCCTGCCAGAGTTACATCTGTGAGCTGGGTGAGGGCATGACACTGGAAGGCATGCAGCGCTACTGGATGGTGCCCGACGAGCTGGGTGCCATGAGTGATGGCGGCACGCGTGTCCAGAGCATGAATATCGAGTATGGCACCGATGCCGAGGGCAACGAGGAGGTGACGCTCTTCATCTTCAAGTGCTATAACGGCATGGCGGTATATAAGATTGGCCGCAACGTCTCGGGCGGTGAGCAGCCTGGCATCACTGGTGATGTGAACGGTGACGGCGAGGTGAATATTGCCGACGTGAATGCGGTCATCGATAAGATCCTCTCGGGCGTGAACGACAAGGCTGGCGATGTGAATGGTGACGGCGAGGTGAATATTGCCGACGTGAACGCCATCATCGATATCATCCTCAGGAGCTGATTGCCCCGATAAACAGAGATAGCCGCGGATTGCTCGGAGTGTCTGTCACGTCCGCGCCCAATCCGCGGCATTTTCCACTTCAAGAATACAGTTTAACTTCACAATAATTTCATCTGTTATGAAAAAATCATTACCTCTCTTGTTTGCAATGTTTATTGCGGCTCTGTCTGCGATGGCTGTGACCGATGGCCAGGCCTACCCCGAGGTGAATGGCATCAGGATTGCCAACCAGTGGATATTTGACCGCGTGCACAGTGGCACCGATTACACGAGCAACGCCATCTGCAACCAGCGTGCCCGCACGGCGACGATGGATCAGGGCATCATCTATGTGGCCCGCAGCGAGGAACTTGCGGTCATTGTCGGCAATGACTCGATTTCTCAGTCGGTTATCCACCGGTTCTCGGCTGCCGATGGCAGCCAGTTGCCTGACCTGCCACTGACCCTCGATGGCGCCCCCTATGGCCGCTTCCTGGGTGTAGCGAGCATCGGCAAGGACAGTTTTCACCACATCTGGGTGGCTCCCATGACGAGCACGGTGCAGCAGTATATCCCTGTCTATATGGTCGATACCGAGACCGGCGAACTGACGCTCGTGGTCGAGATGGACAAGGGCGATGCACCCCAGCGCACCGACTATCTGGATGTGATTGGCGACTTGACCCTGGAGCAGGCCGAGTGCAACATCATGACGGTGTCGGGTTCAACGGCCGACCCGGGTTTCCCCACCCTCTACCGCATGCATGCCGACCAGGGCGGCGAGTGGGAGGGCGGCTTTGATGGCGACCCCTACATGGATGTGATCAACTTCTATCCCGAGACCAAGACGGGCTTCTCGCTGGCACCGGTCATCAAGATGCTTGAAGGTCCCGACGAGGAATCTCTCTACAGTGGTGAGATGTTCTACATCGACTGCTTTGACACCGCGCCAGTCGTCTATGACTTCTCGGGTTCGGTGATTGACTCGTTTGAGGCGGTGGATCCTGAGCTGTGGCCCCAGTCCACACCCAATGGATGCATCGAGTTCCATCTCGACGGGCGCAATTTCCTCGTGTATGTCGATGCCGACATGAATGGCAATGGCCACGGCTGTCAGGCCAACATCTGCGAGTTGGGTGAGGGCCAGCAGCTGGAAGGCATGACCAAGTACTGGAAGATTCCTGCCGATAGCTTGGGCAAGGTCAATGATAGCGGACTGCGTGTGCACTGTTTTGCTGTCGAGTATGGCATCGATGACGAGGGCTACGAGGAGGTGACACTGCTCACCTTCAAGGCCTATAACGGTATGGCGGTCTACAAAATCGGCCGCAATGTGGATGCCGGCGGGCAGCCCCAGCCGGGCCGCAAGGGGGACGTCAATGGCGATGGCGAGGTGAATATTGCCGACGTGAACGCCATCATCGACTGCATCTTGACCGGGAACATCAATCCCCAGGGCGATGTGAACGGCGATACCGAGGTCAATATCGCCGATGTGAATGCGGTAATTGATATCATCCTGAACTCATGAAACGGCCATTCTTGCTCGTTGCCTTTGTAGCGCTGGTTGTGGGGACCGCCGCCACAGGCTATGCCCGTGACCAGTGGACTATCGGTGACAAGAAATATGATGTGGACACGCTCATCTTCCCGCATTTGGCGGGACCTGGCGTGACGGCTGCAAAATATGACATTCCGGCCTTGCCACTCAAGGTGAGCGTTGTGGAGATGGACTTGACTAATCCCTACATCGTCATGGAGACCTGCCTGGGTGCCGAGAAGGCCGTGGGCAGCGAGACGCCCGTCAATATGGCTGCGCGCAACAACCGGCCCGGGCATGAGGTGGTGGGAGCCGTCAACGGTGACTTCTTCATGACATCGCCCTCCAACGAGGTGGGACTGCCCCTGAGCGGCCAGGTGCGTGATGGCGAGCTGGTCCTCAGCAGCCACAATCGTGCCTGTCTGGTTCTGGACAATGATAATCGGCCTTACATCGACCGCCTGACGTTTACTGGAACTGTGACCAATGGCGAGACGACGTTTGCCCTCAATCTGGTGAACCGCATGCGGTATGCCTATGAGAATATTGCCGCCAATCAGTCCATCCTCTTCACCCGCAGCTATGGCCCCGTGACCTATGACGGGTCCAGTGACGGGAAGATGGTGTTGCTGCGGCCGGCAGGCAACCCTTTCACTTGGAGTGCCAACGGCGTGGAGCAGTGCATCATCGAGGATATCTTTGATGCAAAAGGCTCGACGACGATTCCCGACGGCAAGGCCATCCTGTGGCTCAAGGGCACCTATGCCAACCATGCTGCATCGCTGCACGTGGGCGACGAGTTAAGTGTCTCATTCCGCCTCACGCTCAACAACGAGCCTGGCGACGTCAACATCCATCAGCTCATTGGTGGCAGTAACCACATCATCATGCAGAATGGCCAGTTCTGCGAGGACTGGGCTGAACGGCATCCCCGCACGGCTATCGGCTTTAATGCCGACAGCACGCGCCTCTATTTTGTGGTTGTGGACGGGCGACATCTCACCTCGGTGGGCGTCACGCTCCTGGAGATGAAAGGCATTTTTGACGCCTTGGGTGCCGTCAATGCCGTGAATCTGGACGGTGGCGGCTCGTCGTGCATCCTTGTCAATGACGAGGTGTTGAACCATCCCAGCGATGGTCCCGTGCGCGCCGTGGGCAACGGCTGCCTGTTTGTGTCGGTCGCTCCCCAGGACGAGGAGATTGGCATCATCAACTTTGAGCCGCGGTGCTACAATCTGTCGATCTCGGCGACCACTGCGTTTGGTGTGTGGGGCTATAACCGGTATGGCGTGTTGAAGACCAGGGACCTGCAGGGCTGCACCTTCACGTGCGACCCCCAGGTGGGCTACTTCGACGACGAGGGCTATTTCCATGCCGTGTCCACACCTGCATCGGGCAACCTGTATGCTCACTATAACGGCATTACCGCTACCCAGCCTGTCACCATCATGGAAGCACAGTGGCAACTGGTAAGCGACAGTGTGGTCATCGATGGTTTTCACCCTTATGCCATCAACATTAACGGCGTGAGCGGCTACGGCCTGGACAAGGTGGACCCTAGTGTGGTGGCGTGGACCTCAATGGATGAGAGCGTCTGCGCCGTCGATGACCTGGGCGTCATCACCGCTGTGGCCGACGGACAGACATTCGTCGGCTCGAGCCATCCCTTGCTGGCCGACTCGCTGCTGGTGAGCGTCGAGAACCCCAAGGCTCGCGTTACCACCGTCGAGAACGGCCCCATCGACCCTGACACGTGGAACGTCGGCCAGAGCGGCGGCAAGGATCGCGTAATAACCGCCCTGGACAATGGTCTGCAGATAGATTTTACCGGCAGTTCGTCTCGCAACCCCTACATCAAGTTGGCCAAGGACGTGAGGCTGTGGGGATTGCCTGACACGTTGCGATTGCGCTTGCTGCCTGGCGATTTGCAGCTCAAGACGGTCAAGGTGCTCCTCGGCAATGCCTACGGCGAGCGCGTCACCGTCGAGTACCCTGTTGGTGAGGCGGTAGATGGGGAATACACGATCGACGTTCCCGTGACCGATGTGTGTGACGCCAGCGACTTGGGTAACTTCCCGTTGCATCTGGTGTATTATTACATCACTTACAATGCCGTCACCACAGGTGAGTCCTACAGTCTCAAGATTCCAGGCATGGAACTCATCTATGCCATGATGCCTCAGGACGGGTTCCTCAAGGGCGATGTGAATGGTGACGGTGAGGTCAACATTGCCGACGTGAATGCAATAATCAGCATGATCCTGTCGGGAAACATGAATCACACCGGCGATGTGAACGGCGACACCGAGATCAACATCGCCGACGTCAATTCCGTCATCGACATCATCCTTGGGTAAAATAGGGACGGTTCTTTTGATGTAATTATTGATTTTTTGGTTATGAAACGTGAAGAGTTTATGGTTGAGGTGTGCGCCAACGGGGTGGAATCCTGCCTGGCGGCACAGCAGGGCGGTGCCGACCGCGTGGAATTGTGCGCGGGCATCCCCGAGGGCGGCACGACGCCCAGTTATGGAGAAATCAAGGTGGCGCGACGTGTGTTGACAACGACGCGCCTGCATGTAATCATCCGCCCGCGTGGTGGCGACTTCCTGTACAGTGACCTGGAGGTGGAGCGCATGGCCGCCGACATTGCCGTGTGCCGGGACCTGGGCGTGGACGGTGTCGTGTTTGGCTGCCTCAAGGCCGACGGCACTATTGACGTCGAGAAGAACCGCTACCTGATGGAGTGCAGCCAGGGGATGAGCGTGACGATGCATCGGGCCTTTGACCGCGCAGCCGATCCCGAGCAGGCATTGGAACAAATCATCGCTCTGGGATTTAACCGCATCCTGACTTCGGGCCAGCAGCCCAAGGCCATCCAGGGCGTGGATTTACTGGCCAGACTAAACCGCCAGGCGGCAGGACGCATCATCCTCATGGCCGGCAGTGGCGTGACCGAGCAGAACATCAAGGAAATCCGTGATGTGACGGGCCTGAACGAGTTCCACTTCTCGGGCCGTGAGTCAGTGCCCAGTGCCATGCAGTATGTCAACCCCAACCTGTATATGGGTCGCCCGGGCGCCAACGAGGCCTCTCTTGACTATACCACATCACGCCGCGTCGCAGCCACAATCGCCCAGCTACTCGATTGACACCCTCAGAGTCGCTACTTGGTATCTTAATCTGAGAGTAGATCAACCAGCGGTGTTCCGCAGCGCAATGCTTGGTGGCTCAGGAACGACCTGTGTCGATGACATTGCCCTGTATTACACCGGCAAGTAGGGTGAAGTGAACGGCGACGGCGAGGTGAATATCGCCGACGTCAACACCGTCATCGACATCATCTTGAACAGTTAATAGAAAAGTACTGATCATCAAAAATCCTCTCTCCCCTTGACAACCGCCCCAAAATGTGTTACCTTTGCACTACCGCGACAGGTCCCCCGTGCCGTGGCCATGCCACGATCCCCCGCTCGACCTGTCCCGTGGGCCGTGGCTATGCCGCGGTTCCCCGCTCGACCTGTCCCCCGTGGAGGCTGTTGCAAAACTCGACGCAGTTTTTTAAATCGGCCTTAACAAAATAGATATTTATTATAATTTTATTTATAATTTTGATAAATTTCTCGCGCGCAGCGCGATCTCATATTTGCTGTCGGAGTTTTGCAACAGCCTCTTCCCCGTCGGGGTATTGCAAGCTTCCAGCTTGCACAACTCCAGCCAGCACCCCAGCCCCTCAGCATGCAAGGTCCTCTGGATCGACACCCTTCACGGCCCCCACATCTGCACCAGCATCTACCGTGAGCTGGCAGCCCATTGTCCGGCCAAGGAGAACCTCCACTTCGTCTGCCTCGACATCCTCGGAGGGCAGCGTGAAAACTTCTACGCCATCAACCGCAATATCGAGGCTCTCATCCGCCAATTCAAGCCCCAGCTCGTCGTCATCGACGACATCGACCACTTCATGCCCTTCTGCGGCGTGCACGTGGCCACTGAGTTCTGCCGCATTGTCCGTGATGTGACCAACCACACCGATACCGCCTTCCTTTTCATCGGCTACAACCACCTCGGCAAGAAAGCCAGTACCACAGGCAACCTTGGCAAGTACCTCTTCCTCGACGCCTCCGACGTCTTCTCCCTCTCCACCCAGCGCGAGGTTACCACCGTCCGCCTCGCTATGAGCTACGACCTCAGCCATTCTCCCGACGACACTGAGTACCGCTTCACCATCGGCGACGACAACCTCCCCCACGAGGTAGAACGCACTCCAGAATCCTCCTCTCCCGAGGTCAGCGACAGCACCACGAGCGGCTCAAGTAATCACTTGGAATCCAGCAATAAAGATAAAGAAATTAACAATTCATTAACACTTCCGACACCCCTGCCAAACCAGGAACCGTCCCATATCGCAAGTAGCAGCTTGCACTGCACCGGTGATGTGTCGGTATCACAGGCCGCTAGCTTGAAAAAACAGACGGATGAGGTGCTCTTTCAGCGAGAGTGAAGTGTCACTGCACGTCGGTGACCTTGACTTGGGTTAGCCCTTGAGAAGGTGGAGGGTGGTGGTGACGGCGTCGTCGGGGGTGACCCAGGTGATGTCGGGGTCGCGGCGGTACCAGGTGAGCTGTTTCTTGGCATAGACGCGGGTGTTCTTCTTGATGCGCTCGATGGCGGTGTGGCGGTCCATCGTGCCGTCAAACAGGGAAAACATCTCCTTCATGCCCACGGTGTTGAGCGAATTGAGGTGGCGCAGGTGGTACACCGAGCGCGCCTCTTGTTCCAGTCCTGCCTCGACCATGCGGTCCACGCGCTTGTTGATGCGTTCAAACAGTCGCTCGCGCTCGATGTTCAGGGCCAGTTTTATAATTTTGAAGTCACGCTGCTTGGCCATGCCGGTGCGCAGGGTGGAGTAGGGCACGCCTGCCTGGCGGCAGATTTCTACACCGTGGCACACGCGGCTGGTGTTCTTGCGGTCGATGGTCGCAGCATATTGTGGGTCGAGCCGTTCCAGTTCCTCCATCAGACTTTCCAGCCCCTCACGGGCGAGTTTGTCCTTGACGGCAGCCCGCACCTCGGGGCTGATGTCGGGCAGGTTGTCAATGCCGCGGCACACGGCGTCCACATACATCATGGACCCGCCGCACAACACCGCGTAGTCCCCATGCTGCCACAGGGTGGGTAACAGCTGCATCACGTCGGCCTCAAATTGGGCGGCGCTATAGTTCTCATCCAGTTCCTTAAAGGCGACAAAGTGATGCCGTGCTGCTGCCAGTTCCTCGGGTGTCGGGGCCGCGGTGCAGATGGGGATACCGCGATAGATCTGTCGTGAATCGGCATTGATGATGTCACAATGCAGCTGCTGCGCCAGCTCGATGGCTGTCGCTGTCTTGCCCACTCCAGTGGGTCCCGTGATGACAATCAACGTCTTGTCCATTACTTCTGCTTGTCGTTGCTGTACTGATGGAGCAAGGTGGACGTTAATGCCAATGGCGTTTTCTTGCTTTGCGCTTCCTTCTTTTTGGACTTGTGCAGCGGGTTAGGCTGGTGCAGGACAAACTCGCAGTAGTAGGAGATGATGAGTGTGGTCAACGGCAGGCCGATGATCAGTCCGATAAAGCCCATCACATAGACCCACAGCGACAATGACAAGAAGATGATGGCAGGGTTGAGACCCATCTGGCTCTTCATGATGGTGGGGATGAGCACCATGTCCTGGATGACCTGGCAGATGATATAGGCCGCGATGACCCAGGCAAACATGACCCAGAAGCTTGCTCCAGTCGCTGCCGTGGCCACCAGGCACAGGAAGGCGGCGATAGGGATGGAGACGAGCTGCAGATAGGGCACCATGTTGAGCAGACCGACAAACATGCCGAAGGCGATAGCCATGGGCAACCCGATGATATAGAACTCAATAGCAAAAATCACACCCACAAAGAACGAGACAGCGGCCTGGCCGCGGAAGTAGCGGCTCATCGTGTCGGCCACGTCGCCAAAGATGCGCAGAGCCATTCGGCGGTACTTGCTGGGGATGGCGGCCCTGAATGCGCGTGACAATTTGTTGAAATCCAGTAGGATAAAGAACATGTACAGCAGCACGATGAACCACGACAGGACGCTGAAGATCACACTCATCGTGCCACCCACCACGCTCCAGGCTCCCGAGGCTGCCTTGTTGATCAAGTCCATCCATTGCTGCTTGGAGAACATCTCGTTGATCTTTTCCAGGTCGATATAGCGCTGGATAAAGTCATTGATCTCGGCGGGGACATAGGGAATCTTCAATGACGACTTGGCATAGGCCGCGAGCTGCTTGGACATCATACCAAACTCATCAATCAGATAGGGAATGATGAGCCAGCACAAGCCGGTGATGACAGCGATGACGATGAGCAGGGCCAGCACCACTGCAACGCCTCGTGCCTTGATGTGGGCCTTACTTTGCAGCCACTCGACCAATGGCTCGATGAGATAGGCAAGGATGAAGCCCACAACAAAGGGCATCAGTACCGGGCTCAAGTAATTGACGAGCCACACACCCACGCCAACGCTGAAGAGGGTTAATACCATCCTCACGACGCGGTCAAAATCATATTTCTTTTGTACTGCCATCATATTGAGTTTTTAAGTTGTATGCAGGAGTCCCTAAAACCTGATATCCACCTCAACGGGGCAATGGTCGCTACCGTAAATCTCGGTGTGGATTTTGGCATCGGTCAACTGCTCTTGCAGGCGGTTGCTCACCAGGAAGTAATCGATGCGCCAGCCGGCGTTCTTCTCGCGGGCCTTGAAGCGGTAGCTCCACCACGAGTACACGTCGGTGACATCGGGGTTAAAGAAGCGCCAGCTGTCGGTAAAGCCTGCGTCGAGCAGGACGGTCATCTTCTCACGTTCCTCGTCGGTGAAGCCGGCGTTCTTGCGGTTGGTTTTAGGATTCTTCAGGTCTATCTCCTTGTGGGCCACGTTCAGGTCGCCACACACGATGACGGGTTTCTTCTTGTCGAGCTCGAGCAGGTAGGCACGGAAGGCGTCCTCCCATGTCATGCGGTAGTCGAGGCGGCGCAGGCCGTCCTGGCTGTTGGGCGTGTAGCACGTCACGAGGTAGAAGCCGGGCATCTCCAGGGTAATGACACGTCCCTCATGGTCGTGTTCCTCGATGCCCATGCCATAGGTCACGCTCAGCGGCTCGTGGCGGCTGTAAATGGCTGTGCCCGAGTAGCCTTTCTTCTCGGCATAGTTCCAGTAGGAGCGGTAGCCGTCAAATTCAAGATCTAGCTGCCCCTCTTGCATCTTGGTCTCCTGCAGGCAGAAGAAGTCGGCATCCAGCTCCTTGAAGATGTCACCGAAGCCTTTGCCCACTACGGCCCTGAGTCCGTTCACGTTCCACGAGATAAATTTCATTTTCTTGACTTTTAAATTATTTAATCTGCAAATTTAGTATAAAAGGCAAGAAATGCAAAGTGAATTCTGTAATTTTGCAGGGATGATTGAGAAGTTCCATCGGTTGGAGAGTGAGGCGACGGCTGTCAAGTTGCCGCAGCGGTTCACATGCCCGTTCTGTTATGAGCCGCATCCGCTGGCTTTGATGGCAGTCGAGCAGGTGCAACGCTATGTGGCTTCAAGAAACGATTGGGCCGAGGAAATGGGGGCTGGCAAGATGTTGGGCGTGCTGGTGGCGCGGGACCATGAGGGCAGGCTAGGCTATCTGGCGGCATTCTCGGGTAATCTGGCCGGAAGCGTGCACCACGACTTTTTTGTGCCGCCCGTCTATGACCTGCTCGATCCGATGGGCGAGTTCAAGCAGGGTGAAGCACAGATTACTGCCATCAATCATGAGGTGGCACGCCTGGAACAGTCACACGAACTGGCGCTGTTGCTGCAGCGCGAGGAAAGCGCCAGGCAACAAATGGCCGATGAAATGGCCGGTTTCAAGGCTCTGATGGCCCGTCACAAGCAGGAGCGTGACAACCGCAGGGCCATGGGAGACCTGACGGACAAGGAGCATGAGGAACTGCTCGACCAAAGCCGATTTGAGAAAGCGGAGCTCAAGCGCATCCGTCAGCGACATCAAGCACAGCTGGCGGCTATAGCCGACGAAAAGGCGCTTTTTCAACATCACGTTGACACCCTCAAGGCGCGCCGCAAGGCCATGAGCGAGGCCTTGCAGGAGCGCATCTTCCGCCTCTTTGTCGTGAGCAATGCCCGTGGTGAGCGGCGTGATCTGGTTGAGGTGTTCAAGCTGCTGGGTGCCTTGCCGCCTGCCGGGGCAGGCGAGTGCTGCGCCCCGCGCTTGCTCAATTATGCCTACAACAACGGGTTGCAGCCAGTGTGCATGGCCGAGTTCTGGTGGGGCGCTTCACCCGTGGGCGAGGTGCGACATCACGGTCACTTTTATCCTGCCTGCCGCAGCAAGTGCAAACCCATCCTCGATTTCATGCTGCAAGGCCTTGATGTCGAGACTAATCCACTTGAAGAGCCCATGGAGGACGCAACACCGCTGGATGTCGTCTATGATGACCAGTGGCTCACTGTCTTGAACAAGCCGTCCGGAATGCTCACTGTCCCAGGCAAGGCACTGGAAGACAGTTTGCTCACGCGCTATCAGGCGTCCCATCCCGAGGCTGTCGGTCCCATTGTGGTGCACCGTCTGGATCAGGAAACATCGGGATTGATAGTTTTTGCTAAGGACAAGGCGACTCACAAGGCATTGCAGCAACAATTTGAGAATCATACGATCAAGAAGCAATATGTCGCTCTGCTGGATGGGCTGGTCATGCAGGACGCTGGCCTTATCGACTTGCCGTTGCGGCCCGATGTTGACGATAGACCCCGGCAGCGTGTGGACCTCGAGCACGGCAAGCCTGCCGTGACGCGCTACCATGTGCTGGAACGCGTCGGCGGCACGACGCGTGTTGCGCTAGCGCCCCTCACCGGCCGCACCCACCAGCTGCGCGTCCACTGTTCTCATCCTCAGGGGTTGAACTGCCCCATCGTGGGCGACCGCCTCTACGGCGTGGCTTCCACGCGCTTGATGCTCCATGCCAGCACCCTCACTCTGGCCCATCCAGCAACCGGCCAGCTCCTCACCTTCACCAGCCCCAGCCCCTTCTGAATTATTCAAATCGAATTATTCAAATCAAATAATTTTCTTGCTGCTTGTTTATGGCCAGCAATGCAGTGGTAGGGTAGCAGGCATTTACATTTTTTTTGAATTCTGCGTGTTTTAGCCAAAAAGCCTGAAACAATACTAATTGTTTGCAAAATTAAATTAAATCATTTTGATGTTTGCAATCGTAACTCTATATTTGTGGCATGAAATGGTGCAGGAACGTTACCATCTCAGTTGATTTAATACAAATAAGATGCCTATGATCAGACAATTACGCTTTGGCTTATTGACATTGTTGGCAATGGCGGCAGTGTTGCCCATGGTAGCACAGGTGCGTCATGTCACTACTGTCAATCCGCAGTCCAAACGGTCCTACATGGAGGTCTATGAGTTTGACTATGTGGACATCCAGCCTCAATTTCCTGGTGGCGAGCGGGGTCTGATCAACTTCATCAACAAGACACGAGAGTATCCCTACTATGCTTACAAGAAACGCATTCAGGGTCGTGTGTTGTGCAGCTTCATCGTCGGCATCGACGGCAAGGTGAGTGATATTCGCGTCATTCGCGGCGCTGGCGATGAGAGCCTCAACCGTGAGGCCATCCGCGTCATTGGCGCGATGCCCAAGTGGAGTGTGGGTAAGGTGGGCAACCATGCCGTTCCCGTGAGGGTCGTGCTGCCCATCGCCTTCCGCCTCTAGCACAGCAGGACAGATCATGTAACAAACCATCCTTGGTACACATCAATAACCGCCATAACACAGGCGGCTATTTTTTTGCTATAGCGCTGTGTTTGTCCTTCATGGGGCTCATCCCACCTTTTTCTGCTGAACCCTTCATGGCGGGAAAAGGAAAACAAATTGATAAAAATACTACCAAAATTGTTGATAAATGATATTTATTTGTAATTTTGTGCTCGCAATTTGTTATTGTATTTGAGCCTGGAAGGTTTGAGGAACTCAATTTGTTAACAACAATAATATGTAATATTTATCAAAACATGTATGCGTTTATGAAGAATCTATTGCTTATTCTCGCTCTCTTGCTGGCAGTCTTGCCAGCTCAGGCTGCCGATGTCAGTCTGTCGGTGGCTCAGAAGGCAGCCCAACGTTTCTTGAGCAGCCAGTCGTCGAGCCAGCGCTTCAACGGCGCGCCTATTGCCGATGTCAAGCTCGTGCATGCCGAGGCCAGTTCCTCACGTGCCGACCAGCCGGTCTATTACATCTTCAACAGCAATCGGGGGTTTGTTATTGTCGCTGGCGACGATCGTGCCCAGGAAATCCTTGCCTACGGTGACCGTCCGCTGGACATGAACCGCATGCCCGACAACATGAAGTTCTGGCTCGGCACCTACAAGACTCAGATCGAGTACCTCCAGGCTCATCCCGGTCTGGTCGTTGACCGTCCGGCCACCAGCCCGAGCCTCAAGGCCGCAAAGGTGGAACCGTTGTTGACCGCCGAGTGGGATCAGAGCGCCCCCTACTACAACCAGTGCCCCACCTACAATGGCTCGCGTTGCCTGACAGGTTGCCCGGCCACCTCATTATCGATGGTGTTCTACTACTGGAAGTATCCCACCGACCCGACACCTCCTGTCGAGGGCTATACCAACGAGAGTTACGGTTTCCAGATCGAGGCTTTGCCCTCGATCACCTTTGACTGGGACAACATGCTGGACAAGTACACCGGGGCCTATACCACCGCCCAGGCCAATGCCGTGGCTTGGCTCATGCGCTATGTGGGCCAGGAAGAGCACATGGACTACACGCCCAGCGGCAGTGGCGCCATGGGCGAGGACATCCTGCGGGCAGTCAAGTTCTTTGGCTATGACGAGGAGAGTGCCAACCTCCTGTTCAAGACCCGCACCGACGATTATGGCAACGACACGGCGGTTTATTATAATGACGCCGAGTGGGCCGAGCTGCTCCAGCAAGAGCTGTATGAGGGTCGCCCTGTAGTCTATTGCGGCTATGATTACAGCGACTGGTATGGCTGGAGTGGACATGCCTTCAACGTGGATGGCTATGATCCCTCGACCAACACCTATCATGTGAATTGGGGATGGAGCGGTGACGGTAACGGCGACTTTGCCCTCAATGCGTTCACCAGTAGCGGAATGACATTCGATATCGAGCAACAGATGATCCTGGGCATTCAGCCTCCCGCCCAGGGACCTGGCATCAAGGTGAATCCTTCCAAACTCGCCATCGAAGCCCTTGTTGACAAGACGGCGACAGCTATCTTCACAGTTAAGGGACAGGAACTCACCAGTGCTATCACGCTGTCGCTCAACGACGAGAGCGGAGCCTTCTCAATCGATGCCACGACGGTCGCTGTCGATGAGCAAGAGGCTGGCAAGGTCATCACGGTGACTTATGCCCCTGCGACCGTGGGCAGCCACACCGCCACCATTACGCTGAGCAATCCTGGCGCCGAGGATAAGACTGTCACCATCAACGGTGTGGCCACCCTCGAGACCTATGCCCCCGTGATGCTTCCTGCCGACGAGGCCTTCATCAACCTGACGCAATTCCGTGCCGACTGGACCGATGAGACTCCTGCCAAGAATGTCAATAGTTACACCCTTGAGGTGTCCTCGCGTCCGTTTGTCGAGCTGCTCGACTCTCTCGATGGCAGCGGGTTCCCTGGCAGCTACGAGAATATAACCCTCACGGCACCATGGAGCGGCGAGGGCGTCAAGGTGGGCAATTCGGCCTACTACATCAGCAACAGCTGGGGCAATGGCTATATCTCCTATACAGTGCCCGAGGGCTACGAAAATGAAGTATTCTCGGTGCAGATCACGACAGTCAGTGGCTCCTACGGCAGTGGCAACCTGACGGTGGGATCAACCCAGACTGCCGCTGTGGGCTACCAGTTCAATTACGGCAATACCCACACCTGGCTGGTGACCGCCAGCACGGGTGACCAGATCACCATTACCTCGACCGATAGCTCTTACTCGCCCGACATGAGCATGGTCAAGGTCTATGCCGGCGATGTGAACGACCTCAACTCGCTCAAGGCTCAAGAGCAGGGCGATGCCGGCTATCGACTGGTGACCGCTATCACCGACAAGCAGTACACCGTCAAGGACTTGACCGAGGCAGGCACCTTCTACTACAGGGTCAAGGCCCTCTACACCGATGGTGCCATGAGCCACTGGAGCAAGGCACAGCGCGTGACCCTGTTCGAGAACGGTCATGGCTATCAGCCCGGTGACGTGGATCACGACGGTGTGGTGAACATCTCGGACGTTACCACCCTTATCGACCTGCTGCTGGGCTCGGCTGGCGATGCTTGCGGGATCTGTGCCGACGTTGATGGCGATGGCGAAATCAATATCGCCGACGTGGCCCGACTCATCGACCTGCTGCTCACCGGCAAATGATAGAAGTCCGCTTAAAAGTGTGAAAAACTGTGTTGGGGTCCATCTTGCATGGGTCCCAACTTTTTGTTGGTGGATATGCGGCCCAGTTGTCAAAAAAGAATTACCTTTGCATCTTTAGGCGCGGACCTGATTAATGAATGTAAAACGGAGATATATCATTCTTTTAACATCAATACTTTACCTAGTGGCGATGGCAACTCACGTGCCCTACAGTGTGGACCAATACAATCGCTGGACTAAACTGAGCACGTCTGAGCTGATGCATCGCGGGCAGCATTTTTTGCAGGATCTGTGTCAAGTCGATAGTGCGCTTGTGTGTTACACCATTGTCTCAAATCGGGTCACTGATAAGAGTCTGAACCGCGACTCGGTGTATCTCGTGGCGCGCGCCTTCAATAATCTGGGTTATATCTATGGCGCTTATTACTTCGACTATGAGAAGGCTTATGAGAGTTTGAACCGTTCGCTTGAAATCTCTGAACAATATGGCTTTGAGGTCAATAAAGCCTATGCCTACATGAACTTGGCCTCGCTGATGGATAGCCGCGATGAACTCTTTGGTGAGGAAACGCTCTCGAGTGAAGCTCTTGATAATACAAAGCTCGCTTTTAATCAGGCTGTTAAGGTCAAGGAATGGAACGTGGCCGTGACGAGTGTCTATAATATGTTGACCATGGTGGACAGCAAGTCTGGCATTCGGCCGATAAAGCCTGAATTGGACCGTTTTAAGCAGTTGCCACTCGACCAGAGCGTGGAGATGTGGCAGAGTACCCTCATGTTTTGCCAAGGCGTGGAGGCTTTTCTGGCAGGGCAATATTCTCAAGCATTGGCATTCTACAAGCAGATGGCGTTACAGGCCGAGCTCTTGACGACTAACCGCCAGCAGTGCATCATCATGGCCCGAATGAAGCAGGCTGAAGTGCTGGCTGCCTTGCATCGCTATACCGAAGCCATTGCGTGTCTCGAGCAGAATGTGGCCGATGCACAGAGTCAGGGCTTGGATACCGACCTGATCAACACCTATCAAGAGATGATCCGAGTCTATAAGGCAATGGGTAATGAGCCGAAAGCCAATGAGTTTGAATACATTTACCTCAAGACGCGTGACAAGTTTATCCACAAGAGCCATGCCGAGAGGTTAGAGAAATCGCGGTTCCTGGAAGAGATGCGCCGTGTCAATGAGCAGGTGGAGCAGATTCAGGCCAAGCACGAGCGAGCTCATCAGTTGCTGCTCATGGTGTGTCTCATTACTGCTATCATCCTGATAGCGTTGTTACTGCTCGTGCGCAGCAATATCAAGCAACGTAACTACATCAGGCATCTCTACGAAAAAAATGTGCAACTGCTGGATGTCAAAGTAGCCGCTGACCAACCAGCTTCGCACGCGGTTGACAAGCAAGAGGAATCCGCCCCCAAGTATCAAAGCCAACTTGACCAGGAAAGTAAGGATCGCCTGTTTGAACGCATTAATCACGTGATGGACGATATCACCATCATCTGCAAACCCGATTTCTCACTTCAACAACTGGCTACCCTGGTGGGGAGCAACTACAAGTATGTATCACAGGTGGTCAATGAACGTTACGGCAAGAGCTTCAAACAGGTGCTCAACGAGCAACGGGTGCGTGAGGCCTGTCGCATCCTGAACGAGCCTAATCAGTCTGCCCATCTTACCATCGAGGCCATTGCGGCCAATTTGGGCTTCAATTCCCGCAGCAATTTCACTGTTACATTCAAGCGCATTACCGGCATTTCTCCATCAGACTTCATGAAGATGGCCAAAGAAAAATAGTTTCGATCCACAAGGCTTATTTCACTGAAAGATGTCTATCAATAAAGCGTTTTTCGTTCTGTTTCCATGAAATAGAACACAGGCACTGACCATTTTCTTGCCAAAGAGAATGGCCTTTTTTAATTTTGCGATAAAAATCTTGAGGCCGTCATCCGTCTCATGTCTGCAACGCCAAGCCTTGTGGTGAAATTCTAAACATAAACATAATAGTAACCATTTTCTCATTTTAATTAAGTATTTATGAAAAAGATTTTATTAATTTTAGCAGCAATGATTCTGGCCATTGGTTCATCGGCCAGTGTGCAGGTGAAATCCCAACGTGCCCTCAAGAATCATCGTCCCCTTTCTCATAACGAGAAGATTGCAAGGGGTAACAGTCTTAACATGATTACCACCCAACCCGAGGGCGAGTTGAAAGTTTACAAACGTTCGGGCCAGACGCTTGACGGCAATGGCGGCTATGTGACCCCGACCACCCAGAGCGGTGAGTGCAACATCGTCTATGCCCCCGATGGCGTGACCATCTACATGCAGGATCCCATCTCGGGCTATAAGACCGGCGCATGGGTCGAGGGTACCATCGACGGCAACACGATCACGGTGCCCCTAGGACAAGAACTTGAGTATGACAGTTACTATGATGCCTATGTGGTGCTGACCTTCGGCACTACCTATTACTATTACGACAATGGAGGTTAATATATCGAGGTCGATGATACCGGTTATGAAGTAGCCACTTTCACCATCGATGGCAATACCATCAGCCTCAACGGCTCGGCTGGCGATGTCTATGCCTATGGCGATGATGCCTACATCGCTACTGGTCTTGCCGGCAAGTGGAATGACATCAACAGCTGGTCGGGTGACCTGGACATGCACACTGTGCTCACCGAGGTTCAGTCACAGCCCGATGGCCCTGATCCCACTGACGTGCCCACTGTGATCTCCGAGACTCCTGAAGGCACGCTGTTCACCTATTACCGCACGGGCGGTTACATTTACCACAAGTTCATGGAAACGGGCATCACCGAATTTGAAGATGTCATGAATGTTGTCTTTGCCGAAGGAGGCAAGGTCTATATCCAGAATCCCATCACTACACTGTCCAATGGCAACTGGGTAGAGGGCACCTATAACGAGGAGATCGGTATCATCAGCATCCCCACCGGCCAATGCGTTTCATGGATGGCCAACTACGGCTATGGAGGTCTGCTGGTATGGGGCCACACCTGGTATGAGCAGATTGACTGGGACTATGAGATGTGACCGAAATCCGCTACAAGGTCGAGGGCAATACCATCACGCTGCTCGATGGCCAGGGCGATGTGTGGGCTCCCTATCCCGAGTGGGGCAACACGACTGGCCCGTGTCTGATCTACACCGACAATCACGAGTGGGCCAATGTGCTGCAGTTCAACACGGTTGCCGTTCTCAATGACGAGAACCCCATCATTCCTGCTAATCCCACTGCCGACGAGTGGTATGACTGCGGTAACGACTGGGCTACCAGCAAGTTCTATTTCACCTTGCCCACCACCGATACAGAAGGCAACCCCCTTGATCCTACTAGGCTGAGTTACAGCATCTTCCTTGATGATGACCAAATCTACACCTTTGATTATTGGGACTATTACTATGACATTGAGGACGACATGACCGAGATACCCTACAGTATTTACTCCGATGGCTATGACGTTACCGATCATGTGGTTTATTTCTATGGCACCAACTACAGCGAGTGGCCCATCTTTACCTGGCGCATAGGTATCCAGGTTTACTACACCTACCATGGTGTCAAGACTGCCAGCGACATCGT
>ONOU01000035.1 GCA_900319525.1 uncultured Prevotellaceae bacterium | reverse complement strand
CCAGTTATAAAGGCATCTGGGCGTGATGTGAAGCATAGCTGCCGCAGTCTGTGCATCGACAAGTTCGTCCTGGGAAGTTGAGTTCTGTTGACCCTCAGCTACCATGGCCTTAATCTCCTGTAACTCGCTCTTAATCGAGTCGAGTTCTTCTTGTTTAATAATGTATATTCTATCGTCCATAATTTGTATATATTTTAGAATTTGTTTCGATTAATCGATGCAAAATTACTGCCTTTTTGATGCGTCAAGAAAAAATACAGCAATTTTTGGTTAAGTTTTCTATTTGATTATCAATTTTTTAGAAATATCTAGAAACAAATGTAAGACAATGTAATCTCAAGGTAAGATAAAGTAAGAATAGAGTAAGAAAAATGTATATTATACAATTTTAACCCAAGAAACTTAATTAAGATAACTTAGTGCGGTGTCCAAGATTGAGAATAATTGTTCTCGCTGCATTGTGAACAAAAAAACGGACTGCACCAAAAAAGGCACAATCCGCTACGTACATTATATAAGAAGATATCTCACCAAAATAAGATATGAAAAAAATGTTCCAGTAATGTTCCAGTAGAATATAGAAAAAGCGCCAAAACTCAATGAGTTTCAGCGCCTTAAGCTTTGTTTTCTGTACCCAGAGCCGGGGTCGAACCGGCACGGGTGTTACCCCATTGGTGTTTGAGACCAACGCGTCTACCGATTCCGCCATCTGGGCGTCAGAGCGGGTGCAAAGGTAAGTCAATTTTTTGAATTGGTGGCAAAAAAATGGACATTTTTTGTCAAAATGCGTTTTTTTGGCCCGGCAAGGCCTGCCGTTGAGGGCGGTTATTGTACTTTTGCGGTGAATAATTGACGTTGACTGAGTATGGATAATAACTCGAATGGTATGGAGAATCCGTTTGCGCGGACTGAGTTGATGCTGGGTGCCAAGGCGATGGAGCGGCTGGCGCAGAGCCGCGTGGCGGTGTTTGGCATCGGCGGTGTGGGCGGCTATGTGGTCGAGGCGCTGGCCCGTAGTGGGGTGGGGGCACTGGACCTGATTGATGACGACACGGTGAGCGTGTCGAACATCAACCGCCAGATTTTTGCCTTGCACAGCACGATCGGGCGCGCCAAGGTGGACGTGGCTGCCGAGCGCGTTCGCGACATCAATCCGCGGTGCGAGGTGACGACCCACAAGATGTTCTATTTGCCCGAAAATGCCGATGAAATCGACCTTTCTTGCTTTGATTATGTGGTCGATAGTCTGGACACGATTACGGCCAAGATGGAGATCGCGCGGCGTTGCCTGCGGCTGGGCGTGACGCACATCTGCTCGATGGGCGCGGCCTACAAGATGGACCCGATGGCCTTTCGTGTGGCGGACTTTGACTCGACGCGCATCGACCCGCTGGCCCGCATGTTGCGCAAGCTGTTGCACCGCGAGGGCATCCACCACTTCAAGTGTGTCTATAGTGAGGAGGAACCGCGGTGGAATCCTGAAGTCCCCGTCTATGTGGATGGCAAGAAGCAGCCGGGCAGCAATGCGTTTGTACCTGCCGCTGCGGGTCTGCTCATCGCCCGTGAGGTGATTGTTGACCTGACGGCAGGCATCGGGTGATACCTCCTCAATAAAACAGGACACGCGCCAGTGGGATGCTGCTGGCGCGTGTCTAGGTTGAAAATGTGTTTATTTCTTTTTTGATTTCTTCTTGCCTGAAGAGGACTTGCTTGACGATGAAGAAGACTTGCCCGAAGACGAACTCTTCTTGCGGGAAGACGCCTTGCCAGAGCCCTTGCTGCTCTTCTTCTCGGCAGCGGCAGCCTTGCGGGCTTCTTCCTTGGTGGGAATCTTGATTTTTTCGCCAGCCTTGATCTTATTGCCGTCATCGATGCCGTTAGCGCGCTTGAGGTCGTTGACGCTCACGCCGGCCTTTTCGGCAATCTTGGTGAGCGACTCACCCTTCTGGACGGTAACTTCAGTGGGCTGTTGCGGCTTGGAGCGCTTCTTGCTGCCACCGGATCTCTTGGAACTGCGCTGTGAGGTCTCGTTGCGGCTATTGGACTTGTGGCTTTCCTTCTCGGCATACTTGGCGTTGCGGGAGCGCCACGAGCTGGAGTTGGCCTTTGAGGCGCGCTGACGGGTGGCCTGCTCGTCGGACTTGGTTGTGGCAGGCTTAGCCTTGGTCTCGGTTTCGGCCTTAGCGGTATAGCTTCCCTTGTAGGGCTCCTTCTCGGCGGCTTTGCGTTCAATATCCTTCACTTCGTCAAACTGTTCTTGCTCGGTGTCGGTCACTTGGTCGTTGGCCGCCAGATTATTGTCACTCGTGCTGGACTCGGTGTCGCTCAGGGGGATCACCTCCTCATTGTCGGCGCTGGCGTTATTGGCGATGGGGGCCTTCACCTTGAGGTTGTCGCCGCGCCGCACGCGCTCACGGCTCATGTTGTTCATGGCCATGAGTTCGTCAGTTGTCATACCATACTTGGAGGCAATCGAGGCGACGGTCTCGCCGCGAGCCACCTTGTGGGTAATGGTGCGCATGTCGCTGATGGACGAGCGGCCCGAGAGGTAATCCTCGGCGGTGGAAGCACGGCCACCGGGCTCAACGACCTCGCGGTGGGCGTACAGGTCATCGCGGTAGTTGTCGATGCTGTCCTCGCTCATGATGAAGCTGTAGATCTGCTGTGACGGCAACACGAGAGTGTAGGGATGGTTGTCGCCGGGGATGACGTCGGCACGGTACTGGGGATTGAAGGTGCGGATCTCCTCGATGGGCATATTCAGCACTCGGGCGATTTGGGCGAAGTGGATGCGGCGGTTGACGCTTACCGTGTCGGTAATGAGCGGTTTGCGTGCCAGCGACGGACTGATGTTGTGCTGCTTGTAGTAGGTCATCGCATAGTTGGCGGCGATGAAGGCGGGCACATAGCCTCGGGTCTCGCGAGGCAGGTACTCATAGATGTCCCAGAAGTCGCCGCTGCCGCCATTGCGGTGCAGCGCCTTGTTGACGTTGCCCGGTCCGCAGTTATAGGCGGCGATAGCCAGCGACCAGTCGTTATAGATCTGGTACAGGTTCTTGAGGTACTTGGCGGCCATGGCGCTGGAGCGGTAAGGGTCGCGGCGCTCGTCCACAAGCGAGTTGATTTCCAGTCCCAGTCCCTTACCGGTGCCGATCATGAACTGCCACAGTCCGGCAGCGCCCACCCGCGACACGGCATTGGGGTCAAGGGCACTCTCGACGATGGGCAGGTACTTGAGCTCCAGGGGCAGCCCTTCCTTCTCCAGAGCCTGTTCAAAGATAGGCATATAGTACAGGCTCATGCCCAGCATCTCCTCGATGAGGGTGCGGCTGCGATACACGTAGCGCTCGATGTGCTTGCGCACAATCTGGTTATAAGGCATCTCGATGACCGACGGGATAGCTGCCAGGCGGCGGATGTAGGTTTCCTCGCCCACCTCGCCATGGGACTTGTTCTCCACCTCGGCATCCAGGACGGTGTAATTCTGGAGGTACCAGTTGGTCATCATCTTGTGGACATCGGTGTCAAAGCTCTCGGGGAAGACGATATCATCATCGGTAATCGAGTTCTTCAACGATAGGATGTTGTTCTTCTCGCGCGGTGCCGCTGCCAGCGTCGATGCTGCCAGCAGTGCCGTGAGAAACCATGTGAGTAGTCGTTGTCTTGTCATATTGTCGTTGTCGTTTAGTTCATTTTCATCGCTCAAAAACTGAAAGCGCATTGCAGCCCCAATGAGGGCAGGCGGCCCCCTGTCACGCCACTGTCGATAGCTGTGGGGGCGACGTCCAGCGTCAAGTCGGGCGAGATGTCAAAGTGGGCCAGCGAGGCGTCCACATAGGCGTCCACGATGTTGATCAGATAGACGCCCACCATAGCGATGACGCAGATCTCGCGGTAGCGCCGATAGTAGTCGCGCTTGTTTTTCATCACCTTCTGCAGCCAGGCCTTGTCCAGGTCAGACTCCTTGACTGTGGGCGGGAAGAAGTCCATGTAGCTGTGCGTGTCGGGATCATCGTCCATCACGTCACGATAGCCGCGGGAGTAGTCCTTGTACATGCGGTTGTTCCACGATGCGCCGTAACTCAACCCCACAAAGGCGCCCACCACTATGGGCAGCTTCCAGTAGCGGCGGTTGTAAACTTGTCCCAGACCGGGACACAGGGCCGACATCCACAGGGCTCGTTGCGGGTCGGGGTTGAACGTGCGGGTTTTGCCCAGGGCAGGCGTCGCGCTGGTGGTGTCTGTCAGTATCTCCACATTCCCGATGTTGCCGATGGAGTCTATCGAGGCCAGGGTGATTGTGTCGCCCGAAGCGTTCACTACACGCACGCCGTGGCTGTTGTCGATGAGCGCCGTGTCACTCACTGTTATCGCGTGTCGCTGGTGGTGCAGGTTGCGTGTCACGGTGGCAGTGCTGTCGTCGTCGGCGACTGTCGTCGTGGTCTGGGCTGCAATGCCCTGGCACAACAGCCACATCAGCATGATGGCGATGAGGCGTTGAGCGCGTGAGTGATATGAATTGTTGTATCCCTGCATCGGCGGCAATGTGATGGTCAAGCGTTCTTCAAGCTGTCAAAGATGCTGATGATTCTCTCGAGCTGAGCCTCGTCGGCAAACGGGAACGTGATTTTTCCCTTACCCGACTTGTCGCAGCTGAATTTCACGGGTACGCCAAAGGCTGACGCCAGGTGCCGCTGCAGGATTTCATAATCCTTGATATTGATTGGCCGCGACGTGCCCTCTTGCTGGGCTCGCTCGTCAAGGGCGGCCTGCTGCATCTGCTTGGCGCGCTGTTCCACCTGCCGCACCGACAGCCCCTTCTTGATCGTCTCGTTGTAGAGCTTCAACTGCTGCTTGGGGTCGTCGAGCGAGAGCAGGGCACGGGCGTGGCCCATGTCCAGGGTGTGGTCGTGCAGGCCCAGCTGCACCTCGGCAGGCAATTTGAGCAGTCGCAGGAAGTTGGCGATTGTGGCGCGTTTCTTACCGATGCGTTCGCTCAGGCGCTCCTGAGTGAGGTGATACTGGTCGATGAGTTTCCTGAAGGTCAATGCAATCTCGATAGCGTTGAGGTCCTCGCGCTGGATGTTCTCGATCAGGGCCATCTCGGTCACCTCGCTGTCGTTGGCCGTGCGGATGTAGGCCGGCACCGAGTCCAGCCCGGCAAGCAGTGAGGCACGGTAGCGGCGCTCGCCCGAGATGATCTGGTAAGTATTGTCTCCCATGCTGCGCAGCGTCAGCGGCTGGATGATGCCCAGCTCGCGGATGCTCGTCGCCAGTTCCTCGAGTGCTTCCTCGTCAAACACTTGACGGGGTTGCTCGGGATTGGGCATGATCTGGTTGATGGGGATTTGGTTGATGGCCGAGGAGCCTTCGGTCTGGATGGCGTCCATGTCGATAAGTGCGTCAAGACCGCGCTTGAGTGCTTTGCCTTTCATTGCAGTAAAATATCTTTATTGGTTTTTAGTCGGGTTGGATGGTTTACTCGAGGGCTTGTCACGCGAGATGATCTCGCGGGCGAGCTGTATGTGGCTCGTCGCACCGCGGCACGTGGGGTCGTATTGTGTCACGGGCATGCCGTGGCTCGGAGCCTCACTGATGCGGATGTTGCGGGGGATCACCGTGTTGAAGACCATGTTGCCGAAGTGCCCCTTCAGCTCCTCAAAAATCTCGTTGGCCAGCCTCAGGCGGGCGTCATACATCGTGAGCAGGAATCCCTCGATGCGCAGCCCGGCGTTCAGCTTGGCCTTGATGATGCGGATGGTATTGAGCAGCTTGCTGATGCCTTCCAGGGCGAAGTACTCGGCCTGGACGGGGATGATGACGCTGTTGGCGGCGGTGAGGGCATTGACGGTAATCAATCCCAGCGACGGGCTGCAGTCGATGATGATGTAATCATAGTCGTCCTTGACAGCCTGCAAGGATTTGCCCAGCACGCGCTCGCGTCCCTGTTTCTCGACGAGTTCCAGCTCGGCGCCCACCAGGTCGATGCGTGACCCCAGGAGCCTGAGCCCCTCGACGGCAGTGTCGATGATGGCGCTACCCACGGGATAATCGTCCACCAGGCACTCATAGATGGTAGCCGGCATATCCTTGGCCTCGATGCCAAGCCCCGATGTCGCATTGGCCTGCGGGTCGGCATCGATGAGCAGGACGCGCTGGCCGCTGTCGGCCAGCGCAGCCGACAGGTTGATCGACGTCGTGGTTTTACCCACGCCGCCCTTCTGGTTGGCTATTGCTATTATCTTTCCCATGAAGTATAGGTGTTCTTTTCAAGACATGTTAAATTATATCGGCCGCACAGCATCCATCGAAATGAATATCATGGACTTGGACATGGGTCGATGTTTCACGGCTACAAAGGAACAAATTTTTAGTCGAAAAATGGCTAAAAACTCCGTTAAAATCGGTGAATTGTTCAAAACTTAATATAATTGTTAATAATTCGTGGAACATTCGTTTTTTGCCGTTTACTCAATAAAACAAAGGCGGGCCGCATCGTTGCGCCCAGGCCTATAGATGTTAACATCAAATCATCTTCTCGCCGTGGATAACGATCAAAGCCCCCGTTCCCATTCCATGAAACGTTACCTTTTCAGGTTAGGGTCCAACAGCGCATTGCTCGATAGCAGACAAGAATGGCAAGAAGGAATTGTCACACGCATGTGGCACATTGCCCACCAAGCGCAAAAAAGTTCCAAATTTCTACATTGTAAGGCCAAATTGTACCTCATATGTAAAAAATACAGTATATTTGCGGGCTATTTGTTTGCGAACGGTAGCCTTTATGTTTGATTTGGCTCATGTGTTCATGTTAACATAAGCCTTATAGCCTGATAAGATAGAATCGAAATATAAAAAAGAATGAAAAAATTAGTTTCCATGTTATTATTGGCAACTATGGTGTGTCTGCACGCCGTTGCCATTCCCGCTCATCGTGGGTCGGTCATGATGCCTCAGCCTGATGGTACGATGGTGTCTATCTGCCTGGTGGGTGATGAGTTTTATCACTTTAACACTACCGTCGATGGCTATACGATCATCCTCAATGATGATGGCGCCTATGTCTATGCCAAGCGTGAGGGCGGAAATCTGGTGCCCACAACCTTGCTCGCACATGATGAGGGCAGCCGCAGTGACGCTGAGCTGGCATTCCTCGCTACTGTGCCCAAGCACCTGATTGACGAGATCAGTGTGGCTCAGGGACACGTGCGTCGTGCCAAACGCAATGTGGACATGTCAAATTTTGATTTAGCCAACTTCAGGGGGCTCGTGATCCTGATTGATTTTTCTAACATTCAGTTTTCGGCCGATGATCCCAAGGCGTTCTATTCTCAGATGTTCAGTACCGAGGGGCTCACTCAATACTATGACCCCTTTATCAAGAGTAACGTGAATTGCCCGGGTAGCGTGCGTGACTACTTCAAGGATCAGTCAAACGGTGTCTTCAGCCCCCCCTTCGATGTATATGGTCCTTATCGTGCCCGCTATGGTAAGGATGCCGTTTATCAGGCCCGTGCCAACCAGTGCCAGTCGTTGGCCTCGACGATTTTCTCCAATGCCCTTAAGGAGGCCAACGAAGAGGTGGATTTCACCATCTATGACAACAATAATGATGGCAAGATCGACATGGTCTATTTCCTGGTTGCTGGATATGCATCAAGCTATGAGGGTAACAATAAAGGCTACTTGTGGCCCCATGCGTCTAATCTGGAATGGACTCACTATTCCTTTGACGGCAAGTTGATTGACCGCTATGCCAGCTCGACCGAGTTATTTGGCCTGGAGTCCGTGCCCAGCACGGTAACCGTCGATGGTATCGGCACCGTATGCCACGAGTTCAGCCATGTGCTGGGCTTGCCCGACTTCTATGACACCGACTATTCTGAGGGCGGTGGACAGAGCCATGATATCGGTGGCTGGGATGTGATGGCTGGTGGAGCCGATTACAACCATGGCCGTTCGCCCGTGGGCTATTCCTATTACGAGCGTTATGCACTGGGCTGGGCCCAGGGCAACACCATCACCGAGTCGGGCAGCTACACCCTGAACCCCGTGAACACCTCGCGTGAGGGTTATATCCTGCGCACGCCGGTCGAGAATGAGTTCTTCGTTTTCGAGAATCGCCAGAAAACCGGTTGGGATACTTACCTGCCTGGCCATGGAATGCTGGTGACGCGCGTGGACAGTACCAACATCAACGTCTGGGCAAACAATACGATCAACTGTAATCCCGCTCATAACTATTTTGAGCTGTTGCGCGCCGGCAATTCCAAGACGGGCGACAGTCCCAGTGACCCCTTCCCCGGCACGACTTCCAATTTCATGATTACCAACACCACCTCGCCCAGCCTGCTCACCTGGGATGGCACGCCTAATGAGTTCAACATCATGGGCATCGTCGAGAACGATGGCGTCATCTCATTCAATGCAGTGAAGGAAGATGAGGTGCTCAAGCTGGTCGAGGACTTCGAGTCAATGCCTGTATCTACAGGGACTACCGACCAGAATGTGCAGGGCGCGTTCGCCTCATGGTCGTTCTACAAGGCTGGTGTGCGTGCTCCTGGCAGCGAAAAGGCTATCGACAAGAATAGCGTGATGATGAAGCTTCCCAGCTACTTCTACAGCACCACTCCTGTCTATTACAACACCTATATGGCCAGCCTGACCATCATCAACCCGTCATCGACCACGGCCAAGTATTTGCTCGAGTACTCCATTGAGGATGATGCCACGGGAGCGCCCGTCTGGGTGTCTGCCAGCAGTTTGAAAGGCGAGGAGACCGTTGAGGCTCCAGGCCGTACCACGAGCACTCAGTTCTGGACCCTTGACCTGAAGAACAATCAGCCGGCCAAGTTCCGTATCTATCAGCGTGGGGGTAACCAGAATGTGGCTACCTATGTCGACAACTTCACCCTATTCTATACTGGCGAGGAGGGCGGCCCTGCTGTCTTTCCTTCGGGAGACGTAAATGGTGACCAAGAGGTTAACATTGCCGATGTGAACGTCATCATCGACATCATTCTGGGTCGCACCGTACCTGCCGATGTGATGAGCCGTGCCGACGTTAATGGCGATGGCGAGGTCAATATTGCCGATGTCAATGCCATCATTGACATTATCCTGAAATAATCATTTTATCAACATATCGTTTAGGAGAAGTTATGAGAAAAGTTTTGTTATTGTTGGCAATGGGATTGATAGGCCTCAAGGGCCTGGCAATCCCTGCCGACCCTACGCCCGTTCAGGTAACTCAGCCTGACGGCTCCACCATTACCGTCAAGCTGCATGGTGATGAGTTCTTCCATTTCACCACTACGACCGACGGCTACACCATCCTCAAGAACGCGGCTGGTTATTATACCTATGCCCACAAGGATGGGGACCGCTTGGTGGCGGGTGACCGCATTGCCCGCGACCCCATGAATCGCAATGCCGGTGACCGCACCTATCTGACAACGATCCCCAAGGGGATGACCGACAAGTCACTTGCCAGTAGCGGCACCAGCAAGCTCAACAAGCGCAACAGCGCCATGCGCCGTGTGGGTGCCGATGGCCTGATGGACTACGACAACTTCCGCGGACTGATCATCCTTGTCAATTATACTGACAGGAAGTTCTCGATGGACAATGCGAGGGACTTCTATGATGACATGGTCAACACCCATGACTACACGGGCTACACGCTCAATAACCGTCCCGTGAAGATGACAGGAAGTGTGCGTGACTATTTCTACGATAACTCCAATCAAATCTTTGACCCGCACTTTGATGTGGTGGGACCCGTAGATGTGCCCTATTCTTGCCGTTATCCCCAGAGCACCAATAATGCTGATGACGTCTTTAATGCCGCGCTGGCTGCCATGGATGCCGAGATTGATTATAGTGACTATGATACCGATGGCGATGGCTATGTGGACATGGTATTCTTTCTGGTGGCGGGATACTCGGCCAACTATGGCGGTAACGATGAGAGCTACCTGTGGCCCCACATGTTCTACCTGTACTGGTCGCCGGCTCTTGATGGTGTGAACTTTGGCCTGTATGCCTGTTCAACCGAGATTGCCGGCTGGCAGGGATCTTACTCCAGCGTGAATGGCATCGGCACCTTCTGCCACGAGTTTGGACATGTGCTGGGTTTGCCTGACCTGTATGACACCGACTATAAGGATAGCGGCGGCGAGAGCCGTAATCCTGGCCTATGGTCGATTATGGCGGGTGGCAGCGGTAACGACTTCGGCCGCAATCCTGTGGGGTATAGCCTGTATGAGCGCTATGCGCTGGGATTTACCACGCCCGAGGTGCTCGACAACGCCGGCCGATATGAGATGCAGCCACTCGACTCCAGCAACAAGGGTTATCGCCTGAACACCCCCCACGCCGATGAATTCTTCCTGATCGAGAACCGCCAGGGCGGCAAGTGGGACAGAAATCTGCCTGGCCATGGTATGTTGGTGGCGCGCGTTGATTCGAGTGATACTCGCGTCTGGTGGCAAAATACGGTGAATTGTGACCCCAACCACATGTATTATGAGTTGTTAAGGGCCAGTTACAGGGGCGATGATACAGATTATGACCCCTTCCCGGGTTCGGCAGGTGTGACAACGATCAACAACTTCACCGACCCAAGCCTCCTCACGTGGGATAAGGCTTTCAACGATTTTGCCATTGAAGACATCGTTGAGCAAGACGGTATCATCTCCTTCGAGTTGAAGAGTGATACTTCTCTGTTGACGATTGTTGAGGATTTTGAGTCGATGCCGCTAACTACCGAAACGATGGTCAAGGGCCTGCCTGGTGTGTACTGCAACTGGGATCTGTCTAAGAGCCTGATTGCCGAACCGGGAGAGGGCAAGTGCGAAGGCATGAAGGCCCTGGCGATGAAGTCGCCCAGCATGATCTCAACCTCCGAGCCTTTAACCATCATCCCCTATGCTGTGCGTTACACGGTATGTAATCCCACAAGCACCAAAGCCAACTTCCGTGTAACCTACTCGCAGGACGGTGGTGAAACATGGCTGGAGCCCTTCAACAGCACCTTCACCGTTTCATCCAAGTCAACGGCGTCAACGACGGTGTCATTGCCCACTACAGCGCCCATCATGTTCCGCATCAACCAGATTTCCGGCAATTCAAGGGTTTGCTGTTACCTGGACAATATCGCCCTCTATTATACCGATATGTGGCCTCATGAAGGCATTGATGGGGACGTTAACGGTGACGGCGAGGTCAACATTGCCGATGTCAACGCCATCATTGATGTGATACTCGCAGTAAAAGACGTGGAAACGGGCGAGGCCGGCTCCCGCACCGATGTCAATGGCGATGGTGAGGTGAATATCGCCGATGTCAATGCGATCATCGACATCATCCTGGATTAAGCAAGAAACGATGGTGTCCACTGGATAAAACGTTTAGACCATCCAGTGGACACCTGTTTTTAAATAAATAATTACTCACTTTACTAGTTCTTTCCCAACTATGAAAAAGACGTTATTACTACTGGCAATGGGGATCCTGAGCCTGGTCTCACAGGCCGTACCCGCCGATCCCACCCCTTCTAAGGTGACTCAACCCGATGGAACGACGCTCACGGTCGTCCTGCATGGCGACGAGTTCTTGAATTACCTGACCACTAGCGATGGTTACACCGTTGTCAAGAATAAGGCAGGTTATTTCACCTATGCCCGTCTCGACGGCAATCAATTGGTCGCTGGTGACCGCATCGCTCGTGACAACCGCACCGCTGCCGACAACGCTTACCTCGCTGCCCTGCCCAAGGGGCTGAAGAGCAAATCGATGGTAGAGCGTGGCTCAAAGATGCTCAACCACCGCAACGAGGTGCTGCGCGGCATTGGCCACGGTGGTCACATGGACTACAGCAAGTTCCGCGGCCTGATTGTCCTGATCAACTACACCGACAGGAAGTTTGATGACTATGTTCCTTCAAACTATACGCCTCAAGATTTCTATGAGCAGATGATCAACGGCCATGACTACAAGGGCTTCACGCTTCCCG
Organism: uncultured Prevotellaceae bacterium; assembly: GCA_900319525.1. Classification (GTDB taxonomy): domain Bacteria; phylum Bacteroidota; class Bacteroidia; order Bacteroidales; family Muribaculaceae; genus Sodaliphilus. The sequence goes on along the minus strand of ONOU01000035.1, from coordinate 17,355 downwards.
CTGGTACCAAGGTCGAATGCATGGGCAGTGTGCGTGACTACTATTACGACAACTCGTTCCAGCAGTTTGACCCGCACTTCGACATCCTGGGTCCTGTGGATGTCCCCTTCGCCTGCACCGATGCTCATCAGTTCAACTGCGACTCGATCTTCTTTGCCGCTCTCGAGGCACTTGACCCCGAAGTGGACTTCAGCCAGTATGACACCGATGAGGACGGCACAGCCGACATGGTGTTCTTCCTGGTGGCCGGCCACGGTTCGGACTACAGCGCCAACAACAGGGATTACCTGTGGCCCCACATGAAGGATTTCACCGACTCGCCCGTGCTCGATGGTGTGAACTTCAAGCTCTATGCCTGCTCGACCAACATGATTGGTGAAGAGAATGAGTACTATATTGTTTACAACAATGTTGCCGGTATCGGTACCATCTGCCATGAGTTCAGCCATTGCTTGGGCCTGCCCGACTTTTATGATACCGACAGTGACGGCAGTGGTGGCGTGAACCATGCCTATCCGCTGACCTGGTCCATCATGGCGAGCGGCTTCAAGAACAACAACGGCCGCAACCCTGCTGGCTACAGCCTGTATGAACGCTATGCCCTGGGCTTTGCGCAGCCCACGCTCATCGATGCTGAGGGGACCATCGAGTTGCCTGCCCTTGAAAAGAGCAATATGGGTTACCGCCTGAACACCGCCAACGAGAATGAGTTCTTCCTGATCGAGAACCGCCAGCGCATCAAGTGGGACAAGAACCTGCCCGGCCCCGGCATGCTGATCTTCCGTGTTGACTCGACCAATGTCGAGGTCTGGGAGAACAACCTGGTCAACGCCAATCCCAACCACAACTATTATGAGCTGCTCCGTGCCAACTTTAACGGCATGAATGATAGTCCGCGTGATCCGTTCCCCGGCACGACCAATGTCACCAGCATCACCAATGCCACCCAACCCAGCCTGCGCACCTGGGACGGCAAGTTGAGCCATTATGCCCTAATGAATATCGCCGAGGCCGACAGCATCATCACCTTTGACGTCATCATCGACAAGTCCAAGAGCTCGATCGAGGACTTCGAGAAGATGCCCGTGGGTGCGACACTCAACGAGCGTGGTGTGGCTGGCGTCTATGCCAATTGGGATTTCTATAATTGCGCCGTTGTGGACACCGCTCAGGTGGGTAACGGACATGTCGTTGCCATGAGAAACGGCAGTTACATCAACACTGCCGAGAACCTGAATAAGATTCCTAAGGTTGTTCGCTTCAAAATTTACAATCCCACGTCAACGGGTGTCATGATCACGCCCCAGTATTCGACCAATAACGGTGGACGCTGGAAAGGACTGGACACCTATCCCTACGATATCTATGTTACGGCTGGCAGCACTGCCGAGGCAACCATCACCTCATTGCCCACCAATGCCCCCATCATGCTGCGTCTCAAGCAGACTTCAGGCAGCAGTTCGGAATACTGCTACATTGATGACATCGAGATCTGCTACGAGGAAACTTGGGAGCCCGAGTTTGTCCTTGGCGATGTCAATGATGACGGTTTTGTCAACATTGCCGATGTGACTGGCCTCATCGATTATCTGCTCAATAACGATGCCTCACTGATTAACATGAATGCGGCCGATGTTTCGGCCGACGGCATGATCAATATTAGTGATGTGACTGACCTTATTGACATGCTGCTAAGACCGTGATTTGCTGCATGCCACAACTGCTGCCGACCAAAGAGTTTGATTTTACACTACCGAAATCAGTTAACTTTATATAACAATTTTTTGCATTATAAATTTGGTGGGTACCAGAATTGGCAGTACCTTTGCAGCAAAGTTGGAAATATTAATACTATTCATCCTAAATGTACACCGCGTTGTGAAACGGGGTGTACATTTTTTTGGTGGGAGTTAACTTGAATCTTTTTTAAATTTTAGTAATGAAATGTTTTGGTATTTCGCGGTAATAGCCTAATTTTGCGGCCGAAAAAGAATATACAAGACGTGGGCCCATGCGTTCTATAAACTAGTGATTGTGACCTTACTATTAGTGAATTATTGCCGAATTAGGAACACACGGGCCGGCATAGCTGATTGCATTTAGATTATTCTAGTATTATTATTTTTATATTGATTAAATTATGAAGAAATTCTTATTACTTCTGTCTGTGTTTGCGCTTTTCTCGCAAAACATTGACGCAAATCCCATTACTGTTAGCCAAGCAACGGCTATTGCCAAGCAGTTTGGCAGTAATCCCCTCTCGTTCCGTGCCTCTAATAATGCTGATATGCAACTTAACTATGTGGGCAGGAACCTGAAGGGTCAGAATGACTACTACGTGTTCAACCGTGGTAACAATGAGGGTTTTGTGATTGTTGCTGGTGACGACATGTCCACTCCCGTGCTGGGTTACAGCGACAAGGGCGCGTTTGACTTCAACGAGGCTCCTGAGCCCATGCGCGATATGCTCGTGGCCTATCAGGCACGCATGGACTGGCTGCGTCAGCATCCCCAGGCAGCGCAGGCTCCCAAGATCACTTACGATCTCCAGCCCTACGGTGTTTATCCAATCTGTGGTGAGGTGCACTGGCATCAGTTCCCTCCCTACAACAACAACTGCCCCACTGCCGCTCATGCTCTCACTTCCAATGGCCGCTGCTACGCTGGTTGCACCACGGTAGCCCTTGCAACGATCATGAAGGGTCTGCGTCACCCCTCTATTGGCTTCGGTGAGAACAGCTATACTGTAACCATCGACGGCAAAGAGGTTCCCGTTTCGGCAAAGTTCAACGATTACTCTTATCGCTACAGCAATATGAGGAATGGTTATGGTGAGAACGCCTATAATGTTCAGGATGTGTCTGAGCTGATGTATGAGGTCGCTGTTGCCCTCAACACCCGCTTCTCGGCCGAGAGCAGTGACGCCTACATTAGAGACGTTTACAAGGCTATGGTATCTTACTTTGATTTCAACACCAACCTCCAGTATGTGCAGAAGAGCAATTACAGTTACAACGTTCAGGGTTGGTATGACATGATCTATACCGAGATTGATGGTGGCCGTCCCGTTTACATGTTTGGTTACAGGACCATTGACAACAGTGGTAATAACTGCCACATTGGCCACGCTTTCGTTCTGGATGGCTATGACAAGGACGGTAAGGTGCACGTGAACTGGGGTTTCCAGCCCGAGGAATACAACACCTATTTTGAACTGGATATGCTCTCGCCCCGTATGTACAGCGCCGATGGTTACGGTGAGTATGATGTAGAGAAGTCTGGCTTCAATGCCGATCAGGCTATGCTCATCGGTATCTGCCCCGATACCACTGGCTTGGGTGGTGTTGTCGTTAAGCAGGTTAACCTGGTTGCCGACGTGATGCCCGCCAATGACTTGCGTGCCACTATCGACGTTCAGGCTCTGAGCGGTCCCTGGAGCGGTACTTTGAGGTATGGTATCGTATCCAAGAACTCTGAGGGTGCCTATAGCCCTGTTTACTCCACCACTGCCGATGTCGAAATCGACGATAACGGTATCGCAACCCTCGACCTGAGTGGTGCTTATCCCTACTACCTGTATGAGGGCCGTACCTATTACATCGTTGTTTGGTCGCCTTACTTCACCGGTAGCTATGATTGGAACTGGTTCCTTGGCCAGCCCGTGCCCTTCACCGTTGGTGATTGGGTAACTCCTCCCGAGCCCGAGGTTACCGAGAAGCCCGTCATCACTTCGGTGGTTGATGAGGATGCCCAGACCGTAACCGTTACCGCTACCGGCGCTGGCACCGTTATCCTCTACAACGACGACGTTGAGGTCGCTCGTGGCGAGGGTGAAGCCGTTTACGTTGTTAACTTCACCGAGGATCCCGAGGGTGAAGAGATGGGCTTCAGCGCTACCGCTCAGGAAGAGGGCAAGGAAGTCAGCGAGCCCGCTGTGGCTACCGTCGAGATTCCCGGCAAGCCCGTGCTGATTGCTATCTCCGAGGTTTACGTCAATGGTTATGAGTCACCCGTTGGTGGCGAGAACGCTGCCGACCACCTGAACATCACTATTCCCGAGGGAGCCAACTACATTATCGACAATAGCGAGTATTCACTCAAATGGAGGGACAATGACGCTAATGAGGACTTCTTTGGTGTATTCGTTGCTGGTACCCGCTACTCGATGGGCATGACCCTGGCAGCTAACGAGGGTTACTACTTCGCCGAGAACTGCAAGTTCTATGTTAACGGTAGCAATGAGCTCGTTGACAATGAGGCTAGCTATGTTACCGTTGGTTCCGACAGGTTCGCTTATCTGTGGACACTTCCCGAGGTCGCTGCACAGGGTACTCAGTTCATCCTGGGTGATGTGAACAATGACGGCGAGGTGAACATCTCTGACGTTACCGACCTGATCGACTACCTGTTGAACAGCGCAATGGAGATCAATCTGGATGCTGCCGATATCGATGGCAGTGGCGAGGTGAACATCTCTGACGTTACCGACCTGATCGACATGCTCCTGAGGCCTGCCGAGTAAATTGAGGCATCGATACTGAGAATCGATGACAGATAAAATGTGTCGAGGGCATTGCGCTCTCGGCACATTTTTTTGCTTACAACGTGAAAATGACCAAAATCTGTGGTCTTATCAAATAATTTCGTTATCTTTGCGCCAATCAACTAATAATCATTCACATTTGTCATTATGTTAAGGAAAATCCGCATTACTCTGGCTGCCATCATGATGGTCATGGTCACGCTGCTGTTTCTTGACGTGAGCGGCGTGCTGCATCACTATCTGGCATGGACGGCGCGCATCCAGTTCCTGCCTGCCTTGCTGGCACTCAATGTGGTCGTCATCGTAGCACTGGTGCTGCTCACCCTCATCTTTGGCCGCATCTATTGTTCGGTCATCTGCCCGCTGGGCATCTTCCAGGACATCGTCTCGTGGATACACGGCCGCAGCAAGAAAAACCGGTTCACCGCCAGCCCCGAGCGACGCTGGCTGCGATATGGTGTGCTGGCTGTGTTTGTTGTCGCCCTCATTGCTGGCGTCCACTCGCTGGTGGCCCTGTTGGCCCCCTACAGCAGCTATGGCCGCATGGTGACCAATCTGCTGCTGCCCGTCTATCAGTGGGGTAACAATCTGTTGGCCTCGATTGCCCAGAGGGTCGATAGCTATGCCTTCTACGGCGTGGACGTGTGGATGAAGAGCCTGCCCACCTTCCTCATCGCCCTGGCCACTTTCATTATTGTCGTGGTGCTGGCTTGGAAGGGTGGACGCACCTATTGCAACACCATCTGCCCCGTGGGTACCATCCTGGCCCAGCTGGCGCGGTTCTCGTGGTTCAAGGTCTATTTTGATGCCGACAAGTGTAAGTCGTGTAGCCTGTGCACCCGCAACTGCAAGGCTTCATGCATCGACTTCAAGACCCGCAAGGTGGATTACACGCGCTGTGTCACTTGTGGCAACTGTCTGGAAAAATGCAAATTTGGCGCCCTGCATTACGGCCATCCCAAGGCCGCGGTACAGCCTGTCAAGGCCGATGGCGATGATGCTGCCGTTACCGACACTACCCGCCGCGCATTCCTCGTGGGAACCGCTATCGTGGGTGCCGATGTGGCCCTCGCTCAGGCGGCCAAGAAGGTAGATGGTGGCCTTGCCGTCATTCAGGACAAGAAACCCGCCAAGCGTTCAACCTCTATCACGCCTCCGGGCTCGGTGAGTGCGCGCAACTTTGCCCAGCATTGCACCGCTTGCCAGCTGTGTGTGGCCAAGTGCCCCAATGGCGTGTTGCGCCCCTCAACCGACCCGATGCGCCTCATGCAGCCCGAACTGAGCTTTGAGCGCGGAGCCTGCCGCCCCGAGTGCGTCGAGTGCTCCACGGTATGTCCCACCGGTGCCATCAAGCCCATCACTGTTGCTCAGAAGTCCTCGACCATGATTGGTCATGCCGTGTGGGTCAAGGACAACTGCGTTGTGCTTGCCGATGGCGTCTCGTGCGGCAACTGTGCCCGCCATTGTCCCGCTGGTGCCATCATGATGGTGCCCAGCAACCCCAACGACGACACGTCGCCCATGGTGCCTGCCGTGAACAGTGCGATGTGCATTGGCTGCGGCACGTGCGAGTATGTGTGCCCGTCCAGGCCATTCAGCGCCATCTATGTCGAGGGACACGAGGTCCACAGCGAGATTTAACCCACAATCATCACCTCATCAAGATACTATCATTATGAACGAGAAACATCATAGCGACAACAATGGCGGCAAGAAATTGAGTCGCCGCACTTTCCTCAAGGCGCTGGGACTGGGAACAGCAACGGCTGCCGCCCCCGTCATCGTGAGCTGCGCCAGTGGTGATGATGGCCGCAAGGCTCCCGCTCAGGAGCCGCCCGTGGGCAAGATGACCTACCGCACTAACCCCAAGACGGGAGAAAAAGTCTCTATACTGGGTTATGGCATGATGCGCCTGCCCGCCACCAACGGCAAACCGTTTGGCCGTGAAAATGATGCCGAAATCGATCAGGAAATGGTCAATCGCCAGGTGGATTATGCCATCGAGCACGGCGTGAACTATTTCGACACGTCACCCGCCTATAGCCGCGGTTTGAGTGAGCGCGCCACCGGCATCGCCCTGAGCCGGCACAAGCGCGACGAGTACTTCATCGCCACTAAGCTTTCCAACTTCGCTCCCGAGACGCAGACGCGCGAGGCCAGCATCGAGATGTTCCAGAACTCTCTCAAGGAGCTGCAGGTCGATTACATCGACTACCTGCTGTTGCACTCCATTGGCGGTGGTACCGGTGAGGAGGCCATGGAACTGTTCAGGCAACGATATATCTACAATGGCATCCTCGACTACCTGATGGAGCAGCGCGAGAAAGGCGTCATCCGCAACCTGGGCTTCTCCTATCATGGCGAGATTGCCGTGTTTGACTACTTGCTCGACAATCACGACAAGTACCACTGGGACTTTGTGCAGATCGAGCTCAACTACCTGGACTGGAGGCATGCCAAGGACTTCAGCGAGGAGAATACCAATGCCGAGTACCTCTATGCCGAGCTCAGCAAGCGCAACATCCCGGCCGTGATCATGGAGCCGCTGTTGGGCGGACGCCTGGCATCGTTGCCCCAGCCATTGGCACGCAAGATACTGGCCCGTGACCCCGAGCGGTCGCTTGCATCGTGGGCCTTCCGCTATGCGGGTTCATTCCCCGGCGTGCTCACCGTGCTTAGCGGCATGACCTACATGGAACACCTCAAGGAGAACCTGTGCACCTACAGCCCGCTCGAGGAACTGACCGACGATGAAAAGAATTTCCTCTACGGCATCGCCGATGAGATTGTGGGTTACAACACCATCCCCTGCAACGACTGCAAATACTGCATGCCGTGCCCTTATGGCATCGACATTCCCGGTGTGCTCACCCACTACAACAAGTGTATTGCCGAGGGCAACCTCACCCGCGACCGCAACGATCCCGACTATGCCCGTGCACGCAAGGCCTTTCTCGTGGGCTATGACCGCAACGTGCCTCGCCTGCGTCAGGCCGACCATTGCATCGGCTGTGGTCAGTGTGTGGAGCATTGCCCCCAGCGCATCCAGATTCCCCGCGAGATGGAGCGCATCAACAACTATGTCGAGGCCCTCAAGCGCGGCATCGACCGCGGCCTGGAGGCCTAGAATGGATATTGCTGCCTGTTAATGGATTAACACAAGTGGCTGTGTCATAATTCGCTTCCGTGCAAAGCACGGATCACCTTGCAAGCGAAGCATGATGACACAGCCACTTGTATAAACTGTCTTCTCTTGGTATTAAAGTCCCAGCTGGCGGAGCATCTCGGCCGTGGTGCTGTGGCGCTTGCCGTTGAGGTCATTCAGATAGGCATTGACATCGGTCGGTGCCATCTTGCGTGCGTTGTCAAAGCGCTCAGGACGCATGATGCGGGTGAACACCACTCGCTGGATGTCGCACTTGTGGCAACGTCCCATGCTGTACCCCATCAGTTCAGGATGCTTGCCAGGCCCGTTTGACGACCAGTAGGTGACCGTGTCGCCCACACAGCCCATGTAGATGACGCTGTGACCCGCTTCCTGATCTGCTGCCTTGTCGTCGTCACAGCCGATGATGGCCCCGCTGTCGCTGCCACGGCTCTCGTTGCGGTTCCAGAAGATTTTCATCAGGTCACCGGGTATGGCCCGCTGCCACACGTCCATCGAGCACCACTCCTCGTCACTGAGGTAGCGTTCGTCGGGCGTCTCCTTGTTGCGCTCGCTCTTCGCGCCACGGTAGGCCGTGAAACTGTAGCCCGCGCCCAACTCATGCACCAGCACGCCCAGTCCAGGCCCGTTGGCATTGGCCCGTCCCCAGAATCCCACGCCATCGTCTTGCCCCACGCCATCGGGGTTGAAGGCGTCGGCAATGCCCACACGGGGTTTCATGTTGATCCATGCCTGACGGGATATCTTGCCCTCTTGGTCCCAGATGAGCAGCGCCTTGACAATCACGCCATAGGTCGCGCTCGAGCAAAATGACGGCTGGGCCTGCTGCGGGTCAAATCGTGGCCGCTCGTCGGCGGGTGACATCTGGTAGGCATCGTGCAGGCCGCGCCAGGTCGTCTTGGCAAACAATTCATTCGGGCGGCTGCCTGTGTAGTACCCGCCACGGTCGGGAAACGTGTTGATTGCGGCGAGCACTGCCCGCTGCCAGCTCTTGTTCACCTTGTCACCAGCCTGGGCAGCCGTGGTGAGGCACAGGAGGACAAGAATGGAGAAAAAAGCCCGTTTCATGCTCATGTGCAGCCGGTTTACCTGTCGTTGTAACGCTCCTCGATCACGTCCCAGTCGATGATCTGCCACAGGGCAGCCAGGTGATCGGGACGGCGGTTCTGGTAGTCGAGGTAATAGGCATGTTCCCACACGTCCATCGTCAGCAGCGGGCGCAGGCCATGCTGGATGGGATTGGCGGCATTGGGCTCCTGCGTGATCTTCAGGTTGCCCTCCTTGTCGGCGCTGAGCCATACCCAACCCGAGCCGAAGAGTGTCGCGCCAGTCTTGGCAAACAGCTCCTTGAAGGCCTCAAACGAGCCGAATTCCTCGTCGATGACCTGTGCCAGCCGTCCTGCGGGGCGGTTGTCGGCCACAGGAGCACGGAACTGCGTGAAGTACAGGTTGTGGTTCAGTATCTGACCTGCATTGTTGTGCATGCCGCCAGGGGTGTTGAGCACGATTTCCTCCAGCGAGAGTCCTTCCAGCCCACTGCCGGGCAATGCGGCATTCAGGTTGTTCACATAGGCCGCCAGGTGCTTGCCATGGTGAAAACCTAGCGTGTTGGCACTGATAACCGGTTCCAGCGCGTCGGACGCATAGGGCAGCGGCATTAATTCAAATTTTCCATCGATTGGCATCGTCTGTTTCATCATCTTGATTTTTTTGTTGTGGTTAATTCCTAATGATAGTTTTGGCAAATATAGTCATTAATGCTTGAATTACCGGCACAATAGTTGCCAAAAAATGAAAAGATGGCTCTTGTCGCGGTGATTGTGCTCAAAAAAATCAGTACCTTTGCGGCCATGATCGCAAATGGTGTTGAAAAAGCGGGGACACTCTATGTGAGCGACTTGGACGGGACATTGCTGGGTCAGGATTCACGGCTGTCGGCGGTGACGGTGGCTACGCTCAACCGCATCATCGGTGAGTTGGGCGGTCTGTTTACCGTGGCGACGGCGCGCACCCCCGCCACGGTGGTACCGCTGATGCAGGAGGTTCATGCCACCTTGCCGTTTATCGTCATTGGTGGCTCGGCGATGTGGAATCCTGTGACAATGAGCTATGAGCACACCCATGGCATCGATCAGGACACTGTCAACGCGGTTGCCGACGTGTTTGACCGTCATCACGGACATCCCTTTATCTACCGCCGTCACGGCAGCCTGCTCTATACCCACCATTACGGCCCGTTGTCGCTTCAGGAGGAGCGTTTTGTGCACGAGCGGCAGCACTTGCCGTTGAAGCGGTTTTTTCTTGACGACAGCAACTACCGCCACAGTGAGGATGAGGCGTTGCTGATCTTTGCAATGAACAAGTTTGCCGTGCTCGAGGCTATAGCTCGGGACCTTAGGGCCACGGTGCGGTCCTGCTCGGTGATGCTTTATCACGACATCTTTGATCCCGATGACGGCTATCTGGAGATTTTCACCGCCGGCACGAGCAAGGCCGCTGCCATCGGTGAGTTGGCACGTGAGGTTGGGGCCGGTAGGGTAGTGGTATTCGGCGACAACCGCAACGACATCGCGATGATGCAGGCTGCCGACCATAGCGTGGCCGTGGACAACGCCTTCCCCGAGGTCAAGGTGGCTGCCAGCGAGGTCATCGGCCCTAACACCGATGACAGTGTCGCCCGCTGGATAACAACCGACCTCATTCAATCCTAGAATATTTGCCTAATTCACGGGAATTCTATAATTTTGCCCATCGTTAACACCGATTAATACTGCATGGCAAACCTGCGCAACATATATGACTCGCGTCGCATCTGGAAGGTGGTCTTCCTGGCCATCTCACTGGTGCTGGTGGCGTTGTTCCTGTACATCTCCAATAACCTGGTCAAGGACCTGGCTGTGCAGGAGCGCGAACGCATGCAGATTTGGGCCGATGCCACCCAGGAACTGTCAACGGTAGGCAGCGACACGGGCGGGGATGACGCTGTGGGCAGCGCTACCGACGTGGATTTCCTGCTGAGCATCATCGAGGCCAACCACAACATCCCCGTGCTGCTGGTCGATGACCAGGACAACATCCTGCTGCACCGCAACTTCCATCTGCCCGAACCCGAGGACAGTCTCGTGTTTGAAATCTCGCCCACCAATCTGGAGTACCTCAACAAGAAGCTGCGCCACCTCAAGAACACCGAGAACAAGATCGAGATACAGATCGACGAGGCCACCACACAGTACCTCTACTACGAGGACTCGACGCTGCTGCGCCGCCTGGCCTTCTTCCCTTATATCCAGCTGGCGGTGCTGATCCTCTTCTTTGCCATCGCCTATTTTGCCCTGATGAGCATCAACCGCGCCGAGCAGAATAAGGTGTGGGTGGGTTTGTCCAAGGAGACCGCCCATCAGTTGGGAACGCCCATCTCGTCGCTTATGGCATGGATGCAGCTGCTCGAGTCGATGGGTGTTGACCAGAGCATCGTTACAGATATGGACAAGGACGTGAAACGTCTCTCGACCATCGCTGACCGCTTCTCCAAGATCGGCTCCATGCCCGACAAGGAACTCGTGCCCATCAATGAAGCCGTGACGTCGAGTCTGGACTACATGCGTGCCCGCATCCCCAAGCGTGTGAGTCTGTACATCCACACCAACGACCAGACCAACAACGGTGTCATGCTCAGCCAGACGCTGTTCGCTTGGGTCATGGAGAACCTGACCAAGAATGCCGTCGATGCCATGGATGGCGAGGGAAGGCTCGACATCACCGTCGATGACAGCCCCAACAACGCCGTCATTCTGGTCAAGGACACCGGCAAGGGCATCCCCCGCAAGAACTTCAAGAACGTCTTTACGCCCGGCTTCACCACCAAGAAGCGTGGTTGGGGCTTGGGACTGACGCTTGTCAAGCGCATTATCGAGGAGTATCACAACGGACAAATATATATCGAGGAGTCGGAGGTGGGCAAGGGTACCACATTCTGCATCGAGCTCCCCAAAATCAAATCGTAGCAATGGCTTCTCCAACCTCTACCACATCACACGTCACGATGCTGGGCACTGGCAATGCCATGTGCGTCAATTGTTACAACACGTGCTTTTACCTGCGGTCGCCCCGGGGCGGCATGCTCGTGGATGGCGGTGGCGGCAACGGCATCCTGCGGCAGTTGATGCTGGCCAGAATCCCGGTTGAGCGCATCCGCCACATGTTCATCACCCACAGCCACACCGACCACATCATGGGCGCCGTGTGGATGATACGCAAGATTTCACCGCTCATCTTCAAGGGCAAGCACAAGGGCCCGTTCACCATCTACTGCAATGACGAGGTGGCCAATGCCCTGTTGACGATGTGCCGGCTGATGATTCCTGCCAAGATCCTTGATGCTGTGGGCAAGACGGTCATCGTCCGCGTTGTGCGCGACGGCGAGCAGCTGGAGATCGACGACATGCGCGTTACTTTCTTTGACATCGGCTCGGCCACGTTCAAGCAGTATGGTTTCCAGGCCCTCTTACCCGACGGGCAGCGTCTTGTGTGCCTGGGCGACGAGCCCTACAGCATGTTGAGCGAGCCCTATGCACGCGGCTGTGACTGGCTGATGTGCGAAGCCTTCTGCCTGTACAAGGACCGCCAGGTGTTCAATCCCTACGAGAAAAACCACAGCACAGCCCTTGACGCCGGTATGCTGGCCCAGGAACTGGGCGTGAAGCATCTCCTCCTCTATCACACCGAGGATACCCACCTCGACACGCGTGCCGCCGCCTTCACTGCCGAGGCCGCCCAGTACTTCAAGGGCACCATCAGCGTCCCCGCCGACCTCGAGACCATCCAGCTTGATCGATAGTAATAGCTTTATGACACAGCCTCAGCTGCATGAAAATCTTCGTGTCTTGCGGGAAACGGATAAATTGACTACCTTTGCACCGCTATTGATCGTGGATTGATGACAAGATCGTGGACATACTGGCTGGTGACGGTTGCCGTGAGCGTGCTGCTCGTGGCCTGTGCCAGTATCGGGTCGCCCGAGGGCGGGCCGCGTGACTACACGCCACCGCAGGTGGCCAAGACATCACCGGCGCCCGGGACGGTCAACTTCAAGGGCAACAAGGTGGAAATCACCTTTGACGAGATCGTCAACCTCAAGGACCAGCAGAAGAAGGTGATCATCTCTCCTGCACCCCGCACGCAGCCGCTGATACGCGCTGTGGGCAAGAAGATCACGGTGGAGTTCCGCGACACGCTGCTCGACAACACCACCTATGTCATCGACTTCTCGAACGCTATCGAGGACAACAACGAGAGCAACCAGCTCGACGGCTACACGTTTGCCTTCTCGACGGGCGACGAGATCGACACGCTGGCGGTGTCGGGCATTGTGCTGCGCGCTGCCGACCTGGAGCCCATGCAGCACGTCATCGTGGGCCTGCACAGCAACCTCGATGATACCGCTTTCACCCACGTGCCGCTGGAGCGCGTGAGCCGCACCAACGACCGCGGCCGTTTCACCATCCGCAACCTCAAGCCTGGCAGTTATCACGTGTTTGCCCTGAATGACATGGACGGCGATTACCGCATGGCGCGCACCGAGGACATCGCCTTCCTGGACGAGATCGTCGTGCCCACGACCAGCGAGTACACGTCCCAGGACACCATCTTCACCTATGACCGTCGCATCGACACGGTGATGACCGCCACCCACACCCAGTATCTGCCCAACGACCTGCTGCTGTGCATGTTCAACGAGGGCTACCGCTCCCACTACGTGAAGCAGACCAGCCGGCCCGGTGACAACATGCTGCATGTGCTCTTCGGGGCGCCCAACGACACGTTGCCGCAGCTCGATGTGATCCGCCCTGCCGAGCATGAGCGCGACTGGTACCGCGTGGAGCGGACGCCTGCCAACGACTCGATATTCTACTGGATCACCGACTCGGCCTTGATCAAGACCGACACCCTGATTGTGGCGATGACCTACCTGCGCACCGACACGGCAGATCGCCTCACGCAGGTGACCGACACCATCAGGTTTGGCTACCGCAAGCCGGCTGCCCAGATCAAGGAAGAGCAGCAGAAGGCCAAGGAACGCGAGGAACGTGCCAAGCGCCTCGCCCAGCTACTCGAGAAGCAGCAGAAGGCTGCCACCCAGGGCAAGGAACTGGACGAGGGCGAGCGGGAAGAACTCAAGGAACTGCAACACGCCCCCGCCGACGAGGTGCCCAAACTCAAGATGGATCTGACACGGGCAGGCACCGTGGATGTGGGTGACTCCATCCAGCTCAAGTTTGATGCCCCGATAGCCCACATCGACCCATCGGGCATCCACCTGGAGGTCAAGCAGGACACGTTGTGGACGCCCTATTCGGGAACCGTTCCCCACTTTGTCCCTGTCGATGACTGTAACCCCATGCGCTACTGGATGCCGCTGGAGTTGCGCCCCGACACGACCTACCGCCTGACCATCGACAGTGCCGCCGTGACCACGGTATATGGCCTTGTCAATGACAAGATGAGCAAGGAAATCAAGGTGCGCGGGCTCGAAGAGTATGCCAACGTCTATTTCAAGGTCAACGTCAAGGACAGCGCCTTTGTCGAGCTGTTGACCAGTAGCGACAAGGTGGAGCGCACCGTGCCCGTGCATGGCGGAGCGTTTGAGCTCATGAATGTCTCGCCTGGCACCTATTACCTGCGCCTGACCATCGACAGCAACGGCAATAGCAAGTGGGACACGGGTAACTATCACGACCATCTCCAGCCCGAGGAGGTCTATTATTATCCCAAGAAGCTGCGCCTGCGCCGCAACTGGGACTTGGACGAGACGTGGAACATCTATGAGACAGCACTCGACTTGCAGAAGCCCGAGGAAATCCGTCGCAATAAGCCCGAACAGGCCAAGAATAAGGTTGAGAAAAAGAAGAATAACACAACTGGCGAGGAAGAGGACGAGGAGGAAGAGTTTGGCACAGGTATCACCAACTCCTACACCGGCAACAAGTACAACGACGCCAAGAATAATCGCCGGATGAACCGAAATAGGGCATTTTAACCCGATAAAACACTTTTTTCAGCATTTTTTTTGCTAAAATGCTTGTATATTAAAAGCGCAAGGCCATCTGCCCAGGTGGCGGAATTGGTAGACGCGCACGTTTCAGGTGCGTGTGCCGCGAGGTGTGCGGGTTCGAGTCCCGCCCTGGGCACCAGACGAGAGTCCTCGACGATCAATAGATTGTCGGGGATTTTTCTTATATATCCAACCAATGACGCCACACCCTCCACACGGCTCATGCCAAGTCGCTAAGATATTATTTGTAAGGTGTTTACACTGCGCCCTCCTGATATTCATTTTGTGGCTCAGCGGAAAATAATTAGCGGGGGCAAGCATGAGGTCGAAAGACCTCGCCAAGGCCAGCGGCCTTGCTGTGGCCTTCGACCACACCGCCCCCACCTTTTATCGGGTGAGCCAAAAACCGCCCTGAGGGCGGGAATTTTATCAAATTTTTTAGGCGATGATATAGATGTTGGACCAAACCCTGCGGGGCTAAAGGTTCGCATTAAAAAACTTGAATAATTCTCACGCAAGATACCCCTTAACGAAGTCGTCCAGGTTGTTGACATTCAGTTTCTTGGCTATTTGGATCCTCTTGTTATACACCGTGCCGATGTTGCCGTAATCCATCGTCACCATGATCACCGTGCGAGAGAAGCCGCAGCAGTACAGCGCCAGATAGTTCAGCTCGTCATCCCTGAGTTGACCTCCTGATCTCTCTTGGGCAGCCACCAGCACGTTATTATACAGGTCGTTGACCAGCAGTTGCAGGTTCTTCCAGTAGCTTTTGTTTTCGGCTCCCCGCAGGGTCATCATCTCGTTAAACTTGCGGGTAAATGTCTTTTCGTCATATTGGTAAGACCACTCCAGCAGCTGGTGCACCGTCTGAATCTGGTTGGCAATGGCGCTTTTCAGCTCGTCGTTTCGCGGACTCGTCTCCACATCGTTCAACCGTGCGTGCATCTGCTCCAGGCTCGCCAGTGAGCCGTCAAGGTCTGCCTTGAGCATATCGACCTCGTGCTGTCTCATCTTCAGCTGGTTCCGGTACCTCCAGACCAAGAAAGCCGCTGCCAGCAGAGCCAAGGCCAGCAATGCCGCCAGCAGCATGGCCCCTCTCAGGCGGGATTCATTCTTCACCTGGTTCAGCTCGGCCAACTGCACATCATATTTCTTCTCGACGCCACGCAGGCGGTCATTCAGTCCGCTGATGGTCAATGAATCAGCTATAGCGTGAGCCGATTGGAGGTAGTTCTTGGATTTGCCCTCATCTTTCCAATACCGGTGCTCGAGTTCTGACATGAGTTCGAAGTAAACGATGCTGTCCTTTGCTGTAGTGGCACGCGGAGCCCGATTCAGATAATAAACCGCCGAATCGGGTTTTCCCAGGAACAAGTAGGATGAGGCAAGCCTGTAGTGTGCACGGGGATGGTCGATGATGGCTGGATCGGCCGATATGGCTTGCAGTGCTAACTCCTTGGCTTGCTGATAATTTTGTCCCTTGACCAGATAAAATTCTGACAGGATATAGCGGTTAGCGAAGACGCCATATTGATCATTCATGTCCCGGGCTAGCTCGATGGCTTCTTTCATATAGATAACAGCCGAATCCTGCTTTTCATCAATAAGTCGGTAAATGCCGCCTATACTTGACAGGCACACCTGCTCGTAATGCTTGTCACCGAGGGCTTTGTAGATAGGCAATGCTTCCTTGAATTTCTCCAATGCGATTGTGTTGGTACCTATCACCTGCGATTGGTAAAGTGAGCCCAGCCTCAGCTTTGCGTATGCGATCATCGAGCTATCGGTGGCTAGCGGCAACGCTTCGGCATGATGGTAACTGTCAACCGCCTTTTCGAGGTTTCCCAGGTCTTCGTTGACACATCCCCGGGCAATGAGTGCTTTGAGATACTGCAAGTCATTTCCTGAATGCTTGTAGTAATCGACGGCCTCGTTGATGGCCGAGTCGCTGGTACACGGCACGTAGTTCTTGTACATTGCCATGGACAGCAACACGTCATAATAGGCCCGTTCCCCTTTACTGAATTGTTCCGTGTTCATCTGCTGCAGCAAGGGCAACGCTTCCCTTTCGCTTTGATGGTAGATCATCGAGTCGATGAGTGCCAGTTCATGCATGGTGGCGCTATCGTGACGGCAGCCTGCCAGCATGAGGGCCAGGGCGGCTATGAGCGGAAAGATGATATTCCTGGTGGTTGACATGAAGAAATCGTTTTTTCTGCAAAATTACTCTTTTTGACGAAATGAAACACCCTCTCAAAAAGTCAGATTAGGCCCAAATGAGATTTTTATTTTTTAGATGCTTGATTTCCAGTAATTTGTATTTTTCTAAATGAGGTGCGAATGTGATGCTGTTTTCGATAGTTATTTGTAACTTTGCAGCAAAACAAAACAACAAATAATAAAATCATGATTATGAAAAAGACATTACTTATTTCAATTCTCGCCCTGCTGGGCATGACCCAGGCAGTGGCGCAATGGGACAGTTCAGATTATCTTCCTATTGTTCGTGAAGGCGTCAAGTGGGTTAACGAAAAGGTCATCATTAATCATGGTGACACAACCAGTTATTATTACACTTACGAGTTCAATGGT
>ONOU01000038.1 GCA_900319525.1 uncultured Prevotellaceae bacterium | reverse complement strand
CTCGGGCGAAGCGTAACCCTTGATGGTGCAGGTGGCCTCGGGATGGCTCTTCAGGTAAGCGGCGACGCGCTCAACGTTGGCGCGCTGATCGGCGGTGATAGCGGTCTTGTTCACGGGGAAGTGAACGAGTACGTTCATGTACTGCTTGCTGTTGTCAACCACCTTGGGAGCGGCGTTCTTGGCAGCATTCAGGTCGTTGCGGCAGTTAGCCAGAGCCTTGTTGGCAGCAGCGAGGTCGTTCTCGAGCTGTGCAATGCGGGCGTTGCTGGCGTTCTGAGCGTTGGCGAGCTGGTTGCGCAGGTCGTTGATCTGGCCATTCAGGTTCTCCAGCTCAACGTTGTTGACGCGCGCGGGAGCAGCATCGTCAGTGCCGAAGGTCAGGTTGATACCCAATGCATACTGGCGGGTAGCGGGAACGCCGCAGTAGTCAAAGCCGACTGACGACGAACCACCGACACCAGCACCTGCAGCAGCCACCTCGGGATCACCATCATAGTTGGTGAACAGCAACAGGTTGCTGGCCGATGCGGTGATGGCAGCACGCTTGATGTACTTGGTCTTGGCCAGGAAGCTACGGGGAACATCATAGGTCAAAGAGATGGTGCGCAGACGCAGGCTCTTCACGTTAGTGATCCAGTTGCGGGTCTCATAATTATAAGCACCAGTGTAGTAGTTCTGGATAATGGTAGAACCACTAGTCTCGACACCATTAAAGATGTAGTTCTGATCAGCTTTCCAAGTGTTGGATACAGCCTCATAGATGGGCTTGCCATTATCATCTGTACCCGTCTGGAATACACCCTCGATGGTGAGGGGATCGTTGCGCCAGTCGCCAGAGAGTGCGCTTACACCGCTCATCGACATGGCATACTTGGTACCGTTGAAGACGTCACCGCCATAACGGAACTCCCACAACATGTTGAAGGTCCAGTTCTTGAAGAAGGTGAAGGTGTTGTTCCAACCACCCTGGAACTTGGGCTCACGGTCACCGACTTCAAATGCATCTTGCTTCTTATCCTCGGTGGGGAAGCCGTTCTTGTCAAGGATAAGTTTACCCTCGCTGTTACGGTTCCACTTGGTGCCAGAGATACCCATGAAGTTGCTACCGTTGAAGGTTGCAGCCTTAGCACCAGCATACTGTACATCGGTCACGTACATAATGTCCATACCAGCATACAGATTGTCGATTGTGCCACGGTTGCCATAGACGTTGATACCGGTTTCCCAGATGAAGTTCTCATGCTGGATGGGGGTACCACTCAGGCTGATCTCAAGACCCTTGTTGTAAACGTTACCTGCATTGTAGGAGGTAAAGATGTAACCGGTTGACTGCGGGCCACGCGGTGACAGAATCAGGTCGTATGAGTTGTTGGTATAGTAAGCAATGTCAAATTTCAAGCGGTTCTGGATAAAGCGCAGTTCCAGACCAACCTCGGTTGAACGGGTGGTCTCAGGCTTCAAATAGGGGTTACCGCGAACCCAGCTGTTACCCAGACCCATCAGACCATCCAGGAAAGTGCTTACTGGCCACAAGGTTGTACCTGTCTCATAGGGACTGGTACCCTTACCTACCTCAGCCCAGCTGGCACGGATCTTACCGAAGGAGAACCAGTCGGGCAGGCTCTCACGGAAGAGTTCGGTAAAGGCGATAGCGCCACTCACACTGGGATAGAAGTAGCTCCAGTGCTCCTTGGGAAGGGTCGAATCCCAATCGTTACGGCCAGTAACGGTCAGGAAGATGGCGTTGCGCCAGTCGATGCGGAACTCACCGAAGAGTGAAGCCAGACGCTTGCGACTCGTACTGTGGCTAAACTTCTTGTCAGCATCGCTGGCATTGTTGTAGCTATAGAATTCAGGCACGGCGAAGTTCCAAGCCGACTCATAGTCACGGCGGGTCTTGGTGTACTCGGTAGCACCACCCAACATCAAGTTGACGTTGAAGTCACCGAACTGTTTGCCCCAGTTCGACATCAGGTTGTTGCTCAAGTAGCGATACTTGTACATGTTGTCACTCAACATACCCTTCTGCCAGATCTGCTTGATGGCGCCACCGGGAGCGATTGTATTGTGGCTCTGGGTCGTATAGCTATCGACACCCATGCGGTAACTCAGCCACCACCAGTCGAACAGATCCCACTTCACGTTGAAGTTGCCGGTGAAACGCTCGGTATCATCGGTCATCTTGTTCTTGTTGACAATCCAGTAGGGGTTGTCGCGCTCGTCCCAGGGCTGGAACTGGTCACCGAACATGCGATAGCGCGTTCCGTCCTCGTTCAGGTAGTGACGCATGTCATCGCTGGGAGTCCAGTTATAGGCAGCATACAAGGCACCAGTACCACTGGAACCGTACAGAGCGGCACCAGTCAGCGTCTTGGTGGTGCGGGCGTCACTGTAGGCAGCATTGGCGCCGAAGGTGAAGCGGCCCACCTTCTGCTCACCGTTGAAGCGGAAGGTCGTCTTGGTGTAGCCGGTGGTGGGAACAATACCGTCCTGATCGTAGAATGAACCGCTCAGGAAGAAGTTGTTGTTCTTGGTACCGCCGCTAACGCTCAAGTTGGTGTCCCAGATGATACCTGTGTCGAAGAAGTTCTTCAGGTTGTCGTAGGTTTGCAGGCCAGGTACCTTAGGACCCCATGAGTTGTAACTGTCGTCCTTGATGTCCAAACCAGTCCACACGCTCTTACCTTGAGCATCCTTCTCGTACATGTCAGTCATGTAACCGCGGGTGTACTCATTCTGGGTCTTGGGCAGATTTGCAACGGTCGAGGCAATCATCTTACCAGAGAAGCTGACCTCAGTGTGGCCTTCTTTACCCTTCTTAGTGGTAATGATCACAACACCATTGGCAGCACGGCTACCATACAGTGCCGATGCAGCCGGGCCTTTCAGTACCGACATATTGTCGATATCCTCGGGGTTGATATCCATCACACGGTTGGAAGACGTGGTGGCGCTGTTCATCATACCGTCAAATGCCGAGTTACCCACAACACCTGCCGAGTTGTCATAGATGACACCATCCACAACGAACAACGGCTGGTTGTCATAATTCTCACTGACCGAAGTACCGCCACGGAGCACGATGTGTGCGCCCGAACCGGCGGCACCCGACGACTGGGTGATGTTCACACCGGCAATCTTACCCGACAGCGAGTTGATCGCGTTGGCGCTCTTGTTGCGCATCAGCTCCTCGGCCTTCAAGTCATCGACGGCATAACCCAGCGACTTCTTGTCCTTGCGGATACCGAGTGCGGTAACAACAACCTCGTCGAGGACCTGGTCGTTGTCCTGCATGGTGATGTCCATCGCGCCACTGCCCACGGTCACCTCCATGGGCTTGCTGCCCACGTAGGAGACGACGAGCACGTCGCCACGATTGGCGTTGATTGAATACTTGCCATCGACATCGGTAGCGGTACCGCGGTTGGTACCCTTGACCTTGATGGTCGCGCCGATGAGGGGCTCACCTTGGGCGTCACGTATGACGCCAGTAACTTTGTTGGTCTGGGCAACAGCAGTGAAACCCGTCGTGGTCTGACTCGACGTCATTCCTACGGGCACTCCACTTGCGATTGCCAGTGCGGCCAACAGTGCTAATTGTTTTTTCATACGCACTAATTGTTTTGTTTAAAAAAATAAAATTTACTGACTTTATTTATTGTCTCTTTTATTCTTTCATATCTGGTGGTTCAAAATTCGGTATTAGAATCCATGCCGCAAGCACCGCCAGGCGGTAAACGTGCGGAATTGAAAGGCAAATTTGCAAATAAAAATTCACGCGGCCAAAATTTTGAGGCAAAAAATCGCATTTAATGACGATAATCGGTAGTCTGACCCCAAAATTTTACGTGTCTTAAACCGATTTTTTGGTTCTTTAACGTTTGTGTTTGTAAAAAGACACCGATAATTTGGTAGGTTCAAAAAAAATGTAGAATTTTGCACCTTGTTAAAAAAAGATAACAAGATGTGTTGTCAACGCATGGACGATGAAGTGGCAAAAGTTGAGAAAAACAACAGAATTATTAACAATTTAATATTAACAAATTTAAACGTGCTTATGAAAAGACATTTAGCTCTTTTAGGCGCTATGGCGTTGCTGTGCGGTACTGGGTACCAGGCACAGGCAGCACCCGCGCCTCAGGTGACGGAAAGCGCCGCCACCAGCATTGTGACAGGCCGCGTTGTCGATGAGCAGGGAGAACCCGTCATCGGCGCCAGCATTGTCGAGATGGGAACGACCCGTGGCACATCGACCGATGTGAATGGTAACTTCTCGTTGCGAGCAGGCACCAATGCCAAGCTCCAGATTTCGTTTATCGGCTACAAGACGGTGACCACCCGCGCTGCTGCGGGCATGAACGTTGTCATGGCCGAGGATAAGGCCCTCCTGGACGAGGTCGTTGTAGTGGGCTACGGCACACAGAAGAAGGTGAACCTCACCGGTGCCGTATCGACTGTAGATGTTGACAAGACCTTCAATTCACGTCCTGAGCAGGATGTGTCCCGCGCATTGCAGGGCGCCGTTCCTGGCCTGAGCATTATCAACGCCAGCGGTGACATCGATGGCAATCCCACGATGCGCATCCGTGGCGTCGGCACGCTGAGCAACGACCAGAACACCTCGCCCATGATCGTCATCGACGGTGTCGTGAGCGACATGGACGGACTGCAGCTGCTCAACGGCAACGATATAGCCTCGGTATCGGTACTGAAGGATGCCGCTTCGTCGTCGATCTACGGTACCCGTGCCGCCTTTGGTGTGCTGCTGATTACCACCAAGAGTGGCCAGAAGGGCGAGCATGCCTCGGTGACCTACTCTAACAACTTCGGTTGGGACGATCCCACCTACCTGCCCGACTATCCTGATGTGCCCACCCAGTTGAAGTCGGCCATCATGGCCAAGAAGCGTGAGGGCTCGGACGCTGTCGAGCTCTTCGGTATGTACTTCGACCAGCTGCTGCCCTATGCCGAGGCATGGCAGAAGCAGAATGGCGGCAAGAAGATCGGTTATGGCGTGATGCGCCCCTGGGTGAGCGACGGTGACGTGGGTGACTACCGCTTCATCGGCAGCCAGCCCATGTACTATGCCGACTATGACATCCAGAACATCTGGTACAACCATGCCGCTCCCTCTCAGGGCCACAACGTGTCGGTGCGTGGTGCCAGCAACCGCACCACCTACTATCTGTCCTTTGGCTACAACTACAAGGAGGATAACATGAAGTGGAATCCCGCTATGCGTAAGCGCTACAACGCTGCTGCCAACATCTCGACCGACTTGACCGACTGGTTGACCGTTGGTACCCGCATCAACTTCTCGCGCCGCCACTTCTCGCGTGCCGATACCTGGAACAACATGTACCAGTACATCTGGCGCTGGGGCTCGTTCTTCATCCCCAGCGGCACGATTGCTGATCCCACCACGGGTGAGCAGCTCGACTTCCGCGTGATCGCCATGCAGAAGCAGGCCGCCCGCAAGAACGTGACCATGGATCGCCTGAGCATGACCGCCTTCACCACCGTGCACATCACCAAGGACTTGACCTTGAATGCCGACTTCACCTATGAGATCGGTAACATGAACAGCGGTTCGAGTGACCACACCGTTTACGGCTACAACTGGAGCGGTGTCACCCCGCAGTGGATTGTCAACGACGGCAACACCAACGCCTGGCGCGACAACAGCAAGAGCAACAAGTGGGCTGCCAACGCAACCCTGAACTGGAACAAGAGCTTCAATGATGCCCACAACTTCAACATCATGGTGGGTGTCAATGGCGACAACTACTCCAGCGACTACTTCTATGCCTACAGGCCCCAGCTCTATAGCGAGGCTTATCCCGAGATGGCGCTGACCTATGGCGACCAGACCAAGTGGAACATCAACAGCAGCACCTATGACAAGGCTACTGCCGGCTACTTTGGCCGTATCAACTATGACTACAAGGGCATCTACCTGCTCGAGTTGAATGGCCGTTACGACGGCTCGTCGAGCTTCCCCGTGAATGACCATTGGGCATTCTTCCCCTCGGGATCGGTGGGCTACCGCTTCACCCAGGAGAAGTATTGGGACCGCCTGCGCCACATCGTGGACAATGGTAAGCTGCGTTTCTCTTACGGTACCATCGGTAACGAGGCCGTCGGCGAGAACCAGTTCCAGTCGCTCATCAGCCCCATCAGCCAGGGCAACATTTACTGGCTGAACGAGAATGGTGCCAAGGTGACCGAGCTGGGTCTCCCCAGCTGGGTGAACTCCTCACTGACCTGGGAGCGCATCACCACCATGGACGCAGGTATCGACCTGGGCCTGTTTGGTGACGTGCTCACGATGGGCTTTGACTGGTACCAGCGCACGACCAGCGACATGCTCGGTCCCGGTACCGCACTGCCTCCCGCTGTGGGTGCCGCTGCTCCTGTGACCAACAATGGTGAGCTGCGCACACGCGGTTGGGAAGCCACCCTGGACCTGCGCAAGCAGTTCAGCAAGGACTTCGGCGCCTACTTCAGCGCCAGCATCGGTGACGCTAAGACCAAGGTGACCAAGTGGAACAACGACTCTCACCTGATCGGCTATCCTTGCAACAGTGCCTATGCCTATGAGGGCATGACCTGGGGTGACATCTGGGGCTTTGAGACCGACCGCTACTTCACCGAGCGTGACTTCAACGGCAAGAACGCCGACGGTTCATGGAACTATGCTCCCGGCGTTGCCGATCAGACCGGCATCCAGACCCAGACCTTCGTCTTTGGCCCTGGTGACATCAAGTACAAGGACCTGGACAACAATGGTGTGATCGACGGTGGCAAGGGCACTCAGGAGGATCATGGTGACCTCAAGGTTATCGGTAACATGATGCCCCGCTATGAGTACAGCTTCCACGTTGGTGGTAACTTCAAGGGCTTTGACCTGGACGTGTTCTTCCAGGGTGTGGGCAAGCGTGAAATGTGGACCCAGTCAGCCTTTGTATTCCCGATGATGCGTTCGGCCGACTTGGCTATTTTTGCCAACCAGACCAAGTACAATATCTATGATCCCGAGAATGGCGTTGTCAACATCAGTGAGGACAACGACTTCCCGTGCCTGTTCCCCGGCAACGAGTATGCCGGCAATGTTGTGGGCCTCTCGGGTGAGGGCGGCTGCCACAACTACTATCCCCAGACCAAGTACCTCGTTGACATGAGCTACCTGCGCCTCAAGAACATCACGCTGGGTTACACCCTGCCCGAGAACCTGACCCGTAAGGCCTTCATCGAGAAACTGCGTGTTTACGGTAGTGTGAACAACCTGTGTCTGCTCCACAAGGGCAGCGGTGACCTCCCCATCGATCCCGAGATGAACGCCGGACAGGGCTCTCTGGGCTACGGTACTTGGGGCCGCACCTATCCCATCAACCGCACCTGGTCTGTAGGTCTGCAAGTGACCTTCGGTACCAACCGCAGTGCTGCCGTAGCCGTTACTGGCGACAACAGCGCCTTGAACGCTCAGATCAATGACCTGCGCGCCCAGCTCGCTAATGCCGAGAACGCTTACAACAGCCGCATCGCCGAACTGCAGAACCAGCTCAACGCTGCCAACAACCGCAACAGCCAGCTCCAGAAGGACCTTGCCGCTTGCCAGAACAGCAAGAGCGGTATGATTGACAAGTCATTGCAGTACATGACCATCCTGGTTCACTTCCCCATTAACTCGATGGCCGTTTATGCCGACCAGCAGCCCAATGTGGAGCGCATTGCCGCTTACATGAAGAGCCACCCCGAGGCTACCTGCGTCATCAATGGTTATGCTTCCAAGGACGGTCCCATGGACCGCAACATCACTCTCGCTAACGGCCGTGCCGCCAGCGTGAAGGACATGCTCGTAAAGAAGTATGGTATCGATGCCAAGCGCATCAACGCCCAGGGCCAGGGCATCAGCAACATAAGGTTAAACTGAGTTTTAAGTTGTAAGTTTTAAGTTGTAAGTAATATTACCAAATGACGATACAGTTACAGGCGATACAAACCATACTTAAAACTAAAAACTTAAAACTAAAAACTAAAAAAGATATGAAATTATTGAAATCAATTATACTGTGTGGACTGGGTGCTGCTGTCATCTCGCTGTCGTCTTGTGACGACATGCTCACCAAGAGCGAACGCACCAAGTTTGAGCTCGGACCTGAGTTCTGGAGCAATGCCAATCAGGTCGCCAGCTATAGCAATGTCCTGTATGAGAACTATACTGGATATGGAACAGGTGGTGGCGCTGGCTGGTTCTATTTCAAGAGTTTGAGCGACGACCAGGTGAATCCCAGCTTTGATAACTGGATGTTCACCACGGTTCCCGGCACCTCGACCTACTGGAGCACGCCTTATACCGAGATTCGCCGCTGCAACTATATGTTGACCGGCTTGCAGAGCTCGACCCTCGCTGAGGGCGAGAAGAGCTATTATATAGCTGTTGGCCGCTTGAATCGCGCCTGGCAGTACTATCAGCTCGTGCGCATGTACGGTGATGTCAACATGATCGATGAGGTCATCCTTGATCCCGAGGCTCAGAGCGATGTTGTCTATGGTCCCCGCACCGACCGTGACGTGGTCATGGACTTCGTGCTCGAGGATCTGAACTATGCTGTTCAGAACCTGGGTGCCGGCGGCAAGAATTCCTGGAGCAAGGATATGGCCCTGGCCATGAAGAGCGACATCTGCCTGTTTGAGGGTACCTATTGCAAGTACCGCACTGTTGAGGACAATGGCAAGGCTGCCGATGCTACCCGTGCCCAGAAGTTCCTCAATGAGTGCGTTGATGCCTCGCAGCAGCTGATGAACTCGGGCAAGTACAGCCTTACCGCCAACTATGGCGAGGTCTATAACTCGCTCGACCTGAGCAAGAGCAGTGAGGTTATCTTCTTCCGCAACTACGTGAAGGATCAGCTCATGCACTCGACTGCCGACTATACCGCATCGTCGTCACAGCAGCGCGGTATCAGCAAGGACGCTGTCGATGCCTTCCTCTTCCTGGATGGCAAGCCCCTGGCAACCACTGCCTATAACACCGATGATCATCCCGTGCTCGATCCCACAAACAATGCTTATAGCATTCAGGGCATGCTTGCCAACCGCGACAAGCGCCTGAGCGTGCTGCTCGATCCGTATCTGTGCTTCAAGGGTCATGGTTGGGTGCGTTCCAACTCCATGCTCATGACGTCATCTACCGGCTACAACATCGCCAAGTATGACAACACGGCTATGGAAGTGGATTACCGCATCAACACCGGCAAGAACTATACCGACGCTCCCATCTATTGGCTGGCAGTCATCTATCTGAACTACGCCGAGGCTAAGGCCGAGTTGGGCACCATCAACCAGACTGATCTGGATGCCAGTGTCAACAAGCTACAGGCCCGCGCCGGTCTGCCCGCTATGAGCTTGACACCTGCTGCCGACCCCGCCAACAATATGGGTGTTAGCGACCTGTTGTGGGAAATCCGCCGTACGCGTCGCTGCGAGCTCATGGCCGACAACTGGTACCGTTATTGGGACCTCGTTCGCTGGCACAAGCTTGACCTCCTCGACTCACAGGCTCATCCCAACATCAACCGCGGTGCCTTCCTGGCTGGTGTGGCCGACCTGGACGAGACCTTCAACCTGGATGCAGATGGCTATGTGATCCCCGTGAGCACACTGCGCACCTTCGACAAGAAGTATTACCTGTGCCCCATCCCCAGCAACCAGATCACGCTGAGCAAGGGTGCCACAAGTCAGAATCCTGGCTGGTAATTCAGGCTTCAGGTGTCAGGTATCAGGTTTAGGCCTTCCTGACAACTGACCAATAAAACTACTGCCGCCGCGTCGATTCATCTCGACACGGCGGCAGTGTTTTTACTCTCCCTTTCTAGATTATCTAGACTATCTAGAACAGTTACTGGTAGTCCCTGATTCTCACGTCGATGCCGCTGCCGTCAAGCAGCTTGACTACTTGCTGGATGTCGGTTTGCCCGTAGTGGTAGGGGAAAAGCACCGTGGGCTTGATCATCGTGGCGGCGTGGGCACACTGCTCGGGAGTCATCGTGAAGGGCAGGTTGCACGGCAGGAAGGCCACGTCGATGTCCTTGATCTCGGCCATCTCGGGGATGTCCTCGGTGTCGCCGGCGATATAGACGCGCATGCCGTTGAGGTTGAGCACAAAGCCGTTGTCGCGGCCCTTGGGATGGAACTGCAGTTTGTCGGGCGAGTTGTTGTAGGCCGGCACAGCCTCCAGTGTAGTGAATACCTCGTCAGGTAACTGGAGAACCTCGCCGTTCTTCATCACCTGGCCCTTGCCGCCCAGCATGTCGTGGCAGCGGGCGTTGGTGATGAGCATAGTGCCTGGCTTGCTCAATTGGTTGATAGCTACCGAGTCCAGGTGGTCAAAGTGCTCGTGGGTCACCAGGATGTAATCGGCCTTGGGGAGGCTAGAGTAGTCGGTCTCGGGCTTGACAGCCGTGGTGACAGGATCCACATAGATCCACTTGTCGCCCACCTGCATCCTCACGCTGCCGTGCTTGATGCAATACATCTTCACGGTAATGCCGCTCGGGGTCTTGAACACGTCGCACCCGGCTTCTTGCTCCTGTGCCGTGCATCCGCACATGGCACCAACAATCATCATTGCCATAATCAATAATTTCGTTTTCATTAGTTTATGATATAATCGATTTAACTTGCGCTCCAAAGGTAGAAAAATCACAGCAAACCATTGTCCTGAAAGCGTTAAAAAACGGATTTTTGCCACTTTATGTGATGTTTGTGCTGCAAAATTTACTGTTTTTCGGGAATTTTTACTACTTTTGCAACTTATAAACCCGTAAGCACTGGCACAAAATGAGAAAATACGATGAACTCAAGGTGTTCTGCAAGAACACGAACGAGTACCTGAACATTGAAGGCGGAGAAGCGCTCATCGATTTGTATGATACTATCAAGGGGCGCATCGGCCTCAAGGGTGACGCTGTGTGCGTGCTTGTCAACAACAAGGTCGAGGATCTGTATTATCCCGTTTTCGCCCCCAAGCACATCGAGTTTCTTGACATCATCCCCAATGCAGGCTACAGGGTTTACACGCGCTCGTTGTGCATGGTGCTGTACAAGGCACTCAACGACCTGTATCCCGGCAAGCGCCTGTGCATCCAGCACAGCATCAGCAACGGCCATTATTGCCAGATCAAGCATGAGGAGAACTTCCTCACCCCCGAGGTCATCGCCCAGCTCAAGCAGCGCATGTGTGAGATCATCGATGCCGACCTGCCATTCAGGCGCCGGGAGCGCTTGACGAGCGATGTCATCGAGATGTTCCGCAAGCAGGGGCTCAGGGACAAGGTGCGTCTGCTCGAGGGCATCAACCAGCTCTACACCGTTTACTACAGGCTCGATGATATCATCGACAGTTTCTACGGCCCGCTGGTGCCCTCAACGGGCATGCTTCAGGTGTTTGACTTGGTCCCCTACGAGAACGGCATGCTCCTCTTGGGACCAGACCGCAACGATATCACCCGCGTGGCCGACTGGGAGCCGCAGCCCAAGCTGTTCCAGGCGTTTACCGACCACATCAACTTCAACAAGGTCATTAGATTGGGTGACGTGGGCGAGCTCAACCGTGCCATCAGGGGAGGACATGCCCCCTTGCTCATCAATGTTGTGGAAGCCCTGCACAACAAGTACTTTATCCAGATTGCTGACGAGATTACGCGCCGCTACCACGAGGGTGGGGCACGCGTGGTGCTCATCGCGGGACCGTCGTCCAGCGGCAAGACCACGTCGTCTAAGCGCTTGGCCATCCAGCTGATGACCAACTATATCGTGCCCAAGGTCATTGAGCTCGACAACTATTTCGTGAACCGTGACCGCACGCCGCGTGACGAGACGGGCGACTATGACTACGAGTCGCTCTTTGCCCTTGACTTGGATCAGTTCAACAAGGATGTGACCGATCTGCTGGCAGGCAAGGAAGTGCCCATGCCCACCTATAACTTCAAGAAGGGAGAGCGCGAGTACCTGGGCAACACGCTCAAGCTCGAGGATGGCGACATCCTGCTCATGGAAGGCATCCATGGACTCAATCCCGAACTCACACGCAACATTCCCGATAATCAAAAGTTCCGCCTGTTCGTGTCGGCGTTGACCACGCTCAACATCGATGACCACAACTGGATTGGAACCTTTGATAACCGCTTGTTGCGACGCATCGTGCGTGACCACAAGTATCGTGGCGCCAGCGCTCTGGACACCATCAAGCGATGGCCCAGTGTGCGACGTGGCGAGAACAAGTGGATCATGCCCTTCAGCGAGAATGCTGACGCCATGTTCAACTCGTCACTGCTGTTTGAATTGTCGGCGATGAAGAACCATGCGTTGCCCATATTGCAGCAAGTGCCCTCCAGCGTGGAGGAGTATGCCGAGGCTTCACGTCTGATCAAATTCTTGAATTACTTCGAGCCTCTGGACGAGAAAGACATTCCCAGCACGAGCTTGCTGCGAGAATTCCTGGGAGGCAGCAGTTTCCACTACTAGCGTGAACCGCGTGGGCCCTATTGTGATGCGCAATAGGGCCCACGCCTTAATAACAAACTGATAATTAACTACTGAACCATAAACAATTAACATAACGACCAATGATTGAGAATACAGCAACCGCACAGCCCAACGAACCCACCACGACCAAGCAGCACATGACGCTGGAAGAGTTTTGTGGAACTGTCCGTCGCATGGAGTCGCAGGGCCAGGATGGCATCTCGCTTTTTAACGATGTCATCTCACAAGGGTATGCCCCCGATCTGATTGCCGAGGACGAGTTTCAGCACAGCCGCCGTCTGGAGCGCATCACGAGCGAGATCACTCGCCGTTTCAGGCAGGAAGGACTGCGCATGGTGCTCGTTGCGGGACCGTCATGCTCGGGCAAGACGACCACATCGCGTTTCCTTAACCACATGCTGCGTGACAATGGCATCCAGCCTTGTGTGGTGTCGCTCGACAATTATTTTCTCAATCTGGATCAACGGCCGCTTGACGTGAATGGCGAGATTGACTATGAGTCGTTCTACGGCCTGGACCTGAAGCAGTTGAGCCGTGACGTGACGAGCCTGCTGGCTGGAGATCAGGTGTCCATGCCCACCTATGATTACGTCAAGGGTGAGCGCGCTTACCGCGGCAACACCCTCAAGCTCGAGAGCAACAGCCTCTTGTTCCTGGAGGGCTTGCATGCCCTTAATCCCCAGCTCGTGCCCGACATTGACGAAGAGTTGAAGTTCAAGCTCTTTGTCACGGCCCAGGCAACCATCTACTACGGCGAGAAAGCTGGCTTGGGCGAGCATGACAATCGCTTGCTGCGGCGCATTTACCGTGACTTCAACAGCCGTGGTGCAAGTGCCTTACAGACGCTGCAGTGGTGGCCTGGCGTGTTGCGCGGTGAGCACATGTGGATCTTGCCGTTTGCCAGTCATGCCGATGCGTGGTTCAACACGTCGATGGTGTTTGAATTCTCGGCCATCAAGCCCCGTGTGGCGCAGTTGTTGCACGAGGTTCCACCCAGCGAGCCCGTCGAGTATGAGATCGCACAGCGGTTGGGTGCCATGCTTGACCGCATTGCCGCCCTCACCCACGAGGACTTTGTCGCCATTGCTCCCAAGCGACGATTCCTGTTAAGCAACGAAGGCAAGTGATATAATAAAAAACGGACTTCTTTTTGAAGTCCGTTTTTGTCTAGGGTCTAGAGTCTAGAGTTTAGGGCTTAGAACTTAGAGTTTAGAGGCCATTAGCATTTGGGATGCGTAAGCCTCCCTAAACCCTAGACTCTAGACCGCAAGTGGCGCTTCAATGCGCCACTTGCTTAATCATCGCTTACGACTTGGAAATCCTTGTTCTCGTCCTCGTAGTCGCTCTCCCAGTATTCCTCGCTCCATTGCTTCGAGCCCGAGTCAACCATCTTGCCGCCGGCGTCAGGAGCCTCATCCTCAAGGTCCTCGGCGCCAAAGATGAAGTCGTCCTCCTTCTGTTCGCGGTGACGCTCATCCAGGTCATGGTGTGTCAGTGTCTCTGGAATGCGGTTGCGCTCATCGTTGATGGTGCGCCACAGCAGGTCCTTCAGCTCGGTGAGTCCCATCTGGGCAACGCTCGAGATGAATACGCTAGGGATATCGTCGGGCAATTCGGGCCGCATCTGCTCGATGAGTTCGTCATCGAGCATGTCACACTTGGTGATGGCCAGCACACGGGGTTTCTCTACCAGGTCGGGGTTAAAAGTCTCCAGCTCGTGGCACAGGATGCCGTACTCCTTGCGGATGTCGTCACTGTCGGCGGGCACCATGAACAGCAAGACTGCGTTGCGCTCGATGTGGCGCAGGAAACGCAGTCCCAGACCGCGTCCCTCGCTGGCACCCTCGATGATGCCGGGGATGTCGGCCATGACAAACGATTGCTGTCCGCGATAGGAGACGATGCCCAGGTTGGGCTCCAGCGTCGTGAAAGGGTAGTTGGCGATCTTGGGCTTGGCTGCACTGATGACGCTCAGCAACGTTGACTTGCCGGCATTGGGAAATCCCACGAGGCCCACGTCGGCAAGCAGCTTGAGTTCAAGGATCACGGCCTTCTCCACACCGGCCTCTCCTGGCTGGGCAAAGCGGGGTGTCTGTCGGGTCGCTGTCTTGAAGTGCTGGTTGCCCAGGCCGCCACGGCCGCCGCGCAGCAGGCGCACGACCTGGCCGTCCTCGGTCACGTCACACAGGAACTGTCCCGTCTCGGCATCATACACTGCCGTGCCGCACGGTACCTCGATGGTGCGGTCTTCACCGTCCTTGCCTGAACTCTGGTTCTCGCTGCCGGCCTGGCCGTCGGTGGCAAACACGTGGCGCTGATATTTCAAGTGAATCAGTGTCCACAGGTTGCGGTTACCCTTGAGGTAGATGTGGCCGCCACGACCGCCATCACCGCCGTCGGGTCCTCCCTTGGGGACATACTTGGCGCGATGCAGGTGGGCCGATCCCCTGCCGCCCTTGCCGCTGCGGCACAGGATTTTCACATAGTCGATAAAGTTGCTCTCTGCCATAACTATCTGTATTTTGCCTGCAAAGGTAATGTATTTTTTTCAATAAGCCTCAAAACCACTCTCGTCAAGACTGCATGTCAAGCCACTCCGAGCCTATGGCCCTCAAAAAACTAAAAACTAAAAACTAAAAACTAAAATCTTATTACTACCTTTGCATTTCTAAACTGTAATATAGAAATATGATACTCGATTTTGTCACGTGGACCGCTAGTCCCGTCCTGTTTAGCTTTGGATCCGTTACCGTGCGCTGGTACGGACTGATGTTTGCCATCGGTTTTCTCGTGGGGTATGAGATCGTTTACCGCATCTTCCGCCACGAGGGAGCTCGTGAGAGCTGGGTGGGCAGCCTGTTCATCTATGTGGTGGTGGCTACCATCCTGGGAGCCCGGTTGGGTCACGTGTTCTTCTATGACTGGGGTTATTACAGCCAGCATCTGGCCGAGATTCCCAAAATTTGGGAGGGTGGACTGGCCAGCCACGGCGGCACGCTGGGCATCATGATTGCCATCTGGCTCTACAGCCGATTTGTGACGCGTAAGCCCATGCTGTGGACGTTTGACCGCCTGGTGGTGCCCGTGGGCTTTGTGGCAGCGCTCATCCGCATCGGCAACCTGATGAACCACGAGATTTATGGCGGTGAGACGTCAATGCCCTGGGGATTCAGCTTCGTGACCAACCTGGGCCAGTGGATGCAGGGCGCCGAGCCCGTCTTCTCGGCACCGAGTCACCCGACGCAAATCTATGAAGCGGCGTTCTATCTGCTGACGTTTGCCGTGTGCATGTTGATGTACTGGCGCTGGCGTTGCCAGGAGCGCGAGGGACTCATCTTCGGTGTGTTCATGCTGGGCATCTTTGTGCCGCGTTTCTTTATCGAGTACATCAAGAATGTGCAGGAGCCTTGGGAGGTCGCTATGCGCGCCAACTGGGGCATTGATCAGGGCCAGCTGTTGAGTATCCCCTTCATCGTGCTCGGCCTGTGGCTCGTCATCAGGGCGCTGCGCCGTCCGCGCGTGCCGCTGGACTATCCCGACCGCTTTGCCGATGAGAAGTCAAAGGCTAAATACAAACAATAGTGATTACAATCAATTCAGTGTATATATGACCAATAAAACTCTCCATTTCCTTCTTCCCGTGCTGGCAGTGCTGTCGATGTGCTGCTGCTGCACCACTGGATCACTTTCTACAAGCAAGTGACTGATTGTAATCATTTTTATGCATGAAATCATCGGGTCTTAGCATATTTGTTGCCATTGTGGTCGCTGCTCTGTTTACGGACTGTGGCGGCATGCGCCACTATGACGCGCGTCTCATCGCAGCCGACAGCCTGATGTGGAGCACCCCTGACAGCGCCCTGGCCATCATTAGCGCCCTCGACACCCTACGCGGAGTGGCTGACAGCGCCTACCGTGACCTGCTCGCCACACAGGCGCGCTACAAGTGCTATGCCAAGATCACCGCCCGCGACGACAGCGCCATCACCCGTGCCATGAACTACTACCGCCACCACAACAGCGACCGCGAGAAACTCACCCGCGCCTTCCTCTACAAGGGTGCCGTTATGGAAGAATTGGGACACGTGGATAGTGCTATGAGATACTACAAGACTGCCGAAGCCGCCGCCGACACCACCGACTACACCAACCTGGGTCAGATCAACACACGAATCGCCAACCTATACCGACTATATTTCGCTGACCAGCAGATTTGCTATGATAAGTTCGAGCAAGCATTAAAATATTACAGACTGATAGGTAACAAGCGCTTGCAATTTGATTGTCTTCTCAATATGGGAGCATGCAGCGGTATCACACGTATAGGGGACCCCGAAAAGTTGTTGGCACAAGCCAGCCAGCTTGCCATTGAGCTAAACGATAGCGGCAAATACTACAAAAGCCAAGAATTGCTTTGCCGGCAGTTATGTTATGAAGATTCGTTATCAGTGGCAAAGAAAATAGCATTCCATTGCTTGAATGATTATTTTCGGTTCATCACTGAGGACCTTTTGCTGGATATCGCTGACATCTACACAAAGTATGGAATATCCGACTCGGCCAGATATTATCTGAAATATGTGAATGACAATGCTAATATTAATAATCAAGGGCAATTACGCACAAGAAAATACTTGACTCTTTCCAAAATTTACCAAATTGAAGGGGATGCAGTCCAAAGCAATCATTATGACAAGCTTGCACATCAACTGGCAGATTCTCTATTAAACAACAAACAAAAATATCTTATCCAACAGGCCGAGAACAAAGGCAATTTTATACAAGTTGAACGACGCAAATACACCATCAATAGTCTTCATGGCTTAGTTGCCGGTTTAATCGCTATTGCAATCCTAGCACTTGGTGTTTTCACTTTTTACCATTTCAGTCACCTGCATCGTATTAATGCAATCATTAATGAACTGAAACACGTAAGCAGAAGTAAGCACGAGGAATTGCTTGAGCAAATCAAACCTCAAAATGGTGTGATTATCCAATTTATTGAGAAAATCGTCTCTTTTATGCAGACGACAATCGATTCCAGTGAGCATGATTCCCCTTCAGTAATCAGAAAACGCGTAAAGGAAGGCATAGGTAATATGGTCGCTAGTGACGATTTCTGGAAGGCGTTGAGGTCTCACCTTGACCAGAATTATAACGGAATCATCTCTCAATTGGCCAAAAATTCCAAAATCTCTGAGACCGACCTTAAATTTATCGAACTGACTTGCTGTGGTTTCAACTATGTGGAAATTGCCATTGTCTTAGGTTACAATCCCAAGTATATCAGTCAAAAAAGAAACGATATAGCCGCAAAATTGCGCTTGAGGGTACCCTTGCGGGATTATCTTGAAGATGCCATGAAAAAGCAATAAAAGGCGAAATATAACCAGCATACAAATCTCGATTTATACAGGACTATTGTTTTCGGTGGCCATAATGGCTGCCGAATAACCTTTGTTTATCAGAGAACTAATAGCTCATGAATAGAAAGCCCCATGTCATCAGCCTCAGTCAGTTGTGTGTAACATACTGATAATTCGATGATTGGTATCTGTAAAAATCTTTTGAAGTTTATTGTGTCTTTTTTATGATGTGGTGTATTCTTTCAATAATTTTGCAAAGCTTCGTTTAATTTTTCGATTTCAACTATTTGTTATATACCAATCATTTTTTCAATTATGGCACATCACAGAGATTACAACAATAATTTTAATGACTGCACCTTGCCCACTTTTCTTGAAGGAAGTGTAGATATCAACAACGAGAAACTGGTTATTGAATTGGGAGAAGGGAGCTATACCCTTGACTACAATCTGCTTATCCATCAACATAACGTCATTATCAAAGGTCAGGGAAGTACAACGACTATCTTGAATGTACCAGTCAATATTGATTATGAAGATGATGCAATATCTTTGATAATCTAATAAAGAATAATATGTACTCGTACATTCAAAATAGTATGAGTGTCATTCATAAAAACAATTATTTCACGGATATTAACGACTAAATAAAAGCATGTTATGATAGTGAAGAAACTTGTTTCTTTATCGTTCATAAGCATTAGTCTTCTCTGCGTTTTGTTCTCATTAAATGCCTGCGGAGACAGTCCTGTCAATCCTGAGCCTCCTATACCTCCTACGCCTGTCGATACGGCAATATTCGTTGAGGGCTGTTCAGGTACCTTGCCGATGTTGTTTATAAATACCGACAGTGCCGCGGCCATTGTGAGCAAAGAGGAATATTTGTATGCCGACTGGTGGCTGGACCCCATGGGGATAGATGGTGTGGATTCGCTTGGATCCTTCAGGCACCCGTTGCGTATGCAGATTAGGGGAAGAGGAAATTCAACATGGACCAACCTAGACAAGAAGTCCTATCGCCTCAAGTTTGACGAAAAGCACAAAGTGTTGGGTATGCATGCCAGTCGCCACTGGGCACTATTGGCTCAGGCATTGAGCTGGATGGGGCAAATGAATGATGCCCTGCCGTTTGAGATAGGCCGGCGCATGGGTATGGCCTGGAATCCACACATGCAACCCGTTGAGGTAGCGCTTAACGGTCAGTACATCGGCCTCTACTTCTTGACAGAGAACGTTCGCGTCGCCAAAAACAGGGTAAATGTCATCGAGCAAAATGATTATGAGACAGAACTTGATAAAGTAACGGGCGGTTGGCTGCTTGAGATTGAGAACTACGTGCAACATGACAATATCATATTCACTGAAGGCAATGGGCAGCCATTTTGGATAACCGTGCATTCACCTGAACTGCTCAGCGAGGAGCAACGAGATTACATTACCCATTTCCTTCTTGAAACGGATTCGGCTATCTATGTAGAGGACAAGGAAAGTCAGCTGTGGGAACAGTACATCGATATCGACTCACTAGCAATTTACTATATCGTACAGGAAATCATGGATAATCCAGAAGCATTCTCGGGAAGTTGTTACATCCACAAGCAGCGAGGAGGAGGCACAAAACTCATATTTGGCCCTCTGTGGGATTGCGGTTCCTCTTACTATCGCTGGAGCGAAACCTACGGGTTTAATGAATTCATTTATGAAAATGTTCCAAGTTATTGCCGCTCGCGATGGATTAGTGAGATTGCAAAATTCCCACGGTTTCAAGAGCGGGTAAGATTTCACTGGAAACGGTTTTATCAAGAGGTCTATCCCGAGATGGACGAGTTTATGGACCAGTTTGTTTCCAAAATTGAGCAAGCAGGCAATGCCGACCACAAGCGCTGGCCTCAATACCCAAGCGATAATACGATAGAGAGACTTCGCCAATTCGGCAAGCCATCTTTTCACAAGAAAGTGGCATGGCTTAATAGTCAATGGGGGACATAGGGTACGTCTCGTTAAAACGACAACAATGCAATAATGTAGTCTGTAATCAAGGAAAGGCACAAGCGAGGCGGGATTACTAGTGATGCATCAGTTGTTATTAAATGATACCCATTGGCAGAATTAAGCGAACGAAAAACTTGATCCTGCCGATGGGCTTTTCGTTATTCTTGGAAACATATTGTGAAACAGTAAAGGTGCTCACTTTACTGATGATTCTCATGAAGACCCCCTGTAGTCCCTGGCATAGTTACGCTTGATGTTGAACTGGTCGTTTAACTTGGGTACGACGTCCCAACTATGCGCATTGCCCTGTTCATTCACTAAATCTTGGAGGAATTGCTTGCATACTCCAAGATTTCTTACGAAATTTGCGTACAAGTTGTGCATGCGATGATTTGAATTTAATGTTTTGTTGCTGCTAAATTGCTAAAAATCAGCGATGTGTACAAATTTTCAACATCTTTTTAGACTTTTTAATCCCGCCAACGGCTTATTTATGACCAATAAAACTCTCCATTTCCTTCTTCCCATGCTGGCAGTGCTGTCGATGTGCTGCTGCACGGGCCGTGGATCCCAGCAACCGATGAACAACGATACTACTGCCATACAGAGCTCGCCCGTGATGATCGATGACACCACGGTGGCGGGCCTTATCGCTTACTATCCTCAATATGGCCGCATCGACCTCGTTTGTGGCCAGATGCCCAGCAAGAACGCCGACAGCATCATCTTCTGTGCCGAGGCTGCGTTTACCCATGAGTTACTCGACGAGTTTGCCCACAGCAACATCGATGGCGACCACGTGAGCGGTGGCAAGCGCTACAAGGGTGCCGTGTGCAGCGACAACAGCGGTGCTTTTGCCTGGTTTGGCGACACGACGTGGGAGTTTGTCCACGGCGACTATGGCGAGCTGCTCGACAGTGTGGCCCAGGCTGGCGGCATGGGCTTCGGCCAGGCCATCATCATCCACAATGGCGAGAGCGTGCGACCCCTGTGGCGTGACGGTGTGAACCAGTATCGCGCCCTGTGCGAGAAGGACGGCCGCCTGTGCATCGTTGATAGCCGCGATGCGGTTGAGTATGAGCGTTTTGTCGCCCTGCTGGAGCAGTTTGCTCCCACCCACGCCCTGTATATGGACATGGGTGCCGGCTGGAACCATTCCTGGTGGCGTGACGGCGACGGTAAGGTGCACGAGATCCATCCCACGGCCGAGAAGTCCCGCTACTGCACCAACTGGATTACTTTCTACAAGTGATCCAGCCCTTGACAAGTGGCGGTTAAAGGAGCCAGAGACCAATGGCAATGCCCTGACGCTCATTGCTGTGCGCTTTGAGTTTCACAAGAAATGCCCTGTGTTGTGTGGGAAAGTGATAATTGTGACATGATGATAGAATCTAGAGAACCTAAATAACTTTATTGACTATTAAACATTCAAATGATGATGATGAAGAAACAATTCTTTTCTTTGTTAATGCTGATGTTTTGCGCCATTACAGCGATGGCAGTGCCCGCCAGGCCGGGTTGGCACACGGTGAAACAGAGCGACGGCACCACCTTGCAGGTGCAGGCCGTGGGTAACGCATTCAGTAACGCACTGCTCACTTCCGACGGCTTGATGGTCGAGCGTGGCAGTGACGGCGATTTCTACTACAAGTCCTCGTTGACGGGTATAACTGCAGTTCGTGCCCACGACGCCGGCATGCGTCCTGCACGCGAGACGGCTTTTGTCAATGTCCAGCGCGATAATTTGACATATAAGCGCAGTGATAAGCTGATGAGGATGCATCACTCGGCGAGTGGTAAATTGGGCGTGGGTGGCAGCAATGCCGACTCGGGGGTTCCCGCCATTGGTCAGCGCCGCATCCCCATTATCCTGGTCGAGTTTACCGACAAGAAGTTTAACAATACCCGTCAGGACATCATCGATGCCATGCTCACGGGCAACGAGAGCGTGGGCCAGTACTTCCGCGATCAGTCCAATGGGTTGTACGAGCCTGAGTTTGACGTGTTTGGCATCTACGGTTTGTCACAAAACCGTGCGTACTATGGTGGTCATAGTGGTGACGATGTGGACAAGGGCCTGGGCTGGCTGGTGACCGAGGCTTGCCAGCTGGCTGCTGCCGATGGCGTCTCGTTCAAGCCCTATGACACCAATGGCGATGACTTCTGTGACGTGGTTATCGTGATTTATGCCGGTGTGGGCGAGGCATCTGCCAGCACGACCCACCCCGAAGCCGTCTGGCCCTGCAACTGGACTCTGGATGCCGCCGTCTATTACAATAATGGTGGCGAGGGCTCCTTCCGTCCTGCCAATGGCGACCCCTATGTCAACACCTTCGCTGTGTTCAACGAGCTGCATGGCGGCAACGACAACGGCAAGACCATCGATGGCATCGGCACGTTTGCCCACGAGTTCGGCCACTGCTTGGGTTTGCCCGACTTCTACGATACGGGTAACGCCGGTAACTATGGCATGGGCGATTGGGACATCATGTGCATGGGATGCTACAACAATGACGGTTTCACGCCTCCGGGCTACTCGGCCTACGAGAAGGTCTTCATGGGTTGGACTGACTATATCACCCCTCAACCGGGCAGCTACTACACCCTGCCCGTGTGGAACCAGAAGCAGGCATCGACCGACAAGGCCGTCTGCATCACGAGCGACCTTAACGAGAACGAGTATTTCATTCTGGAGAACCGCAAGAAGCAGGGTTGGGACCGTTATATGCCTGGTCAGGGCATCATGATCACCCATGTGACCTATAATGCCGATCGCTGGTGGGCCAACACGCCCAACAATCAGAGCATCCAGTTGATGACCATTGTCCCTGCCGACAACACGCTGTCCTACTACAGCGAGAGCACCGACCTGTGGCCCCAGAACGGCAAGACCGAGTTCACCGACAATTCCACCCCTGCTGCCCGCCTCAACATGACCGCCAGCGGCAACATCACCGGTAGTGCCGGCTACCTGGGCAAGCCCGTGACCGAGATGGTCATCAATCCTGACGGCACGGCCAGCTTCTGGTATATGAAGGGTGTTGTCGTTGACCCGAAAATATCGGTTTCATCGAGCGAAATCGACTTTGGCAGCGTGATGATGAACAACAATGACAGCAAGACGATGAAGGTCATTGGCCAGGCGCTGACCGGCGATGTGACCTTGACGCTCAACGATGCCAATGGTGTCTTCACTGTCGATCCTGTGGTCATCAGCAATGCCGATGCAATGAGTGGCCTCAATGTCACGATAACGTTCGCCCCCAAGGCCATCCGGGACTATCATGCCACCATCACGATCAAGAGTGACGGTGCCGAGGATGTCGTGGTCAACCTCACGGGTCATGGCCTCATCGAGAGCTACGCTCCCGTGATGCAGCCTGCAGCCGAGGATGCCATCAACCTGACGCAGTTCCGTGCCGACTGGACCGACCTGACGCCCGCTCAAAACCTGAGCAGCTACACGCTTGAGGTGATGACCAAGCCGCCGTTTGAACTGCTGGAGACTGCTGACTTTACTGATGTGCCCGATGCTGTAACCAGCGATGGCTCTGGCCTTGAAGACATCTCGGGCAATTATGGCGATTACCTGCCCGCAGGGTGGACGGGCACGTCCTATCTGGGCGCCTATGACCATGCGTTGATTCTGGCATTTGATGGCACCATCAAGTCACCGACCTACAACCTGAAGGGGTATGGCAAGGTCACTGTGGTCGTCAAGGGTGCGGCCTACTACTATGACAACTCCACTATCAGTGTTTCGACCAGCGTGGCATCGCAGGAGGTCGCTCTGTCCAGCGACATGACCGATTACACCATCGTGCTCGACTGCGCCGACAATGATGCAGTAACGATTCAAAGCCTGAACAATTACACCAGCGTCAAGGTTGTCAGCATCTATGCTGGTGAGCAGGTGGCCAATACGCTGAATGCCAGCGAAACCGGAAATGCCACTTACCGCTTGATTACCGATATCACCGACAAGTACTACAACGTGCGTGATCTGGAGGCTGCCGGCACCTATATCTATAAGGTGAAGGCCGTCCTCGCCGATGGCACCGAGACCGCATGGAGCAATGTAGAGGAGGTAACCCTGTTCGAGAACGGCCATGGCTATGAACTGGGCGACGTGAACCACGACGGCATGGTCAACATCGGTGACGTGACCACGCTCATCGACTACCTGCTGAGTCATGACTCGTCAGGTTGCTGCCTCATCTGCGCCGATGTCGATGGCAACGATGAGGTCAACATTGCCGATGTAACCACCCTCATCGATATCCTGTTGAGTGCCAAATAAAGCTAGATAATAGGAAAAACCTAACCTCATTTCAGGAGGGGAGGGCACGCTGCCGGCAAGGCAGGCATGCCCTCCCCCCTATGTTTTGTAATAGCTTGAATGATTGAATGATTGATTGAAACATGATTGCAACAGCAAAGTTTTGTTTACATGAATTATTATACTTAATTTTGCGGCAATTTTGCTAACTAGTGTCTCAACAAATATTTTACAAACTAACCATTAACCCTAGTTCAAGGTTACGATGAAAAGAAACCTCCTTACTCTATCAGCGTTGCTATGCTTCACTGTATTAGCTCTTGCTGTACCTGCACGTCCAGGTTGGCACACCTTTACTCAGAGCGACGGCTCCACTTTGCGCCTCCAGGCGGTGGGCAATGCCTTTAACAATGCCATCTTGACGACCGACGGCCTGACGGTGGCCCGTGGCAGTGACGGCGATTTCTACTACAGCTCGTCGCTCACGGGATTGACCGCCGTGCGGGCTCATGAAGCCGGGCAGCGAACTGCAGCCGAGAATGCTTTTATCAGTGCCCAGCGTGGGGCGATGACCATGCAGACCAAGTCCTATGCCATGCCCAGCCGTGCGGGCAGGCTGGGAGCGACGGGCAGCAATGCCACGGCCGATGTTCCGGCCATGGGCGAGCGCCGCATCCCGGTCATCCTGGTGGAGTTCAAGGACAAGAAGTTCAATAATACACGCGAGAAGATTGTCGAGTCGATGATTACTGGACCCGAGGGTGTGGCCCAGTACTATCATGACCAGTCCAATGGGTTGTATAAACCTGTGTTTGATGTGTACGGCATCTATAGCCTGTCGCAAGACCGCGAGTACTATGGTGGTCATTCGGGCACGACTAAGGACAAGGGTATCGGTTGGCTGGTCACCGAGGCTTGTCTGCTGGCAGCTAAGGACAGTGTGTCGTTCGCCCCCTATGACACCGACAACGACTACTACTGTGACGTGGTCATCGTGATTTTTGCCGGGGTGGGCGAGGCCCAGGCTGGCATGTACCATCCCGAGACCATCTGGCCCTGCAACTGGACCCTGGATGCCGCCAGGTATTATTCCCGTGGAGGCGATGGCGCCTTCAGTCCCAGCAGCGGCGATCCCTATGTCAACCACTTTGCCGTGTTCAACGAGCTGCATGGCAGCAACGATAACGGCAAGACCATCGACGGCATCGGCACGTTTGCCCACGAGTTTGGCCACTGTCTGGGTTTGCCCGACATGTATGACACGGGCACCAACGACAATTATGGTATGGGCAATTGGGACGTCATGTGTCTGGGATGCTATGGCAACGATGGCTATTTGCCCGTTGGCTATTCGGCCTATGAGAAGGTTTTCATGGGTTGGGTGGACTATATCAAACCCACGCCCAATACCTACTACACGCTGCCCGTGTGGAACCAGAAGATCAAGGGCACCGATCAAGCCGTGTGCATCGTGAGCGATGTCAACAAGAACGAGTACTTCATTCTCGAGAACCGTCAGCGCATCGGATGGGACCGTTGCCTGCCCGGCCAGGGCATCCTGGTCACCCACATCACCTATAGCGCCAGCCAGTGGTCGGCCAACAAGCCCAATAACGATAAGATCCAGCTCATCACCCTGCTGCCTGCCGACAACAAGTTGTCTAACTACAGCGAGAGCGGTGACACGTGGCCCAACGGTAACAAGCGCGCCATCACCGACACATCAACCCCGGCGACAGTGCTCAACATGACCTCCTACGGCGAAATTACGGGCAAAGCCGGCTATCTAGGCAAACCCGTCACCGAGATGATTATCAACCGCGACGGTACGGCCAGTTTCTGGTACATGAAGGAGGAGCATAACTTCAAGCATGGTGACGTCAATCATGACGGCAGTGTGAACATCGCCGACGTCACCCGCATCATCGACTATCTGCTG
The DNA here is from genome assembly GCA_900319525.1 of uncultured Prevotellaceae bacterium. Lineage (GTDB taxonomy): Bacteria > Bacteroidota > Bacteroidia > Bacteroidales > Muribaculaceae > Sodaliphilus. Next base: position 17,997 of record ONOU01000038.1, on the reverse strand, counting down.
TCTAGTGATTCCGACGGCTGCTGCGCCATCTGCGCCGACTTCAACGTCACTGACGATGTCAATATCGCCGACGTCACCGCCCTCATCGACCACCTCCTCGCCCCCTAAATTTGTCTTTATAGTCTTCCTTTTTAAAAGTTGCGGGAGTAGCCGCTGTAGAGGATGGTCTGGATGATGCCGCGCAGGGCCAGGAAACTCAGGTAGGCGATCCACAGGCGGTTGTTGCCCCATGCCTCGGGGGTGATCCAGTAGATGACAAAGAACAGCGTCCATGCGATAAAGGCCGAGATGAGCATGCCCATCGAGCGCGTGAGGCTGATAAAAACGCCGTCCCACACAAAGGCGGCCATGCCGGCGGCGGGAATGAGCGCGCACCACACGCGGTAGTCCATCGCGGCCTCGATGACGCCCTGCTGGTCGGTCAACAGGCCGAAGGCCACGCGCGGGAAGGAGTAAATCAAAGTGAACACGGCGGCCACGCCCAGTCCCCACAGGAACAGCAGCCGCACGCATCGCCTCATGCGTGCCATGTCGCCACGGCCGTAGTACTTGCCCACGACAGCCTCACCGGCAAAGGCGATGCCGTCCATGAAGTGGCTGTAGAGGGTAAAGAGTTGAAGAATCAGGGCATTGACGGCAAGGATGAGGTCACCGCTACGCGCACCAATCGAGACGAAGGCCAGGCTGACGGTCATCAGCAGGAAGCTGCGCACAAAGATGTCGCGGCTCACCCTGAAGTAGCGCCCGGCGCCCTTGAAGCGCCATACGCGGCGCCAGTCCAGCAGGCCGTTCAGGCGCGGGAACTTGCGCTGCACCGTCAGGGCGGCATACAGCAGCCCGAGCCACTCGCCAGCCAGCGTGCCCACGGCGATGCCCGTGAAGCCCATCTTCAGCAGATAGACGCAGATCAGACTCGCCCCGATGTTAAAGACGTTGGTCATGATGGAAATCCACATCGCGCTCTGCGAGTCCTGCATGCCCAGCAGCCACCCCTTGAAGGCCATCATCACCAGCACGGGCGGCACGCCCCAGATGCAGATGGTGAAATAGGTGATGGCCAGCGAGGTAACTTCGGGTGAGGGCCCGATGATCCACAACAGCAGCAGGCGGATGGGCCACTGCAGCGCGATGATGAGGGCCGAGATGACGATGGCCAGTGCCGTGGACTCGCCCAGCAGCTTGGCGCTCTCGTTGAAGTCGCCGCTGCCGCAGGTCTGGGCTGTCATGCCCGATGTGCTCATGCGCAGGAACCCGAAGTTCCAGTACACCAGGTTGAACATCATCGCGCCCACCGCGACGGCGCCGATAAACACCTTGTCGCCCAGGTGCCCGGCGATTGCCGTGTCCACCAGTCCCAGCAGCGGTACGGTAATGTTGGCCACAATCGCCGGCAACGCAATCCTCAATATCTCCCGATTCATGCCCTCTTTCATGCCTGCAAAGATACTGCAAGCCGAGCGCAGAATAAAAAAATTCATTCTTTTTATTATCCTTGGGGCAATTTTCATATCAAATCGGTTTTTCCCGCTTTTTCCTGTTTCAACGATCAAAAACTAATGTTTTTAGTTTTATTAACTAAAATAATTTGTCTTATAACTAATTCGTTTAGTTAATTTGCGGTGTCAAACTTATAAAAGGCTCGAAAAATGAAACAGTTAACCCAAAAAGAAGAGGAAATCATGGAGCGGATGTGGGACCACGGCCCCTTGCTGGTGCGCGAGTTGCAGGCTTATTATGACGAGCCCCGCCCCCATGTGAATACCCTGGCTACATTGATGAAGATACTGGAGGAAAAAGGCTTCCTGGGTCACAAGGCCATCACGGCGCGTTGCTTCCAGTATTTTGCCCGCATCAGCCGCGATGAGTACCGCGGAGGCTCGTTGGAGGGCGTGATCAACAAGTTCTTCGGCAAATCCTACCTGAGTGCCGTCTCGGCGCTTGTCAAGAGTGAAAAGGTCAGCATCGATGACCTGAAGGAACTCATTCGTGAAGTGGAAGAGAACAACCAACAGTAAACTATGCATTGCCATGTTTCTCATCTATCAGATCAAAGTGGGCCTGTGCCTCATCGCCTTCTACCTGTTGTGGAAGTTGCTACTCAGCCGTGAGACCTTCCACCGCTTCAACCGCGTGGCGCTGCTCACGGCTATGACGCTCGCTATGGTGTTGCCGTGGGTGCGTCTGTCGCTGGATGTCGCAGCACCGGTTGCCCAGCAGATGGTGGTGCTCGAGGACCTGATCGTTACGCCCAATGGTCAAGTCGCTACCCCGCAGACGTCCTTGAGCGGGACGGGCATCGCCACTGTGGTCTATTTCATTGGGATGGTACTGGTGGCCGCATGGCTCCTGCATGGCCAATGGAATCTGCGTCGCCTGATGAAGAAAGGCCGTCGCGAGGCGCTTCCCGGCGGTGCCACCCTGTATGTGGTGCCTGGCGACATGTCCCCGTTCAGTTACTTCAGCCACATCGTAATCAATGAGCAGGACTATCGCGACAACCCGCGTGAGATCTTGATTCACGAGCAGGCACATATCGCCCTGCACCATTCCCTGGACGTGATGTTCTGGAGCGCGGTGATGCTGTTCCAGTGGTGGAACCCTGCCGCCTGGCTCCTGGGACGAGAATTGCGACAAGTGCATGAATACGAGGCCGACGAGGCCGTACTTAACCAAGGCGTCGACGTGAAGCAGTACCAGTTGCTGCTCATACGAAAGTCCGTCGGGGACCAGCTATTCTCGATGGCAAATAACTTCAATTATCAATCTCTAAAAAAACGAATCCGTATGATGACGATGAACAAAAGCAGCCGATGGAAGATGTTGCGTGCGCTGGCTGCGGTGCCCGCGATAGCATTGGCGCTGTTGGCCTTTGCCAACCCCAAGAGTGTAGCAGCAGTAGTGACCAACCAACCAGCCCATGTGACTCCCGCTCCTGTAGCGCTGCCTGAACCCGCCCAGGCCGAGGCCGCTACCCAGCCTGTCGAGGCTGACGCCGTTCCCGAGGCTGTCGAAGTGAATACCGAGGAGCAGGCTCCCCAAAATGCTGAACCACAGTCCGATAATAAGGTCTATAACTCTGTCGAGCAGATGCCCCGATTCCCGGGTGGAGAAGCCGGACTGATGAGATACCTGCAGGGAAACATCAAATATCCCCCTGAGGCCGCAAAGAACGATATTGAAGGCCGTGTCATTGTTCAGTTTATTATTGACAAGACCGGTCAGGTGGGAGAAGTCAAGGTAGTTCGCCCGATTAGTGAGGAACTGGATGCTGAGGCAGTCCGTGTTGTCAAAGCCTTGCCCAAGTTTGAACCTGGCCGCCAGGACGGTGAAGCCGTATCAGTGTGGTACACCCTGCCCGGAAATCCCGCTGAGACACAAAACACGCCAGCCGTGCATGGCACCGCCAAACTCCAGGGAAAGGACGATAAATCCCAGGAGCAGTAGGTCCAGCATCAAGCCTTTTAATTTGTTAATATAAAGTTGATGATCCTATGTGATTACAGTAGCGTGAGTTCTATGATTAGATGTCATTGGACTCACGCTAGGTGTGCTTGAATTATATACTCAATTATCATAGATGATGTTTTTAAAAAATAATCAGCGATTGCTTATCATCGTCCTGGCCGTACTTTGGTCATGGGTTGCAGTGGCTTGGGGCAATGATAGCATCCCGTTCCTGTACCGTGGGCATCTCTATCTCCCTGCTTGTATCAATAATGAACATCAGGCCAACGTTATCTTTGACACGGGAGGCTCTGACCTGTTCGGCATCGACAGTGTCTATCTCTCGGCCTCGGAATGGCATCCGCAGAGCCTCGGCCGGGCAAGGACAGGGGGCGCCGCCGGCGGCACCAGCGTGCGCGTCATCATGGACCTTACACCGTTGAGCATCGGGTCGTTAAAGAGCACTTACCAGATTGTGCCGATTTTCAAGTTGAGGGATGTGGTGGATTGCCATGTCGATGGCATCTGGGGCATCAAGGACATTGAGCAGCATCCGTTGGAAATCAACTTTGAGCACAGTTTCTTGAAGTATTACAAGGATGGAAATCCACTGGTCGAGGATTATGAGAAATTGCCGATCCGTTGCCATGACCACCGAATCCAGGTTCAGGCCGAGGTCCTCGTTGGCGGCAAGAGCATCCAGGGTTGGTTTCTTGTGGACACGGGCTCAGGTGCCGCAGTCGACTTCACGGCAAGTACCGTTAAGCAGTACGGACTTGAATCGCTGTCAGGCAAGAGATATGTTAAGGAGATGACGCAGTTTGGCATTGGAGACAAGTCACAAGAGTCGATTATCGAGATGCAGTCACAGCGCATCGTCATCGGCTCTGACACCACCAGCAACGAGGTGATTTCCTATTTGCCCGACGGAACAGGCGTCTTTGGCCAGAAGGATTATGTCGGCATCATCGGCAATAAGGTGTTATCCAAGTTCAATCTGATTATTGACATTCCGCACAGTGTTCTCTACCTCAAGCGTTTCAAGGCAGACCAACCCGTCAAGGCTACCTATGACTTCGATTTCAGAAACCGCACCGACATCGGCAAGGGCTGGATTGTTTCATCGCTCACGCGCGATGGAGACGCCGCCCGTGCCGGGCTGCAATTAAACGACCGCATCATCGCTATCAATGGCAGGCCCGTGGAGGACTACTCCTGGGAAGAAGAATACCGCATCGATGAAGTGCCTCAAATCACACTGGATATAATCACTGCCAACGGCGAGTCCCGTCAGATCACCCTATCACCCGAAGTCAGGTGGTAGTGTAAGAGTGGATACAACAATACAGCATCGGGACAATCTGCCCCATCGCTGTGCCTTTATCGTCTCATCAAGAGAACAAACACCACCATAAACATCCAAAAACTATCTTATAATTTGCCACGAAACGTCATTTTTACCATCTCGTGGCAAATTATGGCTCATATTTTGGGTATCAAATTTTGTTGTTTTAAAAAATGACCCCAGCGTTGCTGTAGGCAATACTGGGGTTGTAGAAGAAAAATATATATCGTCGTGGGGATTACGCCCCACGTAGCCAAAGGCTCCCTAAACCTCTAAGCTCTAAACTCTAAACCTTAGACTCTAGACCTCTTAATTGCCTGCACAAGCAGGCAATTAAGTGTCAATCGTAGCGTAGGTGGCGTTTTCCTCGATGAACTTGCGGCGGGGATCCACGTCCTCGCCCATGAGCATCGAGAAGATGCGGTCGGCCTCGGCGGCGTCGCTGATGTTGACGCGCTTGAGCAGTCGGTGCTCGGGATCCATGGTGGTTTCCCACAGCTGCTCGGGGTTCATCTCACCCAGACCTTTGAATCGTTGCACGGTCACGCCGTCCTCGTTACCACCGGCATACTCGTCGATAAACTTGCGCAGTTGTGTCTCATCCCAGCAATACTCCTCGCGCTGGCCCTTCTTGGTGCGGGCGCGGTACAGGGGAGGTGTGGCGATGTAGAGGTAGCCGTTCTCGATGATGGGTCGCATGCGGCGGAAGAAGAAGGTCATCAGCAACGTGTCGATGTGCGCGCCATCGACGTCGGCATCGGTCATGATGATGATGCGGTGGTAGCGCAACTTGCTCAGGTTGGCCTCCTTGGGGTCCTCCTCGGTGCCGATGGTCACGCCCAGGGCACGGAAGATGGTGACAATCGAGTCGCTCTCAAACACCTTGTGGTCCATGGCCTTCTCGACATTGAGGATCTTACCGCGCAGCGGCAGGATGGCCTGGAACTTGCGGTCACGGCCCTGCTTGTGCCGAGTCACCCTCGACGAGGAAGAGCTCGCTCTCGGCGGGATCCTTCGACGAGCAGTCGGCCAGCTTGCCGGGCAGGCCACCGCCGGCGAGCGGCGATTTGCGCTGCACCTTCAGGCGGGCGTTCTGTGCGGCATGGCGTGCCTGAGCGGCGAGGATGACCTTCTCGATGACGGTCTTGGCCTGGTTGGGATGCTCCTCCAGATAGGTGTTCAACGCGTCGCGCACCGAAGTCTCTACGGCACCGATAACCTCGGTGTTACCGAGCTTGGTCTTGGTCTGGCCCTCGAACTGGGGCTCGAGCACCTTGACCGAGATGATGGCGGTGAGGCCCTCGCGGAAGTCCTCGGGCTTGATCTCGACCTTGGCCTTCTCGAGCATCTTGTTGTCTTCGGCATATTTCTTCAGGGTCGAACCCAGACCGCGACGGAAGCCCGTCAGGTGGGTACCGCCCTCGATGGTGTTGATGTTGTTGACAAACGAGTAGATGTTCTCGTTGAACGACGTGTTATAGGTCATGGCGACCTCAACGGGGATGTCGCCCTTCTTGCTCTTGATGTGGATGACGTCCTGGATGAGCGCCTCCTTGTTGCCGTCGATATAGCGCACAAACTCGTCAAGACCCGTCTCGCTGTAGTAGGTCTCGCTGTGGCAGTTGCCGTTCTCGTCCTTGGTGCGCAAGTCGGTGATTGACAGCGTTACTCCAGCATTCAGATAGGCGAGGTCACGCAGGCGCTTAGACAGGATGTCAAATTCATAGACCGTGGTCGAGAAGATATTGGCATCAGGATGGAAGATAATGGTTGTGCCATGCTCTTCTTCCAGGCAGTCGCCAATGATCTTGACCTCGCTGGTGGGCTTGCCCAGGCTGTATTCCTGCATGTAGATCTTGCCGCCGCGGCGCACCTCGGCGCGCAGGTAGTCGCTCAATGCGTTCACGCAGCTCACGCCCACGCCGTGCAGACCGCCAGATACCTTGTAGGAGCCCTTGTCGAACTTACCGCCGGCATGCAGCACGGTCATCACGACCTCGAGGGCCGACTTGTGCAGTTTCTCGTGCTCATCGACGGGAATACCGCGGCCGTTGTCGCGAACGGTGATGCTGTTGTCCTCGCCAATGAAGACGTCAATGCGGTTACAGAAACCGGCCAGAGCCTCGTCGATGGAGTTGTCCACAACCTCGCTCACCAGGTGATGAAGACCCTTGACATGGGTATCACCGATGTACATCGCAGGACGCTTGCGCACAGCCTCAAGTCCTTCAAGGACTTGAATGTTGGACGCTGAATAATTCTTTTCTTCTTGTTCTTCGATATATTTTTCTTCTTCTGACATAAAAATGTAGTTTATTTCACTTTTATACCCTCTGAAACAGAGGGCGTCTAAAAACGTACAAAATTACAAAAAATCGGCCATTAACCGATGTCCTAAATCCTTAAAAAACCCTAATTCCAAGGGCGAGAGTTCAGCCTTTTTGCATCCTCGGCAAATCATGTGGCAAGAAAGTGCAAAAACATGGATTTTTGTCCAAATGTGGGGTAAAAACTAGGGATTTGGATGAAAAACACGATTAAGTTAGGAGCACTCTTGCAACAAAAAAACTGAAAACTGAAAACTATATACTATCTTTGTGGTGATGAAACTACCAGAATTGTTTATATCTCAACTGCGCGACCTGCTGCCCGACGAGTGGCAGGCACTGGCAGATGCCATCACGTCGAGCGATCCCAGCGTGGCTGTGCGCGTTAACGCCACGAGAGGCGTGAGCGTGCCCGACCGTGCACGCCGCGTGCCATGGTGCGGCCAGGGTTATTACTTGGACAATCGCCCGTCCTTCACTTTTGATACCGACTGGCATGCGGGGCGCTATTACGTCCAGGATGCCTCATCCATGTTCATCGCTCATGTGATCGATAGCCTCATTCATGAGCCGGTACGGTATCTGGACCTTTGTGCTGCCCCGGGTGGCAAGACAACAGCAGCCATCCAGGCCTTGCCGCAGCGATCGATGATTGTTGCCAATGAGATTGTGCCGCCACGAGCGCGCGTCCTGGGCGATAATGTCGTCCGCTGGGGCAACTCACGCTGCGTGGTGACGAGTAACGCACCCGCCCAGGTGGGCAAACTCAACAGCTTCTTTGACGTCATCGCCACCGATGTGCCGTGCAGCGGCGAGGGCATGATGCGCAAGGACGACGAGGCTGTTGCCCAGTGGACGCCCGCTCTGGTCGAGCAGTGTGCCCAACGCCAGCGCGAAATCCTCACCGACGTGTGGCCCGCCCTGCGTCCTGGAGGTTTGCTGATCTACAGCACCTGCACCTACAACCGCCAGGAAAATGAGCAGATGGCCGATTTTATCGTCAACGAGTTGGGCGCCACGTCGCTGGAAGTGCCTGTGGAACCGGATTGGAACATCCATCCTGCCATCGGCAGCGACATCTGCTGCTACCGATTCATGCCCCACCGCGTGGATGGCGAGGGTCTGTTTATGGCGGTATTCCGCAAGGATGGCGAGGCCCCTTGTCAGAGCATCCGCACCAAAGAGAAAAACACAAAAAAAGCCGATGAAATCGGCAAAAATTGGCTCGATTCGCCCAATGATTACATGATTGGGCAGCAGGGGGATCTTTGTATTGCCGTGCCAGTGGATATACGTGGCGAGGTGGCTGCCCTGCGCGCCTCGTTGAATGTGCTGCACGCCGGGGTGGAACTGGCCACCGTGATGGGGCGCAAGACAGTCCCGCATCATGCGCTGGCCATGTCAACGGCAAGGGCCACTGATGCTTTCTCCGTCTGCGAGGTGGATTACACGACGGCCCTGCGCTACCTGCGCGGCGAGAGCATCACTGTGGATGGCCCGCGTGGTTACGTCCTCATCGCCCACGAGGGCGCTGTCCTGGGCTTTGCCAACAACTTGGGCAACCGCGCCAACAACCTCTACCCCAAGCCCCTGCGCATCCTCAGCACCCACGCCCCCGACGAGAAACCCCAAATACTGTAAAGAAGCGCCCACCCTGCTATGGATGAGCGCTCCTATCACTAAATGAATCGGCTATTTACAGGTTCAGGTAGTCTTTCAATGCTTCGACATACTGCTCAAAGGCCGTGCGGCCTTGCTCGGTGACCTGGCAGGTGGTGCGTGTCTTTTTGCCGACAAACCCCTTAGTCACGGTGATGTAACCGGCATTGGAGAGTTTGTCGAGTTGCACGCTCAGGTTGCCCGCCGTGGACTCGGTCTTCTCCTTGAGATAGACAAAGTCGGCCTCGTCCACGTTCATCAGGATAGACATCACCGCCAGCCGCAACTGGGAGTGAAGGATGGGATCCAACTCTTTCATCGCTGCTGCTTGGCCTTGTAGTTAATAATATGACCCGGGATTATCATCATGCAGATGAAAGCGATGATGAACATCGGCAGATACCAGTTGGCACCAAAAGGAATTCCTGCGGCAATGCAACACATGGTGAAAATGCCGACGCACAATCCCAATGCGCCACCAACGACCAGTGACTTCTCTTTCACGACAATACCGTGGGCTATTTCGGCCATCGGCACCATAATCAAAGCGAAGATGAACATCGACTTCCAGATGTTGGAAGATGCATGGGCAAAAAAGATGAAGCCGAAACAGGTCAGCATTGCCACTAATGAGGAAATGCCCACAACGGTCCAAATTTGCGTAACAATGCGGTCGGAATAGCTCTTCACGCCAGATTTCACTTTCTGCTTCTTGTCCATCAAGGGCTTGAGGATGTTACCAAGCAGGGGTATCAGAAACCAGCCCAGGTTGTAGATCGGATTGCCTGTCTTAACAAGCAGAATCCATACCAGGGCGGTCACTGCCACCGTGAGGTATCGCCACATCAGCATAATGTTGCCGTCGCCCACATAGCGCTCACGGGTGCGCTGAATCATTGAGGTGATCAATTCGAGACTTTCTTTCTCGGTCATTTTCTTCTCTTCCATAACTTGAATTGTTTTATTTGGCTATAAAGCGGTTTAAAAAATAAACTAAAACTCTCCGAAAAAAGAACAGCACTCGCGATTACCGTTCTTGTTTCACGCTGCAAAGATAAATCGGTTTATAATATAAACCAAATAACAGCCAATTATTTAACCTCTTTTAACACTTCCCATTTCCACTCTCAACGATACTTTCAAACAACCTTAACAACATAAAAACAACTGGAATAACTCATTAATTGTTGTTCCAGTTGTCCTTAAGTTGTTATTGTTGTCTGATTTAGCCCACTTGGCAGCCGGGCTTGACGGGGCCTGTCGGGCCGATGACCACGAGGCGGCCGCCGGCATCCTCGGCGCTCAGGATCATGCCCTGGCTCTCAATGCCCTTGAGCTTGCGGGGCGGGAAGTTGGCGATGAAGCACACCTGCTTGCCCACCAGCTCCTCGGGCTCATACCACTTGGCGATGCCGCTGATGATGGTGCGTCCGGCCATGCCGTCATCGATGGTAAACTTCAACAGCTTGTCGGCCTTCTTCACTTTCTCACAGGCGGTGACGGTGCCCACACGGATGTCGAGCTTGGCAAAGTCATCGATAGTGCACGACGTGGTGACGGGCTTGGGCTTGAAATTGTTGATGATGTTCTCCTGCTTGATGCGCTCCAGGCGGTCGATCTGTGCTTGGATGACGTCGTCCTCGATTTTCTCGAACAGCAGCACGGGTTGCTCCAGCTGTTGCCCGGCGGGCAGGATGTTGATGTCGCCTAGACGGCTCCAATCCACCTTGCTGATGCCGATCATGCTGCGCAGCTTGGCTGAGCTGAAGGGCAGGAACGGCTCGAAAGCGATAGACAGGTTGGCTGTGATCTGCAGGGCCAGGTTCATGATGGTCCTTACACGCGCCATGTCGGTCTTGGCGAGTTTCCAGGGTTCGGTGTCGGCCAGGTACTTGTTGCCGATGCGAGCCAGGTTCATGGCGTCCTTTTGTGCCTCGCGGAAGTGGAAGTGCTCGATATTGTCGCTCAGGGTGGCCTTGACATTCTTGAACTCCTCGATGGCCTCGCGGTCGATGTCGGTGAGTTCGCCAGCCTCGGGAACAATGCCCTCACAGAACTTGTGCGTCAACACCAGAGCGCGGTTTACAAAGTTGCCCAGGATGGCCACCAGCTCGTTGTTGTTGCGGGCCTGGAAGTCCTTCCAGGTGAAGTCGTTGTCCTTAGTCTCGGGGGCATTGGCCGTGAGCACATAGCGCAGCACGTCCTGCTTGCCGGGGAAGTCCACCAGGTACTCATGCAGCCACACGGCCCAGTTGCGGCTGGTGGAAATCTTATCGCCCTCCAGGTTCAGGAACTCGTTGGCCGGCACGTTGTCGGGCATCACATACTCGCCATGGGCCTTCATCATCGTGGGGAAGATGATGCAGTGGAACACGATGTTATCCTTGCCGATGAAGTGGATGAGGCGTGTGTCCTCCTGCTGCCACCACTGCTGCCACGTGCCCCAGCGGTCAGGCTGGGCGTCGCACAGCTCCTTGGTGTTGCTGATGTAGCCGATGGGCGCGTCAAACCACACATAGAGCACCTTGCCTTCGGCACCCTCGACGGGAACGGGGATGCCCCAGTCCAGGTCGCGCGTCATGGCGCGGGGTTGCAAGCCGTTGTCGAGCCACGACTTGCACTGGCCATAGACGTTGCTGCGCCATTCCTGATGGCCCTCGAGAATCCACTCCTTGAGCCAGCCCTCATACTCGTTGAGGGGCAGGAACCAGTTGGTGGTATCCTTGAGCACGAGCTGATGGTCGCTGTCCTTGGCGTGCGGGTTGATGAGCTCGGTTGGATCCAGGTCGCGGCCGCAGCCGTCCTCACACTGGTTGCCCTTGGCGGCGGGGTGGTGGCAATAGGGGCACTCGCCCTCGACGTCGCGGTCGGTGAGGAACTTGCCGTCCTGCTCGTCATAGAACTGCTTGGTCGTCTTCTCGATGAGCTTGCCGTCGTCATAGAGTTTGCGGAAGAACTCTGCCGCAAACTGGTGATGCGTCTTGCTGGTGGTGCGACTGTAGATGTCGTAGGAGATGCCGAGGTCCTCGAAGGAATCCTTGATGATCTTGTGGTAGCGGTCCACCACCTGCTGCGGGGTGATGCCCTCTTTGCGGGCGCGCTGGGTCACGGGCACACCGTGCTCGTCGCTACCACCCACAAACAGCACATTCTCGCCCTGCAGGCGCAGGTAGCGCACATAGATGTCGGCAGGAACATACACACCTGCCAGGTGGCCGATGTGAACTGGTCCGTTAGCGTAGGGCAGCGCTGTCGTCACCAGCGTGCGTGCAAATTTCTTTTCTTTCTCCATTTGGCTTTGTCTGTTATGATGATTGTTGTTTTTATCTCTATGAGCCTGCAAAGGTACAAAAAAACTTGCTTATACTCTGATTTGAAGACAAGAAAGACAACTTTTTCTAATTCCTTGTTGCCGTGGCTAAGTAGGCCACCACCCTGTAATTTTATAGGATTTCTATAATAGAATTTCTATAAAAATTATTCGCTTATTCTTCTGTCAGTAGCTGCTGGATGGTCTTTACGCCATATAACCGATTGATCCACAAGGCGAAAAATGGGTCATTGATAGAGTACTTGCCAGCGAGTTTGGTGATTGCTCCTTTGGCTAACAGTTGCGAGGCGGCATATTGGACAGCACTTGCCGAAGGCAACTTGTGATCTTTGACAAACTTTGCTGAGGTGATGCGTTCGGCCTCGCCATCTTGAGCAATGGCATACAGCAAAGGCTTTAGCTTGTCGGGGTAATTGGACAGTTGCTCCCGGAACATAGACTCCTTTGAGTCAATGACATTGTTAATCGCAGTTGTGACCACGTCAAGGGTGGCAACGTCATCCTCGTTCATTAGCGAATAGAGCTCGTTGAATGTCTTTTGCATGGCATAGGTATTGCCATGATAGAGCCGGTAAACAGCCTTGATAAGCTCGGGCGCGATGGTGCGACTGCCGTTGTTCATGTGTCCCATTACAAACGGCGTGTACACATCTAAGTCAATGGCCTTGAGTTCCAATGTGTCAGCGCTGTTGTAGAACGGCTTGGCCGAGGACATGAACATTTCCTGCATGATGTGATATTCGCTGCCTGCAAAGATGAAATGTGTGTTGGAGGCCTGCTGTACATAAGTGCGTAGCAATGCCTCGATGTTCTTTTCGGGATAATTTGCAATCTGCTGGAATTCATCAAAGGCAACGATACATGGCTTTTCAGCACGTTCCAGATAGGTAAAAATCTCTTCCAGGGTCATCGCTGGGCGGGTAATGTCACCCAACTCCAGATTGAAGGTGGGCATGTTAGTTACCAGATCAACACTGAACTTTCCGCTTAACGACTTGAGGGTTTGAACAAATGAGGTGAGCATCTTATGCCCAAGTGGTAGTATGGCCTCAAAGATGCTCTTGCCAAACAAGAATGTGAATTCCCTGAGGCTGGTTGTGTGCAGGATATCGATAAAAAGGGTGTGATAATCGTCTCGAATAGGCTCCTGGTTATAGCAGTAATGAATGAGCCCCGTCTTGCCCATGCGGCGAGGGGAAATCAGCACCAGGTTGTTGCCATTGATGAGTGACTTGATGAGGAACATGCTCTCTTGAACACGGTCACAAAAGTACTCAGGCTCAATCTTGCCCGACACAATAAACGGATTGATCGTCTTTCTCATAGAAACCAAAATTCATTAATCGACCCTGCAAAGATAATACATTTATCCCAATTTTATAGGATTCCTATAATAGAATTTCTATAAAAATTGAAGGACGGGGGATAAAATGCTGTTTGTGAGTGGGCTATAGGGCGCCTTGCTCGATGCGGACACAGATGCGCTCAACCATCGCGTCCTGCTTGTTCTTGTTGGGGTGGTAGCCGGCCTTGAGGCTGGCACCGAAGAATTTGCTGAAGGTCTGCCAGAATCCAGCCCTGAAGGTGCCCAGGAATGCCTTCAAGATGCTGTAGCTGCTCTGGTTGGTCTCGCGGTTGATGAGTTTGATGAGCATTTTGCCCTGGCTCTTGGTCATCTTCTTCATCTGCGGCTTGTACTGGTTAAAAAGCTCTTTCTCAAAGCGTTTGAGGTAAGCCTGCTTTTGTTTCTGCGTCTGGTAGGTGTCTATGTACTCATAGGTCTCGAGCAACGTCGAGCTAATGAGTTTGGCGTAGGGTAGGGTCTTCTTGATGTCGCGCACGGTCTTCCAGTAGTACTTTTCCTCGGCCTTGTTGCGGAAACGCTCGCGCGGATAGATAATAATGGGATTGAAGACAATCATCGCCAGCGTGTCGCCCGTCGAGGGCTCGATGAAGTGGTAATAGCCGGCAAAGGTCTTCTGCAACACCGAGGGCAGCTCGATGTTGTCGAGCGGATCCTGCACAGCGGGGGCGGCGTGCACCTTGGTGCCCGTTAAAGCCGTCATAGTCACGGCAATAGCTAATATGAGGAGCAAGCGTTTCATCTTTCGCCGCAAAAGTAGAATAAAGAAATGATTCTCAACAAGAAAACTTTGTTAAATAGTCTTTAGTTCGCTTTGGTGCGGTTATTTTGAACTCAAACGCTCCAACAGGCCAAAATAAGAAACCGTCAAGCCAATGTAGTTTCCCTTGAACGAGGGCTTGAAGTCGGCATAGGTATAGTGAGTGATGAACGGCGTCAGCCGCACCGAAGATGAAGTGGTGTGCCAAACCCCCTCACTGTAAGACCTCTTCTGATGCACCACGATGTCGATATCCACACTCGCCATCCAGCCAGTGCTGCTCTCATGGGCATTGGTCACATCACTGATTTCGGGCCTCTCCTCGCCTTCATCATCCTGTGTCCACTTGAGGTGATTGATTTCCCACATCAGTTTGTTAAAGTTGATGCCCAGATAGGGGGTCACCGACACCCTGCCATGCTGCCAAACCGTACAACCCAGCTGCAAATTCAAGCCTAATAGGCCTGGGCTGGCAGTGCCATTGCGCTGCAAATTGCGTCCAAGGTCATCATAGACGGCATAGGGATTCTCGTTCTTGAACGAGGGCTGGGAAATGGTTCCTTCGAGCTTGAATGCAAAGCGGTCATAGAACACATTGGCTCCCAACTTGAACAAAACGCCAGCCTTGAGGTTGTCGCCTAGCGAGCCAGTGGGCACCATGCCGCCCACACCTGCCTCAAAGCCTATTCCCACGAGAGGTTTGCGGCTGTTATTGATAGACTCAGCCTCCTGCCCACACAGGGTGGCAGGAGTCAATGTCAATATCGCCAAAAGAATCAAAATCGTCCGTTTCATCGCATTTTTCTTGTTTTCTATTATAACGGACAGCAATCCACTAAATTGTGTAAAGGCTTTAGGCGTTAGTCGTGAGAAACCCACAAATCTCTAACCTATAATCCCTAATCAAGAATTACCACCACAAGCTGCGGTAATACTTGTGGTAGAGCGACAGGCCCTCGCTGATGGGCTTGAGCGAGGCCTTGGCTTCGCGCTTGAGGTCGGCCAGGTCTTCCTCGTTGTTCCAGATGGCCTTGATATAGGCCTTGTACTCGGGGGTGTCCTCCTCGGTCTGGCAAGCGATGCGGTCAAATGCGTAAATCATCTTGTCAAGGATTCCGTCCCACTCCTCATGGGTCATATTCAGATTTGGAGTGCGCTCGCAATGCTGTTTGTAGGCCATCAGTCGGGGAAGGATAAAACGTGCTATAGTGATGTCGAGATCGTAAAGTTCCTCTACATCAATCGTCTTGGCAATAGCTTTCGGATTAAATTGATCTTTCATCATTACATCTTCTTTATTATGAAAGGTTGATAGTTTCAGGTAGCAATATTACTCATTTTCGGTGAAATGGCAAAGAAAAATTACAAAAAAATGAAATTTGGCTCCATTTTTACACTAAAATCAGTCTAAATCTAATGATGCGTCATGTGCTTTGCTCTGATAATATTGAGTGGCGGTACCAAGATGGAAAGAGCCCCAAAAGTAGGGATAAACCGACTTTTGGGGGCTCAATAATGTAGTCAATGCCTGTTCTCTCGACAGGTCAGTGATTTAGAAGTTCCACTTGACGCCCAGGGTGGGGTTGATAAAGAACGTCTTGTCGTTGTAGGTGTTATACACAAAGTTGTTGCTGACCTCAACCTCGGTGCCGACGCTGAAGTGCGATGTTGCGTTGTACCACAGCTGCGGCTCGGACAGGATCACGAGCTGACCATGGCCATTGGCCTTCTCGCCACGCCAGAAGTCGATGAAGCCCGAGAACGTACCCTTGCCCTTGGCAAAGTTCAGTCCCCAAACGCCGGTGAGCTGGAAGCTGGGGTAGCTCCTGGTGTACTCATAGCTCTTGAAGTAGTGCTTGTACATGAGCTGTACCGAGTAGGTCTTGGAAAAATCGGCCGAGTGGCCATTCCATGCAGCACCCACCAGGGCGGCTTGCTGGAAGCTGCCGAAGCGGTTCAGGCCGCCGTTGTACTCAACATGGGCAGCAATGGGCACCTTCTTGCTCAGGTTGATTTCGCGAGAGATCTCGGCATAGGCACCCTCAGTGAACTTGCGGCTGAAGTCGATGTCCACAAAGTAGAACCATGAGCCCCACTTGTCGGCCTTGAATTGTTCGAGGGTCATGGTAACCTTTTGGCGACCAGCCTCCTCGTCAGGGTAGATGTTGCGGCCAAAGTCGTAGTGCAACTGTACATCCTGTGCCTGCACAGCCATGCCCATGAGCAGCAGCATGGCAAAAAGAATCTGCTTTTTCATTTTGTTAATTTGGTTTTTAAGAGTAACAATAATAATTATTGGTTTTTACGTTTGTTGTCCTTTTTTATTTAGATCAGCGGTGCTACATACTTGAGCACGAAGAACACAGCCAGGATATACATGGCTACCGACACCTGGCGATGACGTCCGCTCAGGAGCTTCACGAGCACGTAGCTGAGCATACCCAGCACGATGCCTTCGGCAATACTTGCTGTGAAGGGCATCATCAAGATCGTCACGAAGCAGGGAAATGCCTCGGTGATGTCAGCAAAGTCGATCTTGGTGATGGTGCGGATCATCAGCACGCCCACCAGCACCAGAGCGCTCGTTGTGGCGGCTGCGGGAATCATCAGGAAGAAGGGCGAGAAGAACAATGCCACGAGGAACAGCATGGCCACCGTGAACGAGGTGAGACCGGTGCGGCCACCGGCAGCGATGCCAGTGGTGCTCTCCACATAGGTGGTCACGGTGGATGTACCGGTGAGGGCGCCGATGGTGGTACCGATGGCGTCGGCCAGCAGCGCGCGGTTCAGGCTGCGGATGCGGCCGTTCTTGTCGACCATGCCTGCACTGGTCGATGCACCGATGAGTGTGCCCAGGGTGTCGAACAAATCCATAAACACCAGCGTGAACACAATAATATAATATTCAATATCCAGACTCAGGAAGCGCGAGAAGTCCAAGTGGAAGGCCACTGGCTCAACCGATGCCGGCAAACTGAGAATAGAAAACCCCTCGGGAATCTGCGTCACTCCGAGGGGTATGCCTATCAAGGTCATGGCGATGATGGTGTAGAACAAGGCGCCGCGCACTTTTAGCGCCATCAGCACACAGCCCAGGATGACGCCTCCGATGGCTAAGACAGATTTGGACGTCCACGGTGCGAGTGTTGTCACTGTGGCATCACTCTGGATGATAATACCGCCATTCCTCAAGCCGATAAACGCTATAAACAATCCGATACCTACCGAGATGGCATAGCGCAGATTGAGGGGGATGGCATTCACAATGGCTTCGCGTACCTTGAAAACCGTCAGCAAGATAAACACGATACCCTCGATGAACACGGCTGCCAGTGCCTGCTGCCATGAAAAGCCCATGACGAGCACCAGCGTGTAAGCAAAGAACGCATTCAATCCCATACCCGACGACAGGGCAAATGGGAGTCTAGCGTAGAACGCCATCACCAGGGTGGCAATGGCGCCAGATACTACTGTAGCCGAGAACACAGCACCTTTATCCATGCCGGCATCACCCAGGATAAGTGGGTTAACGGCAAGGATATAGCTCATAGTTAAAAACGTCGTGAGGCCTGCCAGAAGCTCAGTCCTCACGTTGTGTTTGGCTTCGTCGAAGCCCAAAAGATTTAAGAACCTTTTCATAAAGTGTTTTAGGGTTAGTAAGAAAGAAAGTGCAAATATATCCTTAATTCCGCAACACTATAGTTTAACATTATTTATAAGTGCCTGAGCAACAAAAAGTTGCCCAGGATTTTGCCATGTCAGAATTTT
>ONOU01000042.1 GCA_900319525.1 uncultured Prevotellaceae bacterium | reverse complement strand
GTTGCTGTTGGCGTATGGCGTGGTGTTCATCAGCAGCAGGTGGCGGTAGTCGCTCTGCTCCCACAGCGAGAAGTCATAGGCGTAGCCCAGGGCTTCGCAAATCTTCTTGGTCAGCCACAGCAGGTACGGCTGGAACGAGAGGCCACGGGAGAAGTCCGTGTCGTCCTCGTCATCGGGATTGACCTTCCACTCGTACTTGCTGGCGGTGGCGTTCCACTTGGCGCAGTTCTGCAGGTTGCCGCTGGAGTTGTTCACCCACGGCAAGGCGGTGTAGTCCTCCGTCCTGCCCCAGATCTGCGCCGGAGAGGCGTAGGACACTTCTTCCCCGGGTCGTGGCTGGGCCCCGCCGCCAGTAGGCGAATTGTCGGGGTAGATGGTGGGCCACTTGCCCAGGTCGAGCTCGTCGATGTAGGTCTCATCGAAGCGTGGGAAGAAGTTCTGGTAGCTGCGCTTCTCCAGGAACTGCACCTTGACTGATTCCTGCGTGATGCCGGTGATCACGACGGCACCTCGCTTGAAGAAGTTGGTGTCCTGCAGCACCGCATCGAAGAAGATGTCGCCAGTATCCACGTCCTTGCGGGTGATTATCCCAAAGATGTCAAGGTTCTGCGGACAGTCTGCCAGGGACAGTTCAATCTCCATTGAGTAGTCATCGGCATCGGTGAAGATGCGGTTCTCCGATACATACTCTATCGAAGACCCCTTCTTCAGCGCGGCCTGTTTTCCGTTTATCGTCAGTATCATAAGAAATAGCGGTTGTTCACCACAAAGGTAGAACAACCGCGTATGCTGGGAAAAGATGATATTATTTGAAGTCTTCAAATTCTAATTTATGCAACAACTCTGGTAGGTATTCCCTAAATTCCTCCAGCTTTGAAATCAGATGTTCCCAAGTTTTACTTGGCAACATATCCTCATAATCTTGTTCCAGTTGCAAACAGAATTTGTAGAACTCACTATATCGTCTACCTTTCAATTGATAATTCTTTTTCATGGCTTTATCGCATTCTTTTTGTGCAAACAGATAGAAAAGCATCCCAATAAAATCATCTTCTGTACTTGCACTAAATGAATCAGGATCATTTAAAAGGTAAATTCTACTCCAATCAAATTTAATCAACAGAGATTTCCTTTTCAAGTAAAACTTTTGCTTCTGATGAAAACCGCAAAAGCAATCATCAAAACAGAAATCTTTTGCATCTGGTTTAAATCCGATGCTCCTAATAGCCGAATATGCTTTATAAATGTTCAATGCCATAATAATCTCGTTTATGCTTGTTACAAAGATAGCAAATATTTCGCTAAATACAACTCGTATGTGGAGAAAAAATTAAGACTGGTGTTAGATTTACCTTTGTCGTGGTAAATCTAACACGTAAGCCTTGAAAAGACGAAAAAAAAATCGATTATTTCACCCTAAACACTCATTTTCTTTTAGATTTCGGTGATTTATTATTCATGAGGCGCTGGTACTCGTCCTGCGCCTGCTTTATGCCCTTGTCGCCGGTCACGGTGTTGACGGTGACGAAGGGTTCGTCCAATCGCTCGTTGAGACGGGCGATGATCTCCTTCAAGTCTTTGCTCTCCTGGACAATCACCTGCGGTTGACTTTGGGCCAAAGCCATCGGCGCAGTGATAGACCTTAACACGTCGGCACTGCGAAGCGAGCCGATCGTGTTGGTGCGCTGCGCGTAGTCCAGAGCCTCGATCAGAGGACGGGCAACGGGTGAAGCGACCAGTTTCTGACTCGCCACCCATTCCCCGGCATGGACCACGCCAGCCACCTCGTCGGCACGGCCCTTGCGGGTGAAACCGCCCTCGCCGTAGCCCTGGGCCTGGCTCGCCTGCTGCTGTTTTTTGATGGCGGCCACCTGCATTGCTCCTGCAGCCACTGCCATGGCAGCGGCTATAGGGGCGATGATGTAGCCCACGACAGGGATGGCGGCAGCACTGGAGTAGGCGTTCAAGGCGGCGGTCGCCGTCTGAGCCACGGCCTGGATGACCTGCATGGCGAACAGCTTTCTATTCGCCTCGTCCTTGACCTTGGCCACCTCCTTCTGCTTCTGTTGCTCAAGGCGTTTCGTCTTGAACTTGTTGCCCTCGGCCATCGAGATCTCGCGCTCGTAGCGTTTCTCGATGGCGGCTGTCTCCATCTCCATCTCGGACTGTACCAGAGAGGAGATTTGGCTGAAGATGGACGACATGCCCGAGGTGAGGGTCTCGACGCTCTTGGTGACGGCCTGGCCGCCGTCGCCTTCGAGCCAGTCGAGCACGTCCTGGTTCCACTGCTGCAGGGCGTTCTTGTCGCTCTCGCCCCCAAGCTGGTTGTACCGTTTCTTCAGGGCGAGTTTCGCCTTCTCGTAGGCTTCATCGATGCGCAGTTTCTCCCTGGCGTTGTCGCCTGCGGCTTTGAGCTCAGCCTCATAGACGGCATCGAGATTGACCATCGCCTCGTTGTAGAGGGCGAGGTTTTCAGCAGCATTGTTGCCGAAGAACTCGTCCTTGATTTTCTGCAGTTCCTGCTGGTGCTTGCGCTGCTGGTCCTCGTACTCCTTCTGGCGCTTCTGCTGGTCCTTGACCAGGGCGGCCAGGTAGGTGTCGTGGGCCTTGATGTAGTCCTGCCAGGCCTTCTCGTCCACGTTGGGCTTGGCGACATCGAACTCCTCGCCGTTTTCTTCGGCCAGGCGTTTCGCCTCTTCCCAGTCTTTTACGGGCCTGTTGGCCTGTTGCTCGTAGATCTTTTCGAGGGTGCGCAGGTGCTGCAGCTCGATAAGTTCCATGTTGGCGTTGTACTGCTCCGTGGTTATCTTGCCGTCGATGTAGCGCTGCTGCATCAGGGCCTTGATTTCCCTGTAGGCTTCCTGCTCTTCCTCGACAGTAAATTTGTTAGCCTGCTCCTGCTGCTTGCGCTGGGCCTCGCGGTACTGCGCCTCGATGGTCAGGCGCTCCGCTGCACTGAGGTCAGCGTGGGCAAGCCGCTGCTTCTCGAACTCGACTGCTATCTCCAGCATCCTGTTGGTGTAGTCCTCGTAGTTCTTCTGGCCTGTGGCGTAGGCGATGCGGTTCAAGGCTTCCTCTCGCTCTCTCCACTCATTCTCGGCCTTGAACCTGTCTTCGGCCTTGCCTTTGTTAGATGTTGTGGTGGCAGTGGATTTGTCGCCACCGCCTGGGCTATAGCTGCCGCCCGAGGGCGTTGCATTGTTGGAGGTACCGCCACCGGTGCCCCGATAGTTCATCTCTGACCTATACTGAGTCAGCAGGTCTTGTGCCTGCTTGGGCGAGAGTTCCTTGTATTCTCCCTGGTTGGAGCCGTCAACGAAGACGAGGGCACGGCCTCTCGTCTCCGACTTGACGATGGCCTCCAGTCCTTCGATGGCACGCTTGAGCCATGCGG
This sequence comes from uncultured Prevotellaceae bacterium, assembly GCA_900319525.1. Lineage (GTDB taxonomy): Bacteria > Bacteroidota > Bacteroidia > Bacteroidales > Muribaculaceae > Sodaliphilus. The sequence goes on along the minus strand of ONOU01000042.1, from coordinate 27,463 downwards.
TATCGACTTTTCTCAACGGGGCGTTGGCGTTCTCCATCGCCTCGATGCCCGCCATGCCCTTACTGTACTCGCCCTGGTGGCGGTACATGTTGTTGACGATACCTGCAGGGCCGGTGTACTGCACCTGGTCTTTGCGGCCTCCCGTCCAGCGGTCGTACCACGGCATGTTGCGGCTGGCATCCTCGATGACCTTGAGGGCATCCTGAGGGATGGGCTTGTTGGCGATCATGGCCGTGGCCACCTGCTGCACCGTCTTGGCGGCGAGTTGCGCTGAGACGCCGTACTTTTCGAGAGATTCCTGCAGGCGGTTGAGATCCTTCTGGGTCTGGTCCACGTATTCCTGCTCCATCTTCTCCTTGACCGCTGCGATGCCTCTCTCACGGGCAGACCGTCGGATGGCCTCCGTCAGTCTGTCATAGGCATCGGTCAGGTTAATGATCTCGCCTTTCTCGTCGATCAGGCCGGACAGGTACTTTCCGTACTGGTCGATGATGGCCTTCTTTGCCGACTTGTAGTCGTCGGAGCCTTTCTCGGCGCCCTTGAGTTTGCCGAAGAGCAGGTCAAGTTCTCGCTGCTCCTTGACGTACTCGCCGCTGACCTCGTTGGCGGCCTTCATGTTCTCCTTCACCGACTTGGTGTACTCGTCGGTCTTTGAGGCGAGGTTGTAGATGCCCACAGCCAATGCCGTGACGGCAGCTATGGCGAGGCCCCACGGCGTGGTCTTGAAGGTATCGACGAACAGCTTCTGGGCGGCATTCGCCCTGGTGATGTTGCCCGTGAGGGTGTTGTAGGCCATCGAGCACAAGAGGGTCGTGCCCTTCACCGCCTTCTGCCACGTCTCCACGAGCACGAGCCAGCCATAGTGCAGGCGAAGGGCGATGTTGCTGGCGTTGACGGCCACCGTGTAGCCGACAATGGCAGCAATGAGCGTAAGGATGGCGGTCTTGTGCTTCACGGCGAAGTCCACGATGACGTTCAGGAAGCGCAGCATGGCGCTGCCGCTCGTCATGATGTGCCTATAGAGAGGCAGGAGCCGCTCGCCCAGTTCCACGGCGAGCTCGTGGACGCGCTTGCGGGCCTTGTCGATGCCAGCCTGAGCCGTGTTGTTGAAGATGTTGTACTCCCTTGTGGCCGAGGTCGCCTCGGTGAAGGCCTTGTTCGCCTCCTCCTGCTCCCACTTCACCATGTCGAGGTGGGTGGCCAGCGTGGCGAGGACCTGGGACATGCGGATACCGTCCATGCCCAAGTCCTTGAACAGCGGCGAAAGGGCCGCCAAGGCGTCGGCCTCGCCGATCTCCTGCAGCTTGCCGAGGAACATCAGCACGCCCTCGTTGGTGGACTTGTTCAGCGTCTCGGTGAACTTCTGGACATCCAGGCCGACGGTACGGGCGAGTTCCTGGGGCTTCTGGAAAAGCATCATGATGAGCCTCGAGAGTGCTGATGCCGACATCTCCACCTTCTGGCCGTTTGCGTCCAGCGTGGCCGCAAATGCCAGGATCTCGGGAATCGTCATTCGAGCCTGTGCGCCCACACCTGCAAGGCGTTGGGCGAACTGCACCAGGTAGGGTTTTGCCGCGGTACAGTTCTGCGAGAGGACGTTGACCGTGGAGCCCACGGCAAGCATGGCGTCCTTGGTGCCTAAGACCTCCTCCACACCGAAGATGTTGGTCAGCTTGGCGATGGTCTGCGTGGCGCCCTCGCCCAGGTCGACCAGCGCCACGTTGATGATGTCGGCCGCCTCGACATATCCCTGGACACTCTCACGGGTGTTCTTGCCCAGACGGCCTGCCTCCTGGGCGAGTTCGTTGAGCTTGTCGCGTCCCATGCGGGTGTCCATCTGCTTGAAGGCGTCGTTCATCGCCTCCACCTCCTCCCGGGCCATGCCCGTGTACTTGATCGTGTTGGCGAGTTCCTCCTCCATCTCGGCGTAGGAGTTCACCGCCTTGCGGCCAGCCATCACCAGGCCGGTCAGCAGGGCGGCGATGCCCATCAGCGAGGTCTGCCACAGGTTGAGCTTGTTGTTGAAGCGGTCCCACCATGACTGCTGCGTGCGCAGTTCGGCGTTGACCTTGGACAGCTCGGCCTTGACGGACTGGATCTTCGCCACATGGGCGTTCCATGCGGCGCTGCCCCGCTCCATGTAGTCGAGCTGGCGGTTCAGGGTCTGCAGGGCTCGGTTCAGTTCCTTGGGCGTCGCCTTGTCGAGGCGTCGCATCACGCCCTCGACCTGCATGGTCGAGGACTCGATTTCGCGGATCTGCCGCTTTGTGTCGGCGAGTTCCCTGCGTAGTTTCCTCAGTTCTATCTTGTTGCCGCTGGCTGCGGCTTTGGCTATTGCGTTCTCCAGTTCCAGTGCCCGCTGTTTGAGCTGCTGGAGTACCTGCTGGGCCTGTTGTCCGTTGACAACCAGGTTGACGGTTGCGTTGCTGTTGATGTCGCTCATAGTATTGACTTTTTTCTGCAAAGGTAAAAACCAGCCGAACGGCTGTAAAAGACAGTGCAAATCGGTCGGCTGTCGTCGGCGGATTTGCATAATTCATTAGGCAAAGGACATAAAAAATTTACTATTGAGTTAATTTTCTTATTTCCAGCTAATTACAGAAAATATACCCTTGAGGCCACATAATAGTGTAAAAATGCCCATATCAGCAAGTTAGCTATCAGTTTTTCGGAAATGTTTTTCCAAAACCCTCAAAAATTCCTACAATCAAAAAAAATAATGGCTGTAAAACAGCCATTTGCGGGGTTCGGGGCTGCCGCCCCGTCCTGCCTTCCAGGCTCCCCCGACCGCCCTGCGGAGCGCAAAACGAAAACCGCCTTTTGATTTAGCGGAATATGCAGGGCGAAGCGCGCCGATGTGCGGTAAAATCGCCAATGTGTGATGACAAACCGACACGCAGTATCGGTTTCGGCATTACACTTTGGCCTACCTATGTTTTTATGCGAAAAAATCGTGCCTTGAACTCGCTTCGAGGCTGGATTTTTTGTTCTGGCGATGGCGACGGGCGGTGAAGCGCAGGCAAGGGAGCGCAGAATGGCGACAGAGGCTGGAGTGTGCCCAAGGCTCACAGCACCGATACCCCTGAGCGCAGCGAAAACAGCGGGGCGCGGAGGGAATGTAGTGGAGACACAAGATGAGTGGAGTTATCGTGAGCGCCAGGCGGGATGCAGGCGTTGCGGGGCAATCTACGATTGAGCATCGGGCTTGCGGAACTACAGGATCGGGTTGAGGACGAAGGACGAGCCCGATACCAGTGCAGCGAGCCGGGTGCGTACCCGAACCCGCCGTCAGCAGACCGCCTTGAACCGCAGGTGTTGCACTGTCGATGACGCAGCGAAACGCAGTGCGGAACGGGAATGACCGCAGCAGCCGGCTGTGCGGGTGTCGGCGCGGCCAGTGAGCCTGACCAGGCACTCTCCAGCCGATAAGTCAGTCATTCGGAGCGGACGCAGGCGGAGCGGAACGGCCCATCGCCATCGGGGCCTGGGGCGGGCATTTTTCCGCAGGAAATGATCTCTGGTCTCGGGAATTTTGGCTATCTTTGCAGTACGTATAACCAACCTTAAATCTATGTTTTATTCATACTATTTTTCCTAGGGGCACCTCGTTGCGAAACGGGATGCTTTTTTCATGGCGATTGGGCAACGGGAACCGAGCGAAGCGAGTTTCCCATTGCCCAATCGACTATTTCCTCAAAAGGTATTTCCCCGTGAGCACGAGCACGAGCGCAGCGAGGATGGCCCATGGCCACCAGGTGATATTGGGGGGCTTGTAGATGCCCACGGTGTCACGGGCGTAATGGTCTGACTTGTCCATCGTGCGGTGCGAAGCGACGCTGTCGACCTGGCGGGCGCACCGCGAAGCGTTGCGCTCGGCCAAGTCGGCCTTACCGATGGACGCGCGTTTGCCCTTCAAGACAACCATGTTTGCAGCATGCAGACGTGGTTGGCTTGTGATAGGATCGGCAAATGCTGGCAGAGATGGAGCCGTGTCTGTGCCGAACGGCATGGGCATGATCAGCTCGAAGCTGTCGAGGTCGATGCTCAGGCTGCTCATCCACTGAGTCCGCGCAGCGGTCTCGGTGGTGGTACTGGCAGTCTTGGCGACCTCGACGTTCTCCTCTACTGTGGTGGTGGCCTGCTTCTGGCTTCGACAGGAGTGGAACGTGATGGAGAGGCATAGCAGCACCACTACCAGCAGCAGGATGAACACGATGCCCTTGAATAGGTTCTTGAATTGGTCATTCATAACTTTGGGATTTTAGATGTTTGAATACTCTTTCCTGGCATCAAAGCAGGGGCACGCTTTGGCGGCGAACTCCCGATGGCCGTGGACCGTGGCACGCGGGAAGCGTTGCCTCAGTTCACGGATCAGCGACAGCAGCGCTGCCTTCTGGGCGGCGGTGCGGGTGTCCTTGGGCTTGCCGCCCAGGTCAAGCCCGACGACATAGCAGATGCCGATGGAATGGGCATTGTGGCCCTTGCAGTGGGCACCGGCTTTCTCGAGGGGTCGGCCCTTGTGGACCGTCCCGTCGAGGTAAACAACGTAGTGGTAGCCGATGTCCGCGAACTTGCGCTGCAGATGCCACTGGCGGATCTGCTGTACGGTGACGTGCTGCCCTTCCCGCGTTGCGGAGCAGTGGACAATGATTTGATCGATACTTCGCATGGCGGTCAGACTTTAGCGGCCGAGACGGGGGTGAGCACGCCCGCGTCGTAGGTCTGCTTGTTCTTGTCGATGACATACAGGTGCTTCTCGACCATGGTGAACGAGAAGCTGAAGTCCATCCTGGTAACATGGGCCACGAAGAACGCCCACAGCTTGGGGGTGATTTCCCCGGCGATGCTGTCCAGCGTTCGCTGGAAGAAGGCCACAAGCTCGGGTTTCGCTTCATGGTCTTCGGCGAGGCTCAGGCTTGACTGGTCAACAGGCTCGCCGTCGCTGATGAAGCGGATGGTGCCCTGGCTGTCGATGGCGTAGTAGTGCGGGAACCGTTTCTGCGGCACGCCGATGAGGGGGGCATCAAAGCGCAGCTCGCTCTGCTGGGAGTCGTCGCGCAGGAAACAGCCGGCGACCTGGATGTCCTTGACCTCGATGGCGTTGGGGAACGATGCCTGGAACACGGCACGGGCCTCGGGGTTGGTCAGCTCGGCGCTCATGATCACGGAGTGCAGCGTGTCGATGGAGGTGATGAACATCTCCTTGACGCGCTCGTTGTGGGTGACGGTGTGCGTGGGCAGCTCGTGCATGCGGCCGTCGCAGCCCTTGTAGCGGACGTAATGCTCGCCGTCGTCGCAGACTTCCTGCGGCTTGATGTTAAGAATCTTCTTGCTCATAGTCTTGGATCGGGTTTGTAGTGTTAGTATATGGTTGGTTGTTCTCTAATAGCTTCTTGCGCTCCATCAGTTCCATGGCCTGCATGACGATGGCGGCGATGTCGTCCTTGTTCTTGACGATGACGTTGAAGGTGTGCGCCTTGTCGCGCAGTTCCTGCTTGTCATGGGTCGATTCAAGGACGGACTTCCATTCGCAAAAGATGTTGAAGCCGCCCATCAGGATCGTGAAGAACGGTGCGGGCAGGATGACCGATGTGATGATGTCGATGCACGACAGGCACAGCATGGGCAGGAAGTATTTCGTGGCCTTCTCCACGGTCATCTTGAAGCCGCGGGAGGTGGTGGCGATGCCTGCCTGCTTGGCCTTTCGGAGCCCGGCGACGAAGTCCACGGCCATGGCCAGCATGACGGCGATGTACGTCAGTGCGAGCCATACGGCGGTGTGGTGCAGCGACAGGTTTTTTAGGATTTCGATGATTGTCTGCATTTTTACTGTTTTTCTGTTGGTTATTAGGGATTTTTGAGTTAACTTTGCGCTCGAAAAGAAGACTTTGGGTGTGCTTCGGCTCACTTATTGTTATAATGATGTGCTTCGGCTCATCAGCTGAGTGAAAAGGTGTGCTTCGGCTCGCCTTTCTTTTTTTGTCCTTACCTCTCAAAGATCCAGGTGTAGCTGCCGTTGTTGATCCGTGTGCTGACGTGGAACTGGATGATGGGCGTGACCAGGCTGGTCTTGTCCAGCAGCTTGCGGTTGTCGGGCTTGGCCGACGAGAAGGCGATGCCGTACAGCAGGCGCACCTTTTTGGGCACGAGCACCTTGCCCTGTCTCTCGGCAATGGTGATGCGGATTTTGCCGTAGCTGGCCATGAAGTTTCCTGATTGGTCACGGCCTTCCTTGACGAAATACCGCGCTTCATGGCGGTACTTCTGGTCGTCCTCGTAGCCGCGATGGATGACCTTGGCATCGATGAGCACCGTCTCGTCGTTGCCGATGGTCACCGTGTCGGCCTTGCCCAACACATTCCAGCCCTTGCGGACTGGACCGTGTGACTTCTCGCCGCTGATGTTGACGCGGTTGCGCTTGCGGGTGTAGCGGAACAGATAGGGCGTGTAGCCCTTGGCGATGAGTTCCTCAGCGCCGCGCAGGTGCAGGGCGCCGATTCCCTTGTTGATCTCGATGCCGAGACCGTAGAACGATCGGGATTGGGCGGTAGAGCCGCCGCTGCCGAACACGGCCTGGCGCAGCTGGTTCAGCTGGGTGACCATGGCAGAGGTCATCAGGCCCGCGTTCTGGGTGTCGGCGCCTGTGAGGAAGAGGCGTTTCAGCACGATGTTCTGCTCGCCGGTGGCGACGTTGTAGCCGATGATCTCGAAACCGAGGCGGTCGGCAGCGGTATAGTGCTGGCGGATGTCGTCAACGAGGGCGCCGCTTCCCTGCACCTTCTGCATGGCGGCTTTCAGGGCGGTGATGTCGGTCTTGGCGGCGTTGAGGGAGATGACATGGGCAGCGGTCATCGCACCGGCCTTCTGGTCGGTGGCGCCGTTGATGACCAGGGCCGCGGTCGCCATGGTCCCTGCCCCGTTGAACAGGTTGTAGCGGCTGGCGGAGAACACGACCTTGTTGGCGTCGCTGTTGCCCTCGGCGAAGAACTGCAGCACATTGCCCGCCGCGCCGATGGCATTGAGCCTGGCGGTGTGCTGGTCGATGATGTCCTGCATCTCGAGCACGGTGTCGGTGAGTTCGTCATTCGTCTCACCGATGCCCTGGATGCGGATGTAGTCCTCGGCGGTGAGCACGCCCGCACGGGTGCGTGTGGCCGGGCCGATGGCAAGTGTGAGCGACGAGGTCGCCCCGTCGACCATGCTGCGAGCCATGAGCTGCAGGATGACGTTGCTGTGGTCATCGACGTTGCGCTGCTGGATGTCGTAGAGGAAACGGTACTGCTGGATCGTTTCCTTCCAGAAGCGGATGATGTTGTACTCGGTCTCGCTGGTGGCGGTGGCCAGCAGGTCGGCGATGGCCTGGAGGATGGAGCCGACGGTCTCGGGCGAGATGCTTTCTTTCTCGGTCTCGACTCGGAATGCGGAGATCAATGAGGTCAGTTGTTGGATGTCAATCATAATCTTTTGCTGATTTTCAGTTTTCAGCAAAAGTAGGATGACACCCTCATCCAACAAAAGACAAGACTTTTTGTTTGAAAAAGATCAAAAGTATACAGCGATTGTAAAATTTAACAATTATTTATTGGCGTATCTAACAATCTTATTTATCTTTGTCGGTGGAAATAATTCCATAAAATTTAAAAGTGGGGTTCACCACTTAAATAACGATTAATATATTATGCCTTCACATGCAGAATTCATTGACCCGTTGAGATTAAGGGTTGAAACATTGGAAGGTGATGTGTTTATCTTAGGTTTTCACAGCACTATGAACTATCAGATTGAACAGGAATATGATAGTTTTGTCACAAAATGTGTTATTGCCTTGTTCGATGAGTATTACAAGGGCGATGACAATGTTCTAATGGGGCCAATAATGAGAGGGTTTTACCGAAACCAAATTGACCCTTTCTTTTGGTGCATTAACGATCGAGACAAAGAACGCGAGCGTATAGGCGAACGAATAAAGGAACTCCGAAAGGAACAAAATATTGATGCGAAAACTCTGGCCCGAAGAATCGGAATTGATGCGGGCAATTTGAGCCGTATCGAGCAAGGCAAATTTTCAGTAGGTGTTGACATACTTAATAAGATTGCGAGTGCCTTGAATATGAGATTAGATTTTGTTCCTCAAAACCAGATTGATTATGATCAGCGTTGATGATTTTTTCAAAGAAGTGAGAGAGTGCGACTACAAAGGTGAGCACTACTCTGTGAGAGATAATGGAGCGGTAATGCGACATCCACAAGAGGGAAAACGACTTAGAAAATATGATAATGTTTGGACGTTTGGCAATACCAACACTAAAACAGGTTATAATTATATCGCAAGTAATGCCGTTCATCGCATAGTCGCTTTTGCATTTCTTGGTTTGCCCCCCACTCCCCAACATGTGGTTGACCACATTGATACGAACAAACAGAATAACAGGCCTAATAACCTTCGTTGGGTAACAAGATTAGAAAATGTTTTAGATAATCCAATTACTCGCGCAAGGATTGAGAATATTTGTGGGAGCATCGAGGTGTTTCTAAAAGACCCGTCTGTTTTGCGAGGTCATGAGAAAATTGACCCTAATTTTTATTGGATGAGAACCGTTTCTCCAAATGAGGCTCGCATTTCTCGTGAAAAGCTAATTCAGTGGGCAAAAGAACGTCCTGCTTCCAAAGGGGGAAATATAGGAGAATGGCTTTTTGATGGTTCAAATTCGAAAGGATCTTTTGGCATGCAAAGTATAGCAAAAACGCCTAAACTATCTTCAAGTTCTAATGAATTGCCAACTGTTAGTGCAAGCGATATCATTAGGATAAGTCAATCAGCAAGAATTCCAGAAAAAGATCCAATAAAGGTATCAAACGAGACAGAATCTCTTACACCTAATGTAATTCAGGTAAAATGGAGAACACCCACTGAGTTCCCACTATGCCCTCTAGAGCAAGTAAATCAACCATTGATTGAATATCAGTCTCGATTGATCAAAGACTCTATTTTCTGCCACAACCAATATCAAGACTCTTTGGTCATTGATACGGCCTTGGTTGATGATAATTCTGCTTTATATGTGATGTGCAAGAGCTCAGACGATGGAGCTATAAAGCCTTGGTCTCTAGCGAAAATCACTTATAAGGACGGAAAGTACTATCATGAAAGTATTCAGACATACTTTCATGAGGATGGAGCAAAAAAATACTTCACATTAGCCCAGGGAAAGGAATGGACGGGCGGTGAAGTATTTGACGATCGTGTCTAATAATATGTGTTATCACTAGCGATTTGACCGGAAGTATCTGCGGCTTAGTGCGTTAGAAACTAAGCCGCAGAATTCTTTTCCGATGTTCTCTCCAAGGAACTCTTCCAAGTTCATGACTGAGGCATAATACAAAGTTTTGGACAAAAAAGCCCACCAAGGTCATTGGTGAGCAATCAAAAAAGTATTAGTTGTTTTTATTGATTCATTAGTGATTCTATTGTAACCATATTAGGATCAGCAATTGTCAATTGAACTATCCATTGTTCACTATCCTGTTCAGATCTTATGATTGCAGGTAAATCGGTATCTTCTTCTTGATGTACTAGAGTAATATAGAGTTCAATCTTACCATCTGTAAAATATGTCATCTCTTCATATTCAATATTTAATCTATCTAATATCTTTTGATCTGGTTCTAACAAAAAATCACTATATTTTTCTTTATAAGCATTAGTAACTTTTAAATAATATGTTAGAGCTTCCTTATAAGCGTCAGGATTCCCATACTTATAGAAATATCGATAGGCATATGCCATTTCAACTCCGCCATCATTTCCATAACTGAAAAATATCATAGCCCAATCAAAAGGCATGCCATCTTGTGCAAACTCAGACTTGACATGAATAGAATGCTTTGATTGTTCCTCAAAAACCAAGTTTGTAGTTTTTAAATGATTAACTACTGTTTCTGGAGAATCGAAAATGTGTATGCCTAGTATATCTACATTCATTTCTTTGACACTACTATCTGAATTACAGCTAGATAATACAAGCATACTACATATTCCAAGCAAAAATGCGGAAAGAAACGCTTTAAATTGTTTGTTCATAATCAAAATATAATTAATAATAATGTTGCATGAGATTAAACATTAACCTTTCTTGGGTATATTTATTCCAAGTGTTTCTAATTCGTCTTTGTATAGATCACAAATTTCTTGTATCTTCTCATCAGGTGTTAATGATGAGCTACTATTGAAAATAGTATCATTTGTTAGAATACGATTTAAAAGAACTTCTTTGGCTTTTTCTTTCTCTCCTATGCGCAATAAAAACTCAATAGTAGTTTCTATATCGTCATTTTTATTGATCTTTTTATTAATTCTGCTGATGTTGTTACACATACCCCATACTTTAAAAAAAAGAATCAGGGACAAAATGCCAAAAATGACAGAAATAAGAACCATAAAATCTTCCATACTCTATATTTTATTTGATTAGTAGCGCAAAGTTACAACAATTATCACAATGACAACTTTTTTCGCTGAAAAAACAGGCGACGCTCACGCGTGACCTGCCCAGGTACAAATATTAATAAGAAAATATAAATAACAACTTTCAATGTTTACTATTACAACGCCGGGCAAAATCACTCATGATGCCACAGAACGTCCTGCCGATGTTCTCCTCGTAGAACTCCTTCAGTCGCATGACTGAGGCGAAATACTTGCGGGAGAACCAGCGGCGGCGCTGGCGTTTCTTGGCTCTGCCTAGATCGCCACTGTTGCCACGGGGCGTCTCGCGGCCCGTGCCGTAGTCCTGCCACAGGCCGTATTCGAGGAAGGACTGGGACAGTCCGACCTCGAAGAAACGACCGTCGGCACGTAGCGGCAACGCCTTGGGCGATGCCAGCAACGCCCCAGTGTCAATGACGCCAAGCAGCGTAATCTGCTCCTGCCAGATCTTGAGCATCGTGTCGTTGAAGGCGGTGACGAACTTCTGGCGCTCCTGCAGCGCCTGTTGTTCGGTAGGCTTATTCCCATTCATCGGCATTGTATCTCAAGTCAGTATAGACATCTACGGCTATCTGAAAATAAGCACAGGCACACCCGCTGAAGAAGTATCGGTCAATCTCGTTTTCTCCAGGATCAGCAGCGACATGTACTGGCGGAAGAGCTCGCGCAGGGTCTCCATGCAGCGTGTCCGTGCCGCCATGTCGTCAATCTTGTGGCGCTTTGCCAGGAACACGGTCTTCACCCGACGGGTGTGAGGCGTGTTGTTCAACTCGGTAAAGCCGTTGGCGATGTCGCTGACGCACACGAAGGCGGTTGTCCGCTGCATGTGGGCCAATGCTTCCTCGAAACCATCTAAGCCGCTGACATGGCAGAAGGTGAAGTGTTCACTTTTTGCCAGGCGGTTGGTCGCGGTCAATTGCTCAAAATATTCTGAGGCATCCCAGATGCCCTGAGGATATTGTTCGTTCATTTCAATGGATATTTACGGTTAAACTCGTCATACTCATTGGCCAATTCATCCAGTTCGGTGAGTGCCCGCCAAGTGTCTATGGCGAGCACTTCTTTCTCCTTAGTCACGTCGCCCTTGGTAAGGGCGCGGATCTGCGAGTTGACGGCCTCGCACAGGATCTCGTACTGGGACCGGGTCTGCTCAAACATGTTGCCGTCAGCACCGCTTGCGTTGCTGATGGGCTTGAAGAAATGTTTGAACTGACGGGCGAACATCTCCTTGAGTGAGGCGAACCAGTAGAACACACCGATGCGTTCCGCTTCGGTAGGTGTAACCTTGTTGGACTTATAGAGCTGCCTGGTGAGGTCGTCAAGCAGCGCGTCCTCCTTGGCTGAGAGATAGCCCTGGTAGAAGTTGTCGCAGATGATGAACGTCTCGAAAGGGACTTCCTGGAAATCCGCTGTCAATGCTCGGTGTTTGCCTATTCGTGAGATGCGCACGGGTTTGGGCGGTAGCTGGTCGATCCAGTCGAGCGCAGCGATGGCCGCATTGACCTGCTCAGCCATGATGACAAATTCATCGTCAACGAATTTGCACCACCATCCCTTACCGTATTTGTGCAGGACCTTCATGCCTGTCCAACGGAAAAGGCAGTAGGTCTTGACCTGTGGCGAGGGAAAGCCCTGGGCCAGCAGGCCGAACACGTAGCGCAGCTGGCGGTCGTCCAGTTTATCCCATCCTGTGGGGACAGTGAGGTTGACGTTGATAGTTTCAGAACCAGTAGCCATTTGCTCTCTTTTTGTTTTCGAACACAGGGGGCTCGAAGAGTTTGTAGGTGTTGGAATTGCGGAAGTGCGGGAACGAGGTCTCGTTCTTGCGCATCAGGTCAACGATGTCACGCAGCGACTGAATGGGCACCAGGTTGCCCTGCAGGGCGGTGACAACGATCTGCCGCAGCTGTTCGATGACACGGGTATGGTAGGACGTGGCGACGGAAATATCCGTGAATGCGGACATGACCTCGCTACGGAACACGGCCAGTTGCTCGGGCGAGATGTATTCCTCGGCGAGGCGTTGCTCCACTTCGATTGCCTTGGAGCGCAGGCCCAGATAGTTCGCCCACCGGTGTTCGGTGAAACCGCACAGGTTGGCCAGGTCGATGTTCGGGAACAGCGTTGCGCTGAACCATTGCCGCTTGGGGCTGGCGCTCCACGTGCTGTTGAGGAACAGGTTGTGGATCAGCTGCTCGATGGCGATGTCCCGGCTCGTCTCCAGCGAGCCGAGGAGCCTTGATATCCTATGGGGGCTTGCTGGAGCGATGTTCTGGTTGCTCACAATGCCGAATCCGTTCGGCGTGAGCACCAGGTCAAGTGACGGCACGGCCCGCATGAACGCCTCATGGACTACAACGAGCGTTGCGCAGGTGCGCAGCGGCTCGGACTCTTCCATGGCGAGCAGTTCAGGTGCGAAGTCGTCACCGATGAACTGGGTCATCACCCATCGTTCTGCCTGGTCCAGCCATGGCAGGATCTTGTCAAAGAAGGTCGTTTCGCCTTCCACGGTGTCGAAAGCGTTGGGCAGGTATCTGCGCAACTGCTGGTCGGATGTGATAAGTCGTGTCATCTCAGTCAAGTCTCAGTTCGTTGTACTTTAATTTGAGCAGCATCTCATCCACATATTCTAGAGTCAATCTTGCGATAGCTCGTGCCCATGTTTTTTCCGTGTCGAAAACACATCCAACTAAATCATTTATAGTCGTACTTTCGTTCTCGTTAAGTTCAATCATTTTCGGAAGCAGGGTTTTCGCCATTTCATAGCGGCGCTGCTCCCAGTCAATCTTCTTCTTTGCCATTTTCATTTCTGTTTTGTTTGTTGGTGGTTACTTCTTTAGCATCCTGATGCTCGTCCAGCGTCGTCAGCTGGATGAAGGGGCAGTCGGGATAGGCACCCGTCCAGCCGTTGAAGCGTATGACGATCTGGTGTACCGTGAACAGCAGGTCGTGATACGGCTTCTGCAGGGCCTGGGCGATGGTGTACAATTCGCGCTTGTCGCTGCCCGAGTTGTTGCTCTGCGACTTCCCAGGCACGCTGCCCACCAGGTTGCTGTGAACGCGCATGGTGAAACATATCATGTTCACCGCCTCCTGGATGTCGGTTGACCAGTCTCCGCCTTCCTTGTCGGAGTCGATCTTGTTGATGACGACCTCGTGCTGAACCTCGCCTGTGGGCGCCACATAGAAGGTGGAGAACCACACCTTGCCAGCGTTCTCAACGCCGGTAAGGAAGTCGAGGATCTGCTGCTTCTCCTTGACGATGCGTTTCTGCTGCTCGCGGCGGTCGGTGATGCCCTCGCTCTTGAAGATGGAGTCCCAATACTTGTTCGAGATCTCGATCTGGTACTTGATTGGGGCGATGTTCTTCAGCTTGGCCTCCTTGGCCATGCCGATGAGCTGCTTGATGTTGTACCACTTACCACGGAACAACGCGCCGTAGTACGGTATCGGGTAATAGGTGCTGTCGGGGGTCGGGACCCTCGTCAGCACGGCGAACTTGCGGGACTTGGTGCGGACGCGACGCTTGCCGTCGTCACCGGCGATGCGCCCCATGCGTATCGCCAGGTCGCGCCAAGGCGAATTGATGTCGAGCAGGTCGATCACCTCGATATCGTCACGGTTGGCCACGGGCTGTCGCCAGTTGGCGTAGAGCACCTGGCGTATGCTGCCGTCCTTCTCCGCAGGGGTAAGACGGCAGTAGCAGGCCTCCTTGCGGATCAGTCGTACAATCCTCGTGCCCTCGGCATTGAGGATGACGACCGAGACGCAGAAGGCGAAGTGCTTGAAGTCCTGGCACACACCGAGGAAGTAAGAGGGCAAGGCGTTGTCGAGCAGGAAGTCCTCGACCTCCCGCTTGACATCGCCGCCACACGAGTCGGTGTTGTACTGCAACCCGCTGCCGTAGCACACCTCAGCGTTGAACATCTGGCATGTAGCGAGGGTCTCGTCACTCTCGATGAGGTTGATGATGTGGTACGGCATATTGTTATCGCTTCCCCATGGGATGTAGGACAGCGATTTGTCGATGATCGTCGGCACGATGTCCACGTCTTCCTTGAACACCTTGCCGCTGTCGGTCTTGAAAGCGGCCGATGCGTTGAGCACCGGGATGGTTTCTACACTATTAAAATTTAACTCCATAATCTCGCGGTTTTAGTTTCCGCAAAATTATGGAGCTATGCTCTAATTGTAAAAGACAAAGTTATATGCCATTCATGCGTAGCAAAATGATCACATCGCAGGTTAAATCAACTTTAGCACGACCAAAGCTGTTCCCTCCATTAATAATTATAAACAAGTAATGAATATAGTCTATTCCCATTATTCAATGAGATCCGGTTGATAAAGATGCTCCATAAGGAATCGTTGTGGATCGTTTTTGAATCCTTTGCGAAGGGATTCAAAATCAATGCGGTTATCAGCGTTTGGTTTCAAAATGATTTTTGTATCCACCAAGTTCTCAATGAACAGATATTTCGAAAAAGTGATCAATTCTTCTCCTTGAGCTAATTCAAACTCTTTACACTGCTGTTCAAGGCGTTGGGCATTGGTACCGTACCATTCTATGCCCACTAAATGAGAAAAGAGTGTGGTTTGGTATTTTGAATCAGAAGAATAATCGATACTCCGCTGCTCCAGGTCAAAGAAATCATTGGGGTAATCTTTGCGGAAACTGATTGTGAGATTACGGCAAAGAGGCATCAAAGCCTGAATACTGTCCAGATTCTCATCTTCGACAGCAGCACAGCACTTGTCCCAGAATGTGACTAATTGACCGCATCTACCACCAGGACTCCAACAAGAAGCAGCCATCAAACTGTTGCCAAATACATAAGAAGTTCCGTCAAAACCAAAAGCCTTAAAGAGAAATGATGACGCATTGACCGATGACTCCATCAGACGGTTTAAGGCATTCATCACACTGTCGGGTATGTGCAAGTCTGACGTATAGACCGTATCTTGGTTGTCATGTTGCCTTAAATACATACTGTCATAAATATTATGGTTTGCTTTGGCAAAATAAAGGGTATTCTCTCTGTCGGCGGACAAAACATATTCCGAATCCCCAGTCTCGGCAGAAGGCATTACGATATAATAGAATAAGCAAGCCAATTCCTCCTCTCCTCCCAAAACCATCCTCTTGAGTAAAGTACGGTAGTAAGGTGAAGCTAAATCATCAATAGGAGATTTCGGAACCAACCTGTCTTGGGCAAATGCCGTTGTGAGGATGATTGTTGTCAGCAATATGCTTGCCAAGAGACGTTGATATGATAGAAACAATACTCTTTGCCTCTCTTTTATTATCAATCTAAATAGTTTCATGACACAGTAAGAAATCAAGATAATACAGTTGCAAAGTTACGACTATTTCTCAATAGTGTTATTCGAAATGCGACAAAATTTAGAGAAATATAGAAATACCGTTAACCTCGAAAATACACACCAAACGGGCAGTGCGAATTTGTCTGCTGTCGAGCAGCTTGAACTGCTGGGTGCCCTGGTAGAAGTTGTAGCGCAGCGGGATGCAGTTGCGCCAGCACTGGATTTCCCCGCTCTTGGTCCAGAGCTTCAGGTCAACCGGGTCGCCGGCCTTGAGCATCCTGCGAAGGGTGCTGATGTGGATACTTTGTGCCATAGGTCTATTGGAATGAGGGGTCAAACTGCTCGGTGAAGATGCGGTCGTGATCCACGGACAGGTAATCTGTCGGCAGATACGTCCGCCTGTCTTGGTACTGGTAGGTGAACTTCACGGTGTTGAGTTCACCGTCCGCGTCGCTGATCTCGCAGGTCGGCTCGGTGATGAGCACAATCGGCATGCCTTGCGGAGTGTAACCCTGCGAGAAGTCGGTGCGTTTGGTCGCCATGCGCACGTCATGCGAATAGAACAGCTGCTCGATCCACCGGGCCTGCTCCATGGTAAGGCCCGAAGTCTCGACCTCGTACAGCTTCTCGTTCTGCTGGTTGTAGAACGTGGAGATGCGGTTCGTCACCGCGATCGAGCGGTCAACCTTCGGCTTGTGCGTGGTCACTGCCTGGAGTGCGCAGCACTCGAAGCAGTTGAACGCATTGCGGAAATACAGCGTGAGGTTCGGCTCGCAGTCCTGCACATAGAACGTGAAGGACCGGGCGCCGACATGGACACTGCAGGCCAGCGGCCTGATATGTTCCCTTACCCAGCCGTGGGACTCCACGGCATCGAGCATCAGCTTCATGGTCACCTCGATCCTGGCGATGGTGTCGATGGTGCTGATCGAGTTTTGGGGTGAGTACTGGAACACCCGTGGCTCAGCGTCATAGACGCTGGCCACGACACGGAAGCGAACGGACTCCTGGGAGTACGCCTTGCGGTAATAATACAGGAACTCGGTCGCCCCCGGCGCCATGAGTTTCCCTTCCATCGTGGTGAGGAAGTTGTTGCGCAGGAACTCCTCGGTGTCACCGGTGAAGTGCTGCTCCAGATAGACCGCCTGGAAGGTGGCCAGTGTCTGGGTCGTTCCGTTGTGCTTGGCCCTGAGCGTGAACGAGCGCAGGGCGTGGCTGCCCTGGCGCATGTAATACTCGACAACCGAACGGATGTCGTGGACAATGATATTCCTTTGATACGGGATGTGTGTGGCCGAGAAAACCGTGGCCCCGCCCGAGACGATCGACACGACGGCCTCGTTGTCGTCGCTCGTCGTAAGGTCGAGGTCGGGAGTCTGCGAGGAAAACATCAGTTCTCCGAGTTGGGTGTTCAATGTGACTGACATATATTCTATCGATTTTAGTGTAGTGCAAAATTAGATCTGTGCCGTCAAATGCTAAAAGACAAAGAAAAAGCCGGGCGTTCCCCATCGATGGGGGCGTCCGGCGCCGGTTCCGAACGGTGGGCGATCGCTCGCCCACCTGCGGAACGGGAGGCCTTAAACCTCGTGCTCGATGTACTCGCTCAGCTCCTTGAGGATGCCTTCGATGTCCTCGGCCGTGCTGTCATCGGCAAACGTCCATGACCTGCAGGCCTTGGCGGGCGGCTCGCCTTGGTGGGCGAACACCGTCCACCATGTCATCACCTCACCATCACATCGCATCAGCGTATTGGTGTGGATGCTCATCGAGTGGCAAATGCCCACCTTGTTGTTATACACTGCGTCCTGTACTCGGCGAATGCGGGTAACCGCTTTCTTCACTTCTCGTGTCATAGCTCTTGATTTTTTGCGGTGGGCGGGGCTGGCCTCGCCCACCTGTTAAACATTATCTTACTTGTTCTCGGCTTTCTTGGTGCTGCGCTTGCGGCTCTTCTTCTCGGGCTGAGGCTCGGGCAGGCCATCACAGATGGCTACACGCTTGCCTGCTCTAACCAGACGGGGCAGATAGCTGTCGAGGGCGTGGGCGGGGAATGCGGCCTGACGCTCGGTGATTTCCTTCGCCTGCGTGCGGGTGAGAACTATGCCCAAAATCTCGCTAACGGCTACCGCATCATCGCCAAACGACTCGTAAAAATTATCAATAAGTTGTGATAATTTTTATTATCCAAACAAATGAATTATCCAAATATAGCACTAGCAACCGAACCAATATTCGCAAAATGGCAGTCACTTAAGTTCTGATATTTTTATTCGATATCCTTGATTCCCCACGAGGCAGCTATTGTTGCCTCTTTTCCTTTCCACATCTTTCTTGTTTTCCGCTGTTCCTTATTCTCTAAAGTTGATAAGGCTTTTGATTCTTGATCTGTAGTAATATCTAGATAGATCATTGTCGCATTTAAATTTGCGTGTCCTAATAAAAGTGATATCTGAAGTAAATTCATGCCAGCATCCAACCAATGTGTTGCCTTTGAATGGCGCAACATATGGCAATGTATGTTACTAGGCACATCTGGACATCTCTGATGCGCAATTGCCGCATACTTCTTTAGCATTTTATTGACGGCTTCTTGTGTCATAGGGGTCTCCTTACCCAATATTCTTGAATAGAACAAAAAGTTTGTTGAAAAGGGATCTCCATCATGGTATTCCTTAATATAAGCTAGCAAGTATGTCTTAAGTTGCGGCGTTATATACAGAGTTCGGACTTTGCTCCTTTTCCCAATAACTCTTACAAATGATTTTGCCCCGTGTAGATTGATGTCGCATACTTTGATAGATAAAACCTCTCCAACTCTTGCAGCGGTATCATACATAAACGCCATAAGCGTGAGATCGCGTAGGCCTATTTTAGTTTTGGTGTTAGGCGTCATCAAAAGAGCTTTGATGCCAGAAAGAGAGATGCTGTCAACCCTTACTGTGGGCTCTTTTGATCGAGGGACCATGCAAGACTCGATATAGAGATAGTTATAAGCATACTCTTTCGATGCCAGATACTGTAAAAAAGCTCGCAAACACGAAAGCCGATGATTGCATGTCTTATTGCTATTCTTGCGCACTGTCTTAAGCCACTTAATCCATGCTTCAACATAGTCTTTTTCAAAGTGTTTTAGAGAGACGCTGTCGGGAGACACCTTAACCTCATCTTCTAAGAACTTCGCATACATAGCTAGGGTGACTTCATAACTGCGGATGGTGTTTTGGCTATTCGCTTTAATTGATGGCGCATAGTCAATGAGCCAGGAGTTGACGAGTTTTGCAATTTTAATTGATTCTTGATTTTTCATGTTCTAATTCGGGGAATAAATCTTGTGCTGTTTTGCTTGTTAATTTGTCTATTATCTCAGCCAGTTCCGGGACAATGCTGTAATAGTAGCGCGTGCTTTCTAAAACACAATGTCCCATGGTGCGGCTCAGATATATGAACTTAGCATAAAAGTCGAGCCCATCCCTTATGCATTTATTGATGTTCATTATAGCATAATGATGTCTTAATGCATAAGGTACAGCATCTGTCTGATTACAGGATTTCCAAATTTTTGAAAAAGAAGATGAGACCCAATTAGTGCTATAGTGCCCTCCACTTGTGCTTTGAAAAAAGTATTCTCGGTTCGGCATTAGTTCATTCATCACAGAGTCGAATACACTCATTAAGTCTCTCATGGAATCATGCATCACAACATAATGCTGCTGATGGCCACCTTTACTTCTCCTGACATTTATAATGCCGTGAATGAGATCCACATCGTCTCGTTTCAATAACCGAGCCTCCGTGGTTCGGAGTCCGGTGCTGTAGAGCAATCTAAAAAACACTGGAATTGTGATTTTTCGATACTTGTTCTTTTCATTGGTGTTACCTTGATAGAGATTATCACAAGCTTGAAAAAATCTCTTTAGTTCATCTTCTGTGAAGAAGTGAGGAATATATGTTCGTGGACGATTTTTAGGTGGTTTCGGTATTTTGACGGCCAATAGATTCTTGTTGTTTGCGTATTTTAAAAAGGCGATGACTGGATATATCCGGCTACGACAAGAGTTGGATTTTTCTGTTGGTCTTTGGGCGCACCATGTGTCTATAAGGGTTTGATTTATGTCTCCCTGTATAGACAGCCATTTATCAAACTGCTTCAGACAGTAAAAGCCGTCCCTGCTCCAGCGCCCAGATGCAATCATATATTTCTGATACATATTCAGATACTCTGATATACAGGATGTGAACGTCATAGGTTAAACACCTCCTTTCCCATAGGAAATTGTTCAATTGTGAGTGCAAATTCCTTTAAATGATCCATGTCTGATGATAGATACCTGTTAGTTGACTCGATGCTGGCATGCCCTAAAGCAGATGCGATAATACCTGTAGAAATGTTGTTTCTCAAGAGTGATGTTGCCACGCTATGACGAAGTAAATGGAAGCCCATTCGTCCTCCGTTGACACGGATGCCGGCTTGTCGCATCACCCTGCGAGTAATATTGCCAATATTTTTATTTGACATAGGACGAGGTATTTTCTCTGTCAGAAAAATATGAGCATCACAATTTTGCGGACGTTCCTTTGTGATGTAATCAAAAATAGCATTACCAACAACAGGGCGCAACGGCAGCTGCAATTCCTTGGCCGTTTTGGATTGAATGATCCGTATCTTTTCATTTGCCCAGTCAATATCACCGATTTTGAGGTTTGCGACATCGCATCCTCGCATACCAGTATACATGCCAATTGTCATTATTGCTTTATCTCGGAAGCTTATTATTGGAGGGCCTTGTTCCACAATACGTTTTAGGGCGCCAATTTCTTCACCTTTAAGGTAATCTATGTTCTTTCTGTGTTTTCTGAGTTTAGGTAAGTACCCGATGATTTGTTCTACATCTTTAAATTCTCCCTTGCAGTAACCTAAACATCTTTTAACTCCTTGGTAATAATCTGAGGAGTATTTGACTCTCTTGCCATCATGAAAAAAGTCCAATACCATGTTTTCTGTAACCATGCTCAAATCTGTTGCACCTTGGGTTTGAAGAAAGTACAGAAAGTTGGAAATCAGGCAAGCACAATTCTTCTTATACGACTCAGACTTCCCAAGTGTTTTTTTCTTTACAATCTCGACAATTGATTTATAACTTGAGTTTAGCTTGAATTCTGTTCTCCTGCTCATGAACCCTGAATGATAAAACGAAAGGTAACGTCCGTGTTCAACGAAGTCTTTGATTAATCGCGCTATCAACCTGTAATAGCGCGCTTCCTTTTTAGAATGGGTCTTCATCTTGTCGATTAGATAAAAGGCAAACTCCTCATAACTACTCATGGTGCCATTATCATAAAACACCAATAGTCGTTTAGCTAGATTAGACACCTTGATACTGTATTCGTGTTTATAACCAATACTACGAAGATGCTCATAGATGAGTGGGGCGCGCACTCGGATGTTTTTAGAAATAGCATGTTGTTGCATAGCTCAGTAAATTAAAGTTATCAAAAAATGGATTTGATTCTTTAACGATGATATCTGCATATTCTTGAAATGGTTTGGATAATTCATTTGTTTGGATAATAAAAATCGCCCACACGGAACAACAAAATCGCATCGGGGTGCTTGGCCTTCATCTCGCCATATTGGCGGGCCAGCGGCGAGGCCTCGCCCACCACCTCGGCGGTGGGCTGGCTCTCCTGCTCGGGCGCTGCGCTCGCCTCCTGCTGCGGCTGGCTCGCCTTCACCTCGGCCATCAGCTTGTTATAGATGGCTTTCGGGATCACTGCGCCAGTGCGCTTTCTAAGGATGAAAGCATAACGTAAAGCCTTCAAAGCCTCGGAAAAGTAGAACTCGCCACTCTTCACACTGTCCTCACTGCGGTACACATGCCACATCATTGCACCACTCTTTACCTCTCGCTTGCTTGCTAAAATCAGATTTGCCATAATCGTAAAATTTTGAAAATGAATATATAAGGAATTAAAAACTATCTACATACAGGTAAACATTGCAGTAACTCACCTGCAGACCTGCGGCCATCGCCATGTCTGCAGCCTGTTCGCTGGCCTCGGCCTCGCTGCGGGCATCCACCTCGAAGGTGTGGCTCTCATTGTCGAAGTCCACCACCTCGACCATGTAATTATTGTACTTGCAGGAGCGGTAATTCTTTTTACTCGCACTGCCCTCAGCTTGTTCGGGAGAACCCAGAAATGATATGTTATAAGAAGTAGTCATAATGATGAAATATTTAAAATGTTAATAATCATTGTTCATGCTGTCGCGTATAATCTTTTTACGGTGCGAATCAAGTTAGCGGGGATAAGCGCCCATTAGGCAAGGCTTGACCGAAAAAATCCATCCTGGAAGAACGGGCCATTTTTATCGCAGAGAAAAATTGTGGATTATTTCGAGTCAACTGTGCATGGCCTTGACGGGCAGCGGCCCGCACTAACTTTGCATCGGAAAATGTTATACATGAGCGACGGCGGCAAGGGCAATGATGACATTTTGTTTCATCAATGCGGCTTCACGGTCCCCTCCCGTCAAGCAGAGGGCTGTGCGTAAACACGACAATAGTGGACGGTCACGCCCACTATACCTTGAAAGCAAGGAACTGCCTTCCGGCAGTTTCCATGCGTTAAAAGCCCCAGAATCGCCAACTGAGGTTTCTGAGGCTTGCAAATACAATTATTGTTGTGTGATTAATCGGCTGGTTATCGCAACAGGAGTAACAGAATACACCGTTTTGCTGTAACAGTTGCCACCGTTTTTTGACAAAGTAAACGGGTGTCCCGGAATAGCTGAACAAGTATCTCCAGAATTGTACCCACATTTATGGCCACGACTTTTACGTGAATTGATGGAACTGCTGCTAATCAACCTCCAGCACGAAGGTGTCCTCTGACACACTCTGAAAATCCTGCGACAATCTCAGACTTATTTACGAAAATTCTGAGAATCTTCCCACTTTTTCAGAAACCTTCAAAGAATCTCACAACACGGGGGTTACTGATGGCTTAAAGAAAAAGGTTGAACACCAAATTTAATAATCAATTCAAGCAGCAAATAATTCTGAGGACATCTCTCCAGCCCATGCACAAATGTCAGAATAAAGATTTGTCTTAATAAAAAAATCTAAAGAGTATTTCGCATTTATAATTAGTCTAATATCTTTTTCTTTCAAGTTCTTAACACCATACTTTTGTTCAATACTTTTTGCTAATGCAGAAATAAAGTCATGACCATTAGTTATTTCGTAATAATTTCGCTCATGGTACTTGTTTACAAAGTCAAGTACATCTTTTTCAGTGATTGCAGTAACACAATTTGGCGATTGCGGCATCACTGTTTCATAAATAGCATTAAAGGAACGAAGATCACTTTTTTCTTTACCTCTAACATTATAACCATTGAAATTGACATTTGAATGTGAGCTATAATTGAACCACTTAAAAAAAGATAACATTTCTAAATCCTCAAAAACTTCATTAACAAGAGCCTCATCAAAAATAATAGCATAACTAAAAAAGATCGCCTTCCTAACCTCAAACTCTGATAAACACATCATTTCATGATCATGAAAATCAGTTGTAAAGAAATTATCTTCACTTGGCACATCATTACATACTCGAGCAAAATCGCAATCCTTTATTGCAAAGTTAGGTATGCCATATTGTTGTATTAAATCAAAAACGCGCTTCATCTTATTGCACCCTTCTGTTGTTCTTATTTCAACCCTTTGATGATTAAATAATTTAAAATAACAGACTCTGTCATCTTCCCCTTCCACAAGCAAAAGAATTTTTCCATTATTTGCAGGTGCATCCCATTGCATTTTAATACTTTGGGCTATTTCTTCAGCTTTACTTTTCCACCGGTCTTCAAGATCAAAATCACTCATTTGTATCTTTTCCCTTATATTGTCTGTACAGATCAGTGCATAAGTCCCACCTACCATCAATAAAAGTAGGTGAATGTGTTGCCAAGATAATCTGACAACCAGTAGTATTAGCCATTTCTATATAATCATTTAGCATCTTACTCAACCAGGCTACATGAATCGAATTTTCTGGTTCATCAATCAGAAGAATAGTATTGCTTCTTGACTTAAATATCAAATTAAAATAAAGAATAAGCAAATTCTGCTCACCACTAGACAACTTATGAAGATCTGTCAATTTGCGACCATTTTTATTGATAATCTTCAAGCCAGTATCACAGAATTCAATAGTTTTCTCTGATAACACTTTGCTAGTTACTACTTGCTTATAAAGTGAAATTTTACGATACAAATCTTCGAATCGTTTCATCTTTTTGTTCATATCGTCAATATAAAGTGATAGAACCTTTTTAAACTCATCATAAGATTTTTTATTCTCAGAAGAATAATCTAAAATCTCCATATTAGTTATAAGATTTAATTCTTTATACCCTTCTATTGTTGATTTCAGTTCTTCTAATTTAGATCCGATTTCTTTCTCTGAATACTCATCTGATTTCTGAATAAGTCGACTAATAAACGTTGCATCAATACGCTGACTTTCAGCAGCAAAAGAATTTTGAGCACTTTGATACAATTTGCTTATCTGTTCATTTACATGGTCAATCTCATACGAATAATGTGGATATCTAAATGGATAAGAGGGATCCAGTTCACGGACATATAGTCTTTGGGCTGGAAGATATACTGTTTCGTTTTCCTGTAGAGCTAAAGATATATTCTTACAATGTTGTTGAATATAATTATCTTCATCTATATAGTAATACTTAGCAATTAGATCATCGATTCTCGTATTAAATGCTTCTCTTGAAGCTTTACTTTTGGCGCATGAATAGAGATATTGAATATATTCATCCTTCATGATGAACTGTTCAATTTGTTTCCCTTTCGAGTCAAACAATACTATGGATTCTTCGTATATACCTTCATCTGAAACATCCAGCTTTAATTCATCCGAATCATTATGATTAACAATCCTAGATTTGTTAATCATTATAGTTTGTTCTGACAACTCTATCTTAAACGTCTCAAATTCAAGAAAATGAAAAAACCAAAAATCTCTCCTAAACAGATGATTTATTGCAATAAGTAGAGAAGTTTTTCCATATCCATTAGGTCCTGTGATTATCTTTACAGCAGGTTCTGGCAAAAAAGAAATATTATAATCATAGAGCCCAAATAGTTTTTTTACTGTTACATTCTGTATCATAGATTGTATAGTTCTTTTAGTTTTTGCTGTAAAACCGCTCCCACTGTACAATGAGTCTCTCTTGTAATATTTCTATTGTCTTCAGAAGTCACAGAAGCTATATATTCTGGATAACTGTCCCCTTTACTGATATTATTTCTACAATTAATCGGGCGAAGATTAATATCTTCATCTGTACCTCCCTTGGCAACAGGATAAACATGATCTATTTCCCAACCTAAAATACTATCGCGATCGCCATAAGCATTGCGCGAAATCCATGCTCCAGAATAATCTTGTCGATAAATATCTGGATCATATCCATCAACCTTCAATCCCTTTTGCCATACGTAATTTATAGTTGATTCCTCTTCCAAGTTCAATAGTGCCATAATCAAATTTTTTATTAATTACTGCAAAATTACATTTATTTTTTTAATAATAACTGATTTTTTTTTGAAATTTGTATTTCCGAGTTTAGATCTAAGTTATTCAATAGTAATTGTCAAAAACAAACAGATAACGTATTTTACCTATAACCAATAGGTTTGGTGATGGTTGATTGTGCGAAGGTGAAGGTGCAGTTACGGGGATGGGAAAGCGTGAACCATGCTCGGCACCTAAATTGAGGGTAGTAGGATCGACCCTGTTGGCGGTGTGATGATAATGGCTCACGCTATATAGCGAGCCATTATACAAGCCTACCAACTTTGAAAATATCCTACTTTTTCAATTTAAGGGAATGTATAATGATTTCTCGAAAGTCCACGATGTCTTGCCAACCAAACGGGTCGGCGATGCAAAATTACAATTATTTTTTTACATGACTTGAAAGTGTTAGGTTAAACTTTATCTCATTCAATCATCGATTGGATGGTCACAACACAGCTGCAATGATGCCCTGGCTCCTGTACCATCTTCGCGCAGCACGCTCGGATATAACTTCAATGAACCATCGTCATTTACTTCAACAATGATGTTACAGTCATCGGTGAACAGGAACCGCTTTTCCTTGGCACCACAAATCAGCCGGAAAGCCGAAAATGGCTTCAGTTGATTGCGTCTGTCTATGACGACATCCGCTGCATCACCAATCAGATCAATCTTGAATGATTGGCCTTGTGATGCCAACTCGAAGATTTTTGCTGAAACTGGAACTACCAAATCATTCTCTGATTCGTAGAGGAATCGACGACGAACCTTGTGGTACGGCGGTAAATGATCATCTAACAACTCATCTGCCTCCACTAGGGGAATTGGCTTGTCAAACACATGAGCGTTGACCAAGAAATACCTGTTGGGCGGTGCGCCCCTCGACCAAATGTTAAGGTCAAATGGTGTGATACCTCCGACATCCGCAAAACCGAGAATCGCATTAGTCGCCAAGTCGTCGGTTTTGGAGATGTTGCCGAGCAGTTGTTGATTATGAACTTCCTGAAGCCACTCAATCGGGTAGCCGATTGAATGGTCAAGCTCCATGGCATGGAAGAAGATACGCTTAGGAACTTCTTCAGGTGGCGCATCGATGTGTACCACTGTCATCAGCCCTGCGCTTGCCATTTCAGCCCAGGGCTGGTTCAAAATAACTTTAAACATATTAATTTATCACTTCATTTGAGAAGTATTATTTCTAAATATTACTGATTTCATCGTTAATTAGAATGTGACATCACATTGAAGATCCGTCCTTTTTTTACTTCTGGATTATCTTTTCTTTAGGATAATCGCGTCATCCAGGCCAACCATTTCTACTACATCAGTTATATACTGAAATCCATATTTAAGCGTTATACACCTGTCAAGATTAAGTATTCCATTCCAGAAACAACCTATTCGGAGATCTTTCCTGGAGTCAAGTGTTAGAAGGTATGATACTTTGTCATCTTTATCTTTGGCATATCCGACCACTACAATCCACTGGGTTTCATATTGGTCAAAGCTGATCTGTAGGATAACAGGAAGGTTGTTGTCGAGACACTCTTTCACCTTCAATGGTATTCCTGCTCTTTTCCCCGTGTGATCAATCGTGACGAATTCAGAATATTCCTGTTTCACTATTTTGATTATATCATTTGAACTGATTCCTTTGGGATAAAGGCTGGGGGTGTTGAGAAATCTTATCAGTTCCCAACCTGCTGTTGCTTTCTCATGTTCGTTGCGATTCCAAGATGTGTCTTCTGCGTTTAATACGTTAAGGATATTGAATGTAATCGCTATTGAATAAGCACAAGACACTCCGTCAAGCTCACCTTGCTTGAAGTGCGCTCTCAGATAATAACGTCCTGATGGATTCTTACATACCAGCGTGCCATGTTCATTCAAGGATAATTGATCGATAGCAATGAACTGTTTCATTTAGTTAAATTGAAAATGTCATTAGTGTCCACTAAAAAATCATAAAAGTTCTTTGAAATTATTGAAATTCAGTTAGTTAAGTCGGATTTTTGGGTGCGACGATTTGAATTTATCTTT
>ONOU01000037.1 GCA_900319525.1 uncultured Prevotellaceae bacterium | reverse complement strand
ATTGATGTTGTGCTGTTGCTTTTTACTGAAAGCTGCTACTAACGACTCATAAATCTACCCTTAATCGTGTATTGGATGATAGTTGCGGATTTTAGGGTTTCAAAGATGTATCTGTCGAACCGCTCAGTCGTTCCAGACGCCTGAGAGCAGATAGTCGATCAATGTGGTTACATCGCTGATGTTGACGCTGTTATCGAGATCGACATCAGCACTTGCGGGAATTTCGCCGCCAGCCAGCAGATAGTCGATCAGGTCGGTCACGTCGCTGATGTTGACACTGCCATCGAGATTGACGTCGCCACGCAGAGTCTCGGGCTCATCATACTCGCCTAACTTGCGCTTGTTCACCTGGTTGACAAACATGTCGGTGTAAACGCCGGTAGCGCCATTGGCCAGCGGACGGCTGATGAAGGCCACCACATTGAGGTTCTCAGGCTTCCAGGAGGCGGGAATGGTGTAAGTGTACACGTTCTCGTAGGTGTCGCCATTACGGTTCAGGTTGCCACCGAATACCGAAGGCAAAGCCCTGCGCATCACGCCATTGTGAACGAAGTCGCTTACCCAAGTGCCCTGGTTGAGCTGACGGGCCACGATGCCGTCCTCGGTGATATAGACGGTGAGCTTGCTGTCGGCGCCCAGCATCTGGTCAAAGTCAGGGGTCAAGTCGCCGCTGACGGTGATCACGGCCTCACGGGTATCGGCATCATAGGTGCTGTTGATGTTCACCGTGGCAAAGGCGGGCGCCTCGGCCAGATAATCGTAGAACGAACTCAACTCGGCAGCCACCTCGCTATGGTACTCCTCATAGAAGCCCAGCCCAGTGACAATCGCGGTCTGGGAGTCCCATCCCACACTGCGGTCAAACGAGCCCGAAGGATAGCTGTTACTGCCCTGATAGAGCATGATGGAGTCGCACTGCAGGGTCCTCATCGGGTCGGTGCCGCTCATGTTACCGTGAATGCCTACCCACGCGATATCGTCACGCAATTCCATTAGTTTCTGGATCATGCCGATGCCTAGCGGACACCAGGTGCAGTAGGTCGAGGTGAACTGCTCCAGCAGGTGCATCTGGTGGGCAAAGCCATTCTCATAGACGGTGAATGTGATCGATGCCGACAGGGGCGTCTCGACGGGCTCACCGTTGAGCGAGTTGACCCTGATTGTCAACGTATGCTTGCCCACGGCCAAGCCTGTCGTGGAAAGCGAACCCTCAAAGTCCTGCGCGCTGCGTGTCAGGTCACGGGAGTTGGTCATCGTGCTCACCACTTCGCCGTCGATGAGCACATCATAGGTAACACTGCCCGCGGGCACATTGCCGGCGACACCCAGGTTGCGTGACGAGTAGAGGAAATAGGTGTCCTCGCCCAGCTTGACGTAACTCGGGATGAACAGCTCGCTCACGCCGATCAGATACTCGGGGAAGAACTCGCTCTCAACAATACACTGGACACTCAGGTTGCCGTAGTCGGCCAGACCCACATCCTGCCAGGAATTCTGGTAATAAAGGTAAGTAGTATGGATGTCGCCCTCCATGACGGCCGAGATGGGATAGTTGCTGCTGGTCTGACGGTAATCAAAACCGATCATCAGCCCCTCACCCTGGCCTGTGTTGATCTCATAGGGGGTAGCCAGCTCAATCTCGTTCCAGCCGGCCGCGTTCACGCTGCAAGTCCATTGGGTAGCGGTGCCGATGGTGCCGCTGGCACTAACGGGCATGACAAACACGCGCGACACGGTGGTGGCCGCCGCGAGGCCCACCCTGAACTTCACGATCTTGCCACCCTGGAAGGGAGCAAGCTCATCGGCCGTGAGGATCGTGCCCAGGGTTACCGTGCCGGGCAGGCCGGTAATGCCCAGACCATCGGTGCTAAGGGCATCGGAGTCGTAGTGACCCAGAATCATCTGGTTATCGCCCAGGTCGACCCGTGATGGAGCCATCAGGCGGGTGCTGTGGGGCTTGAAGCCCTTGAGCGAATAAGGAGCGCGTTGCAACTCAATGTTTCCTGTGCCCAGCAGTTGGGCAGACATGGCCACGGGTAACAGCATGGCTAGCGTCAAAAGTAATAAAGCCTTTCTCATAATTTTTCTCATAAATGAAATATTAAAAACACTTGTAAAAAAACAGTTATATCCAGCTATTGCACTTTCAGCGATTCTGAAAAAGTCAGATAACATAATACACAGTTTATCCACCCACAAAATTACAACCTTTACGCCACTCACACCAAATAATTCTTAACAAAAACAGCGATGAACGTTCATTTTTTATCACACGGCGTTTTCCACGAGAAAAACCGCCGCCAAACCAGCACCCGCCATTGCTTGCAATTTGTAAGTTGACTTGTTGACAAGTTCGAAATTTAGCTAACGAAAAGATTGCTTATTCAATAAATATTGCGTAAATTTGCACCGCATTTTAGGGCTTTATTGCAACAATCTCGTGCGGAACTTTCCCGTAAGTTATTGGGCAATAGGCCATTTAGTGCAATTTACACATATTAACCTGCCAAAAATTAAACTCAACAAATACTAAAACATCTTTTATGGATTTTTCAATTTTCGGAGTACAAAGCACGACTCTCGCCATCACAGCGGCCTTGACTGGTGTGTTGCTTGTAGTCGGTGCCTTGGTGATCGCGTGGCTCATTGGCCCGCGTAGCTACACAAAGAAGAAAGGCGAGCCCTATGAGTGCGGTATTCCCACTCGTGGTGATTCTATGGCCCAGTATCACGTGGGTTATTACCTGTTTGCCATCCTGTTCCTGATGTTTGACGTGGAGACGGTATTCCTGTTCCCGTGGGCAACCATCTGCAAGAGCATCGGCAGCCAGGCATTGCTTGCCGTGGGTACTTTCCTTGTTATTCTCGTTTTAGGTCTGGCTTATGCCTGGAAGAAAGGAGCGTTGAGATGGAAGTGAAAATCAAGTCGATGAAGCATGAGGACTTCAAGGACAACGAGTATATCGACAGTCTGGTCGAGCAGCTGCGCGCCGGCGGCACCAACATCGTCGTTGGCAAGCTGGACCAGCTGATGAACTGGGGCGTGAGCAACTCGTTGTGGCCGCTGTGCTTCGGCACCAGCTGCTGCGCTATCGAGTTCATGTGCCTGGGTGCTGCCCGCTACGACATGGCCCGCTACGGCTTTGAGGTGGCCCGCAACAGTCCCCGTCAGGCCGACTACATCATGTGCCAGGGTACCATCAACTACCGCATGGCTCCCGCACTGAAGCGCCTGTATGAGCAGATGGCCGAGCCCAAGTATGTTATCGCCTGCGGCTCGTGCACCGTGAGCGGCGGCCCGTTCAAGAACAGCTACTGCGTGGTCAAGGGCGTTGACGAGATCATCCCCGTTGACGTCTATCTGCCCGGCTGTCCCCCGCGTCCCGAGGCCTTCTTCTATGCCCTGATGCAGCTGCAGCGCAAGATCAAGGTGCAGAAGTACTTTGGCGGCGTGAACCGCAAGGAGAAACTCGAACTCAAGTATGACGGCCAGGCCCTCCAGGAGGAAGCCAAATAATTAACCCGACAAAATCCATTAAAATATGGCAGATATAGAAAACAAAATCACACAGTTGTGCCCCCAGGCTCAGGTGGACACCACCGGCGAGTTTCCGCTGGTAACCGTCGATGACGCACAGTGGCACGACCTGGCACGCGCCTTGAAGACCCAGTTGCACTATGACGTGCTGAGCGCCGTCGTGGGCATGGATTGGACCGAAGCGCTCGGCTGTGTTTACTACCTGACCAACACGAGCACCCATGAGCTGCTCCACGTCAAGGCGGCTACCGCCGACCGCGAGAATCCCCGCCTGCACTCGGTAGTGGACCTGTGGCCCGTGGCCAACTTCCAGGAGCGCGAGGTGTATGACTTCTATGGCATCGTGTTCATCGGCCATCCCGACATGCGCCGCATGTTCCTGCGCACCGACTGGGTGGGTTACCCCCTGCGCAAGGACTATGACCCCGCAAGCAACCCCCTGCGTCTCGACGACGAGACCAACGAGGACTACACCTGCCGCTGGGTCGAGGACGAGAACGGCAAGGTCAAGAAGATAGATGGCAAGGTGTTTGAGGACGACGAGTATGTTGTCAACGTGGGCCCGCAGCACCCGTCCACCCACGGTGTGATGCGTTACCGCGCCAGCCTCGACGGTGAGATCATCAAGAAGATCGACGTCGTCAGCGGCTACATCCACCGCGGCATCGAGAAGTTGTGTGAAGACCTGACCTATCCCCAGATGCTCCTGTACACCGAGCGCATGGACTACATGGCAGCCCACATCAACCGCCACTGCATGTGCATGTGTGTCGAGAAGGCGCTGGGACTGGAAGTTCCCCGCCGTGCCGAGCTCATCCGCCTGATGATGGACGAGCTGATGCGCTTGTCGTCCCACTTGCTAAGCTATGGTTGCTTGACCATGGACCAGGGTGCGACGACGGCCTTCTTCTACGGCTTCCGCGAGAGGGAGTTGATCTATGACATCTTTGACCGCACCTGCGGTGCCCGCATGTCGATGAGCTATAGCTGCATCGGCGGTGTGGTGGCCGACGTGCATGAGGACTTTATAAAAGATGTGCGCCACGCCTGTGACGTCATCGAGAAGAACCTGCACGAGTACCACAAGCTCTTCACCGGCAACGTCATCGCCGTGAACCGCATGACCGGCGTGGGTACCCTGAGCAAGCAGGACGCCATCGACTATGCCATCACCGGCCCCTCGGGCCGCGCCAGCGGTTGGCACTGTGACGTGCGCAAGACCAATCCCTACTCGCTCTACAACGAGTTTGACTTTGACGAGGTCGTCTATGAGAACGGCGACTCGATGGACCGCTACATGGTGCGCATGAAGGAGATGGAGCAGTGCATCAAGATCCTGCGCCAGGCCTGTGACAAGCTCGAGGCCGAGGGCATCCAGGGCGAGTACTGCGCTCCCAAGGTGCCCAAGGTGATGAAGCTGCCCGCCGGCCACTGGTACCAGCAGGTAGAGGCCAGCCGTGGCGCCTTCGGCGTGTATATCGAGAGTGACGGTGGCACCAAGCCCGTGCGCGTGCACTTCCAGTCGCCGTGCTTCAACCTGATTGGCGTGGTTGACCTGACGTGCCGCGACAACATGATCGCCGACCTGATCACCATCACGGCGTCGCTCGACTTCGTTATCCCCGATATCGACCGATGAGAGTTAATTTGCAAGAACAAAACCACTAAAGAAAAGATTAAGAGATATGTTTGACTTTGGAATAGTCACGAAATGGTTGGATGACCTGCTCAACAGCGTGATGCCGGGTTGGCTCACCACGACAATCGAGTGTGTGCTGGTGGCCGTGGGCCTGCTGGTCGCTTACTCGCTCATCGCCATGTTCTACATCTTCTACGAGCGCAAGGTCTGCGGTTGGATTCAGTGCCGCCTGGGCCCGATGCGCGTGGGTAAGTGGGGCTTGCTCCAGGTGTTTGCCGACGTGATCAAGATTCTCCAGAAGGAGTTGATCACCCTGTGGAGCACCGACAAGTTCCTCTTCAAGTTGGCTCCCTATCTGGTGCTGATTGCCTCGATGCTTACGTTTGCCTGCCTGCCTTGGGGCAAGGGCCTGCAGATCGTTGACATGAACATCGGCGTGTTCTTCATTGTCGCCGTGTCGTCGATTGGCGTGCTGGGTATCCTGCTCGCCGGTTGGGCAAGTAACAGCAAGTACACCCTGATTGGCGCTATGCGCAGTGGTGCCCAGATGATCAGCTACGAGCTGTCGTGCGGCATCTCGATCCTGACAATCGTGTGCCTGGCCGGCACCATGTCGATCACGGGCATCGTCGAGGCTCAGGCCGACGGCTGGTTCCTGTTCAAGGGCCACCTGCCTGCCATCCTCGCCTTCATTATATATATGATCGCCGCCAATGCCGAGAACAACCGTGGCCCGTTTGACCTCCCCGAGGCCGAGCACGAGCTGACCGCCGGTTACCACACCGAGTACTCGGGTATCCACTTCGGCTTCTTCTATCTGGCCGAGTATCTGAACCTGTTTATCGTGTCGGGCATTGCCACGCTGCTCTTCCTGGGTGGCTGGATGCCGCTGCACATCCCCGGCTGGGAAGGCTTCAACACCATCATGGACTATATCCCCAGCGTGGTTTGGTTCTTGGGCAAGGCCTTCTTCATCACGTTCATCTTCTTCTGGATCCGCTGGTCGTTCCCCCGCGTGCGCATCGACCAGATGCTGGCTCTGGAGTGGCGTTACCTGATGCCCATCGGCCTGGTGAACCTGGTAGTGATGGCCATCATCGTGACCCAGGGTTGGTACTTTGGTGCCTGAACAATCTGATAATCAACACTAACAATTATAATTAAGTCTATTATCACATTATGGCTGAAAATTATGGAAAAATAACCCAGGTCATCGGGCCCGTTGTCGATATCGCGTTCGAGGATGAGGGCGCATCGCGTCCCCCCATCTACACAGCGTTGTCGGTACAGCGTCCCGATGGCAGTGAACTCATTCTGGAGGTAGAGCAGCATGTGGGTGAAAATACCGTGCGCTGTGTGGCTATGGACAGCACCGACGGTCTGAAACGCGGTGCCCGCGTCAAGTCGCTTGGCCGCCCCATCAGCGTGCCCACCGGTGACCAGATCAAGGGTCGCCTGCTCAACGTAATCGGTCAGAGCATCGACCACCTGCAGCCCCTGCAGGAAGGTGCACGCCGTGCAATCCATCAGCCCGCTCCCCCCTTCAGCGACCTGTCCATCTCGCAGGAGATCCTATACACCGGTATCAAGGTCATCGACCTGATCGAGCCCTTCAGCAAGGGTGGTAAGATCGGTCTGTTTGGCGGTGCTGGTGTGGGCAAGACGGTGCTCATCATGGAGCTGATTCACAACATCGCACACGGTCACAACGGTTTCTCGGTGTTCACCGGTGTAGGAGAGCGCACCCGTGAGGGTAACGACCTGCTGCGTGAAATGATCGAGAGCGGCGTTATCAACTACGGTGACAAGTTCAAGGAAGGCCTCGAGAAGGGCGAGTGGAACCTCAAGGACGTCGACATGAAGGCCGTCCAGGGCTCACAGGCCACCCTCGTGTTTGGCCAGATGAACGAGCCTCCCGGCGCACGTCTGCGCGTGGCCCTGTCAGGACTGACGGTGGCCGAGCAGTTCCGTGATCAGGACGGCGGCGGTAAGGACATCCTGCTGTTTATGGACAACATCTTCCGTTTCACCCAGGCAGGTAGTGAGGTATCGGCACTGCTGGGCCGCATGCCCTCGGCAGTAGGTTACCAGCCCACGCTGGCCAGTGAGATGGGTAAGCTGCAGGAGCGCATCACCTCGACCAAGACGGGCTCGATCACCTCGGTACAGGCCGTGTATGTGCCTGCCGATGACTTGACCGACCCTGCACCCGCCACGACCTTCAACTTCCTGGATGCGACCTGCGTGTTGAGCCGCAAAATCGCCGAGCTGGGTATCTACCCCGCCGTTGACCCGCTGGCATCAACCTCGCGCATCATGGACCCGAACATCATCGGTGAGGAGCACTACGATGTGGCTCAGCGCGTGATCCACCTGTTGCAGAAGTATAATGAGCTTCAGGACATCATCGCCATCCTGGGTGTTGAGGAGCTGAGCGACGAGGACAAGCTTGTCGTTTCGCGTGCCCGCCGTGCCCAGCGCTTCCTGTCGCAGCCGTTCTTTGTGGCTGAGCAGTTCACCGGCCTGCCCGGTGTGATGGTTCCGCTGGCCGAGACCATCCGCGGCTTCAAGATGATCCTCGATGGTGAGGTGGACGACCTGCCCGAGCAGGCATTCTTGAGCGTAGGTACCATCGACGAGGCCATCGCCAAGGGCAAGAAGCTGCTCGAACAGAGCTAATATCGCATTTATCAGTCTATACATTATTTATAATAAACATGACACTCAAAATCATATCGGCTGAACAAATCGAGTTTGAAGGCACTGTCGAGCAGGTGACGCTTCCTGGCGTCATGGGCCAGTTCCAGGTGCTCAAGAACCATGCCGCGCTCATCGCCGCCCTGAAGGCCGGCCGCATGAGCTACATGGCCGATGGCAACACCGTGGAGCGTGAGATTCACGGCGGTGTGGCCGATGTTAAAGATAATGTGGTGTCGGTTTGCCTGTATTAACGCAACACTATGAAGAAAGCAATCACAGCAATCATCGCGGTCGTCATCATCGCCCTCATGGCCATGGGATATGCCGACACGGCAGCCCATCGCGCCCACAGCGGTGCCGAGACCGAGGTGGACCCCCAGGAGATCATATTTGAGCACCTGGGCGATGCCTATGGCTGGGAGGTGCCGTTCAACCATAGTAAGCGCATCCCGTTACCCATCATCGTGCGCGCCCAGGACGGCTCATGGCATGCCTTCATGTCGAGCAACCTCGAGGGCGGTGCACAGTATAACGGATTCCAGATTGCCAAGGGCGGAGACTACAACAACAAGGTGGTCCAGATCCTGCCCGACGGCAGCCAGTACCGCCCGCTGGACCTGTCCATCACCAAGAATGTGGCCGGCATCTTCATTGCCGCCCTGCTGGTGCTGATCATGGTCTTCAAGGTGCGCAACTGGTACAAGAAGAACGGAATGAAGGCACCGCGCCGCTTTACCGCAGCCCTGGAACTGGTGGTGGACTTTGTCTATACCGACACCATCCGCCCCATCATGGGTAAGGAGGCCCCAAAATACGGTCCCTACCTGCTGACGGTATTCTTTTTTATCCTGACGATGAACCTGCTGGGCTTGATCGTCATCTTCCCCGGTGGTGCCAACCTGACGGGCAACCTTGCCGTGACGGCCGTGCTGGCGGTGATCACCTTCCTGGTGACCAACCTGACGGGCACCAAGCACTACTGGAAAGAGATGTTCTGGCCCGATGTTCCCACCGCGCTCAAGTGCCCCGTGCCCCTGATGCAGGTCATTGAGCTGTTTGGCATCTTCACCAAGCCCATCGCCCTGATGATTCGTCTGTTTGCGAACATGATGGGTGGCCACATGGTGGTGATCGTGTTCATGCTGTTGATCTTCATCTTTGGCAGCATGTTTGGCACGGCAGTGGGTGGAGCAATGACCCCGCTCTCGGTAGCGCTGTCACTGTTCATGCTCTTGCTCGATGTACTGGTGAGCTTCATCCAGGCTTATGTGTTCACCATCCTTTCCACCATGTTCATCTCGATGGCTCATGTCCACGAACACGCGGAGTGACGCCTGCACAGACTTGACAACATGGTAACATTAACAACAGAATTTTAAAAACATAACAATAACAAACTAAAAAAACTTTACGACTATGTTAGGAATGATTTTATTAGAGGCTATGGCCAACCTTGGCGCAGCAATTGGAGCAGGTATCGCAGCTATCGCAGCAGGTATCGGTATTGGTAGAATCGGTGGCTCGGCAATGGAGGCCATCGCCCGCCAGCCCGAGTCAACGGGTGACATCCGCAGCAACATGATTGTTATCGCCGCTCTGATCGAGGGTGTTGCATTCTTCGCACTCATCGTCTGCATCCTTGCCATCTTCATCAAGTAATCCACCCTTAACCGGTTTACCAGATGGAACTTTTCAAGCCTGAATTTGGCCTGGCGTTCTGGATGTTCATCGCATTCCTGTGCCTGTTTGGCATCCTTGCCAAGTGGGCATGGCCCTTCATCATCAAGAGCATGGAGGAACGTGCCGACTTGATCGACAAGGGAGTGGCCTATGCACAGGAGGCCAAGTCGCATCTGGACAATGCCAAGGCCGAGGCGGACAAGTTGATTGCTGAAGCCCGCAACGAGCAGGCCGACATACTGCGTGAGGCTGCCAAGATGCGCAACGAGCTCATCGAGAAGGCCCACAGCGAGGCTGCCGACGAAGCCAAGAAGGTGACCGAGGCCGCTCAGGTGTCGCTCGAGCAGGCACGCAAGGAGGCCGAGAAGCAGCTGCGCACCCAAGTGGGAGACCTGGCTCTGCAGATTGCCGAGAAGGTGATTCGCCGCAACATCGCCAACGACGATGCCCAGCGCGCGCTTGTCGACCAATATCTGAGTGAGGTTGAGGCTAAAAACTAACGCGATATGAGTGACGGACTGATTCCACGCCGATACGCTAAAGCGCTGTACAAGTACGCCGTCGAGAACGGTGACGCACAGGAGATCTATGAGCTGTTGAAGACGCTCAGTTTCCGCTACACCGCCATCGACGAGCTCAAGCGCGCCGTGCTCAACCCCGAAATCTCTGACGAGGAAAAGGGTGCCTACATGCTCAAGCTCGTTAGCGGCAAGCCCGGCAGCTCGCTGGACAAGTTCCTGCTGCTGTGCGTGCGCAACAACCGCGCCGAGTATCTGCAGAAGATTTCCCTCGCCTACGTCGACCTCTACCGTGAGGCCCATGAGATAGCCCACGTGGTGATCACTACGGCAGCCCCCATGCCCGAGGCCGAGGTCAATGCCATTATCGACATCGTGAAGAAGCGCCTGGGCGCGATGACCCTCGAGATCGAGCAGGTCATCAACCCCGAGTTGATAGGCGGGTTCACCGTGGTTATCAACGGACTGGTGCTTGACGCGTCGGTAAAGAGAGAATTGAACGAATTGCGATTACAACTGCAAAAGAAATAAACAACACGATGATTAATCCCAGTGAAATATCTGATATACTGAAACAGCAGCTCGTCGATGACATCGCCAAGCGTCAGGTCGCCTTTGAAGAAGAAGGCACCGTCCTGGAGGTGGGCGACGGTGTGGCTCATGCCTATGGCCTGCACAATGTGGAGGCCAACGAGCTCGTGCGCTTCGAGAACGGCGTGACCGGCGTTGCCATGAACCTCGAGGAGAGCGACGTGGGTATCATCCTGCTTGACGAGGTGGACACCGTGACCGAGAACATGAAGGTGCGCCGCACCGGCGAGATCGCCTCCATCGAGGTGGGCGAGGGTCTGCTGGGCCGCGTGATCAACGTTCTGGCCAAGCCCATCGACGGCAAGGGACCCATCGAGGGCAAGAAGCTGCGCCTGCCGCTGGAGCGCAAGGCTCCCGGCGTCATCTTCCGTCAGCCGGTAAACCAGCCGTTGCAGACGGGCCTCAAGGCCATCGACTCGATGATTCCCATCGGCCGCGGCCAGCGTGAGCTAATCATCGGTGACCGCCAGATCGGCAAGACCGCCATCGCGGTGGACACCATCATCAACCAGCGTGCAGGCTACGAGGCCGGCAAGCCGGTATATTGCATCTATGTTGCCATCGGCCAGAAGGCATCGACCGTGGCCGCCCTGGTCAACAAGCTCGAGGAGAGCGGCGCCCTGCCCTACACCATCGTTGTGGCCGCCACCGCTGCCGACTCGGCTTCGATGCGCTACTATGCCCCGTTTGCGGGTGCCGCCATCGGTGAGTACTTCCGCGACACCGGCCGTGACGCCCTGGTCATCTATGACGACTTGTCGAAGCACGCTGTCGCCTACCGTGAGATCTCGCTGATCCTCAAGCGCCCCTCGGGCCGCGAGGCTTATCCCGGCGACATCTTCTACCTGCACAGCCGCTTGCTGGAACGCGCCGCCAAGATCAACGAGAACCAGGCCGTGGCCAGCGTGATGAACGACCTGCCCGAGCCCCTCAAGCCCATCGTTAAGGGCGGTGGCTCGTTGACGGCACTTCCCATCATCGAGACCCAGGCCGGCGACGTGAGCGCCTATATCCCCACCAACGTGATTTCGATTACCGACGGTCAGATTTATCTTGAGTCGGCCCTGTTCAACTCGGGTATCCGTCCCGCCGTGAACGTGGGTATCTCGGTATCGCGTGTGGGTGGTAACGCCCAGATCAAGTGCATGAAGAAAGTGGCTGGTACGCTCAAGATTGCCCAGGCACAGTACCGTGAGCTCGAGGCCTTCACCAAGTTTGGTGGCGACATCGACCCCGTTACCGCCCGCACCATCGACACGGGCCGCAAAAACGAGCGCCTGCTCGTTCAGCCCCAGTACACGCCCATGCTGGTCGAGGAACAGGTTGCCATCATCTATTGCGGTGTGAACGGCCTGTTGCGCGATGTGCCCCTGGACAAGGTGGCCGAGTTTGAGAAATTGTTCATCCACTACCTGCGCGGCAAACACCAGAAGGACGTCCTCGACGTGCTGCGCAGCGGCAAGATTGACGACGACGTGATGGCCAAGCTCAAAGACGCAGCTGCCAAGGTTGCTGCCAAGTACACCGCCACCGTCAGTTAATATTCTGCAATCACATTAAGTTCGCAAGATGTCAACATTAAGAGAACTAAAGACGCGAATAGGCTCGGTAGCCTCGACCCAGAAGACGACGAGTGCCATGAAGATGATCTCGTCGTCCAAGATGCGCAAGGCAACCGGTCAGCTGCAACGCCTGTCGCCCTACCGCCACATGGTGCAACACGTCATCAGCCACCTGCTGGTAACCGACCAGCAGTTTGACTCGCCGCTCATCGCCCAGCGCGACGTGCAGCGCGTGGCACTGGTGGTGTTTGGTAGCGACGACGGCTTGTGCGGCGGCTTTAACGTCAATATCTTCAAGCAGCTGCTGGGCACCATCGCCGCGGTGCGCAACGAGTATGGCGCCCAGGTGGGCATCACCGTTGTTCCCGTGGGCAAGAAGATGACCAAGGCTGTCGAGAAGATTGCCGGCAAGGACATCCAGATGGAGCGTGTGGCCCTCAACACCCGCAGCGGCAGCGAGGAGCTGTACACCTTCATCGACCTGCTCAAGACCCGTTTCCTGGAGCGCACGTTTGACCGTGTCGAGATGCTGTACATGCACTTCATCTCCACCGGCAAGCAGGTGTTCACCCGCGAGCAGTTGCTGCCCGTGAGCTATCAGGGTCTTGCCGACAACGTCGATCCGCGAGCCGCCAACAGTCCCTGCCTGTTTGAGCCCGACGCCAACACCATCTTCAACACCGTGCTGCCGCTGCACATCAAGTCGATGCTCCAGGATGTGTTCATCCAGAGCACCGCCAGTGAGCAGAGCGCGCGCGTGATGGCCATGCAGGCGGCGAGCGATAACGCCAAGGAACTGCTCGACGAGCTGCAGCTGGAGTATAACAAACTGCGTCAACAGGGCATCACCACCGAGCTGCTCGATATCCTGGGCGGACAGGTGGAACGCTAACGCCAAATGTAAAGATTACAAATAGAAGACCTATTTATATTATGAATATCAAGGAGTATTTCGTCTCAATCTTCAAAGGCTTTTACAGCCTGATCAAGGGCATGGAGGTCACCGGCAAGGAGCTCGTGACCCCCAAGGTGACCGAGCAGTATCCCGAAAACCGCGCCGAGCTGCACATCCCGGAGCGCTTCAGGGCCACGCTGGAGTTCATCTATGACGAGAACGGTGTCCACAAGTGCATCGCCTGTGGTAGCTGTGAGCGCAACTGCCCCAACCAAACCATCAGCATCACCAAGCGCATGGTCGAACTGCCTGACGGCAAGAAGAAAATGAAGCTTGACAAGTACATGTATGACTTGGGTAGCTGCACCTTCTGCGGACTGTGTGTGCAGGTGTGCCCCACCAACGCCATCAAGTTCAGCAACGACTTTGAGCAGGCCGTGTTCACGCGCGAGAAGCTCCTCAAGCAGCTCAACTACCTGCCCGAGAAGGACGAACCCGCTCCTGCTCCAGCACCCGCGCCTAAACAAGAACCAAAAGAAAAAGAAGAATAATGGAATCAGTAGGTAACATCATTTTGTATTTTATCGTTGCGATCGCCATCATCGTCTTCTCGGTGCTGACGGTGACCACGCGCAGGATTTTGCGCTCCGCAACCTATCTGCTGTTTGTGCTGTTTGCCACAGCCATCATCTACTTCCAGATGGACTATCAGTTCCTGGGAGCGGTACAGATTGCCGTCTATGCCGGTGGCATCATGGTGCTGTTTGTGTTCGCCATCATGCTCACACAACAGCCCGGCAAGAATGCCGAGGCACTGGACACCCATCGCCGCTGGCTGGGACTGACGGCCGCGCTGGCGGGTGTCGCCGTGTGCGGTTACGGCCTGTTCAGCTATGCTGGCTTCGGTGGGCGACTGCTCAGCAGCGGGGTGGACATCAATATGGAAAAGATAGGCCAATTCCTGTTGAGTACCGACAAGTTTGGCTATCTGTTGCCTTTTGAGGCCATCAGCGTGTTGTTATTGGCTTGTATCATCGGAGGTGTGGTTATTGCCCGTCGCCGCTAAAAAATGTGATTAGATTATGGATTTGACACTATTTATGTATCTCATTCCCAGCCTCATCATGTTTGGCTGCGGTGTTTATGGTTTCATCACGCGCAAGAACATGATTGCGATCATGATTTCGCTGGAGTTGATGCTCAACTCGGTGGATATCAACTTTGTGGTGTTTAACCGTTACCTGTTCCCCGGTCAGATGGACGGCATGTTCTTCTCGCTGTTTGCAATCGCTATCGCTGCTGCCGAGACGGCCC
Organism: uncultured Prevotellaceae bacterium; assembly: GCA_900319525.1. GTDB lineage: Bacteria > Bacteroidota > Bacteroidia > Bacteroidales > Muribaculaceae > Sodaliphilus. The sequence goes on along the minus strand of ONOU01000037.1, from coordinate 9,625 downwards.
TTGCCCTCGCCATCATCATCAATGTCTTCCGCATTGCAAAGAACGTGGACATCAACCAAATCACTAAACTGAAATTCTAACGATTATGCCACTGAATTTAGCAATTATAGTTGTAGCATTACCTCTGTTGATGTTCCTGTTCCTGGGACTCGTCGGGGTGAAAATGGGTAGAAAAATCACAGGTGTGATTGGCGTGCTCGCCATGCTGGTCGATACCGTCCTTGCCTATGGCGTGGCGCTGACCTACTTCTTTGGCAGCGGCCAGGGCCAGATGGTGGACGGCGTGCGTCAGGCTGTCGTTGTTGCCAATCCTGCCTGGCTGTCGTTTACCGACACGCTGGTGGTGCGCATGGGTGTCCTGGTGGATCCCATCGCCGCGATGATGCTCGTGGTCATCACCACGGTATCGCTGATGGTGCACCTGTACAGCCTCGGGTACATGAGCGGCCACGATGGCAACGCCGAGAAGGGATTCCAGCGTTACTATGCCTTCCTGGCCTTGTTCACGTTCTCGATGCTGGGACTGGTGGTCGCCACCAACATTTTCCAGATATTCATCTTCTTTGAGATGGTGGGTTTGTCATCCTACCTGCTCATCGGCTTCTATTACTCGACGCCTGCCGCCAATCATGCCAACAAGAAGGCCTTTATCGTCACCCGCTTGGCCGACCTGTTCTTCTTGCTGGGTATCATGATCCTGAGCTACTACACGGGCACCTTCGACTTCGACAAGCTGGTCTTCGGCCCCACGATGTCAGGCAGCCTGGAGACGGCCCAGAGTGCCATCAGCACTGCCGGCGGCGCTACCTTCATGGGCTGCTCGGTCATGGCATGGGCGTTGACGTTCATCTTCATCGGCGGCGCCGGTAAGAGTGCGATGTACCCCTTGCACATCTGGCTACCCGACGCCATGGAGGGTCCCACCCCCGTGTCGGCCTTGATCCACGCGGCTACCATGGTTGTGGCCGGTGTGTTTCTGGTAGCAAGGCTGTTCCCGCTGTATGTCCTCGTGCAGGGTGCGATGAACATCATCCTGGTGGTTGGCGCCTTCACGGCATTCTATGCCGCTGCCATCGCCTGCACCCAGAGCGACATCAAGCGCGCGCTGGCCTTCTCGACCATTTCCCAGATTGCCTTCATGATGACCTCGCTGGCCGTGAGCTCCAACCAGAACTCGCTCATCGAGATCCACGAGGGCCAGGGTCTGGGGTACATGGCCTCGATGTTCCACCTGTTCACCCACGCCATGTTCAAGGCGTTGCTCTTCCTGTGCGCCGGTGCCATCATCCATGCCGTTCACAGCAATGAGAACAGCAAGATGCACGGCCTGCACAAGTACATGCCCATCACCAGCATCGCATTCCTGATTGGCTGTCTGGCCATTGCAGGTATTCCCCCGTTTGCCGGTTTCTGGTCCAAGGACGAGATTCTGGTTGCCGCCTATCACCGCGGCCTGGGTTGGGGCTTGTGGATGTCGATGGTGGCTTGCATGACGGCCTTCTACATGTTCCGCATCTACTACCTCATCTTCTTCTGGAAGAAACATGAGGTTCACGATCCGCACCATGCTCCCAAGGATCAGCCCTGGACGATGACGCTGCCGTTGATCATTCTGGCATGCATCTCGGTCGTGGCCGGCTTCGTTCCCTTCCACGACATGGTTACCTGGGACGGCAAGGCCCTGCACACCGCTATCGACTGGACAGTGGCCGGCTCGAGCGTTGCAGTAGCCCTGGTGGGCATCGGCTTGGCAACGGTGATGTACTACAAGGAGAACCCGCTGCCTGAGCGCATGGCCAACTCGATGCGTGGCCTGTGGACGGCAAGCTATAAGCGCTTCTACATGGATGAGCTCTACCAGTTCATCACCCACAAGGTGATTTTCCAGGCCATCTGTGTTCCCATTGCCTGGTTTGACCGCCACATCATCGACGGCTTCATGAACCTGCTGGCCGACGCCACCAACTCGGTATCCTTCGGCATCCGCCGTCTGCAGTCGGGCAGCATCCAGGCCTATGTGTTTGTTTATCTGATTGGCGCCCTGCTCATCGCGGCAGTCACCATGATTTGTGTAATGCTCTAACATCAACGGTCTAGACAAAATAGAAAGGATATATCAAATGGAAATCTTCAATAATATACTGATTTACTTTGTGATCGTGCCTCTGCTGACGCTTGGAGGCCTGGCCCTGTGCAGCAACCGCGGCATCAAGGCCATCAGGACCGTTGCCGTTGTCGGAGCCAGCGTGTTGATGGTACTGGCCGCATGGCTGGTGAGCATCTTCCTGCAGACCCGCGGCGCCGGTGTCACCGACGAGATGATCCTTCGCAGCGATGTGATGTGGTACGCCCCGTTCAACATCCACATGGCGCTGGGCGTTGACGGTGTGAGCGTGGTGATGATCCTGCTGTCGGCATTCATCGTGTTTGCCGGCGTGTTCGCATCGTGGAAGATGAACCCGCTGCCCAAGCAGTTCTTCATGTGGTTCTTCCTGTTGTCCACGGGTGTGTTTGGCTTCTTTATCTCGATCGACCTGTTCACGATGTTCATGTTCTATGAGGTCGCTCTGATTCCCATGTACCTGCTCATTGGTGTGTGGGGCAGCGGCAACAAGAACTACAGTGCCATGAAACTGACCCTGATGCTGATGGGTGGCTCGGCCTTCCTGATGCTCGGTCTCATCGGCATCTACTTCCACTCGGCACCCGAGGGAATGCCCTTGACGATGAACATCCTGGACATTGCCCACAACAATGCTATTCCCCACAGCTGGCAGTACGTGCTGTTCCCGCTGACGTTTGTCGGCTTTGGCGTGCTGGGTGCCATGTTCCCGTTCCACACATGGTCGCCCGACGGTCATGCCTCGGCCCCCACGGCAGTGTCGATGCTCCACGCTGGTGTGCTGATGAAGCTGGGTGGATATGGCTGCTTCCGCATCGCTATCTACCTGATGCCGTTTGCCGCCAACGAGCTGGCATGGATTTTCCTGCTGTTGACGGGCTTCAGCATCGTCTATGGTGCTTTGAGCGCCTGTGTGCAGACCGACCTCAAGTACATCAACGCTTACTCGTCGGTCAGCCACTGCGGTATGGTACTGTTTGCCATCCTGATGTTCAACACCACGGCAATGACCGGTGCAGTGCTGCAGATGCTCTCTCACGGTCTGATGACGGCCCTGTTCTTTGCCCTGATCGGTATGATCTATGGCCGCACCCACACGCGTGACATCCGTGACATGGGCGGCATGATGCACATCATGCCCTATCTGGGCGTGGGTTATGTGATTGCCGGTTTGGCATCGTTAGGTCTGCCGGGCTTGAGCGGTTTCGCTGCCGAGATGACCATCTTCTTCGGCTCGTTCCAGCACACCGACACCTTCCACCGCGTGCTCACCATCATGGCCACCACCTCGATTGTAGTGACTGCTGTTTACATCCTGCGCGTTGTCGCCAAGCTGCTCTTTGGCGAGGTACAGGATGAGCACCACCGCACGCTCACCGACGCCAGCTGGGAGGAGCGCCTCTCGACCGCCACGCTGATTGTTGCCGTGGCCGCCATCGGTTGCTTCCCCAACTTCTTTATTAACATCATCAGCAGCAGCTTTGACCCCGTCGTTAAGGCGTTGCAGGCTGTGCTGCCCGTGTTGTGATGAGAGTGTTTAACCTGATAAAAATTGCAAAGATATAGATATGATGGATTATTCACAATTCTTATTGATGCCGCAGGAGATAGGCCTGTTGCTGGTTTTCCTGCTCGTTTTCATCTATGACACTTTCATGCCCGAGCGCACCCAGCGTTATCTGCCCGTGTTCACGTGCATCATGACGGCGCTCTACACGATATACTGCTTCTGCTGTCCTGCAGCCAGTGGCGAAGCCTTTGGCGGCATGTTCGAGTCCAACGCTGCCACGTGGGTGATGAAGAACATCCTCAACGTGGGCGTTGTGCTGGTGCTCCTGCAGGCTATCAAGTGGACCAATAATGACTTCGTGAGCGTTCGCCGCGGCGAGTTCTACGAGCTCTTGCTCTTGACCTTGTTCGGCATGTTCCTGATGATTTCGGCCCGCCACTTCCTGCTGTTCGTCATCGGCCTGGAGACCGCCTCGCTGCCCATCGCAGCGCTGGCCGCCTTTGAGAAGCGCTACTACGAGTCACATGAGGCTGCTGCCAAGTACATCTTCACAGCCATCTTCTCGTCGGCCATCTTCTTGCTGGGCATCTCGTTCGTCTATGGCATGAGCGGTTCGCTCTACTTCAAGGACATTGCAACCGCACTCATCGGCAACAACTCGGCGCTGCTGATCGCTGCGCTGGCCTTTGTCATCGCTGGTGTGGGCTTCAAGCTCTCGCTTGTCCCCTTCCACCAGTGGACCGCCGACGTTTATCAGGGTGCCCCCACCGCTGTGACCAGCTACCTGTCGGTCATCAGCAAGGGAGCCGCCGCCTTCTCGTTCCTCGTGATTCTGGTGCAGGTGTTCGGCGCCGCCTATTCCCAGGTGTGGGAGTGGATGCTCTATGCCGTCATCGTGCTCACCATCACGATTGGTAACCTGTTCGCCATCCGTCAGCGCAACCTCAAGCGCTTCCTGGCGTTCTCGTCGATTTCCCAGGCCGGTTACATCATGCTCGGCGTCATTGCCGTGAACGTGATGGGCATGTCCTCAATGATCTACTACGTGCTGGTTTACATCTTCAGCAACCTCGCCGCCTTTGGCGTGATTGCCGTGATTGAGCGCCAGACCGGCAAGGTCACGATGGACGACTACAACGGCCTGTTCAAGACCAATCCCTGGCTGGCCTTCACGATGATGCTTGCCATGTTCTCGCTCGGCGGTATTCCCCCGTTTGCGGGCTTCTTCAGCAAGTTCTTCATCTTTGTGGGCGCCTGCCACCAGGGTTCGGTTGCCATCTACGCGCTGGTTCTTATCGCACTGGTCAACACCATCATCTCGTTGTACTACTATCTGCTGGTAGTCAAGGCGATGTTCATCCGTCAGGATGAGTGTGTGATCCCTGCCTTCAAGAGCCACTGGAGCGAGCGTGCCGGTTTGATCCTGTGCGTCCTGGGCATCATCTTCATCGGTTTGATCAGCTGCATCTATGCCAGCATCAACGGTGCGGTGGATGCCATCGGCGCCATGTTCGCAGCAGTACAATAAACAAGATACTTCTGATATCATTTTACATAACCATCTACACAAGAAAGCTTGTTTCATGTTATTTAAGGAGGAGCACCGTGGTTATCCACAGTGCTCCTCATTTTTTAGGGCTTTACCATGCTGTGAATCAATTTTAATACTTCGCGCCTTAGCGCGTTTATGGATCGGCACGACGGTCGGCTCCTGCGGGCGTTGAGAGAAGCGCATTTCTTGAGCCAAAATCGATACGGGAAAATGTCGAATTACCCTTAAATGACCTTTTTGTTTTGTAGATTATTGACAATCAACGTTCTTTTTTTAAAAATATGACCATCAAATGCTTGCAGTTTTTCAATAATCTGTTGTAATTTTGCAAACGAGAGTCAGGCCGTATTATTAACCTGATTTTCGAGGTTATTTTGCACAATACTGAGTTTTTGCTAGGGTTTTGCATATCATTTTAAGTATCATTGTAGTATAATCATAAACTAAATACCGAATGACTATGAAACAGACAATCATTCACATCCTATCAATAGTGCTGCTCATCATAGCATTTCCAATCAATTCATCAGGGAATAACAGCGAGGTTGACTTCAATTTCCCGCAAGACGTGAGCAAGAAAGCTCTTGCCGACATTGACAGGGCACTGAAGGACAGCAACGGCGACGGGCAATTGCTCGTCGATGCGCTGGTGCGTTACAGCATCGCCCAGAGCGGCATCTCGCAGGACAACATGGCCGGCATCGTCTCCCGCATCGAGACGACCATCAATAAGGAGAAACGCCCCCACATCAGGGCGTTACTGTATCATCTGGAAGCGCTCATCTACAAGAGCTATCGCGACAACTATACCCACTGGGAGCGCAGCAACAAACCCGTTGAAGAGGTCCCCGAGGACATCAGCGAGTGGGACCAGCAGCAGTTTGACAAAAAAATAGCCGAACTCGTTGAGAAAAGCCTTGCCGATCCCGAGGCGCTTAAGGCCGTTGCGGTAACCGCCCTGCCTGGCATTATCAGGTGCAACAAGCAGGGTGCCACCTACATTCCCACCCTGCACGAGTTCATGCTAATGAAGGGCTTTGAAATGGTCTACCACATAAATCCGAACCTCCTAGAGAATAAGGACTTGAAGGAGCGCATCAAGAGCGACTGGCTGGCCACAACCGAGGATAATGTGCCCGCACACATCTATGCGCTCACAGCTACCAAATCCCCAGCCCCCATTACTATGGAAACCTACCTGCATTTCCAGGACAATGAATACTGCGCACTGCTGCTGAAACACATGTCATGGGAGGACAACAAGCTCCACTACAGGATATTGAAGGACTATGTAAAACGTTTCCCCAACTCTCTTTTCACGACCATGGTGAGAAACACCATCAAAGGCCTGGAAGAGAAGCATGTTCAACTCAGTTATCCCGAGGTGCGCTCCTCGAGTGACAGCATCACCGTCACCGCATACGTCAAAAACGCCAACTCGTTTAACATCGAGGTCTATCGCATCCCCGACGAGCTGATAAACAGCCGTCAGCAAGTGGAGAGAAGCCAGCTGCAGCTCGTGTCACGGCATCCCATGACGGTGCAGGGCAATGTGCCGTTTGAGGTCAACAACGTGACAACCACACTACCGCCCTTGCCCTATGGCTACTACTACATCTTTCCCAAGCTAGACGAGAGCATTGCGAAATCCTTTCATTTAAGCGTCAACTCCTCCCTGCACGTGACCGATATGGCCAGTTTTGCCATCTACTGCGACAGCAACAATGACCAGATCCGCTCAGGCGTCAACCTAAACGGAGACAACCCCGTTTCGGGCAAGAAGAACGACCAGCAGGACCGCATTGCTGTCGTCGATATCAACACCGGCAAACCATTGCCCGGCGTGCAAATCAAGTCGGAAACAGACAAGACCCTAGGAACTACGGGCAACGATGGCACAATTACCATCAATCTCAATGCCAACGACCGCATGAAGTTTGGCCGGCAATTAACCGCCATCAACGGTAATGGCCGCTACGGGTTGCCGGTATCCCTCACTATACTTAATAACCGCAGCTACAGTAACGATGGTGGTAATGTATATACCGACCGGAGCGTCTATCGGCCAGGCGAAACCATCCACTGGACAGGCATCATCTATCGCACAACAGACAAGGGACGCCTTGCACTCGGCGGTAAGGAAGTAGAAGTTTATTTTAAAGACCAGAGCTATGAGCCCATCGACACCGTAACAGCGACCACCGACATGTTCGGCCGCATTGAGGGGACCTTTGTCGTGCCCAAGGATCGCATGAACGGCATCTTTCACATTCTCATCATTCAAAAAGCAGGCTCATCCGTATTGGGGCTCGCTCATTGCATTGTGAACGTGAGCGAGTACAAGACGCCGACGTTTGAGGTCACCTTCCCTGTTCCGCGCCGCAGATACGTTGCGGGACAGCCCGTAAAGGTTTCCGGCAAAGCGATGACCTACAGCGGAATGCCGCTCCAGAATACCGAGGTGCGCCTGTCACTTGCCCAGAACGATTGGAACTGGTGGAATGTTCCCCGTTATGGCGGCTATACCCAGCAAGACACCACCATTGTCACCGATGACCAAGGGCGCTTCACTATCGAGTATCCTGCCGAACTGTTTAAGGAGAACACCAGCCTCAAGCCCGGCAGGCATTGCTGGGCGCGCTATCTCTACCGCGTTGATGCCACCGTCACCACCGATGCCGGTGAAACCCACCAGGCGACTACCGCGTTTATCGTGGGCACGCGCCGCGGCATTTTGATGGGCCGCGAGAACAATGATATCTACCTGGGCGACAAGCCCATCAAACTGCCGTTGAAGTACGTATCCACCGACGAGAAGCAAACCGAGACCTACTGCACCTGGGAAGTCACTCCCATCAACGGCAAGGAGCCCGTCTTGACAGGCAACCTTAACACCAGCGACCCGACCATCAACCTTAAAAAGTTGACTTCGGGACAGTATAAGCTGAAGATTCACATCCTTGATGCCGAGGAGGACGAGCAGGAAGTGGATGTAGAGCGCGTCATCACACTGTACCGCAAGAGAGACAAGAAGGCACCCGTCAAGGACTGCCCGTTGTGGCTCACTCCCCTGCAGCAGACTGTGGACAAGCACAACGTGGGCCACATCACCGTGGGTGTTTCCACCCCCAAGGCCTATATATACTACGTGGCAAGTACATGTGACGAGGTCCTCGCCCAGGGCTGGCTCTCCTATGACAAGGGGTTGAACGACTTCACCATCGAGCTGCCCAGGGAAGCCGGCAAGGACGTCACCGTCAAGTTCATCAGCCACTATGGCACCAAGCTGTGGGAAGATCACGCCATACTTAAGAATCCCTACAAGGCCCAGGCCGTCAACGTTACCGCAACATCGTTCCGCGACAAGCTCGTGCCTGGCGACATGGAGAAATGGACATTCAGCCTTACCGACCAGAACGGCAAGCCCGTGCGCGCCGCTATGATGCTCGACATGTTTGACAAGGCCATCGCCAGCATCAAGGGCAACGAATGGACTTTCAAGAACTGGCAGCCCAATTTTAAAGCGGTCGCAACCTACACCCGCACCCTGAAGGGCTCCAATCATGCATACGACAAGTGGATTGACATGACTAATAGTGGCATCGGAACTGAGGTCGTCGAGTTACCGAAGCTGTATATGTATAAGCAAGATATCTTTGCCAACTTCAAGGGAAGAGCCACGTACAAAGGCATGAATTTAGATCAGTTAGATGTAAAATCATCGGACGAAGGCGCTTTTGGCTTGAATGAGAGAGAGAAGGGATCTGAAGACCGCAGCGTTACCCGTACCCTCAAGGAAGAAGTCGTTGTTGAGACCTATCGGTCGCCCACCGAAAGCCAAGAGCATAACTTAAGTGCAGGAAAGCCTCGCGCCGCAACACAAGAAACGTATCTCGACGACGTGATCCTGCGTGAGAGCGACGTGAAGACAGCCCTATGGATGCCGATGCTCACCAGCGACGACAAGGGCAACGTGCAGGTAGAGTTTGAGGTGCCCAACTTCAACACCACCTGGATCACACAGGCCGTGGCGTGGGATAAGGATATGGTGGGGTCCACCTGGCTGGCAGAGGTATTGACACAGAAGCCGCTGATGGTGCGATCCAACATGCCACGCTTCCTGCGCCAGGGCGACATGGCCACCCTGGCAGCCACGGTGCAGAATGCTACCGACAAGGCCACAGCCTGTGACGCCGTGATCGAGCTCTTTGACCCGCGATCCAATGACGTATATGCCACCAGCAACTTCAACCTGCAACTCGACGGCAACGGCAGCCAGGCCGTGACCATCGACTGGCAGGTGCCCGACACCATCGCCATGGTGGGATTCCGCATCAAGGCAGCCAACGACCGATTTGGCGACGGCGAGCAGGTGATGGTGCCCGTGCTGACGACCGTCTCGCCCGTCATCGAGACCGAGCCCTTCTACATCGAGGCCGCA
>ONOU01000036.1 GCA_900319525.1 uncultured Prevotellaceae bacterium | reverse complement strand
TGAGGGTGGCTGCTATGCTAAGGTCATCAACCTGGACAAGGACGCCGAGCCCGACATCTACAACGCCATCCATCGCGACGCCCTGCTCGAGAACGTCACCGTTGACGCCGAGGGCAAGATCGACTTCGCCGACAAGAGCGTGACCGAGAATACCCGCGTGAGCTACCCCATCTACCACATCAAGAACATCGTGCGCCCCATCAGCCACGCTCCCGCTGCCAAGCAGGTGATCTTCTTGAGTGCCGACGCATTTGGTGTGCTGCCTCCCGTTTCGATTCTCGATGCCGAGCAGACCAAGTACTACTTCCTGAGCGGTTTCACTGCCAAGCTCGCCGGTACCGAGCGCGGCATTACCGAGCCCACTCCCACCTTCAGCGCCTGCTTTGGCCAGGCTTTCCTGGAGCTGCATCCCACAAAGTATGCCGAGGAACTCGTTAAGCGCATGGAAATGAGCGGTGCCAAGGCTTATCTGGTCAACACGGGCTGGAACGGCACTGGCAAGCGCATCTCGATTCGCGACACCCGCGGTATCATTGATGCCATCCTGAACCACAGCATCGACAAGGCGCCCACCAAGGTGATCCCCTTCTTCAACTTCGTGGTTCCTACCCAGCTCGAGGGTGTTGACAGCGGTATCCTTGATCCCCGCGACACCTATGCCGACGCTGCACAGTGGGAAGAGAAGGCTAAGGATCTGGCAGGCCGCTTCATCAAGAACTTTGTGAAGTATGAGGACAACGAGGCAGGCAAGGCTCTCGTGGCCGCTGGTCCCCAACTCTGATCCTCAAGAGAAAATATCATCGCATTTTTAGACTGAATTTAAGGCGCTATCCCGTTGCGGGAGGCGCCTTAATTCTTCAATTATGGGCATGATAATGAAAAAAGTTACATTGATGTAACTTACATTCATGTAACTTTTTGTATCTTTGCAGCCGACAACCAATAGTCATTAAGTAAATGAAGGCACCATTTCAATTTGGATCGCTGGCCGAGAAAGAGAATTTTATCGACCGGGTGGAGGACAGGGCATTGCTCAAGCAGCTGCTCTTGTCGGGCATCCATGTGATGCTCATTTCCCCTCGGCGCTGGGGCAAGTCATCGCTGGTCAAGGCCGTGGGCGAGGAGCTGATGGCCGAGAACAAGAACGTGCGCGTGTGCTACATCGACGCCTTCAGCATCAGCACCGAGGCCGAGTTCTACCGTGTGTTTGCCAGCCGTGTCATGACCTGCGCTGCATCGCGTTTCAAGAGGGGCATTGAGGAAATGAAGAAATTCCTTACAGGCGCCGTTCCTCAACTGGTAATCAGGGACAAAGTGACCGAGTTTGTCACTTTTGACCTGCGTTTCCAGCCTCAAGAGAAAGACAAACTGGAAATTCTGGAACTGCCCGAGAAAATCGCTGCAGCCAAGGGGCTGAGAATCATCGTGTGCATCGATGAGTTCCAGCAACTGGCCAACATCCCGCAATACCCCGACATGGAAGGAAAAATGCGCTCGGTGTGGCAACAACAGCACAATGTGTCCTACTGCTTGTATGGCAGCAAGCGCCACATGATGACAGAGATTTTTAATGACTCTGCAAAACCGTTCTATCGTTTTGGGCAAGTCATTTGGCTCAAGAAAATTGATGAGCGTTATTGGGTAGAATTTATTGTTAAGGCTTTTGAACGCACAGGGAAAAGCATCTCAATAGAGTTTGCCAAACGCATTTGCGACATCACCCAATGTCACTCGTGGTATGTACAACAGTTGAGTTTCTTCATTTGGAACTCCACCGATGCCGAGGTGACCGAGGAAATCTTTAACCGATCGTTGCAACGCTTGATAGACACCAATGCACCGATGTTTCAAAATGATGTTGAGCAGCTCACGGCCAGCCAAAAAGCCATGCTTCGGGCTGTGAACGATCACAGATACCAGTTCGCTGCCGACGAGACCAAGCGCCTGTACGCCATGGGCAATGCCAATACCATCGCTCGCAACAAGCGCATCCTTCAAGACAAGGATTACATTGAGCAACGGGGTCAGCGGTTTGCCTTTGTGGACCCGATTTTCCAGCTGTGGTTCAATCAAGAATATAATAATTAGAATTATCCATCTTCAAATAAAGTTACATCCATGTAACTTACATCCATGTAACTTTTTGTACTTTTGTTATTGGAATATGCGGGTACTGATTGTCAATACTGCCGAGAGAACCGGAGGAGCGGCGATTGCCGCCAACCGTCTGCTGCATGCCTTGAACCATAACGGTGTCGAGGCGCGGATGCTTGTGCGTGACCGCAAGACCGATGCGCCCGACGTTGTGAACATCCCCCGGTCATGGAAACTCAAGGCCAACTTCCTGTGGGAGCGCGGCGTCATCTGGCTGGCCAACAATTTGAACAAGAAGGGCATTTTCCAGGTGGACATCGCCAATGCGGGCACCGACATCACTGTGATGGACGAGTTCAAGCAGGCCGACGTCATCCATCTGCATTGGGTCAACCAGGGATTCCTGTCGCTCAATAATCTTGAACGCATCCTTGCCAGTGGCAAGCCTGTGGTGGTGACCTTGCATGACCAGTGGTATTTCACGGGTATCTGCCACTATTCGGGCATGTGTGAAAAGTACCGTACTCAGTGCGAGCATTGCCCGATGCTGAAGGGTAAGTGTGACCTGGCACGGCGAGTTTTCGACCGCAAGCGGGCCATGTATGAGGGCCGGAACATCACTTTTGTGGGCTGTAGCCGCTGGATGGCCGATATGGCACGCCAGAGCGCCCTGACACAGGGCCACACCGTCACTAACATCCCTAACGCCATTGATACTGACGTATTTACACCGATTGGCAAGCAGGAAGCCCGCCATCACTTCAACTTGCCGACAGACAAAAAGCTGATTCTCTTTGGCGCCCAGCGCATCACCGACGAGCGCAAGGGTTTCCGCTACCTGGCCGAGGCCTGTGAGCATATCAGTAAGCATCATCCCTCCTTGCCCGACCATCTCGGCGTTGTCGTGCTGGGTGGTGACGCCCAGGAGGTCAAGTCAGCCCTGCCTTTGCCTGTCTATCCCGTCAACTACCTGAGCAACGAGACCGAAATCGCCCAGCTCTACAGTGCGGCTGATCTGTTTGTCACACCCTCGTTACAAGACAACCTGCCCAACACCATTGTCGAGGCCATGTCGTGCGGCACGCCTTGTGTGGGCTTTAACGTGGGCGGCATCCCCGAGATGATTTCCCACAAGCAGGACGGCTATGTCGCCGACTATTGCGACAGCATCGATTTTGCGCAGGGTATAGCCTGGTGCCTCAACGACGACCGCTTGGCCACCTTGAGCCAACAGGCCCGCCAATCGGCTATCGCCACCTATGCCGAGCCCGTCGCCGCCCAGCGCTACCACGACATCTACCGCTCCCTCCTGCCCTGACTTGCCTCACGCCCCTCCCCCTTGGGCCTCACGCTAAGCCGCTAAGCCGCGAAGGTCTTATGATTGCTCGCAAGGGGCTCGCATTTTTTTGTCGTCTCATCGGCGGCAATGATTGCGAGCCCCTTGCGAGCAATAACTTATAATACTTAGCGACTTAGCGGCTTAGCGTGAGGTACGTCGGGCCGACGGGGTTACTTCACGGTCCAGTCGATGACCGTGTCGAGCTTGCGCTCGTAGTAGGTCTTGAGATCGCTCCAGCGGTAGTAGGGGCCGGTGACGGGCGTGAAGGGCAGTGTGGCCTCGTGCTCGTTGAACAGCACCTTGACCAGGATGTCGTCGGCACGGTTGCCGGTTGTCCCCACGGGGCGGTAGAACACCATCTGGATGTTGCAGCCCTTGGGGATGATGTTGTAGTCCTGCCAGTGCTCATGCAGGGTCTCCAGGTCGTCGCAGCTGTAGTTCACGTTGTCAATCTCAAGCAGGCAGGCCAGGGGCAGCACGCACGTCTCGTGGCCGAAGCGCAGCGAGGCTCCGCGTTCGCCCGTGGCGATGGCCTCGTCGGCAGTGGCGATCATGTTGCGCAGCAGGGCACGCTCGATAAAGGGCATACGGTTGCCGTTCTGGGGTGCATTGGCCCAATGGATATACCAGTAAATGTTCTTCAAGCGCCAGAGTTCAAAAAGTTCCTCATTGGAGAAATAGTTGTACAGGTTGATGTCCTCAAACTGGTGATGTCCCTGCAACGAACCGGCGATGTCAAACACGTCACGCATCAGTTTCCCGCCATTAACATGGTGGTGGGCCCACAACTTGTCGTTGACCAACTGGCCGACAAAACTGTCGGCATGCACATGCTGGGCATACAGTTTGTCCATAATCGGGTCCACGCTCTTGCGCAGGTCGTTGGCCAGGGTGTCCTCGCCATAGCCCCAGCCCATGTAGTACATGTCGTGGTAACTGGCGTCGGTGGTGATGCGCAGTTGCGGGTTGAGCGAGCGCAGGGTCATCGTCTCGTTCTGCATCGATAGGATGCAGCGGATGATGACCGTCGAGCGCGCGTCCACGCGGGCATCGCCCTGGAATACCTCGGGGAAGTTGCGGTACATGCGCTCGGCAATCTGCTGGTGCTGCTCGGCGCCGATGTCGCTTAGGTCACCAGCGCGCTGCTGTGCTGCATCGTTGATGCGCGTGAGTGCCTGCAGCAGGCGTTCTCCCAGCTGGTTGAGCATCCCTGCCTCTTTAATATCGCGCAACGCCTTGACTGGATAAGCATACACCTTGCCGTTAGTGAGCCAGCGGCTGCCGTGACGGCCATAGTGGTCGATATAGAAGGGCTCATAGCCCGCTGGGGCTGCGGTCAGTGCCGGAATTGCGGCGTCGGTGCCGTAGGGGTAAGCATAGTGGTTGCTGGCCGAGCGGTCAAAGTTGCCCTTCACCTGCGTGACAGGGTTGATAGCACTCAGCGACAGGCAGGCAACGGCTGCCAGCAGATATAATGTGATGCGTTTCATTTGTTCGGGTTGATGAAGGGTTGACTTAAAAGTTTGTTGATAAAGTAGTCGCGCACGTCGCTCCAGTGGTAGTAGGGGGCGACATCGGTCTGAACGGGCAGGGTAGCCTCGCGCTCGTTCAGGAGCGGCAACATCAGGATGTCGTCGCTGCCCGCCTTGCGGAAGTAGATGAACTGGATATTGGCCGCCATGGGGAAAATCTTGTAGGTCTGCCAGTACTTGTCCAGCGTCTCGAGGTCGGTGGTGCGGTAGTCGGCACCGTTCAGGCCCATCAGGCAGCACAGGGGCAGCACCACGCTCTCGTGGCCGAAGCGCAGCGACGCTCCCGGAGCCGGCTCGGCGCTGGTGATGGCACGGTCAGCGTCCTCGATGAAGTTGCGCAGCAGGTTGGCCTCCATGTAATCGACGCGGCACTGCGTGAGCGGTGTCTCGCCCGAGGTGATGTACCAGCTGGCATTGTTGTAGCGCCACACGCTGTAGATGTCGTCATCGCTGAACAGGTCATACAGGTTCACCTGCTCAAACTGGTGGTGGCTCTGCATGTTGCCCGTCACCTCCATGAGGTAGAGCATCATCTTGCGGCCGTCGTCGATGCTGTCGCGGACAAACTTCTGGTCGGTGAACAGCTTCTTCATCATCCCCTTGGGGTTGAGCCACTTGTTGAGGTAGTGCTTGCGCTTCTCGTCCATGCTGGCGCGCAGGGGCTTAACGACCGAGTCGCTGTAGTTCATGTAGTACATCTCGGCTTGGCTGGCGTCGGTGGTGATCTTCAATCGCGGGTTGAGCGATGATAGCACATCAACCTCGTTCTGCATCGAGAGGATGCAGCGGATGACCACCGTCGAACGGGCCCGTACCGGTGCCCCGTCCTTGAACACCTGCGGGAAGTTGTTGAACATGCGGCGCGCGATCTGCTGGTGCTGCTCGTGGCCGATGTCGCTCAGCTCTCCCAGGCGCCCCTTGCTGGCCTGATGCACCTGGCGCAGAACGTCGAGCACCTCCTGGCCGCGGCGCGTGAGCTTGCCGTTGCGCTCGCCCTTTTCCAGCATCTGCAAGGGATAGGTGTATTTCTTCTCGTTGATGAGCCAGCGGCTGCCGTGGCGACCGTAGTGGTTGATAAAGAATGGCTCGTAGCCCGCGGGAGCTGCCGTCAGTGCCGGGAAGCCTGTAGTGGGGTAGGCCTGATAATTGTTGGCACTCAACTTGGGGTTGGCCTTGAAATCCTCTCGCACGCCCGCTGTCATCCAGCAAGTGAACGCCGTGACGATGGCCACAATGGTTATAATTCGTCTCATATCGGGTATTTAATTATGTTTCTTGCCGCAAAGGTAATACTTTTTTATACAGCACACCAGCGGTGAAGTGTCATAATTGGTGCATTTTGCTCTAGACACCCCAAAATTGTGGGCAAGAGTTAGCCAAAAAAATATTACCTTTGCGGCCATGAAACAAGAGAACATTAGAGGCAACGTCATTGTGTTTGCTGCATCGAGCGCCAATATTGACAAGCGCTATCTGGAGGATGCCCGCGAGTTGGGAACTCTGCTGGCCCGCGAGGGCTGGCGCTGTGTGAACGGTGGTGGTGCCGTGGGACTCATGGGTGCCGTGACCGATGGAGCGTTGGATGCCGGTGGCATGGTCACTGGAGTCATTCCCAAGTTTATGGTCGATAAAGGCTGGCTCTATAGCAGGCTCGAGGACGTCATTGTCACCGCCGACATGCACCAGCGCAAACAGATGATGAGCGACATGGCCGATGCCGTGATTGCACTGCCTGGTGGTGTGGGAACCCTCGAGGAACTGCTTGAGACGCTCACATGGCGGCAGCTGGGGCTGGTGAAGCATCCTGTGATTATCCTGAACACGCTCGGCTACTATGACGCGCTGCTGGCGCTACTGGACCATGCCGTTAACGAGGGATTCATGAAGGGGTCGCACCGCTTGCTGTGGCAGGTTGCCGACACGCCCGCACAGGCCATCGCCCTGCTTGCCGACGAGGGCCCTGCAGTTGAGTTTGAATCCAAGTATTGACACGCTTTATGCCTGCAACTGCCCACATAGCCGATACCTTGACCGTGACTGCCGACAGCCTGGAGGAGGCTTACTATGCCCCTCAGTACCTGGACGGTTTTCCCACGGCCGCTGCAGCCGATTCGGTGCTGGGTACGATGAACGGCCTGCCCGTGATGGAGGTTCCTGCTGCAGGCGAGGCCCAGCCTGTTGCCCGCTCGCCGCTGCACGACACGCCGTCGATGGTGCTGCTGTTGCTGGGAGTGCTCGCTGTTGCGCTGAGCTACCACACGGGCCACAAGTATATCGAGAACTTCTTTCATTACATGTTCTCGACGCGGCGACGCGAGAATCTGTTTGAGGACCACACGGTCAACGAGACCAGCATCCAGGCCGCCCTGGTGGCCAACACGTGCATTGTTGAGGGATTTATCCTCTACTTTGCCATGCAGTTGTTGAGTCCCGCCATGGCGCCGTCGTTACAGCATGGCGTCTTCCTGCACGTGGCGTCTTATAGTGCCTTGGCGCTGGGATTCTATGTCGTTCAGTGGCTGGTTTACAAGCTGTTGGGATATACTTTCCTCGACAACGTGGGCGCTAAATTGTGGATCGACGGCTTCAAGGCCTGCCAGTCCTTCTTGGGCTTGGTGCTGCTGCCCGTGATGGTGCTGTTGATGCTCTATCCGGCGAGTGGCAAATTGCTATTGACGGTTGCCGCATCATTGTATTTGGTAGCAAGGCTTATCTTCGTTTTCAAGGGTTTTAGAATTTTTTATGGCAATTTGTCATCGATTGTCTATTTTTTGTTGTACCTTTGCGCCGTCGAAATGGTGCCTTTAGCCCTTGTGGCGGAGCTAACCTATTGGATTAGTGGTATTTTACAGTCTATTCATATCTAATGAGCATTAAGAAGATTCTGGTTTCTCAACCAAGACCGACATCTGAAAAATCTCCTTACTTCGATCTGGAGAAGAAATATGGTGTAGAGGTTGTTTTCAGGCCTTTTATCAAAGTGGAGGGACTTACTTCACGTGAGTTTAGACAATCTAAAATCAACGTACCCGATTACTCGGCTATCATCTTGACGGCCCGCACGGCAATCGATCATTTCTTCCGCCTGTGCAAGGAACTGCGTTACAATGTCCCCGACACGTTGAAGTATTTCTGCGTCAGCGAGACCGTTGCCCATTACCTGCAGAAGTATGTCATCTATCGCAAGCGCAAGATATTCTATAGCGAGACGGGACTCATGGAAGACCTGATTCCCATCATCGCCAAGCACCACAAGGAGACCTACCTTATGCCCGTGAGCGATGTGCACAACGACAAGGCTGTCGTTCTGGACAACAACAAGGTGAAGTATGTCAAGGCTGTGATGTACCGCACAGTGAGCAACGACTTCAAGCCGGGCGAGACACTGGACTATGACATGCTGGTGTTCTTCACCCCGGCGGGCATCAAGTCCTACACGACCAACTTCCCCGACTACAAGGAGCGCAACGTTGTCATTGCCGCAATGGGACAGACCACGCTCGAGGCTGCCGAGAAAGCTGGCATCAAGGTGGACGTCACCATCACTCCCGAAGCACCCTCGATGGCTGGTGCCATTGAGCAGTTCTTGAAGAAGGAACGTGCCGAGGAGGAGAAACAGGAGCGTAAAGCCGCACGAGAGGCCGCTCGCATCGAGAAGGAGCGTCTGGCCGCTGCCGCCAAGCGTTCGGCTGCTGCCAAGAAGGCTACCGCTACCCGCAAGGCCAAGCAGGCCGAAGAGGCCACAAAGGTTGTCGCTGCCGTGACTACCGAGGAGGACGCCGCTGCCAAGCGTTCGGCTGCCGCCAAGAAGGCCGCTGCCACCCGCAAGGCCAAGGCCGAAGCAGCCGAGGCTGCTGCCGCCAAGCGTTCGGACGCTGCCAAGAAAGCGGCTGCTACACGCAAGGCTAAGGCCGAAGCTGCCAAGAAGGCGGCGAAATAATGTTTTTCGCTCTCAAAGGTATTTTTTAGGGGGACGTCATGTGGCGTGCCCCATTTTTTTGTAATTTCGCAGCCAGATATGGATTATAAGCTGAAAAAAGACGAGAAACTGTGCCACCGCACGTCGGTGCAGACGCTCTTTGGCGAGGGTAAATCGCTGATGGCGTTCCCCTTGCGCGCGGCCTACAGGTTGCGCCCCCGGGGGGAGCATCCTGTGCAGTTCCTCATCTCCATCCCCAAGAAGCGTGTGCGCAAGGCTGTAGGGCGGGTAACGCTGCGACGCCGCGTGCGCGAGGCCTACAGGCTCAACCGCCGTGAGCTGCTGCAGCAACCGCTCGAGCAGACGGGCTGGGGTGTGGACATCGCTTTTGTCTATCTGGATAGCAACTTGGCGCCCTATAGCGTCATTAACGAGAAAGTCATCTCGCTGCTCACGCGCATCGCCCAAGCGGCCGCCGACCAGCAACCACCTGCCGACAACAAACCTGCAAAATGATGAAGATTCTCGATTTGATGGCGCACGTATGCTGCAAGGTGTTAAACGGCATCGGCTGGTTGTTGATCCAGCCCATCCGTTTTTACCAGCGCTTTATCTCCCCGCTCACTCCCCCCACATGCCGTTTCACGCCCACGTGCAGCCACTATGCCATCGAGGCCATTCGCAAGCATGGACCCTTCAAGGGGCTGGCGCTGGCCGTGTGGCGCATCCTGCGGTGCAATCCCTGGGGCGGCAGCGGTTATGATCCCGTGCCATGATACACATTACTGATAGCCATACCCACCGGCAAGATGCCGCTGCGGCGCTCATCTCGGTCGATCCGCGACGCTTTGACCCGCAGCCGGGATTGTTCTATTCAGTGGGATTCCACCCGTGGGACGAGGTGGACCGCCTCAACGACGAGGACTTTGCTTTGCTGGCCCAATGTGCCCGTCATCCACAGGTACTGGCCATCGGCGAGACCGGCATCGACCGCCTGCGGGGCGCTGCACTGGAGGTCCAGCGTGCCGCACTTCTGCGCCACATGCAGCTGGCGCATGACTTGGGTTTGCCCGTGGTGGTGCACAACGTCAGGGCGACCCAGGATATACTTGCCACCCGCCACCAGGCCAGGTTGGATGACGTCACCCTCATCATCCATGGCATGAGGGGGAACGCCCATGTGGCCCGCACCCTGCTCGACGCGGGCTGTTACCTGTCCTATGGGCCGCGCTTCAATGCCGAAGCCCTGCGCGCCACACCGCTCAACCGCCTCCTCATCGAGACCGACGACAGCAACGTCACCATCACCGATGTCGCCACCCTCGTGGCTCAAGCACTGGGGCTCACACCTGATGCCCTCCTCACCCGCGTCTCATCCACATTCCGCTCACTCATGCTTGACGTCTGCAGGGGCTGAGGGTGCATTGACATCTTCCTAGTCCAGCTTCTTTACATGTTGCATAAAAAAAGCGAGTCCCGGAAGTGAAACCTCCGGGACCTGCTATTAGCTATCTTTTATGTTTGTGTCCGATTTATTCCTCGGCGCGTGCTTTGACGCCGCGTGACAGGGACTTGATCTTGACGGCCTCTCGCTTGGTGACCAGGTCGCCAGTGGACTGTGACTCGGTCGTCTTGTCGAGCTGCTTGGCGGGCTCATAGTAGCGTCCGCCGGGAGCGTAGGCCGTGTAGCGATAGAAGTGGCTGTCGAGAGCGAGAATCAGGTATCCGTAGCGGTCGAAGCCGTAGTACAGGTTCTCGTAGTCGCCGTCATAGTAGCGGATGAAGAGTCGGTTGCCACGGGTCTCCCAATCGAAGTCCACATAGTCCAGACCGAATGACGAGTAGTAGGTGTAGCGGCCGGTATAGTTGCTGTAGAAGTCATAGCGGACGACGTCATATCCACGGATATCATACTCGCCGTAGCCGTCACTGCCATATTCCGACACCCAGCTACCCACGATGTCTTCGATATAATAAGGTGACTCCCAGTTGCTGCATGAGGCCATCGTGATGGCCAGGAGCCCCGTCATCAGGTAGAAGTATAACTTTTTCATAGCGCAATTGAGTTTAGTTGGTTAATAATCTGATGCAAATGTAAGAAGTTTTTTTGTAAAACATTCATTCTTGTTCGAGAAAATGCGCGTGTCACTCGGTGTGATAAAGTGGCACGCGCCACCCAGAAATCACGTTTTTCCCTTAGAAATTCACACCAACGTTTATCGTGAAGCATCCATTGTGCGTGTCGTCGAAGTTGCTCTGGCCGATATTGGCCAGGCCGATGTCGTAGCAGGCATCCAGGTAGAGCATGTTGAATCCCACGCCGCAACCGATCTTGAGACCGCCATCCATGCGCTGGAAGTATCCGTCCTCAAACGAGCTGAATGCTGTCCTGGTGCCGTAGTTCTTGATATTGCCGTCGGTGCCCACGGCCAGGTAGCCGCCCGCATAGGGCTGAATGCTCGTCTGGTTGCCCACAAAGTGCTTGTACTTGATGAGTACGGGCAGTTCCAGGTAGTTGAGGTCGTAGGTGAACTTGTCCTGGCCCTTGCCGCTCTTGCCGCCCTTTTGGGTATAATACAGTCCGCTCTCGATGAATAGCGGTGCACGGTAGGTGAGCTGGGTGCCGGCGGCAAAGCCGATGTTCAGACCCGTCTTCACGCTGCTGCCGTCCAGCAGCGGGCTGTCGCTGCTCACGTGGGAGGCGTTCATGCCCACACGCAGTCCGAAGTAGTAGCGGTGCCAAGCGACATACTCGTTGCCGTGACGTCCCACCGTCTGGATGCGGGGATTGTAACCATATCGGTAGCCCGGTTGTGCCATGGCGGGCATGGCGAGTATCATGCAAAGCAGGCTGAGTAATAACGTCTTTTTCATTGTCGTCAAGTTTTAATGGTGGATATTTCTTGACTCTTAGACCCGTACCGCGAGGTCTGGTTTAAGCGGCTTGATGCCGAAAAACGATAAGCACCCTCCACCAGACGACAAAAGGGGAAAAATAAACGACAAACGGTTGCGGGAAAAACATCAATAGGGGAGACCCTTGATGTAATTGACAAGCGACTGGGTGCCCAACCACTTGGAGATGGTGGCCTGCTGGATCTCGAGGCAGAACAATAACGCCACAGCAATAATCAGCACAAGGCAGATGGCCCATGTGCCGAAGGCGCGGCGCCAGTGCCCCTCGCGCAGGCGGCACACCACAAACAGCGCCACCGGGACAAACAGCGGCTGGATGGGCGTGACATACCGGGCCACAGAGCCGGCCATGACCCATGCGATGGCGGCAAATGACAAGGCGCCCCACCAGGGCCAGGCTCCCAGGTTGTCGTCGCCGCGACGCCACGACATCACTGGATAGTAGAACAGAGCCGTGCCACCCACCAGATACCAGGTGTAGGTCATGCGGGAAAAGGTGTTGATCAGCGAGGAGGTCTCGTAATAGCTCCAGGGTAGGGGAATGACAAACTGTACCGACAGTGTCAACGGCAGCATGAGCGCCTTGTACCAGAACGGCCGCAGGAAGTAGTAGTTGAGCACATCGTGATAGAATAATTGGGACTCGGAGTCAACATAGAAGCGCTGCATGTTCCATCCGCCACCAGCCACCTCGACGTGACGGTCAAAGGCATGGGTTGACATCATCGCTCCCACAACCAGTGCGACGGCGATGATGGCCATCATCGCGAGTCCCATGCGCCAGTCACGGCGCCAGCGGGGCAGTGTCATCACGATCACACCGATGGCGATAAAATACAGGAATGTCGTGCGAATGACCGCGAGCAGAGCACAGGCCGCGATAATCAGGATGACATCGCGCACGGCATGATGCCGCTCGCTGTCGCTTGCCGCCATCGACGCCAGGGAGAAGCCGGTCATGGAAACCGCCAGCGCGACCACACCCTCCTTGAGCAGCATGATGCTCACGACGAGGAAGTGGGTCAGCAGGCAGGTGATGGCCATGCCCGCAACCACCAGCGCTTGCGGTGACATGTTTACCCGGTGCGAGAGCAGCCGGCGGGTTGTCATGCCCGTGAGGGCGATGGTCGATAGCGTGCACGATATGTTCAGCGCCTGTGGCCACACGACGTTGACGCCCAGTAGCTTCCACAGCGTCAGCATGATCATCGGATAACCGGGATAGATGACCGTGATGGGGTCAACACGGCCGTCATACTTGTTGAGCGCCCACTTGTAGTAGGTACGGGCATCGCCCTTGATGTTGGGCATCTCCAGGCTGAAACCGTCAAATAGTGTCCATCTCTCGAGTTTGGTGAAGTCGATGTACATGAGCACGATCGCCGCCACCAGCAGGATGGCCACGGCAGCAGTCGAGGTGCCCCGTGCGCGGGTGAGAATCACTCGGGGTATGAGGTAAGCGGTCAGATAGGCACCCGTGATGCGGGCGCCGTCGGCAAGGCCAAAGTGGGATGATGCGGCAACAGCGAGGATTGCCAGGGCGATTACCTCGGCAAGCAGCATCAATAGTTTGGGCATTGTCATTCCGCTTCTCATGTGTGCTAGTTTATTAGTTGAATTGGGGCTGTGGCCTGTTTCGGTGGCAAAAGTATAACTTTTTGCTTTGTTGGGCAAATTTTTGGGCTTTTGCTCTTCCTTTTTCAGTCAAAAGGTGTAACTTTGTAAGTTAAATACAATGATTACGCTGAGCAATGAGCCATGGTCCGATGAAAATAGATGTCGATAAGGTGTTGCGGGAACGGCTTCCGCGACACTACAGGTACATCCCGCGGTTTGTTGTGCGCTGGCTTGAACGCACGATCTGCCAGGACCAGCTCAACGCGATTCTCGTCAAGATGGCCGACAAGGACAGCGTGGATGCTGCAACTGCGGCACTCGACGAGATGCACATCACCTTCAACGCAACGGGGCTGGACCACCTGCCTGAGGACGGACGCTACATGTTTGTGTCCAACCATCCGCTGGGTGGCCTTGACGGACTGGTGCTCATCTCGTTGCTGGGCAACCATTATGGCCACAAGATCAAGTTTCTGGTCAACGACCTGCTCATGGCTGTCGAGCCCCTGCGTGGCGTGTTCCTGCCCGTGAACAAGTACGGCAGCCAGTCGCGCGCTGCCGCTGCCGGTATCGAGCAGGCCTTGAAGAGCGACAGCCAGTTCATCACCTTCCCTGCTGGCCTGTGCTCGCGCATGCAGCCCGACGGCTCCATCGCCGACCTGCCCTGGCAAAAGGCTGCCGTGGTGCATGCCGTGAATTACCAGCGCGACATTGTGCCCATCTTTTTCAATGCCCAAAACACCCGTTTCTTCTACCGCTTCGCCAAGTGGCGCAAGCGGTTGGGTATCAAGTTCAATATCGAGCTCATCTTCCTGCCCAGGGAGATGGTCAAGAAGTGCGGTGACACCTTGCAGGTGGTCATCGGCGAGCCCATTCCCTGGACCGCTCTTGATGCCTCACGGCCCAAGCAGGAGGCGGCCCGACTGCGTGATATAGTAATAAATATGGCCTCACAGGCTACAAACCGATAGAAACGCCCTATGGAACCGATTATTGATCCTATTCCCGTCCAACTTATCGAGCAGGAACTCACCAGCGAGCGCCTGCTGCGTCACACCAACAAGGCCGACAACGAGATTTACGTGGTCACGGCCCACAATGCTCCCCACACGATGCGCGAAATCGGCCGACTGCGTGAAATCACCTTCCGCGCCGCGGGGGGGGGCACCGGCAAGGCCTGTGATATTGACGAGTTTGACCTGATGGACCCGCCGTGCCAGCAGTTGCTGGTGTGGAACCCCGACAAGAAGGAAATCATTGGGGCTTACCGCTTTATCGGTGGCTGGGACGTGAAAGTGGAGAATGACGTGCCGCGCATTGCCACGGGGCATCTGTTCCGCTTTAGCGGGCGTTTCCTGGACGAGATACTGCCCGTGACCATCGAGCTGGGACGCTCGTTTGTGCGTCCTGAGTACCAATCGACGCGCGAGGGCGTGCGGGCATTGTTTGCACTCGATAACCTGTGGGACGGACTGGGGGCATTGACCATTGTTTATCCGCAGGTCAAGTACATGTTCGGCAAGATGACGATGTACCCGAGCTATGTGCGAGACTGCCGTGACATGCTGCTGTGTTTCCTCAACCTCTACTTCGAGGACAAGGAGGGACTGGTGGTGCCCATCGACCCGCTGCCTGGCACCCGCAACCATGACCCCGAACTGGTGGCGCAGTTTGTCGGCAACGACTTCCGCGAGGACTACAAGCGCTTGAACGCCTTTATCCGCAATCATGGCATCAACATCCCGCCGCTGGTCAACGCCTACATGGGCCTGTCGCCCAAGATGCTCTTGCTGGGCACGGCCATCAACCGCGAATTCGGCAACGTTGAGGAGACGGGCATCCTCATCAACCTTGACGAGATCGCCGACGAGAAAAAACGTCGACACATCGACTCCTATCTGGCAAACATCGAACGGTAAACAAAGACATCAATACAATGGTGAAGAACACCATATTATCACTTCTGCTGGCCTTGTGCTGCGCCTCTGTGGCGATGGCACAGGAGCCTGCCGGCACTACACTGACCTCGCTCGATCAATCGACCGACACGGTTTACATGCTGGAATGCTACGGGCCGGTCTTTAATGAGAACGTTTACTCCGTTGGCATCGTGGCCAACGCGGGCAACAGCGAGTTGGCGCCCTACTACATCAGCTTGCGGCACAACATCGACAAGCGAGAGCGCTTCTCATGGGGCGCGGGGCTCGCTGCCTGGGCCGGTTACGCCTCCAGCGCGGGCTATCAGCGCCATGTGGGCGATGGCCAGTTTGAGGTGCAAAAGCAGCATCCTGCCCGGGCATGGATTCAAGAAGCCTATCTCTCGGCCAAGTACCGCGGCATTTTTGCCGTGGCGGGACAGGCGTATAAATCCTCGCCCATCGTCGATGGCTTGCTGAGCAGCGGCGATCTGGTATGGAGCAACAATTCACGGCCTCCCGTGGGCCTGCGTGCCGGTTTCATCGATTTCCAGAACATCCCGTTCACCAAGGGCTGGCTGCAAATCCAGGGCGAGTTTGGCTACTTCCGCGAGTTGGACGACAAGTGGCTCGAGAACCATTATAACTACTACAACCACTTCATTACCACGGGCAGGTGGCTCCACTACAAGAGCCTGCACTTCCGCACCAACCCTAATCAGCCCGTCGTGTTCACCATCGGAGCCCAGTCGGCCTGCCAGTTTGGCGGCAAAGCCGACTACTACGAGAATGGCCACGTGACCCGCACCGTCAAGATGGATGCCGACCTGAAGGCCTTCTGGCGCACGTTTATCGCCGGCAGTGGCGGCAACAGTGCGGGCGACTCGTTTGTCGAGGGCAACCACCTGGGCACCTGGGACATCGCGCTGCAGTACTACTTGAGCAACTATCAGCATCTGCGCGCCTACACCCAGTGGCTGTGGGAAGACGGCTCGGGCATCGGCAAGATGAACGGCTTTGACGGCCTGTGGGGCATCGAGTTCCGCCAAAACGGCTCGTACCTCGTTTCGGGCGCCGTCATCGAGTATATCGACTTCACCAACCAGAGCGGTCCCATCCATTGGACGCCTAACGACCATCCCAGCACCGCCATCACAAGCCACTCCTCGGGTGCCGACGACTACTACAACAACTACATCTACAACGGCTACCAGAGCCGCGGCATGTCGATCGGCTCGCCTTTTGTCAAGTCACCGCTCTACAACAGGGACGGGTACATGCGCTACCGCGACAACGTGCTGCGCGGCTTCCATGCAGCCATCGAGGGCTGGTTCACCAACGAGTGGCACTATCTCCTGCAGGCCTCCTACCGCAAGGCGTGTCTCGATGGCCTTGAGCGTCAATTACGCCTCCTATTGGCTGCGTGGCTTCAAGGTCGATGGCCTGTCGGTGGGCGCCACCGTGGCTATCGACCGCGGCAAGCTCTACGGCAACAATTGGGGAGCCCAGTTGGGCATCTCCTATAGTGGCGACTTTAATATCAAGAAACGATGAAAAAGACATTATTATATATCTTATCGCTAGTCGCCCTGCTGCTGACGGCCTCCTGCACCCGCAATCACGGTGACATCGGCCCGTGGTTCGGCACCTGGCATGTCGCGCAGATCACAGCCGGCGGTACGCCCCGAACCGTTGTGGGCGACTATTTCTTCCAGTTCCAGAGCCACGTCTTCAGGATATCGAATGTTTATGGCCATGAGCAGATGGTCGAGAGTTTTGGCACCTGGGAAGAAACAGATGGTGGCAAGATGACCATCAGTTTCCCCGACCCGACGGTCTATTACATCGACATGCCCGGCCTAGAGGCACACAACGACTTCACCGTCACCACCACCTCATCAAGTGACGTCACCTTCACCAAAACAGCCGCCGACGGCACCATCTACACCTACCACCTGAAAAAACAACCGTAACGTTACAACAACTGAAACAACGGCTTTAAAAGAATAGAAGACAAGAAATACAATTTATTGTAAATCAGTATTTTGTATTTCTTGTATTTATTGTTTTCCCCTAATAATATCAGTTGTTTTGTGAGGCGTGGTCGAGGGCCTCGCGGTATTTCTCGCGCAGGTGGCGGGAGAAGGTGAGGATGTCGTCGTCGCTGGTCCCGCAGATGACCTCCTCGGTGCTGGTGACCCATCTTTCCTGGAATTTGTCAGTGATAGCACGGTAGTGGGCTTCGTCAAAGTCCTTGCCTGAAAGCAGGGCGACGGTGAGTTCGCGGATGTAGTTTTCCCAGCGTTTGGCATAGTAGTCCCACATCAAGCCGTTCCAGTTGCGGCAGGCATAGTCGTTGAGGCTGCCTCCCCAAGTGGTGATCAGGCGGCGCGCATTCATCTCGTAGTAGTCCTTGACCTGTGGCGACTTCCCCAGGTCACGGGCTTGCCGCAGCCAGTGGCCGAGTGTGGCCTGTGGATGGAAACTGCCCAGTATATCCAAGTCTGACAGGATTTCATACAGTAAGTCGCTGTGGGCGTAGAAGGCGGTCTTGTCACGCTGTTCATAAGCCTTGTCCATGGCCTGCTTCTCGGTCATGAACAGGTCGCCCAGCAGTTGCCGTCCCACCCAGATGAGGTCGATGGTCATGGCGTCGGTGCTCACCTTGTCTTGGGCCAGCAGCAGGTCCCACACGGCAAGCAATTCATCCGGTTTGTACTTGACGGGGCGGTTCTCCTTGCCCAGGGTAGGATAGGAGCACGGCAGCGGTGCCGCAAAGTTGCCCGGGGTGATGTCCAACACGCTGTCGTAGAGTAGCCTCCAGGCGTCGCGCGCGGGCTGGCTCTCGCATCCTGCATGGCGGTCGGCGAGTTCGTTGACGACCTGCTCGTCGGTTTTTGCATAGTCCCACGCTTTCTCGAGGATGTACTCATAGGGGAACTGCTGCACGTCCAGGCCCTCGAGCGTCGAGCCGATGCCCACGAGGTTGTCGCCGCACTCGGCCAGTGCGCGCTCGATGCGCTGTCCCGCCTCCTTGACGCGGCCCTGCACGTTGGTGTTGCCGCCAAAGTTGCCAAGGTAGCACCAGATGAACGGCTGGCCGTAGAAGCCCTCGTGCTCGCGCCACATCTCCTTGTACTCGCAGTAGTAGTCGAGCATGGTCATCTTGCCCTGGGGTACGCCCGTGAGCATGGCACGGGTGCGCTCCTGGGTGTAGTCCTTGCGCTGGTAGTAAAGGAACCACGCCATCTGCAGCCACTCGGCCTGGGGATCGACGGCGGTGAGGCTCTCATAGATGTGCTTCGAGACCTTGTTCAGGTACTCGGGCTCGAAGCTGGGCGGATCCACCTCGTTAAACGGGTCGATGCCGTAGATGTGGTCGGTGCCGAACAGCCGCGTCTGCTCCTCGAGGAACAGGCGCTGGATGCGGCTATAGAGCGGGTCCTCGCTGTTGAGGAAACAGGTGCGGTACTGCTCGTCAAAGCCCGCCCAACTTCCCAGGGCCTGGATGTCGGCATCAGGGAACAGCTCGCGCAAGGCTCCGGGCACGTGCCCTGCAAAGGCGGGTAGCACGGGGCGCATGTTCAACGCGCGCTCCCGCTCCACGATGCGTTGCTGCAAGGCCGTCTGGCCGTCGAGCCATTCCTTGGGCATCGGGCCGCACCAGCCGTCGATGTTGGCCATGCGGTGCCACGGCAGGTAGGCCGGCCCGGTGAAGTAGTCGCGCACCTGCTTGTCGCTCATGCCCAACCGGGTCCACACGTTGTACCACACCGCTTCCTGCCCGGTGATGGCCAGCGGCAGGTTCACGCCGTTCAGTGCCATCCAGTCGATAAAGCGTTCCCAGTCCCGCCATTGCCAAAAAGGCATCGTGTAGCCCCAGGTGCAGTAGTTGAGGAAGAAGCGTTGCGGCACGCGGGCGGTCACCCGTTCGGCAGCGGGCACATCGGGCAAGACCTTGGGTAATTGCAGCGGCACGTCGGCATACCACGACACCGTCGTCTTGCAGTAGCGGTTCAGGTAGCGGTTCAGCCCCACGGCCATCGCCCCGGCGTTATTGCCACCGATGGCGACCTTGCCGCCCCGGCTCTCGAGCGTAAACACGTCCCGCCTCTGTTCGGCGTCGATTTGATGAAACTCCACCTTCGCCGCCAGCACTGGCGAGAGCCGTTGGGCCAAATCCATGGCCTGACGGGTATTGTCATTGGCTTGACTGTAAGCTGTGATAGCCGCGAGCAGTGCCATGATAGTGATGATCAATCTCTTTATCATTGCGTCGTAGTGATAGGGGGTACACGTTTTTTGTGCAAAAATAACAAAGAATGCGCAATTACTTGTGCAATAATGCAGTAATTTTGCAGTCGATTAAGCAAAAAAGAAGAGTGACTCATGATTGGAACGATAGTCAACACCTGCACCATTGTGACGGGAACGCTCATCGGGGTGGCGCTGCACAAGGGAATAAAGGACAAATATAAAAATGTGCTGTATGACGCGCTGGGGCTGGCGTGCTTTGCCATCGGCCTGAACGCGGTGGTCACCAACCTGCCCAAGAGCCAATATCCCGTGCTGTTTATCGCCGCGATGGCCATCGGCAGCGTCGTGGGTGTGGCGCTCGACATCGACGGACGTTTCCACCGGCTGGTGGACCGCAAGAGCAAGCAGGGTGGGGAAGGCCGCTCGGGCACACGTCTGGCCGACGGCCTGGCGACTGCCACGCTGGTCTATTGCATCGGCCCGTTGTCGATGCTGGGACCCGTCATCAGCGCGCTGGAGGGCGACAATACCTTCCTGTTTACCAATGCCACGCTCGACCTGGTCACGGCGACCATCTTTGGCTCGACCTATGGCGTAGGAATGCTGCTGGCAGCACCGGTGCTGTTCCTGTGGCAAGGGCTGTTCTACAGTGTGGCCCTGCTGTCGAGCACGGCAGTGAGCGAGGCGCTGATGGCCGAACTGCTCATCGTGGGCGGCCTGATGATCACAGGCTCGGGACTGTCGCTGCTGCGCATCAAGGACTGCCATGTGCTCAACATGCTGCCCGCGCTGCTGGTGCCGCCGTTGTGGTTCCTGGTCATGGGGCTGGTTCACTGATATATTGTGGATATAGATTTGATGATTCGGCTTTTTTCACTACCTTTGCGCCTCAAACCATTACTATAGTCTAGACAAAGATGAATATTAAGCGCTTATTGTTGATAGCCATAGCCATGCTGGCAGGGTTGTGCGCCCCTGTGTATGGGCAGATTGTTGCCGTTGAACGATCCAGCAAAGAGATTGCCGACAGCATCCGTGCTGAACTGGACAATCGCCCCTACTTCAGCCTGTTTAAGGACACCTACTTTGTCGGTGGAACGGTGCTGGGCGGCAAACCCACAGAGCACAACAGCGATGTCAAATTCCAGATCAGTTTCCAGCAGCGCCTCACCAAGAGTGTGCTGCCCGGTCACAGCTATCTGTACCTGTTTTACTCCCAAAAAGCGATTTGGAACGTGTTTGAGCAGTCGCTGCCGTTCCATGACCTGAATTTCAATCCCGGTATCGGCATTTCCCGCTATATCATCCTCAAGAACCAGTTGATCGGCAAAGTCACCATGATGCTGGAACACGAGTCCAACGGCCGTGACGGCACTGCCTCACGCAGCTGGAACAAGATCTCATGGGCTGGCGAGGCCTACATCTCACCCATACTGATGGCACACGCCAAATTCTGGATACCGATTATCGATGGCAAGTACAACAGGGATATCCTGAAGTATATGGGCGTTTCCCAAGCCGGTTTCCAGGCCAAGAGTCTGGATGACAAATGGGTGCTCGACATGACGCTGGTCAAGCGCCAGGGATGGAACCTGAATTTCAACACCATCGTCCAGCTGGGTTACCGCATCAACCACAACTCCAACCAGTTCATCATGCTGCAGTACTACAACGGCTATGGCGAGAGCATGCTGGACTATAACCAGTATCACTCCCGCATCCGTTTTGGCCTGCTCATCAGGCCGCGCTTCTTCAGCGACTTCTAAATAAAAACCGGTTCAACGGGCGTTACGTCATGCCGGCTCCTTAGGGAGCCTTGCGCTGCACGGCCGCACTGTCAATGACCACGATGCTGTCGTTGTATTGATTGACAGCAGGGCTTTGCATCTGAGCGTTGGCCCTTGGTTTGGTCGTGGTCGTTCCCGCGCTGGAGGATGCCGTGGTTGATGATTGTGAGCCCTGTGTGTTTGTGGGTTTCCTGATATCGGGCTTTTTTACGGCCGGCGTGGCGCACGATGCCATACCAGCGGCCATCAGGCCCGCTGTGAACAGCATCAGCACAAAATTAGTCAGTTTGGTCTTCATCGGTCTATAGTGTTGTTTCTTATTGTTTTTGTTGGCCCTCAGTGAACACTTGCAGCACATTGCCGTTGATGTCATAGAGGGTTCCCTCATACACGTCATTGTTGTGAAACGATCCAGTGAAATAGGTGCCGTCTTGCCAGACGTAGGTGCCCTGTTCGCGGGCATTGTTCTTGTATGTGCCCATGAAGCGGTCGCCCTCGGCATGGTTCAGGTAGGTGCACTCGCCCTCGAATGTGCCGTGGACAAAGTTGCCCTCGTAGGTGTCGCCCTGTGCAAACTTGGCCAGTCCCTCGCCATGAGGCTGGCCCTCGTCATCGACAGGGCCGGTATAACGGAATTTGCCCATCACGGGATTGATGCATATCGAGTCGTTGACCATGGCAACGGCATCGCGCTGTATTCTGTCATGCATGACATAGAACGAGCCCGCCAGCAGCAGGGTGGCCAGGCAGCAAATGGCGGCAATCATCCAGCGGCTATGGTGTGACGACGCGCGTCGCCGCGTGGGCTGGCTGTGCAGGAACGCCTTGAGCCGGTTGTAGAACTCGTCGAAGTAGTATTTGTTGTATTCCGGTCCGTTCTTGGTGGCGACGCCGGCAATGTCTCCAGGCAGGTTGTCTGGGAAGCCGTTAACGCCGGTGAGCAGCACGGGAACGACATTCTTGCCCTGCCGCAAAGCCTCGGCCAGCTCTTTCCTAAGCCAGTCCCCGCCAGGATTGAAGTCGGGGTCGAGCGTCCTGTCAAAGGCATGACTGTCAACAATCAGGATGAAGTCGGAGCAGCGGCCGATGCGATTGAGCAAAGTAGCGTCAAAATCGCCCTCACGCAGGTTGTCGGTGTCAAAGCTCACCGAATAGCCGTCCTGGGTGAGCAGGTCATACAGATGCTTGGCGGTCTCGAAGCCGCCATCCCTGCGATAGCTGATGAAGATGTCGTAGTTGTGCGTCATGCCCAAATGCGTTGTTACTGTGCGCAAAAATAATGAAATAATTTTAAACAACACCGTTTTTTGCTGAAATATAGAATAATCACGCCACCCGTATGGCGGCGAAATAAAAAAATTACTATCTTTGCAACAAACTGAAATCAACAGTAAAAATTATGCAATACTGGATTAATCATAACGGAGTGCAGCATGGCCCCGTTGACATTGACGGCATGAAGGAACTGGGCCTGACGTCGGCAGCCTACGTCTGGCACGAGGGCCTGGCCGATTGGGTGAAGATTACCCAGCTGCCCGAGTTACAGGGCACGTATGAAATGGTGGAGCAGGCCGCCGAACCTGTTGTTGCAAGGCAGTCGCTTGAGCAACAGGGCGCCGCTGTGCAGCAGCCGCAGGGATATGAGCAGCAGGCCCCGTCCGAGCCGTGTCCGCCCACCAATCTCGTGTGGGCCATTATCGCGACCGTGCTGTGTTGTATTCCCACGGGCATCGTGGCCATTTACTTTGCGCTCAAGGTTTCCAACAAGTACCGTGAGGGCGACATTGAGGGTGCTAAGCGTGCCAGCGAGACGGGAGCCTGGTGGTGCATTGCCACAATCGTGCTGGGAATCCTGTCTTTGCCCTTGGGCTTCTTGATGATGTCGGCAGGCGCCGCATGATGTAGTGCCGCACTCCCATGCGCCGCACACTCGTCATCGCACTGGTGGTCGCAGTACTATTGGTGCTAGGGTTCATCTACTATGCGCTCGATCCCACGGCATCGGCCGTGTTTCCGCGTTGCACCTTCCTGTCATTGACGGGCTACAAATGCCCCGGATGCGGCAGCCAGCGTGCGATTCATGCCCTGTTGCATGGCGATGTGGTGGGAGCCTTCAGGTACAATGCACTGTTGCTGGTCGCCATTCCATGGATCGCGCTGTGCCTGTATGCCGAGGGCCAGCGCATCCGCAATCCTCGCCTGTATGCGCGGCTTAATGCCCCGTTACTCATCTGGCTCTTTCTTGCCATACTCCTGTTGTGGTGGCTCCTGCGCAACATCTTCAACTGATAACCCAACTTAAAACTTAAAACTAACAACTAAAATAATGAAACAATATCTTGACCTGGTGCGTCATGTGATGGAAAATGGCGTGGACAAGGAGGACCGCACGGGGACGGGCACGCGCAGCGTGTTCGGCTACCAGCTGCGCTGCAACCTGGCCGACGGCTTCCCGCTCTTGACGACCAAGAAGGTTCACTTGAAGTCCATCATCTATGAGCTGCTGTGGTTCCTGCGCGGCGACACCAATGTGCGCTGGTTGCAGGAGCACGGCGTGCGCATCTGGAACGAGTGGGCCGACGAGAACGGTGACCTGGGCCCCGTGTATGGTAGCCAGTGGCGCGCATGGCCCGACGGCAACGGCGGCACCATTGACCAGATTGCGCAGGTCATCGACCAGATTAAGCATACGCCCGATAGCCGCCGCATCATGGTCAGCGCCTGGAACGTGGCCGAGGTGCCCACGATGAAGCTGCCGCCGTGCCACTCGCTGTTCCAGTTTTATGTGGCCCAGGGTAAACTGAGCCTGCAACTGTATCAGCGCAGTGCCGACCTGTTCCTGGGCGTCCCGTTCAACATCGCCTCCTATGCCTTGTTGCTGATGATGGTGGCTCATGTGACGGGATTGGAGCCTGGTGAGTTTGTCCACACCTTTGGCGATGCACACATCTACCGCAACCACTTTGACCAGATCAGGGAACAGCTCTCGCGCGAGCCGCGTCCGCTGCCGCGCATGGTGCTCAATCCCGAGGTCAAGAGCATCGATGATTACAAGTACGAGGACTTCACGCTGGAGGGCTACGATCCCTGGCCCGCCATCAAGGGTGTGGTCTCGGTCTAACAATTGTCCCCCGTGCCGTGACTCCGTCACGGCTAACCAAAAGAACAATGAACAAGCAAATCCATGCCATAGTAGCGGTTGACGAGAACTGGGCCATAGGGCGCCAGGGCGACTTGTTGTGTCACCTGCCAGCCGATATGCGCCATTTCAAGCAGGTGACCATGGGCTACAGCATCGTGATGGGCCGCAAGACGTTTGAGTCGTTCCCACGCCGCCCCTTGCCCGGTAGGCAGAATATCGTCATCACCCGCAATGCCGGCTGGCAATATCCTGGTGTGACAGTCGTGCACAGCGTGGAGGAGGCCATCGCGGCCGCTGAGACAGATACCGTCTATATCATCGGCGGCGCGCAGGTCTATGAGCTGGCATTGCCGCTCGTGGAAGTCTTGCACCTCACCGTGATCCATGCCCGCTGGGCCAGTGCCGATGCCTTTTTCCCCGCACTGGACATGAGCGAGTGGCAGCAGGTGAGCCGTGAGCATCACCAGAGCGACCACCGCAACGCCTATGAGTTTGATTTCGTCACCTTAAAACGCCGTTTATCATGAAATACTTCCTTATCGCCGGCGAGGCGTCGGGCGACTTGCACGCCTCCCACTTGATCGAGTCGATCAAGCAAATTGACGCCGAGGCCGAATTCCGCTTCTTGGGGGGTGACCTCATGGCCGCTCAGGCGGGTGCGCAGCCCATTATACATTATCGTGATATGGCCTACATGGGATTTGCTGACGTGGTGCGCCATCTGGGCAAGATCCTTGGCTTTCTGGGTACGGCACGCCGTTCCATTGACGAGTGGCACCCCGGCCACGTGATACTGATCGACTACCCGTCGTTCAACCTCAAGGTCGCCAAGTATGCCCACAACCTGGGCATCCCCGTGCATTACTTCATCTCGCCCAAGGTGTGGGTGTGGAAGGAGTGGCGTGTCAAGGATATCCGCCGCTACGTCGATCACATGTACTGCATTCTGCCTTTTGAGCCCGATTGGTACCAGGAACATGGTTACAAGGCGACCTATGTGGGTAATCCCACGGTGCAGGAAGTGGCGCAAGCCAGCAGGGATTTCCCCGATTTTGACCGTTTCATCGGGGAATTTGGCCTTTCGGGCAAACCGATTATCGCCCTTGTGCCGGGCAGCCGCGTGAGGGAAATACGCGATAATCTGCCGCTCATGCTCCAGGCTGCGGCCCGCCATCCCGAGTACCAGCCCGTGATCGCCGGTGCCCCCAGCATCGACGACAGCCTCTATCGTGACGTCATGGGCAAGACAGCCGTTCCCGTGCTGCGCGATGCCACTTATCCTCTTGTGCACCATGCCCGTGCAGCCCTTGTTACGTCAGGCACCGCGACCCTCGAGACGGCACTGCTGGGCACGCCGCAGGTTGCCTGCTACCGTTTTAACGGCAGCAAGTGGTCCTATAACTTCTATCGCCAATTGTTGACGGGAAAATACGTCACGCTCCCCAACCTCATCACCGACGAGCCCGTCATTCCCGAGCTGCTGATGCACCTGTGCACCGTCGATAGCATCGACCGTCACCTGACCGCCCTGCTCGGCGACACCCCAGAGCGCACCGCCATGCTCGACGGCTACCGTCGCCTGGCCGAGCGCTTGGGCACAGACGTGTGCACCATGACTGCCGCCAGACTGATATGTAGCGCGCACTCAAGTTTTTAATTTTAGTAACTTGAATTCCTCAGGAAGCATACAACGGGGATTTTCCTTGAACTTTTCCCAAGCCTCAAGCAGTTGCGGCTTGCAGGCCTTGATCAGGTCGTGGGCTTCGGTAAGGTTGGTATTGTCTTTCTCGATACTCTCGATATAGCTGAGCAGATTGAAGCACATCGTGTACTGGCCGCAGGCAAAGATGGCCTGGGGCATCCCCTCTGCTTTCTCTTGGTCGGTGAACCACAGGGTGGTGCCCATGCTGGCGGCTTGCTGGCTGATCTGCTGCATGTCCTCGCTGGGAGCGAGGTAATCGGGCAAGGTGTCATTGTTGTCCATCTTCTGCCACTGCTCGTCGGGACGCAGTTCATAGATGGTGCTCGTCACGACCCTGTTCTTCCACTCCCTGTCCTTATAGATGGAGCTGTAACTCATCTTGCGCAGGCGTTTCAGGAACACCACGCTGCTCATCTCCACTACCGACTTGGCACGATTCATCAGCAGGCTCTCGAGGGTGGCAAACTTCAAGTGGCTGATAAATGAGGCTCTGTTCCCGATAAATGTCTTGCCAATGGCCTTGTACATCTTCTTTTTCAATACATACCCGAGGATGTTCCCTGCCGTGACGATGCCCAGGATGACCGAGAACACGCCTAGCCAGAACTGCCAGCCCAGCGCATAGGCGAGAACGGTCAGGGCGAGCATGACCAGTTCGCTGATGATGCCGTAGTTGCGCAGGCGGCCCAGGGTCAACTTACCCAGGCACTTGGGCAGCATGTGCTCGCTGGGAGCATACCCCTTCATGTACGGGCTAGCGACATCACTGATGATGACAAGGTCGAGAGCCTTGTTGGTGCTTGACTCGTCCTTGCGATTGTTGCGCACGCGTTCCTCTGCCAGCAGGACCGATTCGATGCCCTGATTGTCCGCTACGCCGCCATCCATGATGCCGAACGTCGGAGTGCTTGCCTTGTCGAAGTCCTCACGTTTCGAGACCTGGAAATCGTCGGGGTACATCATCGGCTCAAATCCGCTGGGGAAACACGATGAGCAGGCCAGCGCCTCGCCAGGCGTGATGTGTTGAACCACATCTTTCCCAATACTGTGCTTGTTGTTGCCGAACACGCCCTTGCGGTTCGAGATGCGGAACCGGAACGGCAGCGAGTTGTCAAAGTCGGTGGCCAGTGCCGTGTAGTCCTTGACGTTCAGATCATCAATTTTTTTGATGATGTCGCCTATCTTGGCATTGCCGAAAAGGCGCTCGTCATAGATGCCTGCCATGATTTTGATAAGTGAGGCGTCTGGGTTGGCCTTCTGGGCGCTCATCTCGCTCATGGCCCGATCGACCAGATCTTCATTGCACAGGAAGTTAAACACCTCCTTGACCATCTCATCGACAGACTGCTCATGAGCCTGAGCCAGCATATACTTCATCGCCGGGATTGTGCCTCCCGATACTGATGCCAGCACCGTCACGCACTCCAGCAGCGTGCGTCCGCCCTCCAGTTTGATGCTGTTCAGGAACGACAGCGCACCCAGGTCAAACGTGGCGGCACGGTATCCGCCTCCCGAGAATGACAATCCAATGTTCAATTCTTTCTCCATATTCTCCGTTTTATCCATCTTTTCCTTCATTTTTGAATTCATTATCATTGCTCATGTCCACTCAACCTGTTCAGCAGCCAGCGACACATTATCCTCGTTACTCGCGTAAGCCCCCCTAAACCCTAGACCCTAGACCTCTCACGAAGTGAGAATCTAGACGCGGGCCTCGTCCTCGGTGAGGCAGGCGCTGAAGCCCATCTCGCGTGAGCGTTCGGTGTCAAACATGCAATAGACCACGTCGCCCTCGTCGCACAGGCGCCCCTGGCTGTCGTGCAAGGTGACATGGACGGTGTAGTAGTTGCGCACGTTGCCAGTCAATCGTCCGCGCAGGGTCACATGGCTGTCACGCGTCGAGACAGGACGGCGGAATTTCACTTCAAGTTTTGTCGTTACTCCAGCCCGTTGCAGCCGGCGCGAGAGCGTCCAGTAAGCGGTCTCGTCGATGAGGGTGCTGATGATGCCGC
Organism: uncultured Prevotellaceae bacterium; assembly: GCA_900319525.1. Lineage (GTDB taxonomy): Bacteria > Bacteroidota > Bacteroidia > Bacteroidales > Muribaculaceae > Sodaliphilus. The sequence continues at coordinate 13,003 of ONOU01000036.1, read as the reverse complement.
CATGCAGCGTCTCGACCCAGCCGTCAAAATTGACGTTAGGGACCCAGGTGGCGACAATTTCCTCGCCGTCTTCCCAGAATTCCAGATGCAGGCCGATAGCGTTCGTCGGGCTGCACCCGAAGCAGTTATAACCTTCCTTGTGAAGGTGTGGATTGATCAATTTTTTCATCTCAAGTGTAGAAAATAATAAAAAACCTTACCGTCTTAACGCCTTAGCGCGAGACTCCTGCTGGCGGCGGTGATGCCAGATTTCCAGGCTGTTGATGGCGTTTTGCCACAGGATGTAGCAGCCCGGGCCTGCCACCGACAGCGGGCTCAGGTAGGTGTAGGCAATCCACACGGCAAAGGCCGTGTTCTTTTGCCCCAGCCCTTGGCCGCTCTCGATGACGGTGCCGAAGAAGTGCCCAATGTACCGGCCCACGGCGAACTGCGCCAGGCAGATGAGCAGCGACACCAGCGCGATCGTGACCAGGAACATCACGGGAGCTCCGCTGTTAATGATATTCTTCACCGTGCAACCGGTGACGATGGTCAGCGAGATGCCCCACATGTAGAACGACAGGTCCTGGATGGCGACCAGGCGCTGCTGCACGCGCGGCAGGTAATGCTTCACGAGATAGGCGCCGATGAGCGGCAGCACCAGCACCAGGAACACCTTGTACATGATCATCCAGAAGGCGCTCCAGAAGTCGATGTCCACGCCCTGGTCAATGAGCGGGAACACCACGGGCACGGCCACGACGGTCACCAGGTTGCTCAGGAACACATAGCTGGTCATCGTCTCCAGGTTACCGCCCAGCTTGCCCGTCACCACGGGAGCCGCGCTGGCACCGGGACAGATGACGCACGTCAAGATGCCCTCCATCAGGATCAGGTCCTTACCCTTCATGTCAAAGCCCAGGATGAGTGCCACCAGCAGCGCCACCAGCACCACCTGGAACACCGACACCCACAGGTGCCACATCGCCGGGCGCATCTTGTGGAAATCCACCCGCAGGAATGTCGTGAACAATATCAGGCTCATGAACAGCGGCAGGATGGTGTCAAAAATCGGCTCCATCACCTCGCTCACGGGGTCCAGGGCCCGAACCCAGTAGAATATCAGATAGATGACTGTGCCCGACACAATCGCGCTGGGCAACGTCCAATTCTTCAAGAAATTGATAATGGTCTTCATAGCGTGTGGTTATCAAGGTGAAAATTTTATTTCTCGTTGCCTAAGAACTTGCAAAACTCAACTAAGCTGCGCTGAATGACTCCGCCAACTTGTAACTGCTCTTTATATTGGGTCACCATTGTGGGAGACATACTCCTGTTGAGCGCGTAACGAACTACCTCCAAGTCGGCTTCTTTACATAACAGGATGCCTATACTTGGGTTCTCGTTATGGCGCTTCTCTTCTTGATCAAGCGCCTCGAGATAGAACTCTAATTGCCCCAGATCCTTGGGATGGAATTCTGTCGTTTTTAATTCAATTGCAACCATGCATTGAAGCAGGCGATGATAGAATAACAGGTCTATCTTAAAAGTCTTGCCTCCAATGGTAATGCGGTGCTCTTCATCGATAAATAAGAAATCTTTACCCAACTCCAAAATGAAATCTTTCATGTGCGAGACAATCTCTTTGCGAAGCTTTGATTCCTTATATTTGAGAGGCAAGCCTAACATGTCAAGATAGATTCTTTCCTTGAATAGTGTTGAAGATGAAGGATATGTCTTAGCCATGGTCTGGGACTGCCTGTTCTTTCCTCCAAGTAATGAATCCATGACATTCGTTTTAATGGCGCGAATCAGTTCCTTGTTCTGTAACCGTTCGCGACCGGCGTAGAGCATGTAGAATAACCTTTCCTGGTCGGTTTTGCATCTATTCAGGATGATCTGGTGATTGGTCCATCCGGTGCAGAACAATACATTCGGAATTTGTGCCATTTCAAATGGCACAAATTCTAAATCGCTGTTTTGTGCCGTTCTTAATGGCACAAATTCATCAGATGCAGGCACATTGGCTTGTGAGAGCACCATTGCAAAAGACTCTGATGAATAGGTGTCATAGAATTGAACCATTTTATAGAGGGTGCGGTAACTCCATCCTCTAGCCGTTGGATCCTTTGTGTAAATATATTCAGCTAATTGCCTAACGACACCATCACCCCAGCTGGCAGTCTTGATTTTGGTAGAGACAAAACCGCCGATTTCCCACATCATCAATAGCGATTCGTTATTAATGACTTGAACTACCTTGTTGCGATGTGATGATATGATGTAATACACCACTTCAAACTCATCTCTGTGGGCAAGTGGGGCGATGTCGTTATTATTTTTACGTTTCATATTATCATCGTTCTACGAGTTCCTGTTAGGTGCTATGTGGAATCAACCATGAAGGGTCTTCATAGCGCCAGCAAAATTACTGCAAAATCCTGATTAACCGAACACATTCAGAATTCATTCTCATCCCCAACCACAAGGAATTGTATAATTCCCCTAATATTCCTCCCCCCAGGCCCCCCGTTTTTTAAGGTTTTTGCTGCTCGTGGTGCCTAAATATGGCACTGGGATGGGGTAATTTTGCAGCGGATTACAGATTTGCGTTTTTGTGAGATTTGGGATTGTGTGAAATCATTAGATATGTGATATGCCCATTTTTCAAGAAAAATGCTTATCTTTGCGTCCGGAACAAGAATATTTTATATTCTTGACCTGCAAAAGACCGAGAGTTGAACGATATAACAAACTCCTTTGCGGTTATATAGGCTTTGGTCGGCCTGCAGGGACTGCATTGGGGTTTGGTTATTAAGGTAAATAGATCCTGCTGCATTATTAATCGAAATACATGCTCCACTTAAGAAAAGTGGCCAGATAATGAGCTATCAAGTTTTGTGAGGACAAAGAACATCAGATAAAACTCCTAACTTTTTCAGTTAGCGAGAAAAAGAAAGAGGATATGATTACAAAAGACAACTTACAAGAAGTTCTAAGAAGTTTTGGATATACAGAAAATAATAATATCTGGACGAAACAATACTCTACTGGAGCCAGCATATCAGTTAACTTTAATTCAAAGAAAATTAGCTATGAACCCCTTGACGAAAGCTTTGCAAGCGGGGAGTATCCTACTAACGAGAAGCTTGCAAAAGGTTTCGTTATACATAGAGATACAACGTTAGATTTTAGCCATAATGAAAACTTTGTCTGTCTAGTTTGTGTTCACCTATTACTAGAGAAGGGGTACGAACCTAAACACATTGTGTTTGAGCCGGCATTTAAAGTCGGGCATGTAAACAAGCCCTCTTATGGTGATATCCTTGTTTTTGATAAAGAATACAATCCTCTGGTTCTGATAGAAAACAAGACTTATGGTACTGAGTTCAGCAAGGAATGGAACTTAATGCAAAAAGACGGTGGACAATTGTTCAGTTATCTTGGTCCACTTGTTAATGAAATGGGGCTTTGCCAGAACCTTGTCCTTTTTGCAGCCGACTATGAAGAAAAAGAAATCATCCTAAAGAATCACATTATCACACTGAAAGATAATGAAAAACGTCTCAATGAACTTGAAAACGCAAAGTCATTTGCAAATGCGCAAGGGAAATATTTTGAAGTATGGGATCAGACCTATGGAAAATCCTTTGAAACAAAAGGTCTTTTTGAAGATGATATTAGTGCATATTCCGTAGGCAAGCTCAAATATACAATAAACGATTTGAATGGGTTATCACATGCAGAAATACGTCCGATATACCATGAGTTTGCGACAATTTTACGGAATCATGCAATCACAGATTTTGAGCACTCGTTTTACATCCTTATCGATCTGTTCCTTTGCAAGATTACAGATGAACTTAACAATCCAGAAGACTTGCAGTTTTATTTTAAAGGGATAGCCCGTGACACCCCAAAGGAATACTGCAACCGCTTATTGAAACTCTACCAGTTGGGAAAGCAACAGCTTTTTAATGTTGAAGTTATTAATAAAGACGAAGAAGACATTAAACAGATTTTTGAAGACACAAATCGTTCTATTAAGAATGGATTATTTGATGGGATTAAAGAGCTTTTTGAAGAAATGAAGTTCTACAACATCAAGAAGTTCAACTTCATTGATGTGGAGAATAGAGAAGAATTTGAAATGAATTTTCAGATTCTTATAAAGATATCAGCCCTCATACAAGACATTAATCTGAGCTCAAGCGAAACTAACCATTTTTTCGGTGACCTGTTTGAAGGCCTTCTTTCCAAGAATGTACATCAAACTGAGGGACAATTCTTTACTCCACTACCAATTGTAAACTTCATTATCAATTCTTTGCCACAATTTCCACACACCAATAAAGTGAAGGTTTTGGATTATGCCTGTGGAGCAGGACATTTCCTAACAGAGTTCGTAAAGCATTACCCCAAGGCTAAAATATATGGAATCGAGAAAAGTCAGACATTGAGCCAGGTAGCAAAAATTGCCACAATCATAAATGGTTGTCCCGACTCTCGCATAGTTTTTAAAGACTCATTAAGTCTTATGAACACTATGGATGTGAGATACCAAGGATTTGATAAAGAGTCTTTTGATTGCATTATTGCTAATCCCCCATACAGCGTAAAAGGGTTCTTGAATACAATGGAGCAAAAAGACCGTGACCAGTTTGAACTCGCAAAGTATGTAGAAGAAAAAGCTTATTCCACAAATAGGGCAATTGAATGTTTCTTTGTTGAACGTGCTCTGCATTTTTTGAAAAAAGATGGCCTGATGGGTATAATTCTTCCGAGTTCACTACTTAGCAACGAAAATATTTATACAAGAACTCGTGAAATCATTTTTGCCAACTTCAACATTCTCGCAATAACAATCATGAATAGTCGTACTTTTGGCTCAACTGGGACTAATACCGTTATCCTATTTGCCCAGAAGGTGAAGAAAAACTCTGAAGGATTGCTTCACACTTTCATTGCCAAGAAGGATTACACCCAGTATACTACCAGCGGCGCAATAGATTCCTACATTCTAAAACAGGGCTATCCCAAGGATGAGTATTTTGCATTTATGCAGGAAGATATTCTTGGCGAAAACCTCAAAGAAACAAGCATCTTCAAAGATTATGCCTTTAACTTTAAGAAGAGTAGCATAAGCAAAAGCATTCAGAAAGAATGGTTTGTTAAATCCACCTATTTTAAGGCTGATATAAAGGAAAAATCAAAGGAATACAAAAAGCTATTTGCACTTTTCCTGTTAAGCAATGCCTACAAGCAACTTGAAGAAGCTGAATATAGAAGACAGTTCGTCGCTTTTGCAAAAGACATTGAATGCAAAAAGCTTAATGTCTATATTCAGACGGAAAACAATATAGTTGCCATCTTGCAGTCGCCTCCCGAGAAGATAGGCGACAAGAGTAATAAAGCAGAGGTGGTCAGATTTTTAGGCTATGACTGGAGCAACCGCAAGGGTGAAGAGGGCATAAAATACCTGACAAGTCATGTGCTGGAATCTGATGGTTCGGAGGACGATGAGGATAAAGATAATGAAATCGTTCAAGCCATCAATTCAATAAAATACATTGAAACACCGCTTTACAATCCTGACGATGATAACGACGTATCAAAGTTCTCGTATGCGCTGCGGAAACACATTACGGATAAATGTATCAAATTCTCTTTTGGGACAGGAAAGGTTATTTTTGACAAGCCTTTTATTGGAGAGAAGAAAGCTCTATTGCAGTTTTCGAGGCTCACAGATTTGATTGACTTCAGCAAAACAGCTTTTAATCTATCGGTAAAGACAAGTGTGGACAAAAAAGTAGAAGATATAAGATACAAGAAAGGAATTGTTGTCGACATCTTAGGGAATATTTGTGAAATTCAAAAAGGCACAGCCATCACGTCTTCAGAACTAGAAGAAGGGGAATATAAAGTTGTAGCTGGAGGTGTCGATTTTGCTTATATGCATAACAAGTATAATCGTCCAGAAAATGTTATTACAGTGTCTGCTTCTGGTGCAAATGCAGGGTACGTCAACTTTTGGCGGGAAAAAATATTTGCTTCTGATTGTAGTACAATTATTGGTAATAGTTTTGAAGAAACGTGTTTTATTTATTATTTCTTAAAGGCGAATCAAAATCTTCTATTTAATTTGCAAAAAGGAGCAGCCCAACCTCACGTATATGCAAATGATTTGAAGCAAATAAAAATTCCAGTACCATCAAAAGAGTTACAGCATAAAATAGTAACTGTGTGTTATGAGATAGACAAAGAAGCCAATACGGCAAATGAAAAGATTAATGAATTGAAAGAAGAAATCCGTGGCATTGTGAGCGAAATAAAAGGAAACAGTATTAAACTTGGCACTATTGCACAATTTAAGAATGGGTTGAATTATAAAAAATCAACATACGGCAAAAGTGTAGTAAGGATTGTTGGTGTCGCAGACTTTAAAGAAAACAAATCACCATCATGGGATAATATTCAAACTATAACAATCCAAGAGGATGTTGATGAAGCTTTCCTTCTGCATGAAGGTGATCTTGTAACAGTTAGATCTAATGGTTCTAGAGAGTTGGTTGGGCGCTTTATGCTTATTGATGAAGAGCCAAAAGAACGAACGACATTCTCTGGTTTTTCAATAAGAGTACGTATTATTTCAGACAAAGTGAATAGTGAGTTCTTATATTATATGCTTTCTTCTTCAAACGTTAGGCAACGCCTTACAACTGGAAGTAATGGTGCCAATATAAAGAGTCTCAATCAAGATATGTTGACTAATCTCGAAATTCCACTACCTTCAATGTCAGAGCAAAAGAATATTGTTGAAAGAATCAGAGAAATTGAAGACGAGATAACTTCACTCAAGGAAGTTTGTGACGGAGCGGCTGTTCGCAAAGAGGCAGTCTTACGTCGAGAACTAATTGACGATGACAAGCAAGGAGATGATATTACTGAAAACAAGACTATTGACTTGCATTTATCCACTGAGGGCTATCAACATATAGAGTCTGATACACTTATGGCAGCAGAACCATTTGAGTGTTACAAGTGGAATCGTTTCGACCAGTCCATCATTGACTTCTTTGGTGGAGACAAGACAATCCTTGTTGGGTGTTATAAGGATAAGAACTACCAAAAATGGATTATTTCTAATGGACTTTACACTGTTCGGTTGGGCAATACTACGGGCTCAATGGAAGAAAAACGTCCTTTATTCAAGAATACAACAATTTTGATATTATATGATCTGGATAATATAGATAAGTTGGCGGCATTCAGTGTTACCAACAATAAAGAGATGAATAAAAATGAACTCTTAGCGATGAACTATCCAAATAAGCATCCGCGAAAGAGCTATATGACCTTTAACATCACCCCTCTTGAAATGGATCTCAGCCTATTGGTCAAACAACACTTAATAGAACAATTAATTGAGATTGATCCTGGAAAAGAAAAGGGTACACCTGTCTTTATTGAACCATAGTAGAATTGAACCACATGAGCAAGAAGTATAATATAGATGAGAGAATCACGCTTAAGGGTTATTGGTATTTACCATCAGACCCTGAGAATAAGATAGCTGGAATTCTAACATACGACCCCAATAATAATATTGTTTTAGAACTTTTCGGCGGATTTGACTGCTCTTTAGATGCTCTTTTCTCTAACAAGCAGAAGGTGGTGGATGTTATTTTTGGAAAAACATCTGATGGTGAGGATATTACTCTTTTCCACTCAAGTCGCTTTGCAAACATAAATTTTAATGCAACCTTTCCTCTAGTGAGTTATAGTTCTAACTACTTGCTTATTGGAAAACACATAAATGGTTTAGACGATAGATGCAACTACTGTGCATGTGTCAGGATTCCAGAACTCTCACATTGGTGTCCGCCAAACGCAATAACGATCTCTTTGTCAAGTCAAGAAACTACTCGAATGAACATCACATTTGATACACAGTATCAAAATGAAATGAATGTAATTGAAAAGGTGCAAGTAGATGATAAGACATCGGTTATCATAGCCCAGGATGTCAACTTCAATAGTTCTGAGATGCATTTAGTGCCCAGAATTGAGCAATATACTTATCTTAAAATAACAAAAGAAAAAGAGACATCTATAAAAGAAATACTCAGGGATATAACCACTTATGAACAATTCCTTTCTCTGGCGACTTTAAGCATCGTAAAAAGTTCTAGTATAATCGTATTTGACAATGAACTCTATTGGACATGTGATAACAAGAAATACTATCATCCCATAAGCATCATCCATCTAGCTGGTAATGTAAAAACAAAAGCCCAAACAGCTGTTCGCACAACAGGATTCCTTTTCGATTATCAAACTATAAAAGATTATTATGCTGATCTATTAAGAAAATGGTATTCTGAGCCAGAGAATATTTCCCCAGTTCGATCCCATTTAATAGACAGCTTGGAAAGAAAAAAGGTCTATAGCAGTGTTGACTTTTTGGTAATCATTCAAGCAATTGAAGGATTTTGGTGGAGATTCCGTGATTTGGAATATAAAAACAGCAATAACATATCTAAAAAACAGAAAACATTGCTTAACACCATTCTTAGCGAGCTATTATCAGAATTTGAGGATGTGGAACAAATAAACAAGTTAGAATTGAATATTGAAGCCGTTGTTGATTCAAGGCATTACTATTCGCACTTTGTACCTAAAACGAGAAAGCCGAAAACCTTGTTTGGCTGGCAATTAATAAATCAAGCTAAACGGCTTAGACTACTACTATTGTGTTGTGTGTTGTCATTTTTTGGACTCCAGCATTCAGTAATAAACTCGATATTAGAAGGATGTCATGCTACAATATTGAAGCACTTAGACAGTTGATACCTAAGAGAACTTATTAGAAGTGTAAGCCATCAGTAAGCCCGGTATTGTGAGATTCTTTGAAAGTATCCGAAAAAGTTTCAAAGAAGTGGGAGGATTCTTTGAGATTTTGAGAATAGGTTTGAGATTCTCGGAGGATTTTCAAAGTGTTTCAGAGGATGCGGTACCATCGACCGCTATCCATGAAATTTGCCCATTTTCTTGCCGATTTCGGCAAAAAAGTTTTGCCCGGTTGCCGCTTTTTGACATGGACACGGGATGGCTCGTGTGATACCTTTGCGCTGTGAGGACAGAAAAATGCTTTTTAGATTCGTTAACAGTTCCGCCCCACCTGATTGATGATATGACGGACTGTCGAAACTGCTGAATATCACCATATTGAAAAAATAGGGTCAAAATCGGCCTTTTGCTTTTTGACGTAACACATCTTCAGGCCTGTCGAGAAGGCTTTGTGCCTTTTTCTTGCTGCTATGAAGTTTTTGTTGTACTTTCGCTGCCGCTAATGAAAAAGTTGCTGAACAATATTGCGTTTTGGGCGGTTTACGGCACGTGGCACGCGTTGTCGCTGTTGCCGCTGTGGCTGCACTACCTGTTCAGCGACGTGCTGTTTGTGCTGGTCGCCTACGTCTTCAGGTACCGTCACCGGGTCATCTGGAAGAATCTGCGCAATTCCTATCCCGACAAGAGCGAGAAGGAGTTGAAGACCCTGCAGCGGCAATTCTATCGTCACGTGTGTGACCTGGTTGCCGAGACCGTGAAATATACCACCATCAGCGACAAGAACATCATGCGCCGCATGACCTTCAAGGGCAGCGAGCAGGTGGCCGAGATACTGAACAGCGGCCAGTCGGTGGCTCTGCTGCTGGGACACTACGGCAACTGGGAGTGGGTCACCTCGTTGGTGCTATGGTTGCGTCCGCTCGTTCATGACGTGGCGATGGGGCAGATCTACCATCCGCTGGAGAACGAGGTGTTTGACCGCGTCGTGCTCAAGGCCCGTGGCCGCATGGGCTCGGACAGTGTGGCCAAGAAGGAAACACTGCGATGGATACTCGGTAATAAGCGTGAGGGACGTCCATCCATCCTAGGATACATCAACGACCAGGTGCCCACATGGCACAATATCCACCACTGGCTCACCTTCCTCAACCAGGACACTCCCGTCTTTACCGGCATTGAGCGCATTGTCCACTCCCAGAACCAAGCCGCTGTCTATATCGATGTCAAGCGCGTGGGTCGCGGCCGCTACCAGTGCGAGTACAAGGTCATCACGCGCGACCCATCGACGATGGGCGAGTTTGAGTTGACCGACACCTACTTCAAACTGATGGAACAGACCATCAACCGCGCCCCGCAGTACTGGCTGTGGAGCCACAACCGCTGGAAGAGAACCCGCGAGGAGTTTGACCGCCGCTTCAAGGTAGTTGACGGCCGGGTAGTCGAGAAGCCGGCGGCCGAAAGTTGATGAAAATTTGCCCAGTCAAGGAAAAATGGCTACCTTTGCGGTGGTCAAAAACTAATTAACTTAAAACTAAAAACTAAAAACTTACAACTTAATAACTGATAAAACAATGAACCGACTTTCGGACCGAATTAACGCACTGGCACCGAGTGCCACACTAGCCATGTCACAGAAGAGTAGCGAGCTGCGCGCACAAGGCGTGGACGTGATCAACCTCTCGGTGGGCGAGCCCGACTTCTTCACTCCCGACCACATCAAGGCTGCTGCCAAGCAGGCCGTTGATGACAACTTCTCGTTCTATTCTCCCGTCCCTGGCTACCTGTCACTGCGTCAGGCCGTGTGCGAGAAACTGCGCCGTGAGAATGGCCTGGAATATACCCCCGACCAGATTGTCATTGGCAACGGAGCCAAGCACGAGCTGTGCAACGTCATCATGGCCCTGATCAACCCTGGTGATGAGGTCATTATCCCCACACCCGCATGGGTAAGCTATGTGCAGATGGTCAACCTGGCCGGTGGCAAGAGCGTGTTGCTGCCTTCCAGCATGGACAAGAACTTCAAGGTGACTGCCGCCGAGCTCGAGGCCGCCATTACCCCGAAGACCCGCCTCATCATCATCTGCTCGCCCAGCAACCCCAGCGGTGCCATCTACACCCGCGACGAGCTCAAGGCCATCGCCGACATGCTGGCCCGTCATCCCGAGGTGATGGTCATCGCCGACGAGATCTATGAGCACATCAATTACGTGGGCCATCACGAGTCGCTGGCCCAGTTTGATGCCATCAAGGAGCAAGTGGTCATCATCAACGGCGTGTCCAAGGCCTATGCCATGACGGGTTACCGCATCGGCTATATCGCAGCTCCCCTGTGGGTGTCCAAGGCCGTCAACAAGATGCAGGGACAGTACACCAGCGGCGTTTCCTCGATTGCCCAGAAGGCTGCCGAGGCCGCCTATAACGGTCCCCAGGAATGTGTCGAGGAGATGCGCGTGGCCTTTGAGCGTCGTCGCAACCTCATCGTGGGCCTGCTGCAGGAGATTCCCGGCATCGAGCTGAACATGCCCGACGGAGCCTTCTATGCCTTCCCCAAGATCGACTCTTACTATGGCAAGCGCTATGGCGACACCGTCATCAACGATGACAACGACCTGGCCCTCTATCTCCTGAACGAGGCCCACGTCGCTACCGTGGCCGGTACCGCCTTCTGCTGCCCGGGCTACATCCGCCTGAGCTACGCCACCAGCGACGAGAACCTGCGCGAGGCCGCCAAGCGCATCGCCGCCGCTCTCGCCAAGCTCGCCTAAGGCAAAAGCGCAACCCCGTTTGATAAAAGAACAAAAATAAGTACAAGAGCATCCACGCTCTTGTACTTATTGTATTTATTGTTTTCCTTTTATCTATAGTTGTCGTACGGCGTCGGCCAGTTGTTGCATGGCCTGGGTCAGGATGCTGCGCGGCACGGCCACGTTGAGGCGCATGAAGCCGCTGCCGGCTTTGCCGAACATCGCGCCGTCGTTCAGGCCGATGCGGGCCTTGTTGACAAACAGGTCAATCAGGTCGTCATGCTCGAGGCCTAGACCCGTGCAGTCGAGCCACACGAGGAACGAGGCCTGCGGCTTGATGGCCACGATGCCGGGGATGTGCTCACGGCAGTAATCCACCACCATGTCGATGTTGCCCTCGATGTACTCCAGGCACTGTGCCAGCCATTCGGCCCCGTGACGGTAGGCCGCGCGGGTCGCCGTCATCGACAGGAAGTTGGGCGAGCACTGCTCGTTGGCGTCCAGGTGATGGAAGAAAGGTTTCCTGAGCTCCGGATTCTTGATCACGCACCACGAGCTCACGATGCCGGCGATATTAAACGTCTTGCTGGGAGCGCCCATCACCACGCCCACGGCACGGGCGTCGTCGCTCACGGTGAGAAACGACGTGTGGCAATGCCCCTTCAATACCAGGTCGCCATGAATCTCGTCGCTGAAGACCACCACGCCATACTTCCTGGCCAATGCTGCCACCTGGCGTTGGACGTCGGCTGGCCAGGCTATGCCGATGGGGTTGTGCGGATTGCACAGCACCATCATGGCCGGCTGTTCCTGCTCGAAGATGCGCTCCAGCCCCTCAAGGTCCATGCGGTAAAAACCGTCATCGGTGCGCACCAGGGCGTTGTTCACCACCATGCGGTTGTTGCCAGTAATGAGCATCTTGAAGGGGTGATATACCGGTTCCTGGATGACCACTTTGTCACCGGGACGGGTAAAGTGATTGAGCGCGAGGCCAAAGCCGTTGACGATGCCGCCAATGAAGCAAGCCTCGTCGGTCGTGAATTCCAGCCCGTTGCGCTCGCGCTGCCAGTCGATAATAGATTGCCAGTAGTCCTCGAGTGGCACGCTGTAGCCATAGATGGGGTGACCCGTGATGCGGTCGGCCAGCGCCTGGGTGATGTCGGGACAGGCGGCAAAGCCCATGTCGGCCACCCACAGGGGCAGCAGGTCTTCACGTCCAAACATCTCCTTGCAGCGGTCATACATCACACTGCCAGTGCCACGGCGGTCGATCACTCGGTCAAAATCATATCTCTGTTTCATCACGTCTAGTTGTCTAAAGGTTATTAATGAACCCTAAAATCCGCAACTATCATCCAATACACGATTAAGGGTAGATTTATGAGTCGTTAGTAGCAGCTTTCAGTAAAAAGCAACAGCACAACATCAAT
>ONOU01000013.1 GCA_900319525.1 uncultured Prevotellaceae bacterium | reverse complement strand
GGGCGACAGGTTTGTATATCAATGATTTCCTGCCGCCCCTAGCGGGGCTTGGTGATGTGTCTTGGCTATTGCAGGGGTTTCACTCGGCTTCGCCTCGTTTCACCCCTGCCTAAACCCTGGTCGCCCCTAGCGGGGCTTCTCCCGGACAATAATTTTTTATAAAAACGGCGAATTTGGCGAATTAAGCGACGTGAACCGCATTAGCGGCTTGGCGATTTAGCGTGAGGCAGGGTTAGTTGAACTACCACGTTGGGTGGTGGAAATGAAAAAAGTGGTTAAATCAGAGCAAGTATCAAATTATTTCAGTAATTTTGTGATTTGTAACGAGAATAACCACCTAAACAGTATAATATTGAGATGAAAAAGAGAATGATCGCATTGATGAGCGTATCTGCGCTTGTTGCCGCAATGGCTATTGCCGCTCCCGCCCAATTGGCTGGCAAGAGGATATCCCTGTTGAACCTTTACCAGTGGGATGAGCGCACCGGCGATGTCGTTGTCACCCCCAGTGACCCCATGGTGTCCGGTGGCTGGACGACACTCATTGTCGACGAGGGAATAGCTGGCTACGTGACGTTGAAGGGCGGCTTGTCGCTCTATCCCATTGACCAGCCGATGCGAGTGGACCTGAGTGCCGGAACAGTGACCCTCGAGGTGAGTGGTGAGTACTTTGGTTCCACTACAGGAACACGCACGGTGACCAGTGGCGCCACCACAGTGACGGTAGATAGCACCCGCTACTACTATTTCATGAACGAGGACTGGCTGGTGAACCATGGACCAATGGCCGATGTTAAGGGTACGATTGATAGCGACGGCTCGATTGATATCGCCGAGGGGTTTGGCTACTATATCTTGACGACCCGCACGACGACCACACGCACGGGCAGCCGTGTGACCACGGTGAGCGACACGATACGCACGTTCTCGCCCCTCATGCGTGACACGCGCTTGCAGACGCCCAACGGCAGCCATGAGTTCACTAACGAGACCGACGGCAACTCCAACGTGGTTGACGTGTATATCCGCCAGTCGGGCGACACGGTGTGGGTGACCAACCTCTACGGCTTCGGTTGGCGTGACAATTACATGTTGCTGGATGCCAACGGCGGGATGAGCTTCCCGGGACAGCCCATACGTGACATCAGCAATGCCGCTAACCCTGGGGGTGACGGCGTGTGGTATAATACCACTCTCAATGGAGATGATGCGGTAATGGGTAACAACGGTACAGCCAATCAGAATGAGCTGCTGTGGGGACTGACGGTGCCCAGCGATGGTGATGACCTGTGGTGGGGATATGATGACAATATGCTGTACTTTACCGACGGCACCAAGTTCGTCATTCCTGGAGAAGAGCCCCCCTACTTGCGTGGCGATGTGAATGCCGATGGCAAAGTCAATATTGCTGACGTAACAGCGTTGATCGACCTGCTGCTGGCTGGTGGTGACACGCCTCCTGCTGCCGACTGCAATCTGGATGGCAGCATCAATATCGCCGACGTGACCGCTCTGATCGATTTCCTGTTGAGCGGCAGCTGGCCCGGTGAGTGACATCGTGATGCTCCTGGGGAGTAACCGCCCCTGGCTCAAATGAAATAAGCCCCAAGATAGAGGGGCATTGGAGCGGGTCTCGCTCATGTAACTGACTATTGCGGACTTCTTGTTCGCGTGGTTAGTACCATGAGCGAGGCCCGTTTTTTTTATGTTATGTGCTTTTTGTGCTGGCGCTCGTTATGGTGGGTTGATTACTTTTGCCATTGTGATAATTTGTGACTATATTTTCTATTGTTTTATATACTTATCAGATTAAGAGTACCATGAAAAACAAGACTATGAACATGCTCCGGGTGAGACCTCGGGGCGTTGTGCCGCATGCCAATGGCGAAGCGGCACGTGCGGGAGAGGCCGTGAGGACCGTGAATCTGCGGGAACAAGAGCAGTCGTTGCAGGTGACAGGTCTGCCGCAGCCAGTCGCGGCCATTGGTGTTGATGAGCGGTTGTTGACAATGCATGACGGTCACATCGTGACATGCCGCAACAACGGCACTCTGCTCATCGATGGGCAGCAAGTGACACAGCTGGATAGCGGGATTGTTGGTGCACATGCCATCGGCGAGTTGATGGTCATCGTCACACGCGATGCCCTGACCTACCTGTTGCCTGATGGTGACGGGTGGCTGGTCTTGGACCCTGCCGATGCTGTTCCGCAGTTGAGTTTCAGCGTGAATACGGCCGTCAGCCGAGCCGAAATAAGTTCAGTTACCTTTTCCGAGCCTTACAGCCAGTGGCGCGCTCCGCTGTCCGATGCCGACCGCACGACCTATTCTGGTTTGCTGCGGGCGGCGTGGAACGCGTTGCAGAGCGATGCCCGAGCCCAAGGGCGGCACACGGCGCCGATGCTGGTGCGCTGGGCCGTGCGCCTGCATGACGACAGCTACCTGTGGGTAAGCGATGCGGTGCGGGTAGGGGACGAGACCTTGGCTAACGCTGATCGCGTGAGTGCCCTGGTGAATAGTAGCGGTAGCGGTTTTACGGGCACGCAATCCACATCGCTGGCGATGACACATTACCGGATGGAGGTCGGATTGACGCGCGCTATCGCTCCTGCATGGCAACCGCTCATCAAGAGCATCGACGTGCTGGTTACCGATGAGGCGCAGCTGCTGAGTGCCAGCCGGGAGCTGGATTACCGTTGCCTGACGCGCACGACGGGCGGGCGCGAGTATGTGCTGGAGATGGGGCTGGCACGCCGCAGTGCCGATGCCATCGCATGGGAACTGGCTGCCTCTTCCTGGCGGCTGATAGCTGTTGCCCCCGCCTCGTCGCAGCCTGGCACCGCCGCCTTTGTCCCCTCCATCGAGACACTGAAGCTGACTGCTGCCCAGTGTGCCGCGCTGGCCAGCCCGATGACGGTGAGCGGTGTGGTGTGCTCTACCGCGGCAGGTGGACGGCTGTACTGCTGCACCAGCGGTGGCGATGTCGTGATGAGTGCTCCGGGCAATGCTTTGACCGAGGCCCACCGTTGCAGTGTGCTGGGAGCAGTGCCCCTGGCTATGGCGGTGGTGACGAGGCCCCTGTACTCGGGTGGATTTGGGCGCTATCCGGTCTATGTCTTTACCGACGACGGTATCTATGCCATTCCGCAGCGGGCTGCCGACACGCTGGGAGAGGCGCGACTGGTGGACCGCACGGTGATTGATTCCCGCGTGATGCCTGTCGAGGCGGGTGGCGACATCTGGCTGTTGTCGCGCCATGGGCACCTGTGCCGCCTGGTTGGATCACGGCTCGATGTCATTTTCCGCGATGTGGATTGTCGCGGTATGGCATGGTGCAATGCCCAGGGTGAGCTATGGCTGCTGCCTGCAGCGGGCAATCCCGTTGTGGTGATGGCCAGTGGGGCGATGAGTGAACGCACGCTCGATGTCGTCCAGCTATACAGTGACGCTCGTCATGCGCTTGCCGTCGGCAGCGACGGCACGGTGTTGGACTTGGAGCGGGAGCAATCGGCAACAATGTCTGTCGTGTGGGACAGCCACCCGGTGGCGCTCGATCCGCTGATGGCACGACGGCTGCGACGCGTGGTATGGCATCTGGTGAGCGACGCAGCCGAGTTGAATCTGGGTGTCATGGGGCAACGTGGCATCATGGCCCAAAATCAGGAAGTGAGTCACATGATCGTGCGCGGCGCGATAGATCAGCCGCTGGCGTCCCCGGTGATGTCGATTCCGGCCCGCTCAATGACGCTTCATGTGACGGGAACCGCAACCACAGGCACCCTGCTATTGCCATTCCTGGCCTATTCATGATGAAACCATGAGTGACACATTATATAATATAGAAAAGATTCTAGCCGAGAATGAGCGGCGCAAGGCTGTGCTCGCCAGCAACCGCTATGATCCGTTGACAGGTGTGGGCTGTTGGGGGAATAGGGCGCTGGCGGCAGGGTGCCATGTGCCACGCGTCCTGCTGGAGCGCCATCCCGATTACTTGTCGCTGGCTCCGCTTGAGCGTGAACGGCTCCGCATCAGGGAGGACTTTGAGTTCTGGTGCGCACGCTGTGTCACCATCAAGGATAAGATGAGCGGCCGCAATGTGCGGTTTGTGCTCAACCGGCCGCAGCGGCGGCTGCTGGCAGTGATGGAGGCGCAACGCATTGCGGGCCGCCCAGTGCGCGTCATCTTGTTGAAGGCGCGCCAGTGGGGCGGCTCGACGCTGGTGCAGATGTACATGGCGTGGATGCAGCTGGTGAGGCACAAGGGGTGGAACAGCCTCATCTGCGGGCACCTGCATGCCACCAGCAAAGGCATCAAGCGCATGTACAACCTGTTGTTGCGTCATTATCCGCACGAACTGCTGGATGATGGCCAAGACGATATGCGGTTCACTAAACTTGAGGGACAGCCCAACGTCCAGCAACTTGAGCAACGCGACTGCCTGGTGCTCACCGGCAGTGCCCGCAGCGAGGATGCGGTGCGCGGCTATGACATCACGATGGCCCACCTGAGCGAGGTGGCCTACTGGCAGTCGAGTGCCATGCACAACCCCGATGATGTGGTGCGCAGTGTGTGTGGCAGCATCACGTTGAAGCCCGAGACGGTGATTGTGGTCGAGTCCACCGCCAATGGCGTGGGGGACTACTTCCATGACGAGTGGTTGAGGGCAGAGCAGGGACGCAGTGACAAGGAGCCGGTGTTCGTGCCGTGGCACGAGATTGACATCTACAGGCTGGAGGTGGATGATGCCGCGGCGCTGTGGATGGAGATGGACGAGTATGAGAGAACGCTCTGGAACGACGGCTGCACGCTGGAGCAGATTAACTGGTACCACAGCAAGCGGCGTGAATACCGCCGCCATGAGCTGATGATGGCCGAGTATCCCAGCAATGCGAGCGAAGCCTTCAGCATGAGTGGCAATAATCCCTTTGTTCAGGAACAACTCGACAAGCTGCAGCTGGGCTGTGTTGTGGAACCGGTGCTGGTGGGTGACATCACTGCCGACGGACATGAGGGCCGGGAGGCTAAGCGTAACGTCAGGCTGGTCAAGGTGAGAAACGGGGAGCTTAAGGTATGGCACCTGCCCGAGCGCGGCGGGGGCGTCAGGACGCAGTATCTGGTTGTCGTGGATGTGGGTGGCCGTGCCGACACAAGTGACTACTCGGTGATCGCTGTGTGGCGGCTGCGCCAAGCCGACCGTCGTGCCGCGATTGTGGCGCAATGGCGTGGTCACATCGACCATGACCAGCTGGCGTGGAAAGCCATGCAGCTGGCCAAGTTCTACAACGATGCGGGACTGGTGGTCGAGAGCAACACGCTCACCAACGAGGCCGCGCGTGCCGGCGAGAGCGAGTATATCCTGCAAGCCGTGGATCAGGTCTATGGCAAGGTCTATCGTCGTGAGGGTGGGCGACTGGGTTTCCATACCAACGTCAAGACCAAGCGCAAGGCGGTGGCTGCATTGATCAGAGCCCTGCGCGATGGCAGCTATATCGAGCGTGACATCGAGGCAGTGAACGAGATGCGCGACTATCAGGATCACAATGGCCGTTATGCCGCACGGCCGGGCAAGCATGATGACATCCTCATGACCAGAGCCATTGGCCTGCTGCTGATGGACGAACGGCGTGTTTCCGGCAGTTCAGAACAGCCGCCCTCGTCAACGCTGGCCGTGGACGGCTGGATGACCAGCCCGTTATGAGAACAACCCGTTATGAGAACCCGTTCGCCTCACTACATGCCTCTGATACCTAGTGTGATTAATAGACGAAAAAGCCGCAGACTCATTGGTGAGCCTGCGGCTTTTTATTAAATCAGTAATAATCTAGTCTTACTTGATCACCTTGCTGGTGCTGGTGGTACCATCGTTGTAGGTGGTAACCATGATGTTGAGGCCCTCGAAGGGAACTTTGCTCTCCATACCGGCAACGTTGTAGTACTTCACGTTGTTAACGGTCTTCTGAGCCAGGTTCTCAACAACAGCGGTGCTGCCATAGAGCTCAGCGCGGTTGAACTGCATGTAACGGGGATCAACGCCCTTACCGCCAGTACCGTAGAAGAAGATCTCTTCACCAGTCTCACGAGCCTGAAGCAGGGTGTTACCAATGATCATGTCGCCAGCGATGCGGCCTTCGGCCTGATCCTGGTTCTTGTTCTGAACGCGGATACCGAGCAGAGTCGAGTTCTTACCAAGAGCACCATTCCTCTGATAGAGGGTGGGGTTCTTTGAGGAGAAGTGGGTACCAAATGCCTTGTCGTTGTAGCAGGTGAAGGTGTAAACATCATAGGTTACGCCATCAATCACCTTGTTAACGCCAGCCTTCTTAGCCCAGCTTACGGTGCTGGTGCCGGGAAGACGATCGCCCTGCAAATAATAAATCTCATTACCCTGATCGTCAACATCGATGATGATCTCTACAGACTTCGGCATATAAATGTCAAACTGGAATGAGTTATAGGTGATCTCGTTGTAAAGATCGCCAGATGCGTTATAAGCCTGCTTGGGCAGAGCCTGAACAGCTTCGTTGTTAGCAATCTCATCATCATCCAGGTAGATCCACACTGTTTGGGGGGTACCACCCTTAAATGACACCTGGTTGGTGTACTCAGCAGCATTACCCATGTCATCATAGGTACCACGTACGAAGAAGTGGTCCTGAGTGGGAGTACCAGTGCTGAACTCTACATACTCACCGTTGGTCTGCTCCTGAGCGAAAGCGGACATACCCAGCGATGCAGCTGCAGCAAAAAGAAGTAAGT
Organism: uncultured Prevotellaceae bacterium; assembly: GCA_900319525.1. Classification (GTDB taxonomy): domain Bacteria; phylum Bacteroidota; class Bacteroidia; order Bacteroidales; family Muribaculaceae; genus Sodaliphilus. The sequence continues at coordinate 55,013 of ONOU01000013.1, read as the reverse complement.
TTTTAATCTTCATAGTTAAATGAGTTAAAATTGTTAATAATGATGTTAATTAATATTTTTAGTTTTTGTTATCATGTTGATGTTAGCCAAAACACCCAATCTACCCATTATTAATTAGGATTATATTTGGTGCATAAAAGGCTGAAAATTAGAAAATTAGGCACAAAACGTGCGATTTTTTCCGCTTTTCAGACTACAATATTACGAACTTTTTTTGAACTGGCAAAATTTTTTTGAAAAAACGCTCAAAAAACTATTAACAGCGCTATTTCTTGACCTTGATGGCCCTCTCGGCAAGCTGGCGGAATCGCTTGTACCATCCGCGTTGGTAAGCGGGATGAATCTTGGGAGCTCGTGCGCCAGGCCGGTTGATTTTTAACGGATGCTTGATCATTGCTGTGGCGATGGTGTTGTGCCCTCGTGATGCAAGGGCAGGGTATAGCAGATGCTGACCGAGAAGCCCAGTGAACTCTTGCGTGGTCCGTAACCGGGAATGAACCATGGCCTCGAGTGCTCGCTCTTGCCGTAGTTGAAGATGCCGTGATAGCGCAACATCCATCCCATCGATATGGGGCCGGCGAGCTTGACGCGCAGCCCGACGCCGGCTTCTCCCCACAGGGCGTGAGAGTGGTCGCTGATGCTGCCAGAGATGACCTCCTGCCAGTAGGAATTGTTGTAGAGGATGTCGGTGACTTCATAGCTGAATGTGCTGTATCCCAGTCTGATGCCCAATAGCGCCTGATAGTCTGGGCTGTTCTTGAACATGAAGTTGTAGTTCATGCCTACCTTGAAGTAGGGCGACGGCTTGCCACGGTAGATGAAGTGTAAGTCGTCAGGGGTGGTTTTGGCCCAGCCCAGGCCCAGCTCGATGGTTGGCTGTATCCGGTTCCACATGTTGAGTGTGGCGTTGACGTCGGCGCTGGCGTAACTCTGGCCGAAGGCCATGAACAGCGGTTCGGCAAAGTTGATACCCACGGTGAGGTCGGTCAATCGGGGATAACGCTTATAGGCCCGCCGCAACGAGTCCTTGCGCGCCTGGTTGACGGCTTCGGTGCTGTCGCCGGTGATGTATTGCTGGATGATTTTCTCGTCGGTGCCCTTGGGTGGCGGCTTCACCTGGTTGGTCTCGGGTTTGACGGGGGTGACGTGACGCCGGTCAGGCTCCTGGGCAATGGCGCTCAGGGCAACAATCACGGCGATAGCCATAGCCATCACGCGCGGCAGTGGTATGATGATTGGGCAGCGCGTCATAGGGCAAAGTCGGTGAAGTGGATGCGCAGGGCAGGGGTGCGCGAGTTAGTGACCATGGGGGTGAGCAGCTCTACCGAGTCGATGCCGCTGGTGGTGCAGCTGATGCTGTGGATGTCGAAATTGTACATCGCACCGCACTCGGCCGAGTGGAAGAAGGCGATAGGCTCATAGTTGAGCGTCAGCGTGTCATGCAGCTGATGAGCCATGGGGGTTCCTGCGCCCACCCATCGCGAGATGGCATAGCTGGTCGTCCCCACGCTGGCGCGCAGGGGCAGATAGATCTCTTGCAGCGAGCTGGAATCGGCCAGGAGGCTGTCGCCGGGAGCGCCGATGCCCTTGATCGTGATGCCTGTGAGAGTTTGTTGGCTGCCATCCATGTAGAAAGCCGCTAGCGGCAGGCTGCTGCCGTTGTCATAGCAGCTGTCGTCACCGCAGGATGCCAGTTGCAGCAGCGCAACTGCAGTGAGAACTATGGCCAGAATGCGTCTCATCTCACTGGGCGTCGATGGTGGCTTTCTCTACGTTAACAGCAGCGGGAATTGGCTCTGTCGTGCGCCCTTCGATGGCCGGCGTGTCGCCAGTGATCTCCTCACCTATCTCGTAGTGGTTGCGGTCGTTGCTGTGACGGATGATGAGTTCGCCCAGGAAACCCGCGAGGAAGAGCTGGGTGCCCAGCAGCATCGACGTCAGGGAGAGGTAGAAGTAGGGCGAGTCGGTGACCAGGCGGTAGCTGTTGCCGTGGTACATGTTATAGAGCTTGAGGCCTCCCACGATGATCACGGCGATGAAACCCAGCAGGAACATCAGGCTGCCCAGCAGGCCGAAGAAGTGCATCGGCTTGACGCCGAACTTGGCTTGGAACCACAACGTCAACAGGTCTAGATAGCCATTGACAAAGCGGTCCAGGCCAAACTTGGTCGTGCCATACTTGCGGGCACGGTGCTTCACCTCTTTCTCGCCGATGCGGGTGAAGCCCGCGTTCTTGGCCAGATAGGGCACATAGCGGTGCATGTCGCCATAGACCTCGATGTGCTTGACTACATCGCGACGGTAAGCCTTCAGGCCGCAGTTGAAGTCGTGCAGGTTGTGGATGCCGCTCACCCGACGGGCTGTGGCGTTGAACAGCTTGGTGGGGATGGTCTTGCTCAGCGGGTCATAACGTTTCTTTTTCCAGCCGCTCACCAGGTCATAGCCGTCCTGGGTAATCATGCGGTAGAGCTCGGGAATCTCGTCGGGGCTGTCCTGCAGGTCGGCGTCCATGGTGATGATGACGTTACCCTGGGCGCGGGCAAAACCTGTGTTCAGGGCTGGCGACTTGCCGTAGTTGCGGCGAAAGGCGACACCCTTGAGGCGCGGGTTGCGCTGGTGCAGGTCCTTGATGACCTGCCACGAGCCGTCGGTGCTGCCGTCGTTGATGAACAGCACCTCATAGGAGAAGCCGTTCTGGTCCATGACGCGCTCGATCCACTCGGCAAGTTCGGGTAGTGACTCGGCCTCGTTGTATAGCGGTACGATTACAGAAATGTCCATATTGTTTTTATTGTGATTTTCTCAATTATTATCAGTTATTGACGGCGCCGGGCCGATTTCCCAGGGAGAGGGCGCTGCGCCACCAGCGCGGTCAAGGCGCTCACCAGCGATCCGGCAAAAGAGACGAACCAGAATACGCTCATCACCAGCTCGATGGGAGAGGGTAGAGCCTTGTCGTCAATGGCTTGCTGCAGCAGGTTCACCATCTCGTTGTCGCGCATCTGCGGCATGGTCCTGTAAACATCGACGGCTGCCTGGGCTTGCTCGTAGATGAATCCTGGACGGCAATAGGTGATGACCAGGAAGGTGATGAAACTGCACAGCACAGTGCCCAGAATGTAGAGCATGATGCCCAGCATCCACAGGCCGGCATACTCGGTAAAACCGTTGTCCTCGATGAACTTGCGGCGCTGGAAGTAGTAGGTCACCAGCGGCAAGCCCATCAGCAGCACCATGAACAACAGTTGCAGCGGTGCAAACCAGTCAGCAAAGATGGATAACACGGCTACACATGACAGGTACAGGCCGAATGGAACTCCCCACTCGCCCGCGCGCTGATAGATGCTCTTGCTGGATGATGCCATAACAAATTGCAAAATTAGGCATTTTCCCCGATAATATGCCCTTGGTGGCGATTTTTTTTGTAAACATCCCTGTGAAATGAAAAAAATATGTTATTTTTGCAAGTCCAAGCCTTAAAAATGAAGTATTGCCTGCGTTATGCGACAAGAATCAAGTGGGAAAAAATACTGTATCATGATGGCCGCAGCAGTGCTGGCCATACTGATTGCCGTGACGGTGCCATCGTGCCGCCGCGGTAAGACCTGCATTCATGGCGATGATGCCCATTATGCCCAGGTGGATAGTCTGCTGCGCGGCATGACCGATGTGGACTCGCTAGTGGCAATGGTCAATCAATATCACAAGAACGGCGATGTTACAGGCGAGATGATCGCGTTACGCTATCAGGGGCGCACGCTGCGCCACCAGTCCCGCTTTGACGAGGCCATCGCTGCCCATAGCCGTGGCTTGAACATCGCCATGAGCGTGTGCGACACGCTGGAGATTATTTCAGCATTGAACAACATCGGTACCGATTATCGCCGTGAGGGTGACTTGAGTAAGGCCAACGGCTTTCATTACAAGGCGTTAAGTTACAGTAATGCCTACAGCGACCACATCAGCCCCGAGGCCGTGAAGGCACGGGTGATGGCACTTAATGGTATCGGCAACATCGAGATTGAGTTGCGTCACTATGCGTCGGCCGACAGTGTGTTGCGTCTAGCCCTGCAAGGTGAGCGTTCATTGGGCAGTGATCTGGGCATGGCGATCAATTATTCTAATCTGGGCGCCATCAAGCGGGCCCTCGGAGAGGCCGACTCGGCATGGGCCTATTATGGCGAGTCGTTGAAACACAATCAGTTGGCTGGCAATCAGCTCGGTGTGGCCCTGTGCCACTTGAATTATGGTGAGCTGTATGCCGATGAGCGCAATTTCTCGCGGGCACAGGTCGAGTACAAGCAGGCTTACCAGCTGTTGAAGGAGCTAGGTGACGCCTATCACTGGCTGGAGTCGTGCCTCTCGTTAGCCAGCGTGAGCATGATGCTTGGCGAGAAGGAAGAGGCGCTGCAATATGTGCAGGAGGCCGAGGCCGAGGCACTGCGCATCAACAGCAAGGAGCATCAGGCCAGGGCTTACCATATCTTTTATGAATTGGCTTTGCTCGGGGGGGATACCCGTAGTGCCCTGGATTTCTATATCAAGAGCGACGCCCTGTATGACAGCATCTACGGCCTGGAGAAAAGTAACGAGATGCGTCACCAGCGCACCGAGTATGAGACCAACGTCAAGCAGGGGGAAATGAGCCTGCTCAACAACGACATCGCCCACCTGAAGCGCCTGCGCAACATGATGATGCTGTTCACCGTGCTGTTGTTGATCATGGCAGGCGCGATTATCGCGGCATTGCTCTATGCCGCACGGGTGCGTGTCCGCACTCAGCGGCTGATGCGCCAGGTCGAGGAAACACGTTCGCTGTTCTTTACCAATGTGGTACACCAGCTGCGCACCCCGTTGACCGCCATCATGGGCGCCACCGACGGCATCATCGCTCAGGCCGGTGGTGAGAACTCGCCGCAGCAGCGCGAGAATGTGGAAATCATTGAGCGACAGGGTAATCACCTGTTGTTGCTCGTGGACCGCATCCTGGAGGTGGGTAGTGTGCGCAGCGCTGTCACGGGGCCGGACTGGCGCCGTGGTGATGTTGTAGCTTACCTGCGCATGATTGTCGAGAGCTATCGCGAGCAGTGTGTCGAGAGGCAGATCGAACTCACCTATGCCCCGACGGCCAGGGAAGTGGAGATTGACGTGGTGCCCCACTACCTGAACACGATTGTGGGCAGCTTGATCGAGAACGCTATCAGCTATAGTGAGGCTTATGGCAAGATCACCGTCACATCACAGCTGGTTGGAGATATGCTTGTCATCAGGGTGGCCGACAACGGAATGGGTATCTCCCAGGATGACCTGCCGCACGTGTTTGAGGCCTTCTATCGTGCTCCCGCTGCCGAACAGTTGTGTGAGGGTGTTGGCATCGGCTTGACGGTAGTGCGCGACATGGCCACGGTCATGGGCGGCTCGGTGGCTGTCGAGAGCACTTTGGGGAACGGGTCAACCTTCACGGTGTCGCTGCCGTGCTACAGCAATCAGGCTGGCGAAATCCAGCGCCTGGCCATGGTGGTGGAACAAGTGCGTCCGGTGGTGCGCAAGTTGAAGTATCCTGTTGAGGAAGAACCTACTGGCGATGCGGGCGGGAATAAGGGCCGGCCTTGCATTCTGGTCGTTGAGGACCACAGCGACGTGGCTCGAATCATTGGAGCGGCTCTAGGTGGCGCTTACACTATCCAATATGCCTCCAACGGTAAGCATGGACTGGCACAAGCGGCTATGTTGCAGCCTGACCTGATTATCACTGATGTGAAGATGCCCTATATGGATGGCCTGGAAATGTGCCGGCGCTTGCGTGCCTCGCAAGAGTTGTCACACATCCCGGTAATCATGCTTAGCGCACGCACCAGCAGGTCAGACCGCATTCTGGGCATCAAGGCGGGAGCAGACGTGTATATGGTCAAGCCGTTTGATTCCGACGAAATCAAGGCATGGGTAGCTAAATTGCTGGAAAAAAGAGAAAAAATAAAGGATTATTATAGTAATACTTTAAGTAAGAAAAGCGCTAGTTCAATTGCCGGTGCAGCTGATGACACATCAATCAATGATCAAGCGTTGTTGAACTCCTTTGCCGGGCTTGTAGAGGAACAGATGGCCGATGGGGGAGCGCGTGTGAACCTCGACCAGATTGCCCTGCGGCTCAAGATGGGTGAGAGCCAGCTCAGGCGACGCATTCTGGAGCTGACAGGAAAGAATGTTGCCGCCTATATCATGCAGTTGCGCATGGAGAAAGCGATGCGCTTGCTGTGCGAGCATCCCACGATGCTCGTGGGTGACGTGGCCGGGCAGTGCGGTTTTGGTGATGTGGCCTATTTCTCGCGCGTCTTTCGCCAGCATTACAAGATGACGCCCACCCAGGCGCGCAACGAGTGTTCTTCCTGAAAATGAGAATGATTAGCGGCACGTCGTGAGCGGCGGCTCGAAGGCATCGGGATAGAAACGGATGTCGTAGCGCTCGCTAGTCCCCACAATAATCATGACGTCAAATTGTACACTCATGGCCAGCTGGTAATGGGTGATGTAGCCGTTAGCGGCGTTGACCAGGCGGCGTATTTTGGCCCGTGTGATCGATTCCATCGGGTCAAAGTCCTCGTCACTGGCGCGCGTCTTGACCTCGACCACATGCAGGCAGTTGGCCCCTGGCTCTTGAGCCACGATATCGATCTCAAGATGCCCCAGGCGCCAGTTGGTCTCGCGCACGGTATAGCCATGCGAAATCAGGAAATTGCAGGCTTCCTTCTCTCCAAACTTTCCTATTGCGATCGTATTGTCCATCAGACTTTAGTGATGCGATAATTAAAGCGATTCTTTAATTGTCGTCGGGGCCATGACCGGCTCGGTTGCCCCATCGTGCCTGTTGCCGTGCGGCCATCTGGTTCTCGGCAGGGTTATCCTGGGGTTGCCACAGTTGCGGGTGGTGCAATTCTTCGGGCATGTACTGCTGGTTGATGAAGTGCCCAGGGAAGTCGTGGGCATACTTGTAATCCTTGCCGTAACCCAGTTGCTTCATCAGTGCGGTAGGGGCGTTGCGCAGGTGCAGCGGCACGGGAGCGTTACCCGTCTCGTTCACCATGGCTAGGGCGGCATCTATAGCGAGATAGGCACTATTGCTCTTGGCACTGGTAGCCAGGTAGATAGCGCATTCGCTCAGGGGAATGCGTCCCTCGGGCCATCCAATCTTGTTGATGATGTCAAATGTGGCATTGGCCAGCAGCAGCGCGTTTGGGTTGGCCAGGCCGATGTCCTCGGCAGCTAGGATGCACAGGCGGCGCGCGATGAACTTGGGATCCTCGCCACCGGCGATGAGACGTGCGAGCCAATAGACTGCCGCGTCGGGGTCACTGCCACGGATGCTCTTGATGAACGCCGAGATGATGTCGTAGTGCATCTCGCCGCCTTTGTCAAAGGCTAGCGGATTCTGTTGCAGCCGGTCTGTAACGATGTCATCGGTGATGACAAAGGGCTCGCCCTCCTTGAGCGACTGCATGATGAGGTCCAGGATGTTGAGCAGCTTGCGGGCGTCTCCAGCGGCAAAGCGCAGCAGGGCCTCGGTCTGCTCGACACGCACCTCGCGGTCCTTGAACATCTTGTCGGTCTTGATGGCGTGATCGAGCAGCTGTAGCAGGTCGTCACGGTCCAGCGGGTTGAGGACATAGACCTGCGCCCTGGAGAGCAGCGGGCGGATGACCTCAAAGGATGGATTCTCGGTTGTGGCGCCGATGAGCGTCACGGTGCCTCGCTCCACGGCTCCCAGCAGGGAGTCCTGTTGGGACTTGTTGAAGCGGTGGATCTCGTCGATGAACAGGATGGGGCGGCCCTTGGAGAACACGCTGCGTGCGTCGGCCTGGCAGCGGTCGAGCACCTCGCGCACGTCTTTAACGCCCGAGGTCACTGCCGACAGCGTGTAAAAGGGCACCTGGGTCTGCTCGGCGATGATGCGCGCCAGGGTGGTCTTGCCCACGCCCGGTGGTCCCCACAGGATGAATGAGGAAATATTGCCGCTCTCGATCATGCGGCGAATGATGGCTCCCTCGCCCACGAGGTGGCGCTGCCCGATGTAGTCATCGAGCGAGCGTGGGCGCAGGCGTTCGGCTAGTGGTTCGTAGCTCATGATAGTGGAAGGGTAGGGTGAATGGATGGGGTCAACTTAATCCAGTACGTGGCGTGAGATGACGCGGGCAATCTCTTCGAGCCATTGTGCGTCCACCTCGTCAAAGGTGGCCAGCTCCTTGCTGTCGATGTCGAGCACGCCGACGACGTTGCCCTGGCTGTCGTGCAGGGGCACGACAATCTCGCTGCGCGACAGGCTGCTGCACGCGATGTGTCCCTCAAACAGCTCCACGTCGGGGACGACGATGGTGCGGTCCTGGTCCCATGCCGTGCCACACACGCCACGGCCACGCTTGATGCTGTAACAAGCCACCGGGCCCTGGAATGGCCCCAGGCGCAGTTCGCCATTGAGAATCAGGTAAAAACCGGTCCACCACCAGTCCATGGTATCGTGCAGGAGCGCGGCCGTGTTGGCTAGCTGCCCTACAGGGTTGTTCTCGCCCTCAATCAGGCTCTCGACCTGCTTGACGAGCATTCGGTAAGTTTCGTTCTTGTCCATAGCACAAAATTACAGCAACTGCTCCATATACACAAGTAGAGACGCAAAATTTTGCGTCTCTACTCGTTAAAGTGCTCGGGTTCTTGGACTTGGGTGGGCCGTGACCAAGTCACGGCATTGTTAACCGACTCCCGAACCTAAAGCCTGATTCATTTGACAACCTTGACGGCGCTGGTGGTGCCGTCGCTGTAGGTCGTTACCTGGATGGTCAAGCCGCTGGGCTGTGCCATCTGCTGGCCGGCCACGTTGTAGTAGCGCACGCTGGCAACGGTCTTGCCGGCATTCACGTCGTTGACGCTGCTGGGGATGTCGTAGAGCCAAGCGATCTCGCTGGCGTTCTTGATGCCGTCCACGTCATAGAATGCCTGCACGCCGATGTTCTGGGTGAACAAGGGGTTGTCACCCTCGTTGGTGCGGTAGAAGACGCAGCCATAGCCCGTGATGTCATAGCCGTAGGCATACATCCAGTAGGGGATCTCGGCCGTGTCCTCAAAGAGGTAGTCGTTGACATAGGTGTCGGCCTCAAAGGTGAACAACTCAGCGCCATCGCCGTTGTCAATCCAGATGCTGAAGCTCAGGCACTCGGGATTGAGCAGGTTGCCATCCACGTCGGTGGTGGGCATGGAGAAGATGAAGAAGCTGTTGCCCTCCTCGTCGCCGCCATCATACCAGCCATCGATGATGGGAGCGGCAGGCACGGCAGGCACGGTGTTGATGAACTGGGCAAAGGGCAGATCGTCGCCGTTGCTGTCCTTGTTGGTGAACTCGATGCAACCCATCTCCTGGTTGTCGCTGTACACGGCCATCATGCCCGTGCTGTTGCCCCACTCGGGGAACTCGGCCATCACGTCACCCTCGCTGCCCAGCAGATACAGGGCGTTCTCAAAGAAGATAAAGTAGATCTCCTGGGTCTCATTGTCGATTTCATAGCCCAAACGGTAGCTGCCGTCATAGGCCTCATAGGCATAGGTGCGGCCCCACATGAGCTGGATGCCATACTTCATGCTCTCGTTGTAATAGACATATTGTCCCGTGGGGACTACGATCATGCCGCTCTCGGCATCATAGTCGCCCTCTACCCAGTAGCCATAGTCCTGCAACCACAGCGGGTTCTGGATATAGGCCTTGCCCTCTTGCTCGTTGATGACGATGTTGACGTCGCCATCGGTCTTGTTGTGGACCACCTCACCGCCACTGGTGATGATGGTGGCGCTGTTGCGCTTGAGCGTGTAGAGGTCTCCTTCGGGCTGCTCGGTGATGATCGACGGTCCCTCGGGCTCCTGGGGCTCGGTCTCGGTGAATACGGTACCCCATTCCATGGCGCCTGCAAAGCTGTAATCGTCGGTCCAGTAAGCGCCCAGTCCTGTAGCTACAAAGCCCCAGTAGGGGTTCTGGTCATCCTCGACGGGAGCAACGCCCTCGGGGCCATAGATGGTCTCGCCGTCGATGGTGTAAACGACCTCCTGCATGCGGTCATCAATGATGAAGTTGATGTAGGGTGCGCCTTCCTGGTCATAGGCGATCTCGGTGGTACCCCATGCCAGCAGGATGTCGGCCTGGTAGTTGTAGCTCCAGTAGAGGGATTGCCCCATCTGGACCGTAATCTCGGTGCCCTCGTCGTTGAGTTGGCCCTCTACCCAGTAGTTGCCCCACAGGTCACCGGTGCGGTACAGGATGTTCTTGAGATAGACCTTGCCCTCGCCGGCAAACACGATGTCCATGCGGCCGTCTTCCTGTTCGCCCATGTAGATGTCCTGGCCCTGAGGATAGATGGCGGTGCCACTGCGCAGGTAGCTGTGGAGCTCGCCTGCGGGCTGATCGGTGATGACGCGGCTGGGAGCCCTGAGCGACTTGTGTGCCATGGGCAGAGCAGTGCGCAGTTCTGACTTCTCCATGCGGGCACTTCTCACGTTGTGAGATGCTTTCATGTTGATGCCTGCCGAGGCGCTCACGGCGACAAGGGCAGCAATCAGTAGTAAGGATATTTTCTTCATAAAAACAGAAATGATATAGTGGTTAATAAAAAGGTAGCTGCATAGATTAAATGCCTGAAATGATCAACGCAAAGTTACACCGTTTTTTTTGTTTATCCAATACTTTAACCAATTGATTTTCCAATTTTTATTGGATTTGGCGACTTTGTCCCTGGGTCATGGCGCTCATCACCAAAAGAAAGTGGAGACACAAATACTTGCATCTCCACTAGTCGTCAATAAAGCCTAGAGGCTAGTTCACTTCACGACCTTGGCAACGCTGGTGGTGCCGTCGGTGAAGGTGGTCACCTGGATGGTCATGCCGTTGGGCTGAGCCACCTGCTGGCCGGCCACGTTGTAGTAGCGCACGTTGGCAACGGTCTTGCCGGCATTCATCTCGTTAACGCTAACGGGTCTGTCATAGAGCCAGGCGATCTCGCTAGAGTTCTTGATGCCGTCAACAGTGTAATGGGCCTGGATACCGATGTTCTTGGTGAACAGGGGCTCATAGCCGGGAGCATTGGTGCGATACAGGTAAACCAGGTAGTCATAGAAGTCATAGCCGCCGTAGAAGATCTCGTAGGGGATCTCGGTCATGTCCTCGGTCAAGTCGCTGTAATAGGTCTCGGCGTCAAATGTGAACAACTCGGGGCCATTGTCGTTCTCAACCCACACGCTGTAGCTCAAGAGCTCAAAGTCGATCTTGTTGCCGTCCACGTCGGTCTCGGGCAGGGTGAAGTAGAATCGTGTGCTACCGATCTCGTTACCGCCGTCAACAAACTCATCGGCAGTGGGGTTGGCGGGAACGGCGGGAACGATAACAGCCAGCGTGCCGAAGGGCCTATCGCTGCCGTCCTGATAGTGGTTGGCAAACTCAAATGCGTCCCAGTTCTGGGTGTCACTCCAGATGAGCATCATGCCCATGCAATCGCCCCACATGGGGAATTCGGCATAGATGTCGCCAAAGGTGTCGAGCAGATAGACGTTGTCGCCGTCGAGCTGCATGTAGAACTCGGTGGTGCGCTCGTCCACTTCGCTACCCATCATGTAGGCAGGCTCGCCAGTGTCGGGATCGGTTCCCTGCTCATACACGTAGCTGCTGCCCCACACGAGTTTGAGACCGTACTCAAACTCTGTGTCCCAATATAGGTATTGGCCGGTGGGAATCGTGATGAGGTTGGTCTGAGGATCGATAGTACCCTTGATCCATACATCCAGATTCTCATAGGCCCAAATGGGATCCTGGATATAGACATCGTTGCTCTCGGGGTCAAAGGCGATGGCAAACTTGCCAGCCGTGGGACGGGCATAGATGCCGATGAGCCAGTGATACAGGATGGTGCCGCTGTCGCGGTAGTAGGTCTTGACGACACAACCCTCGGGAATCTCGGTGATCACCTCGGGAGTTTCGGGCTCGGGCTCAGGGATGACCTCGTCGGTGGTGATGGTCACGTCATCGACGACAAGCAGGAACTGGTCGGTAGAGTTGTAGTGGCGGATGGCGATGCAGCCTTCCTGGCCCTCAAACTGGCTCAGGTCCACGATGATCTCTTTCATCGTGCTGGTAGTGGTATAGTCGTCCGAGATTTTCACAAAGTCCTCGATGCTCTCGGGCTCGCCCACGGCGGCATAGACGGCAAACGTCTCACGGGAGAAGCTGGGATCTTGGCCCACGGCATAGAAAACCAGCGAGCCTTGCAGGCTGACGATGGGTGAGACAAGCCAGTTGTCGGGTGTGAGAGCTGACATTGTCGCGTTATCAAAGCTCTCGGATGCCATCGCACCGGTGCCACTGTGTGTCACCAGGCCCTCTTCGTTGCCATACAACCAGTTGTGGCCGTCGCCATCGGCATCGATGACGGCCCAGTCCTCGAGTTGGGCGGGATCCTCAAAGTCCCACAGGATGGTGTTCTCGCTCTTGAGGGCCTGTGATGCGGGACGGGCTTTCCAGCTCATTGTCCTGAGCTGTGTAGTGGCGTCGAGGCTCTGCGTCGAGTTGCGGCCAATCCTCTTGTTGTGGGTCAAGTCGCCGCTTGGCATCATGGTCTTGCTCTGCTGGCTGTTGACCATCTTGATGGGCCTAGCCGTGCTAGTGCCGGCTGCCGCACTCAGTGTCACAGCCGCAGCGATGAGTAGTACAGATAAATGTTTCATAAAATGATAGAATTAAAATGTTAGTATAAATGATATATTGATCAATAAGTAGTGATTACTTGTGCACGTGGAAATGAATTTATGTTATAAATACATGATTGTAGGTAAAATAGGCAGGTTGGATAAGGATTGTAATAAAATCGATGACAAATTTAGTGATTTGTTTTTATTTATGCAAGTTATGTGACATTTTACAGAGCACGATACCATGTTTTTATTGAAATCGGCGACCTTGACCCCCAGGTCAACTTGCCCAGAGATAAAAAAAAGTGGAGACGCAAAATCTTGCGTCTCCACTGATGGGTGTTTGATTACTTAGGCTAACGCCTAAATCCTCATTTACTTCACAACCTTAGCGGTGCTGGTGGTGCCGTCGGTGTAGGTGGTCACCTTGATGGTCATGCCGTTGGGCTGAGCAACCTCCTGACCAGCTACGTTGAAGTAACGTACGTTGGCGATGGTCTTGTCAGCGTTCATCTCGTTAACGCTAACGGGACGCTCATACAGCCATGCGATGTTAGAAGCGTTCTTCACACCGTTAACGGTGTAGAATGCCTGGATACCGATGTTACCATACATGTCGTTGGCCTCGTCACGAACGAACAGGGGCTCATAACCCTCGGCGTTGGTGCGGTACATGTAAACGTAGCTAGCATGGAAGTCAACAGCGCTGCTGTAGAGCGAGTAGGGAACCTCGGTGATGTCCTCGGTCAGGTCATAGGTGTAGGTGGCAGCGGGGAAGGTGAAGATCTCGGGGTTGGTACCGTCATAGTCAACCCAGAAGCTGTAGCTAATGTACTCGGGATCGATCATGTTGCCATCCACGTCGGTGGTGGGCAGGATGAAGTCGAAGGTGTTCCAACCACTCTCGTCACCCTCATCATAGAATTCAACAGCTACGGGATCAGCGGGAACAGCGGGAACGAGGTTTACAACCTGACCTACGGTGTTGAACTCGAGAGAACCACCCCAGGTCTGGTCATCGCTCCACATGCTGTACAGGCCGGTAGCATTGTAGTTCTCGGGGAACTCAAGGGTAGCGTCACCCTCGCTGCCGAGGAGCATGATCTTGTCACCGTCGATCTGGAACATGATCTCGGTGGTGCGCTCGTCTACCTCGTTGCCCAGGTAGTAACCCTCCTCACCGTTCTCGTCGGTGTCGACGTAAACGTAGGTGCTACCCCACATCATCTGGATACCATACTCGCTGTCTGCGTACCAGTTGAGATACTGGCCAGTGGGAACGGTGATGATACCGGTAGCCTCATCATAGGTACCCTCTACCCAGCTGTTGTTGCCGTCATGCCACCACATGGGGTTCTGGATGTAAGCCTTGCCGTCCTCGGCGAAGACAACGTTCATCTTGCCGTCCTGAGCGGTGATGCCTATGCCGAAGATGCTGTTGTAGATGCAGTCGCCAGTGCGCATGTAGGTCACGAGTTCGCCCTCAGGCTGCTCGGTGATCACGGTGGGGGCAACGACGGGCTCGCGCTCGGTGAGAACGGTGTTCCACTCCAGGAAACCGGTCCAGCTGTTATCATCCTCCCAGTAAGCGCTCAGGCCATAGGCCAGGTAGCTGTTCTGGTCCTGAGGATCGAGCTCGACGGGACCCTCGGTGCCTTGCAGGGTGATGGTCTGTCCGTCAATGACATAGACAGCCTCCTCGGCGCGGTCGTCCTTAACGAATTCAAAGTAACCCTCCTCGTTGATGGTGCTCTCGCCCATGGCGATCAGAACGTTGGCCTGATACTGGTCGCTCCAGTAGATGGACTGGCCCAGGGGCACGTGGATCTCGTTGCCCTCGATGGTGCCCTCTACCCAGCTAACACCCAGCATGCTGGCGCTACCGCAGAGGATGTTCTTCATGTAAACGGTGGTGCCGTCCTCGGCATAGACGATGTCCATGCGGTTGCCGTCCTGCTGACCGTTGTAGAGATAGCCGTTGCTGTTGTAGTCATACTGACCAGCGCGGTTGTAGCTCTTGAGCTCGCCAGCGGGCTGCTCGGTGATGACACGGAGGCTGGTGCTAGCCTTTGCCTGCTTGGCATTGAACTTAACCATCTCCTTGTTGATCTTGTTGCTCTTCAAGGCGTGGGTGCTCTTGAAGTTAACGCCTGCAGATGCGCTGATAGCCACTGCAGCTGCAACCAAAAGTACAGATAATTTCTTCATAGATTGTTAATTTAATGTTGTTAATAAAAAATATTGAATAAAACAATAAAGTCTAGTTAACGGTGAACAACAATACTGCTCTTTTCAGTCGGCAAAATTAGTTATTTGTTTTGAATAAGCAAAATATTAAGTCAAAAAAGATGGATTATCGCTTAAAAAAAATTTGGAATAAAGGTTAGATGCCGATTGCAATGTTAATTATAATGAATTTTAACCTTTTAACACGATCTGTCGTATAGCTGCCGCGACGCGAGCCCTGGTGCCAGCGTTATCCATTGCCTGCTCGTGGGGCAATGTGCCGCTCACGGCGATAGCGGCTTGCAGACCTGTCATGGCGATGTTAAGGGCCGAGTCGATGGCACCACACACGGCGGCGACAGGGATGCCGCGCCGGCGTGCCCGGTCGATGACGACCCCAGGAGCCTTGCCCATGAGCGTCTGGCTGTCGAGGCGCCCTTCGCCGGTGATGACGAGGTCGGCTCCGTCGAGGGCATCGTCCAGCCCGCAACTATCTAGTACAAAGGGTGCTCCGGGCAACAACTGGCAGTGCTGCAGCAGGTGCATCATCAGGGCTGGAATGCCACCAGCCGCGCCACATCCGGGCATGGCGGCGATGCGGTTACCGATGATGGATGAGAGGTGGCGCAGTCCGTTATCGAGGATGGTGACTTGCTGGGGTGTGGCCCCTTTTTGAGGTGCGAACACTGTGGCTGCGCCGGTCTCGCCACACAGCGGGATGTTCACGTCGGTCAACAAGGTGAAGCGGCAATCCTGCACCTGGCTGGGGATGCCGCGGGTCTCGATGTGGGTGATCTGATCCAGCGAGGCTCCGCTAGGGTATAGGTGATGATATTCATTATCTAGAAATTCAGCCCCCAGGGCGCTCATGATGCCCATGCCGCCATCACATGTCGCCGATCCGCCCAGGCCGAGGATAATCTCGTGGCAGCCGCGTTCGATGGCGTCGAACATCATTAGGCCGGTGCCCAGGCTTGTGGCGCGCATCACGTCGCGTTTGCCTTCGGGAACGAGCGCCAGGCCGCTGGCGGCGGCCACCTCGATGAATGCGGTGCCGTCGTCACAGCAGTAATAGCTGGCGTTGACGGGGTCAAGGGATAGTAGCGGGGCAGGAGCCTGAATGGTCACCCACTGACCCCGGTGGCTACCAGCGAGTGCGGCTGTCGTACCGTCGCCGCCGTCGGCCACGGGCACAGTGACCACTTGAACGCCAGGCAGGTCGCTGAGCGCTTGCTGTACATCGCAGCTAAGCTCGCTAGCTGTTGCCGAGCCCTTGAATTTGTCCAGTGCCAGGACAACCTTCATCGTTAATCTACCTTGACAACGAGAAAGTTGGATTTTTCCCAAAAACGGTTGGTGTCCTTGATGTGCAGGGTCTTGACGTTGCCGTGATCGACGATCTCATAGGAGTCCTTGGGATGGTTAGTCATCAGTTGAGCCTTGCTGCTATGCAGGGGAATTTCGTTCAAGGTGCGGCGGTCGGCCTTGGTGAAATAGGACATTTCAAAGTCGCCCTCCAGGATCCTGGTCTTGCGCAGGAAACCTGTCTCGATGATTTTATGTGCCTTGAGCTCTTTTTTTGAGCCGATGACATAGTAGCAGGTGTTCAGGTTGTCCACCTCGTGGGATAACTGCTTGCTCTCCTGGACGGCGGCTTCCTTCTCGCGGGTTACGGCCTTGTTGGCGTTGCTGAGTGAGTCCACGCTCTGGTTCAGGTTCTTGATCTGGATGTGTGCTGCTGCCAGCTGTTCAGTCAAGCTATTAATGGTTTTTTGCTGGTCTTCGAGCTGAGCTTTCAGGTTCTCGATAGACTTCTGCATCGTGGCGTTGTAGTTGGTGGACTGCTTCAGGCGGCGCTCCAGCTCGGCAAGGCGCTGCTTGTGCTTGTTGATGGATTGCTGGATGAGGACGATGTCGTCGCGCAACTGTTTCTTGCGGTCAGGCGTTTCGCCGTTCAGGTTGTTGACCGACACGATATCCTCGAGCTCCTTGATCTGGGTCATGCCGTCAGCGATGTCGCCCATGAGCTGCATGAGGCTGTCCTTCTCGGCATTGGCGGTGTTGATGGAGTCTTGCAGGGCCGCATTGATGGAATCGAGTCGCATCGCTTCTTGATCCTGCTGGTTGGCACGTTGGCAGGCCGGCATCACTGCCAGGCCGATAAGGAGCCAAGTGAAATAAAAAATATTTTTCATAACTATCTGTGTTTGTGTTCTTATATTGTTATTTTCTAAAGTGTTTCTTAAACTTTTGACTGCTTACCCTTAAAGGCGGCATATTTATCAACCTTGACCGTCGCCTTGGGTTCCTGTCCCGCCACGACGATGACAATCTCGCCGCGTGGCGCGTTGTCGGTAAAATAGTCCACCAGTTCGCGCAGGGTGCCGTTGTGGGTGGTGTTGTGCACCTTGCTGATCTCGCGCACGACGCTTGCCTCGCGGTCCTCTCCCATGAACTCGACCAGCTGCTGCAGTGTCTTCAATAACCTTACAGGAGACTCATAGAATACCATCGTCAACGGCTGCTCGCTCAATTGCTGCAAGCGGGTGGCGCGCCCTTTTTTCAACGGCAGGAATCCCTCAAACACAAAGCGGTCACAGGGCAGGCCCGAGTTGACAAGCGCGGGGACAAAGGCCGTGGCGCCTGGCAGCGTCTCCACCTCGATGCCGTGTCGGCGGCATTCGCGCGAGAGCAGGAATCCGGGATCGCTGATGCCCGGGGTGCCGGCGTCACTGATGAGCGCCATCACCGCACCGTCCATCAACTGCCGCACAACACCAGCTGCCGCCTCATGTTCGTTGAACTTGTGGTGGCTGCGGGTGGGGGTGTTGATGCCGTAGTGCTTGAGCAGCACTCCGCTCGTGCGGGTGTCCTCGGCGAGGATGAGATCCACGCTGGAGAGTACCTCGACGGCGCGCGGCGTCATGTCGGCCATGTTGCCGACGGGGGTAGGCACTATGTAGAGTTTACCTGCCATGGGACTGCGTGGTTGACGTCACTGCTGGAAGTGGTTGCGAACGATGGCCATGAAGTCCTTCACCGTCTCGTCCTCACGGTCCCAGTTGAGTTGGCTGTAGAAGTAGAGCTCGGCATTGCCATAGCTGGTCATCACCTCGATGTGCTCGATGGCGGTATTCATCGCGTTGGCGCTGCCGGCAAACAGCTCGCGCTGGAACCTGAAGCGGTCGTTGATCGAGAAGGCCTTGCGGATGTCCTTGGACAGGGAACGTTGCAGTTTCTCGTCAACACGCAGCGGGGAGGCTGGCTCCTCGGGCTCGGGAAACTCGGTGGGGACGGGAGGAATGGGCATCTCGTCCTCGGGTTCGGGAACAGTGTCGTCATCGGCCTCGATAAACTCGACGGTAATGTCGGGTTCGTCTTCGGCTTCGGGCAACATGTCGGGGTCTGGATCGGGCTGAGGTTCGGCATCATTGTCCGGTTCGCGGAAGGGCGGCGGCGTCACCACCTGTTGGGGCTCCTTGTAGTCGAGCTCAAAAACTTCCTTGAACTCCTCGCCATTATCGTGCTGCCATGTCTCGTCAGCGTCATAGTCCTCCTCGGGAAGGCCCTCTTCGGCTGCCTTGTCCGGTGCCTCTTCGGCTGCTGCGGGTGCAGCGGCAGGAGCGGCAGGTTCGGCGGGAGCGGCAGGCTGCTCGGGCGCAGGTTGGGGTGCGGGCACAGCAGGCTGCTCGGGCGCGGCGAGTGTCACGTCGCACATCTGGGCCAGCTCGCGTACCTTGCGCTGGATTTTATCGGTAATGACTTGGGGTGTGTTCTCCTCTCCCAGGCGGCGGGTGACGAGCATCAGTCCCTCAATCTCATAGACATGAGACAACATTTTCTCAATCGACATGTTCATAATAGTCTGTTTTATTGGTTCTTGGCGGCAAATTGCCAAGTATTTGCTTTACATTGAACCTGCAATTTTAGGCATTTTTTTTGAAACACCAACTATTTTCAGTCAAAAAATAGTGCGAGCAGGTTCCAAATTGCCCTTTATCAGGATTTGTCAAGCCTCAGCTGGACTTATTCAAACAGGTTGCACAGGAAGGTCCCGATCTGCTCGCGGATGCTGGCTTGTGAGCACGTGAAGTTGTTGACCAGTACGGCAAATGCATATCGGGGCTCCTCGGCGGGATAATAGCCCACAAAGCACTGCACGTGGCGCATGCTGCCCGACTTGAGCACGATCTTGTCACTCAATGGGTTATCCTTCAAGGTCTGTCCGGCGCGTCCGGCAGCCTTGGGCATGAGGTCACACAGGCGCACGCCGTCAAAGCGGCGGTGGGCCATCATCGAGAGCATCTCGCCGAAGAAGCTGACTGGCGCCTTGTTGGCCCGTGCCAGGCCGCTACCGTCGCGCATGAACAGCGGCTCGGGGTTGACGCCTTGCTGTTCGAGCCATTGCTTGACGGCTGCTACGCCGATAGCGTCCAGGTCAGACGGCATGGCGCCGAGTCCCTTGACTTCCCACTCGCGGGAACCGATGGCGCGCAGCAGCGCGTGGGCAAACATGTTGTCGCTGCGGTCCAGCAGCGAGGTGATAACCTCGGTGAGTTCGGGGGACTTGTGCACCACCAGCAGGGTGCTCGCGGCATCCTCCAGGCTGGCACGCGCTTCAGGGGCTTTATCATAGCGTATGCCGTCACACTTGAGCATGGCACGCTCCACGCTATCGACCAGCATCGGGGCAGGCGTGGGGTTGGCATAGGTGGCGCTGTAGCTCCTGGCGGTTGTCTCACCAGTGAGCACCAGTGCGGGCAGGCTGTAGTTCAGGTAAGGGGTGATGGCATTGCGGCCGCGGCTGCCACGGCACCGGCTCACCACCTTCAGGCCCGGCACTGCGGGCGAGAATGACGATTGTGCGACGCGGCCATGTCCGTCCAGACTATAGGACGCGGTGACCAGGTTGTCGTGGTAGTTCAATGCGTGAACCGCGGTACCATAGCCATAGGCCAGGTCGCCCACATCCCAGTCCTCGTCAAAGTAGGGGTAGGCGTAGTAGCTGTCATCGCCGATGACGGCTCCCTCAACCCTGGTGATGCCTAGGGCACGCAGTGCGTCGATGATCTCATCGACAATATTGGCTTGACACGGCAGGAACACCGACCCCAGCGTGGGGTCACCCGTGCCGCGAATCACGATATTCCCCTTGAACACTCCATTCTGAACATTGCCGTCAAGATAGACCGGCGTCTCAAAGCGGAAGTGTGGCCCCAGCAGTCCCAGCGCGGCCGACGAGACTACAGTCTTCATCGTCGAGGCGGTGATATTGGCCTGCTCGGGACGGTAGCTGGCGATGGTCTTGGCGCTGTCCAGGTCGATAACGGTCACGCCTACAGACGCATAGCGGAGCGAACTGAGTGACACGAACTTGTCCACCGCCTCTTGGGCGGTATAGGAGGCCATTGCCTGCAAGGTGACCATCAGGGCCAATGCGAGAAATATGGGTGTTGCCTTTTTCGTTAGGTTCATAATATATATAATGTATGGTTAATGTCGTTTATGGTGAATGTAGTGGCGCCAAGCAAAGAAAGGACGGGTGCGCAGGTAGTCCAGGTTTCGCTGGTTGGCATAGGCCTCGCGCTCAAACGAGATGTTGCGGTAGGCGTTGCCGCGCATGGGGAGCCTGATGGCCCATTCCACCAAGTAGGCCAGGTAAAAGCCCACGAACAGCAGCTCGCGCTGCTGTGCCGAATGGATGCGCTCGTGGTTCATCATCTCGTTGCTCAGGTACACGCCCGGGTGCACAAACAGCACTCCCAGCAGGTTGATGGCCGAGAATCCGTGAAAGGGCAGTATGGACGTGCGGATGATTTTCACGTCGGCAAAGGTACAAATTTTTTGCTATCCTGTTCATATTTTTTATGCCCTAGCTGACTCCCTTTATTTTAATAATGTATAAATGGGGTAGTGTAAAACTGTAATTAGAGGCTATTTAAGGCCAAAAACAATAATTTATTGCGATTTGTTATGGAGATTTTGATAAAATGATGTATTTTTGTCGCTAGAAATGACAGATAGCTTGACCAAAATCTAGTTAAATTTGTATGGAGAGAGTTATAAAGGTTCTGATTTTAGCGTTATTATACGTGCTGGCAGTTTCGGTCGTGGAGCTGCTGGGTTTCTATCATCCGTTTTTCTGGACCTACAGCGCCGTGTTCGCAGCCGTGATTGCCGCGTGGCCCTACTTCAAGTTGTGCCAGAGCTCGCCTGTCCCCGGCATGGCCATCTTGTGCGCTGTGCTGTTGCTGATGATGAATTTCATCTTCGGTCAGGGGCATGAGTACTTTGCGCTGGGCTGTTTCGGCTTTGGATGCATCGCCGAGGCGCTGCGCAAGGTCTTTGGCAACTATCGTGGTGTAAAGGGCGTGATCACGAGTTACATGGTCATGTCGCTGATTCCTTTCAGCAAGAGTATCGTGCTCTGGATTGACTATAATACGGCTATGGAACTGATTGTTAGCCGTATGGGTGATATTTACGCCGCCGTGATGGGACGAATGCTGTCGAAGTATATGTTCATGTCGATGCTAGCCCTCACGCTCGTATTCGCCTTCGTTACCATCTGGATTCTCACGCGCAATTGGCGTCCCCGCGATCGCTACGACTATTGATGCAATCGTGCCTTCAATTCCCTTAGTAAATTCCATAATGCACGGGATTGGAAGCCCGCTCTGATGATACACAAAAATGAGGTGTTGCTGTTCAATCAGCAACACCTTGTTTTTGTGATAGCGTTAACTTGATGTTATACTTTAGCGTGTGATAAATAACTGGTTGGCTGTAAATGCATTGCTGTTAATTGTTTTCGTTTACTGCGCTATGATTGGTTAAAGTATGGCTTTAATCAAGTTTTGCGCGCCCCGTTATGTGGGTTCGTGCCCTCATTCGGCATTGCGTTGCAGTGTGCTGGGCGTCGGTGGAACAATGGTCTCGTTCTCGATCTCCTTGTCGATTGATTCAAACTTGCTGTGCTGACTCTTGTACTCGGGCACAAACTCCTTCATGGCATAAATCATACCGTGGATGTCGCCCTTGCGCGCCAGGTCGATTATTTTGTCGATGTTGTCGCACACGTCACGATAGTCATAGGTCTTCACCTTGGCGATCATGATCTTCTTGTTGACGGTGGCTGTGGTCTTCTCCTTGTCGTTGAGCAACTCTTCATAGAGTTTCTCGCCAGGACGCAGGCCTATTTCCTCAATCTTGATGTCCACGTCGGGCCTGAGGCCGGCAAGCGAAATCATACGCCGTGCCAGGTCGTAGATCTTGACGGGCTCGCCCATATCAAAGATGTATATCTCGCCGCCACTGCCCATGCAGCCTGCCTCGAGCACGAGAGAGCAGGCCTCGGGGATGGTCATGAAGTAGCGGATGATGTCCTTGTGGGTAACGGTGACCGGGCCGCCACTGGCGATCTGCTTGCGGAACAAGGGAATAACAGAGCCATTGCTCCCCAGCACGTTACCAAATCGGGTGGTGATGAACTGGGTCTTCTTGCCCTTGTTGTTGCTGGCGTCAAAGAAGAGCGATTGACAATAAATCTCGGCCAGACGCTTGGTGCAACCCATGACGTTGGTGGGGTTGACTGCCTTGTCGGTCGAGATCATCACAAACTTATACACATCATATTTCAAGGCCAGGTCGGCGACGTTACGTGTGCCCATCACGTTGGCAAGAATAGCCTCGCTGGGGTTGATTTCCATCATCGGGACATGCTTGTAGGCCGCAGCATGGAAGACGTAGCACGGGTGGAACTTGGCAAATGCCTCCTCGAGGCGCGCACGGTTGCGCACGTCGCCCATGAAGAGCTCGATATTGGCGTCAGGATAGATTTTCTTCATCTCCAGCGAGATGTCGTGCATGGGCGTTTCGGCCTGGTCAAACAGCACGATCTTGCTGGCGCCATAGTTGGCCACCTGGCGGACAATCTCGCTGCCAATCGAACCACAGGCACCCGTAATCATGACACACGAACCCTTGATGTGTTCGCTCACGAGGGGGTTGTTCAGCACGATGGGATCACGACCCAGCAGGTCCTCGATCTGAACCTCCTTAATAAAGGTGGAGATATTGCGGTCGTTTTCCTTGTCTTGCTCAAACTCTTCCACCTTGTTCATGGCAAGCAGTGAAATGTGGTTCTTGATGAAATAGTCGGCAAAACCGCTGGACATCAGGTGCATGCTCTTGGCGTCAAAGATAATGGCTTCGATGCCGTTCTCGGCAAACACGTCGGTCATGTTGGCAGGGTCAAAGCGGTAGATCTTGAAGCCGTTGACCTCGGGGTTGTCCTGACCCGACTTGAGGCTGAGAAGACCCACGGGCAGGTATTTGCCGCCAATCTCGCCCTTGAGCGCGTTGGCCAGGAATACCGACCCAAACGAGGTGCCAAGCACCAGGACACGCTTGCGCCCCTTGGTCGTGCTGTTCATGCGCATGTACAAGTACTTGATGCACAGTCGCTCAACCATCATCATCGAGAATGCGAACGCACCGATTACCAGGATGTCCCAGAAGTGAAGGCTCGTCGTGTGCCAGATGCCCAATCTCAAGATGTTGATGCCTGACAGCAGGGCGATGGCGACAGCCACTACCATGAAGATGCGGTACAGGTCCTCGATGACCGATAACCTGATGACACAAGTATAACTCTTTGAAATATAGCTGACCAGGAAGTAAACCACTAAAACCAGAGCGCCGTTGATGAGGATGTCGCTGCGGCCGGTTACTGTGCCGGTCGAGTACATTCCTGCTACAACTGTGGCTGTGAAGCTGACGAGGACTATCAGCATGTCGAGCATAAGGATAATCCATCGTGGTGTCGTCCTTACCTTGAAAGTGCGGAATATCCTCAGGTCCAAGAGGTTATTTATGAGTCGTTCAATCATAGAAGATCGGTGTCTATTGTTATTTCATGTTCTTGATCCTCAGCTGGTTACGTCACCGTGCTAAACAAGTGGTTGTAGCCGTTGCAGCGGCTTCAAGACCACAAAAGTAACTAATTATTTTCAAAAAACAACATAATGTCTAAAAAAACGTTTCTGACTAAAAATATAGCCCCAAAACTCTTGTGTGACCAATAAAATGCTTAACTTTGCAAGTTTGAAACGACTTATGACAAAAAATATGCGTGAATACTCTCATTTGGTGATGGCCCCAGCTGTTATAGTCAGTTGCCTGATGATGATGGTGATGGGCTCATCATGTTTTGGTGACGAACCCGACGGTTGCGAGGCTGATATCGAGATTGTGACACTGCATGTGTCCAATCCCGCTAACTTCTTTTTCCAGTCAACCGACTCGATGCAGACGGTCTTCTCGACCGACAGCGTGATTACTTTTGCCGTGCGGGGAGATGCCGATGTCACGGCGTTATCGCCTGTGCTGACCCTGTCGCCCGGAGCAACGGTGTCGCCAGCCAGCGGCAGCACACACGACTTCAGTAATGGCCCCGTTACCTATACCGTCACTTCACAGGACGGCAAGTGGCAGCGCCACTACCGCGTGAACGTCATTCCCACGATGGTGACCGTTGCCGACACGCTGCGCTTCGACTTTGAACACTATGAGTTGGAGACCGCCACTCAACGGTACTATGTATGGCACAACACCCTGGCTAACGGCACGCTGGGTAACGACTGGGCCACCGCCAATCCAGGCTACCGCATCTCGATGAGCACGGCCCAGCCGATGGACTATCCCACCACGCCGTTGCTCAACGGCTATGATGGATCTGCCGTGTGTCTGATGACACGTGACACGGGACCCTTTGGCCGCATGGCTAACAAGCGCTTGGCCGCCGGTAACATGTTCCTGGGCACATTCGACATCCGCATCGCTATGAGCGACCATTGGCACGCCACGCGATTCGGCTTGCCGTTCACCAGTCGCCCCGACCGCTTCACGGGCTATTATACCTATGAGCCAGGTCCCACTGTGCAGGACTTTTACGGCAATCCCATTGAGGGTAGGACCGACTCGGCATCGGTTTATGCGGTGTTCTACCGCAACCATGATGCTGCAGGCAACGAGGTTGTGCTCTATGGCGACAATGTGCTGTCAAGCGACCTGCTTGTCGCTGTCGCCAATCTGGGCTACGTCACTCCCACGACAACCTGGACGGCATGGGACGTGAAGTTTGAGTACCGCAGCGAGGTCGATGAGCAGCTGCTGGCCGACCGTGGCTACAGCCTGGCCATCGTCTTCTCGTCGAGCTCCAGCGGAGGCTACTTTATCGGAGCCATCGGTAGCCGCCTGTGTGTTGATAAGGTGCGTTTGATCTGCACTCATGAGGAATAATGATTAAAGTTGCTGAAGAAAAAATACATGGCACTTAAACGAATACTACTTTTTATCCTGACGATTGCGGCCATCAACGTCAATGCGTCGGTGCTCGACAGCATCAGGTTTGACGTGCGTTTGGGGTATGCCCTGGGGGGCACCGTGCCCACCCACATCGGTAATGAGATACGTGGCATCAACAGTTACACTCCTGGCTTCAACTTTACCGTTGCAGCCGAGGCCTCTTATCCGTTAGGAGAGCACTGGGCTGTGCACTCAGGCCTTCGGTTTGAACTGGGAGGAATGGATGTGGACAGCCGTGTCAAGAACTACGACATCGAGGTCGTCAGGGGCGAGGAGTCGTTGAAGGGTATATTCATGGGCAACGTGCGCATCAAGAGTGCCCAGCGACGCATTTCGCTCCCCGTGCAGGCTGTTTACCGCTTCAATGACAAGTGGAGTGTGCGTGGGGGCGTGTTCATGGGATGGCTCATGAACCGGCGTTTCTGGGGATGGGCCTATGACGGATACCTGCGTGAGGGCACTCCCGTGGGCGCCAAGATCGAAATGGGCAGCGAGCCCGGCGATCGAGGGGACTTTGACTTTGACGCCAATATGCGTCACATGCAATGGGGCCTCGACGTGGGTGGCGATTGGCAGCTCCATCGCCGTTGGGGCGTTTTTGCCGAGCTGACCTACGGCTTGAGCGGCCTGTTCAAGAGCGATTTCCACTCTGTCCAGCCATTGCGACCCCTTTATGGCACGCTGGGCGTTATCTATCGAATCAAATAACTAATAGAACTATATAGATTAAATTTATTAAGAATGAAAAAATCAATTTTTACGTTTTGTTTGGCAGTGATGGCCGTGGTGGCCCTCCATGCCGAAAGTTACAGCGGTAACATTGTCGTTAACTTTGATGGTCAGGTCTATAATGCGGACGTCACAGTGACTGTGACCCCCGAGGCCGATGGCTTGAACACGTTTTCCCTTGAAGTGCCAATCCTTGGTACTCTGGTAATGAATGACGTACACTGTGACACCCAGGGTGGTGTGACCGTTTACAGCGCTCAGCGCGATGTCGATGTCGTCTACAACAGCAGCACGATTGTTATGAACACCATCTTGTTTGCACGCACTGTGGACGGCATGATGGCTGCCAATGTGTCAATTCCCGCTTACGGTATCGATTTATGGTTCAATACCGTTGGCAACCACTTCCAGCTGCCCAACAGCGACATGGAAGCATGGACCAACAGCAATGGTGAACCCGACCGCTGGCACGGCTTCAAGACCGCTAGCGGCAGCTATGCCAGCATATCGGCTGGTTTGGTTTCCCTTGAGCAGAGCGACGATGTGCGCGTGGGAGCTGACGGCCACAGTGCTGTAATGACAGCCGGCGGGGTTTTCTCATCTATTGCCAACGGCACGATGACCAATGGCCGCCTCAATGCCGGCTCGATGTTTGCCGACAATACCGCCAACCATGCCGAGATGGACAAGAGCAAAGGTACTGACGAATATTATATGTCCTTGTATGCCAAACCCGACAAATTCAACGTGTGGCTAAAATGTACTAATTCCAATCCTGACCACAAGGCAAGCGTGAGTGTCAAGACTTTTGATGGCACCTATTACCAGGAGCCCGTTGACAAGGAATATACCAACCTCTCGGGCAGCATCGTGGGTGGTCAGATTTCTGTCTGTGACTGGACCCAGTACTCGTTCCCCTTTGACTACGACAGCTATGCAGCCAACAATGCAGCCAGCGAGGCCATCTTTGTCACCTTCTCGACCAATGGCAACCCTGGAGAGGGTAACAAGGGTGACGCCCTCTACGTCGATGACATGGAACTGGTTTACCTGGCCGACATGACCGACCTGCGCTACCAGGGCAACACTATCGAGGGCTGGAACCCTGCCGTGACGGCCTATTCGATGGAACTGGCCAGCGAGCCCAATCTGGATGACTTTACCGCTACCGTAACCGGTGCCAGTGCCGTTGTCACCAAGTCAATGGAGAAGAATGCCGACGGTACCTACCGCATTGCCATCAGTGCCGTGCCCGGTGACTTGCAGAATGCAACCTGCTATATCATCACCGCCACCGTTGCCGCTTCATTCATGAGGGGTGACGTGAACAATGATGGTATTGTGAACATTAGTGACGTGACCGCCCTGATCGACTATCTGCTCAGCGGCAATCCCGAGGGCATCAATATGCAGGGTGCCGACGTTGACGAGAGTGGCGTCATCAACATCAGTGACGTGACCTCGCTCATCGACATGCTCTTGAGCAGTCACTAATCCAGCAACTTAAATTCTAATTTAATAACAGATAGCAATAATGAAAAAAGTTTTATTTACTCTGGCAGCCCTGTGCTGCACGATGGCCTTGAGCGCCACCACCTATACCAGCCACTTGAAGGTGACCATCAATGGCACCAGCACCGAGCAGGACCAAGTCTCTGTCCAGGTGGTAGAGGATGATAACACTTACACCTTGACCCTCAAGAACTTTGTGCTTGTTGCCGAGGGTATTCCCATGCCTGTGGGCAACATCGAGGTCTCTGGCGTCAAGGGTATCGACGAGTATGGTTATACGACCATCACGTTCAACTCGCCCGTCGCCATCACCGCTGGTGACGATCCTCAGTACGACTTCTGGATGGGTCCCGAGTTGGGCGAGGTGCCTCTCGACCTGGTAGCCCGTTTCACTGATACGGCCTTGAGCGCCAACATCGATATCAATCTCGAATTTATGGGACAGATCATCGGCGTTCTGCTGTTTGGCGTGGCTCCCGCTCCCAAAACCGGTGACGTGAACAAGGATGGCGAGGTGAACATTGCCGACGTCAACAATGTCATCGATATCATCCTGAACGATTAAGATAAACTGTCAAACAAGTTTTTCACAATGAAAAGAATAGTCTTTATATCAGCCATGCTGATGATGGCGCTTTTCTCATTGACCTCCTGTGGCGGCGACGACGAGCCCAAAGAGAAGACCACTGCAACGGCAACCTATAGCCTTGCAATCTCTCAGGACCTGCTCGATGCCTGCAATGTGTTTATCACCTACAAGGCCGAGAATGGCCGCAACGTCATGGAGTCAGTCACCAGCACCTGGTGGACCAAGACCGTAACTAGTGATAGGTTCCCAGCCGAATTTGGTGTGATGTACAAGTTCAGCACCAAGAGCGATGCCGAACTGGTCAAGGAGAAATATGACTTGAGTTGTGAACTGACGTTTGCTTTGGTAACCAGCAAGAGCGCCAGCTACTCTAACAAGGTGACCATCATCAATTCCAAGGGAGTTGCCCGCGACAAGGTCGTAGATGTGCTTAACAAGCTCAGTGGCACTTCCACTGGATTCAAGGTAACCGTGAACGGTATCGTATCGGAAGCCAACAACCTCAGGTACGAGTAAACCTGCCGCGAATAGACATCAGAAAATAGTGAAGCGCAAGACCTTGTTGCCTTGCGCTTCATTTATTTTTATTTATTATTGTCCGGGGAAAATCACCAATGATTGATTTTGGGTATTGCCTCACTTTTTGACGGGCTCCATGTGGATGGTGATATGAGTTTGCGGCCCAAAACGTTGCCTGAGGCGTTGCTCTATGGCCGATGTGCGGTCGTGAACGGCCGTTAGCGTCAAGTTGCCGTCCATGCGCACGTGGGCCTCGATGGCAAAGCGGTTGCCGATGCGCCGCGTGCGCAGGTTGTGAGGCTCCTGCACGTCAGGGAATGAGCAGATGATGTCCTCAATCTCTTTCTCCACATCACCAGGGAGGGAATGTTCGGTGAGTTCATTCACGCTGGATCGCAGCAGGTTGATTGCCACCTTGACCAGGATGGCGCCCACCACGATCGATGCCAGCGGATCGAGCACTGTCCACCGGTTACCCAGCAAGATGGCACCGCCGATGCCCACCATTGTGCCCACCGACGAGATGGCATCACTGCGATGGTGCCAGGCATTGGCAATCAGGGCCTGGGAATCAAGTTTCTTGCCGCTGAAGACGGTGTAACGATACAGGATTTCCTTAACAATGATCGAAATGACCGCAGCGGCCAGCGCCAGCCATCCAGGTGCCGCCAGCTGTTTGCCGCCCGCCCAGTCGATGACTTTGGCAATTCCCGAGACGATGATGACCATGGCAACGGCCAGCAGTGCCATGGCAATGATAAACGAGGCAAAAGTCTCATATTTGCCATGCCCATAATCATGACTCTCGTCCTGGGGACGGGCGCTCACGTGGACAAACGCCAGCACGATGACGTCGGTGATGAAATCCGACAGCGAGTGCACGGCATCGGCAATCATCGCCGAGCTGTGACCCATCACTCCGGCAATGAACTTAAAGGTTAGCAGCGCTACATTACCCGCACTGCCCACCAGCGTCACCTTATATATATCCCGTTCACGACTCATATTATCGCGACAAAGATAAACCATTTTCATTACACTTGCCAATAATTGTCCAAAAACAAGACATCAGCCCTTGCCATTCATTGGCAAAGGCTGACATCCTTTTCTTGAAACAGGGCGAAGTGCCCTCTAAGCTCTAAAAGCTCTCAAAGTCCTAAACTCTAAGCTCTAAGCCCAATGATTGGACAAAAGGTCCAATCATTGATTATGAACGCATATATGCTGCCTGGTCCTCGGGGTTGAAGCCGGCGATGAAGCGTGCGTGGCGCGCTACCTCGGCCTCGCCCATGTTGACATAGACCTTGGCGCTGTCCATGAACAGGTCGGGCTCCTGGCTGGCGTCACCGATGAGCAGATAGCCCATGATGATGTGACCGAGCATCTCGACCAGGCGACGGGCGTGGAAGGTGATGTACTCAGGATTCTCCACAGCCTGCACCTTGGCCATCGTCTCCTCATAGAGGGAGGTCATGGCCTCGAGTTTGGCCTTCATGGGAGCTACGGCATCGCTGTACTCGCGGGTAGCATACTCCTTGATCTGGTTCAGGTAGGTGCCCGTGGTGACGTGGCGGATGGCGGCTACCACCTGCAGCTGGGTCGTACCCTCATAGATGCTGGTGATGCGGGCATCACGGTAGATGCGCTCACAGGCGTAGTCGCGCATGAAGCCGCTACCGCCGTGAATCTGCACGCAGTCGTAGGCGTTCTGATTGCAGAACTCACTGGTCATACCCTTGGCCAGCGGTGTGAAGGCGTCGGCCAGGCGGTTGTAGGCCTTCATGGTCTTGCGCTCCTCGGGGGCGAGGGTGCGCTCACGGCTGATAGCCTCCAGCGACTTGTACATATCGACGAAGCGGGTGCACTCATACAGCAGCGTGCGCGAGGCATCCAGCTTGGCCTTGATGTTGGCGATCATCTCGCTCACAGCGGGGAAGTTGATGATGGCCTTGCCGAATTGCTCACGGCTGCGGGCATAGGCGATAGCCTCCTGATAGGCGGCCTCGCTCACGCCGACGCTCTGGGCTGCGATACCCAGGCGTGCGCCGTTCATCAGCGACATCACATACTTGATCAGACCCAGCTTGCGGTCGCCGCACAGCTCGGCCTTGGCATTCTTGAACACGAGCTCGCACGTGGGGCTGCCGTGGATGCCCATCTTGTCCTCGATGCGGCGAACGGTCATGCCGCCGTCGCGCTTGTCATAGATGAACATCGACAGGCCGCGGCCGTCGCGGGTGCCCTCCTCGCTGCGCGCCAGCACGAGCGAGATGTCACCGTCACCGTTGGTAATGAAGCGCTTCACGCCATTCAGGCGCCAAGTGCCGTCCTCGTCCTGGGTGGCCTTGAGCATAACCGACTGCAGGTCGCTTCCTGCATCGGGCTCGGTGAGGTCCATGGCCAGCGTCTCACCCTTGCAGGTGCGGGGCAGGAAACGCTCCTTCTGGTCCTCGCTGGCAAACTCGTTGATGGTCTCGGCGCAGTCCTGCAGACCCCACACGTTGACGAATCCCGCATCGGCACGGCTCACCATATCGGCTGCCATGATATAGGGAATCGACGACATGTTCAGGCCACCGTACTGGCGGGGCAGGGTGATGCCCATCAGGCCTGCCTGGTTCAGGGCCTTGAGGTTCTCCTCGGTGCCCTTGGCATAGCGCACGCGGCCGTTCTCGTGGTGGGGACCCTCGAGATCCACGTCCTTGGCGTTGGGCGCGATGATGTCACCGCACACCTCACCGATGATATCCAGCACGCGCTCATAGGAGTCCATTGCGTCCTCAAAGTCGAGGGGCGCGTAGTCAAATTTCTCACACTGGGTGTAGTTGCGCTCGCGCAGGGCAACGATTTCCTTCAT
Source organism: uncultured Prevotellaceae bacterium (assembly GCA_900319525.1). Lineage (GTDB taxonomy): Bacteria > Bacteroidota > Bacteroidia > Bacteroidales > Muribaculaceae > Sodaliphilus. Next base: position 23,505 of record ONOU01000013.1, on the reverse strand, counting down.
CAGTGGATGACGCAGATGGTACTGGAGCGCTTTATTGTCGGTATAAAAGTTAGCCATTTTCTTGTTTTGAGTTATAAGTTGAAGATAGAAGTCAGGAGTCACAGAAAGCCAAATACCTAAAGCCTGACACCTAACACCTAAAGCCGATTACTTAGAATTCTTCTTGTAGTGCTTAATCAAGCGGGGAATCACGTCCTCGACGCTGCCCGTGATCACATAGTCGGCAATCGCGTTGATGGGAGCATCGGGGTCGGTGTTGATGCTGATGATGATCGAGCTCTCGTTCATACCGGCAATGTGCTGGATCTGGCCCGAGATACCGCAGGCGATATACAGCTTGGGACGAACGGTGACACCCGTCTGGCCAATCTGGCGCTCATGCTCGGTGAATCCGGCATCGACGGCGGCGCGAGAGGCACCTACCTCACCGCCGAGCACGTCGGCCAGCTCAAACAGCATGTCGAAGTTCTCCTTGCTGCCCATGCCGTAGCCGCCGGCTACGATGATGTGGGCACCCTTGATGTTGACCTTGCTCTGCTCAATCTCGCGGTCGATGATCTTGACCACCAGGCTGGCGGGGTCGATATACTTGTCAGGATCCAGGTTGATGACCTCACCCTTGTAGGCCGGGTCAAAAATCTCTTTCTTCATCACGCCCTCGCGCACGGTAGCCATCTGGGGACGGCACTCGGGATTGACGATGGTGGCGACGATGTTGCCGCCAAAGGCGGGACGGATCTGGTACAACAGGTCCTTGTATTCCTTGCCCTTAACAGCATCGGTGTGGTCACCGATCTCGAGCGACGTGCAGTCGGCAGTCAAGCCGCTGTGCAGGCACGACGACACGCGGGGACCCAGGTCACGGCCGATGGTGGTGGCGCCCATGAGGCACACCTGCGGCTCAATCTCCTTGAACAACGTGGTCACCACGCTGGAGTGGGGCAGTGACGTGTAGGGGAACAGACGCTCGTCCTGTACCTTATAGACCACGTCAACGCCATAGGGGAACAACTCCTGCTCGATGCCGTCGAGTTTGTCGCCCAGCACCAGAGCCTCGAGGCGGCAACCCAGGCGGGTGGCCAGCGTGCGGCCCTTGGTCAAGAGTTCGAGGCTGACGTCGGCAATGCGGCCCTCGTCATACTCGCAATAGACTATCAGATTATTCTTGTCTTCCATTTTCTTTCAGTTTTTTGTTCTTAGTTGCAGGGTGTGTCATAATTCAAACCTGCATGGGTGTCCGTGCTGCGCACGGAGAAATTAAGCAAAATTAGAAATAAAATTATAATAAAAATTTATTTGTTTAATTTCAAAACGATGCTGATTTATGACACAGCCACACAGATTAACTATGCCTATCCGATGATGTGGTCGGCGATAAGTTCTTTCACGAGACCCTCAAGCTCGGCGTCGGCAGCAGCGTCGATGCGGCGGGCTTCTTTGGCCTGGAAAGCAACGTTAACGATGGTCTTTACCTTGGTGGGGGAGCCAGCCATGCCGATTTGCTCGGGATCGGCCTCGATCTCTTTCACGCCCCACTCCTTGATGCCCAGATAGGGACGGGCATCGACAAGGGCCTGACGGTCGGCGGGCAGGGTTGCCTTCTCGCTCGGCGTCACGGCATATTTGTACTTCTGCACCAGGCGGGCATTGCGGGGACGGCAAGCGTCGGCGCTGCCGTTGACGGTAACGACCAGGGGCAGCGGGCACTCCACGGTCTCAAAGCCGCGCTCGATGCGGCGCTTGATGGTAGCACGGCCATCAGCGATCTGGATGCTCTCGGCATAGGTTACCTGCGGCAAACCCAACTTCTCGGCAATCTGCGGACCCACTTGAGCGGTGTCGCCATCGATGGCCTGGCGGCCACCCACGATGATGTCAAACTTGCCCATGTGCCTGATGGCCTGAGCCAGCGAGTAACTTGTGGCCAGCGTGTCGGCACCACCCAGGGGGCGGTCGGTCAGTACCACGCCGTCGTCACCACCACGATACAGGCTCTCGCGCACCATTTCGGCACTGCGGGGCAAACCCATTGTCAGCAGTGTGATTGTCGAACCGGGATGGGCGTCCTTTAACTGTAAAGCCTGTTCCAGGGCATTCAGGTCCTCGGGGTTGAAAATGGCGGGAAGGGCTGCACGGTTGATGGTGCCGTCTTCCTTCATCGCGTCTTTACCCACATTGCGGGTGTCTGGCACTTGCTTGGCCAGAACGATAATTCTTAAACCCATACTTTCTCTTTTAAAATTTATGGTTGTCTTTGTTGATATACGGTTTATTTACAGCTACTTGTGCAGCAATTACACAAAAAGCGCCGCAAAATTACAAAAAATCCCGCAAAAATGCCCTTCCAGGCCTCTTAAAGTATTTTAATAATGTGTTTTTTGACTATCAGGGATGGACTATTGGTCAAAAGCTGCTACATTTGTGGTGAGAACCTTTGAAGCTGGTTTTTCACTTGCAGTGTAATGGAATTATTGAAGAAAATAAGATACTTGGTGGCTATCTTGCTGGCGATGACGCCGTTGCTGATGCCTGCATCGCCCATAGATGCCGCTGCGGCCCGCGAAGCGGCATCACGGTTTGTGAATTCACATACTGTTATAAACAGCAATGCCTCTCCCACGCCGTTGCGGCTGGTATATACCGCACCCTCGGTGAGCAAGCGCCAAGCGGTTGATTACTATGTGTTTGACGTGGCCGATGGTAATGGCTTTGTCATCGTCGCGGGTGACGACCGTGCTCGCCAGGTGCTGGCCTATGGCGACCATTCCATCGACATGACATCGGTGCCAGGCAATGTGCAGTGGCTCCTCGACCAGTATGCCGAGCAGATGGAGTACCTTTTCAATCATCCTGACGCTAAGCCGTCCCGCCAGACCCAGGGCTCGGAATCGGTTGTGCCACAGATGCTAACCACCACCTGGGGACAGCGCACCCCCTATCGTGACCAGTGCCCCCAGGTCGAGGGTAAGCCTTGTGTCACGGGCTGTGTGGCCACGGCGATGGCACAGGTGATGAATTATTGGCGATATCCGTCACAGTTGCCTGCCGTGCCAGCCTATGTGACCGAGACGTTAAGGCTTAATGTCCCGGCCCTGCCTCCTGCAGATGTACCTTGGGACCTGATGCAGGACAGTTACCGTGAGGGCTCCTATACCGAGGAGCAAGGCTCTGCTGTAGCTTTGCTGATGCGCTACTGCGGACAAGCCTGCAAAATGGATTACACGATACCCAGCAGTGCGGCCTGGAGCGTTGACCAACTCAAGGCTTTTAAATTGTTCGGTTACGACAAGAATGCGAGTTTTGTCACGCGTGTCTATTATAGCGATGAACAGTGGCACGCGATGATCCAGGAAGACCTGCGCGCCGGGCGCCCTGTGATCTATTCGGGCAAGCCAGCCACAGCATCGCCTCACAATTTTGTGCTGGATGGCTACGATGGCAGCAAGTATCATGTCAACTGGGGGTGGGACGGCCTGTATGACGGTTACTATGAGCTGGATGCGTTGAACGGTGGCGGCTATCGCCCCACCCAAGACCACAGCATGTTACATGGCGTATGCCCCGCAACCGAAGAGTTTGACAGCGACTACAAGGTTGACGGCATCTATTACAACCAGACTACCGAGACAACTGTTGCTGTAACCTGTCGCAATAACGGGTATAACAGTTATAGCGGCAATGTGGTCATTCCCGAGCAGATTGCCTTTAATGGCCTGTGTTTTAAAGTGACAGCTATTGCTGATGATGCCTTTCGCGACTGTGACCAGTTGCACTCGGTGCAGATTCCTAACACTGTTGCCTCGATTGGAGTAAGGGCTTTTCAAAGCGCTGGACTGGATAGCATCACCATCCCCAACTCGGTCACGAGTTTAGGCACGTTGGCGTTTGAGTATTGCCCTAACTTGAGCTATGCTGAAATTGGTAATGGCATCAAGAAAATCGAAAATGCAGTGTTCAAGAATTGTTCACGGTTAACTGCAGTGAAACTGTCCGATTCACTCAAGTCCATAGGCCCATCGGCATTTTTCCGTAGTGGACTTGAACGTATATCGATTCCGTCAAGTGTTGTGAGGATTGATGAAAATGCATTCGGTGGTTGTAACCACTTGACCGAAGTCTACACCGAGAGTGTCGAAACCTGGTGCGGCATCAATTTTTTAAGAATCAGTTCCAATCCTCTGGCCCAGGCCCATTACTTGTATGTGGGCGGTGAGAAGGTCACTAGGCTCAACCTGCCGTCTCGGGTAAGAAATTATGCCCTGGCCGGCATCCATTTGGACCAGCTCACTATTGATGCGGGGACGTTACAATCAATAGGCTCTCAAGTGTTTTATAATAGTGAGATCGGGCGTCTGGACATCATGGATGTGGGGGCTTGGCTTGCTCTGGACTTGAATGGGCAGGGCTCTAACCCTATCAACCAGGCTGGACAGGTGTTTTTTGACGGGGCTGATATCCCCGGTTATGTCTCAATCCCCGCCACGATGACCCGAATCAAAGCGGACTGCTTCAGGGATTGCATGTGGCTCACACGCATTTCTATCCCGTCAAGTATCATCGAGATAGGGAACGATGCCTTTAACGGTTGTCATAACCTGGCCGAGGTCCACATCAACGATCTGGAAAGCTGGTGTGGCATCACCTTTGGAAATTTGCGTGCAAACCCCTTGGTGGATGCGCATTACCTTTACTGCGCTGGTGAGCGCCTTGATGACATTACCCTGCCCGAAAGCGTGGACACGGTCAAGCCCTATGCCTTTGCGAGCATTGCCCTTGACCATTTGGCCATCAATGCCGGTTTTCTGCATTCTGTTGGCGATGGCGCTTTCTACTATAGCCAAATCGGACGTCTGGATATTACCAATACCCAGGCATGGCTCAGTATAGAGTTCAACGGCACGAACTCCAACCCCATTGACCGTGCCCAGCAGGTCTATTTTGACGGCATTGATGCACCTGGAACCATAGTCATTCCGTCCACGATGACCAAAATCGGCAAGAGCGCTTTCAATGGCAGCACGTGGCTCAAGCGCATCTATATACCGTCGAGCGTGAATGAGATCGAGGCTGATGCCTTTGCTGGTTGTTCCAGCCTGCAAGAAGTCCATATCGAGGACCTGGAGGCATGGTGCGGCATCACGTTTGGCAACATGTCTGCCAATCCGTTGTCCTGTGCCCGCCACCTTTACTTGGGTGAAGAACCGCTCACCGACCTCACCTTGCCAGCTGGCGTGACCGATGTGGCACCCTATGCGTTCTCCTGCATTGTACTTGATCACATGACCATCAACGCCGGCCCGTTGCGCACGATTGGTACGGGCGCCTTTTACCAGAGTTTGATAAGACGTGTCGATGTCACTGATGCGGCTGCATGGTTCTCGATAGACTTTGGTGAGGATGCCAACCCGATTGATCGTGCTGGCTTGCGCTATATTGATGGCGAGGAATTGACGGGTGACCTCGTGCTGCCATCAACGATGACAAGAATCGGCACTAGAGCATTCAGCAAGTGCCCTTGGCTCAAGAGTATCACCATCCCTTGTAATATTGTTGAGATTGGCGAGGATGCGTTCAAGTCTCGCAGCTTGCCTTTCAACAGCGTGACGATTGATGACTTGGGAGCCTGGTGCAACATTCGCTTTGCCAACGAGGAATCTTGCCCGTTGAGAGGCATGGATCAGGTGTATATTGATGGCCAGAATGTGTGTGGCCACGATTTGGTTTTGCCCGACACGGTCACATCGATCAGCAATTATGCCTTCTCTGGATTGAATATAAACCATCTGACCTTGCCACCGTCGCTCATTTCGATAGGGGATGGAGCGTTCAGGTATCTGATGAATCTCGCCGAGCTGGAGATACCCTCTAGTGTCGAGAGAGTAGGGGAGTCGGCTTTTGCCAATTGTGGCAAAATTGGGTCAGTGACATTCAATGAAGGCCTCAAGGCTCTCGGTGACAGCGCGTTCTATTATTGCTCTGAGCTGGCGTCATTGGCATTGCCCGGCACACTTGCAGTGATCGGCGATTACGCCTTCGGTGTCTGTATGTCGTTGCCTCGGGTCATGGTTCCCGATGGGGTGGCGTCACTGGGGCGTGGCGCGTTTGCGGCGTGCAGTGGCTTAACGAGTGCCGTGATTGGGAAAGGCGTCACAGTTATCCCTGAAGATTTGTTCTTTACGTGCGGTCGACTGTCTGATGTGCAGATGCCCGAGTCGATTGTCGAGATAGGCCGAGGGGCCTTTAATTCCTGCTACAACCTCAAGGCTGTCTCATGGCCCGACTCGCTGCGCACGATTGGAGACTTTGCCTTTTCCTTCTCTGAACTGGAATCGGTGAACCTGGGTGGAATGGTGACAACCGTAGGCGATGGAGTGTTCGCCAATTGCCACGGCTTGAAAGAGGCCATCATAGGCGATCAAGTCACTGCGCTGGGTCAGTCGGTATTCCATTCCTGTATGGGATTGGAAACCGCGGTGATTGGCGACGGCGTGCAGCAGCTTCCCGCCTACACGTTCTACTATTGCTCCAGGTTGAATGAGGTAACTATCGGTAGCGAGGTTGATTCGATCATGGCAGAGGTGTTTGGCAATTGCAATGACTTGAAAACCATCACGTGCAAGGCCAAGGTGCCTCCTGTGTTCGTCACCAACAATTACTTCCAGCCAGGCATCTATCGCAATGGGACGTTGTATGTGCCGCTATCATCGGTCAATGCCTACAAGAATGCTTTTATCTGGAAGGAGTTCAATAACATCATGGGTGTCTGCATGGGACACGTTCTGGGCGACATGAACTGTGACGAGGAGGTGAATATCGCCGATGTCAACACCGTAGTGAGCGCCATCCTGGACGGCGACAGCGACCCTGACCTGGACATGAATGACGACGGCGAGGTCAACATCGCCGACATCAACGCCATCTTAGATATTATCCTGGCCCCCTAGACCGCAGCCGAGGCCCACATCTGCCGCTGTGCAGCGATTGCGCTTGTCTCGATTTGGCCGTTATCAATAGTTTTGTGTACCTTTGCAGCCGACATTAATTACCGGAAATAAGCAATTCAACAATGTACACACTCGATTATTTAGTGACCACCAGCACCTGTGACAGCGAGGGACGCCTCAAGCTCTACTCGGCCCTGCAGATGATGCAGGACTGCTCCGAGATGTGGATTGACAGCGAGCCTGCGGCGCGCAAGTTCTTCAACGACAACAATATGACCCAACTGCTGGCGACCCGGCAAGTCGAGGTCATCAGGGTGCCCAGGTTCAAGGAAAGGCTCACGGTCACCACATCAATCTATGAGGTGATGCCGATGTATGGCTTTCGCAACACCTTCATCCGTGACGCTCAGGGCAATCCATGCTACCGTACCTGGAGCATGGGCGCCTTTGTCGATCTGGCTACGGGCAAGTTGGCGCGGATCTCTGATGACGCTATCGCCTCGCTCACGCTTGAGCCCAAGCAGGAGATGAACTACCGAGGCCGCCGCATCAGCCTGCCCAAGCAGGACGGCACTGTCATGGATCCGGTGCGTGTCATGCACGCCGATATCGACTACAACCGCCACATGAACAATGCCAACTATGTGCGCATCGCCATGGAGCTGCTGCCCGAGGGCTTTGAGGTGCGCGACATGCGTGTCGAGTACCGCATCGCCGCTCGCTTAGACGACCTTCTCACGCCGACGGTCTATTCCATCGAGGGCGGCTACATCGTTTCCCTCGCCGTCAACGGCCAACCCAGCGCCATCATCGAGTTCCTGCAATAAGGGTGGGGCAGGGCCGAAGATATTTTTTCACAAACTGGCCTTTGTTTCGGGAAATGGTTGTAACTTTGCGCTAGAAAACTAACTATTATTTATTTTTTCAATCTTACACGTTAGAAAATGAGAAAGAACATTGTTGCGGGTAACTGGAAGATGAACACAACAGTTCCCGAGGGCGTACAGCTCGCCAAGGAAGTGTGTGAGGCAGTTTCGGCAGCCGAGGGGCTGAAGTGTGACGTTATCGTGGGCGTTCCCTTTACTCACCTGACCGCAGTGCGCGAGGTGATTGACATCAATAAGGTGGGCCTGGCGGCTCAGAATTGTGCTGACCACACCAGTGGCGCTTACACTGGCGAGGTTTCGGCCGCTATGGTCGCTTCAACAGGCGCCAACTATGTGATCCTGGGTCACAGTGAGCGTCGTGGCTATTACAATGAGAGCTATGAGATGCTTAAGACCAAAGTTGACCTGGCCCTCGAGAATGGCCTGAAGGTGATCTTCTGCTGCGGTGAGAGCCTCGAGGAGCGCGAAAATGGCACGTTCAAGGACGTCATCGGTGCCGAGATTCGCGACTCTCTGTTCCATCTCACTGCCGAGCAGATGGCCAACATCGTCATCGCTTACGAACCCATTTGGGCCATTGGCACCGGCAAGACCGCCACGAGCGACCAGGCACAGGAAATCCATGCCTTCATCCGCGGCCTGCTGGCCGAGAAGTATGGCGCACAGGTGGCCGACGACACCACTATCCTGTACGGTGGCAGCTGCAAGCCTAGCAACGCCCCCGAACTGTTCGCCAAGCCCGACATCGACGGTGGCCTCATCGGCGGCGCTTCGTTGAAGTGTGCCGACTTCATGGGCATCGTCACGGCCTTCTAATCACGGCTTCCGTCACGTTATCAATCCATTGGCCCAATGAGGATTCCCCATTGGGCCAATGTCATTACTGTGCTGCAGCCCCCTCCTGTTTCCTGATGATACATGATAAATTCTTGAAAAAAGTTATCTGATAAGGAAAAATGCAGTATCTTTGCGGCAAAATTAGAATACAATACAATTATAGCTATAATGTTCAAGAAATTATACATCCGTGCCTTGTGCCTGAGCTTGATGCTGATTGTCGCATTGACCGCTGGCGCCCAGCGCCCTCAAGTGACTGACCGCCTGAATCGCAGCGGACAGGTCACCGTTGATGCTCCCAAGGAACTCGCCAAGCGCAACAACGCCGACATTGGAAAGCAGCAGTCTTCGGGCTCCAAGGACAAGAAACTCAAAGAAAAAGACAAAAAGAAGGCCGACCCCAAGAGCGAGGAAGAAAAACTCAACGAACTAGACGATGAGGACACCAACGCCAAGAAGGAAGAGGACAAGAAGAAGGACGAGGAGAAGAAAAAGAAAGATGAGCTGACGCCCAAGAAGCCCAAGCGCACCCACACTTCACAGCAGACCATCGAGTCGCGTGGGGTGGGCTACCGCATCCAGGCATACAGCGACAACAACTACAAGACCGCTAAAGCCGCTGCCCAAAAACGCGCACGCGACATCGCGATGAAATTCCCACAGTACCGCTCTTACATCTCCTATAAGGCACCGGCATGGCGACTGCGCATCGGCGACTTCAAGACCCAGCGCGAAGCCCAGGCCGCACTGCACCGCATCAAGAGTGTCTATCCAAAGTTCGCCCGTGAAATGGTCATCGTGCGTGACCGCATAAACGTCTGGAGTAATGATTAAAATGAAATTTAGCGACGAGGACATCAAGCTCGCCGAAAAAATAGCCGAACACTACCGCGCCATCATCGAACTCATCGGTGAAGACCCCGACCGCGAAGGGCTCGCCAAGACTCCCCTGCGCGCCGCCAAGGCACTCATCGAGAATACACGTGGCTATCATGAGGATGCCGATTCAATAGTCCACAGTGCCATCTTCGAGCACGAGGGCAGCGAGATTGTCATCGTCAAGGACATCGAGTTCTACTCACTGTGTGAACACCACATCCTGCCATTCTTTGGCAAGGTCTCCATCGGCTACATCCCTGCTGGAGGCATCGTCGGCTTGAGCAAGCTCGCACGCATCGTGGACACCTTCTCCAGGCGTCTGCAGGTGCAGGAGCGCATGACACACGACATCTGTGAGCTGCTCACACGTGTTTTGCCCAACCGTGGCGTCATCGTTTATGCCGAGGCACAGCACATGTGCATGAAAATGCGCGGCGTCGAGAAGCAGGACTCAACTACCATCACTTTTGAGTATAGTGGTGAGTTTGAGGACATTCATCGCCAGAATGAGTTCTTTACTCTACTCGGTGTGAAAAAATAATTCAAGAAAAATTGATTTTTTTTGGCAAAAAATTTTGCCAGTTCAAAAAGTCGCTGTATCTTTGCACCGCAATTCACGAAAGCACCCCTCCAAAGGGGGCTGAATTGACTGCGAAAGTAGCTCAGTTGGTAGAGCACGACCTTGCCAAGGTCGGGGTCGCGGGTCCGAGTCCCGTCTTTCGCTCACGTTCTTTGAACTTCACCAGAGTCGGTACTGGAAACAGTACCAAATTAATGCGAAAGTAGCTCAGTTGGTAGAGCACGACCTTGCCAAGGTCGGGGTCGCGGGTCCGAGTCCCGTCTTTCGCTCTACTTTTTTGTCCAGGTGGCGGAATTGGTAGACGCGCTACTTTGAGGGGGTAGTGCCCAATTGGGCGTGTGAGTTCGACTCTCATCTTGGACACAGTATAACGGAGGCCGTTGAAATTCAACGACTTCCATTTTTTTATCACCAAAATTGCAGACTTATTTTGGGTCAATGTAAAACAAGTGACCTTTTGTGTTTCTCTGATAACGTGGGAGAAAAACGAGTCGAAATCTTAACATTTGACTCTTGATTTTTGGAGTGCCGTAAAAATACCTATATCAGCAAGTTAGGGTATATGATTTCGGACGAGTTTTTGTTAAAAATGAAAATTGTCTGCGCCTTGAGAAGTGACTTTGTCTGATTATCAGCCAATTAAAGGTTGAAAAGGAAATTTTTTCCTTTTGTCTCTGTCACAGGACCCCCCCCAACCGCCCTGCGGAGCGTGTTACAAACTCGCTTTCATTAAAAGCCGAGAATTAAGGCATTGTACCCTCGGCTATACGATCGTTTGTGTTGATTATTTCTAGGCCGTTTCAAGCACCTTCGGCAATATGGCCAGATCAAGTGCTTCTTCAATCTTGCACATAGTCTCGATTGAGAGATTCTCGTGCCCCTTCAGGATGCGTGAGACATATTGCTGGCTACATCCCATGCGCTCTGCTACTTCGCGCTGAGTAAGCCCCAATTCCTCCATCTTGTCAAGCATCATCATTGCGATATGTTGCGAATGACGCAGCCATGACTTGTTCTCCTGCCGCCATTCAGCCTTCTCTCTCCACTTCGAAGGAGTTGTGGACTGATGCTTTCTTAAATTGTTCACAATCTCGCTCATAGTTCATTTTATTTTATAATGCGTTGAGATAATCAATAAATCCGTCGTTGTCAATTATGCCTTCGCTCAGTAAGAAATTTCGTACCTGCTCAAGTTTGACGAGTTCTGCTTGGGTGTGCTCGCGCTCTTGCATCGTGGCAGTCAATTTGATGGCACCACCAGTAATGATGTAGACTCCTGTTGCGAGTTTAATGGCATATATGCGTAGCCAGGATGAGTGTCTCATTTGTTGCTTGAGCTTTGCCTTTTCTTTACCAAGTGTAGCATCACCACTTCTATAATTTTCAAGAGGACGGAATATCGCATCAAGGTCAGCATCTGGTGATATATCCATGATGATGCACTGCAATCGTTCACTATCTTCAATGGTGTCTTTGATAGCCTGATTCACGTCCGTGATTTTGAAATAAGAAGACAAGTCTTCAATATTAGCTTTGAAGAATGAGCGCAACCAAGTCACATCGTTCCACTGCTCAAAGAGATTATACAAGGCATTGTCAGAGTCTCCGTCATAACGTACCGCCCATAATCTTCCATCTTCAGTTATGTCATCAAATGTCATCATATCTTCAATTATTGACTGCAAAGATAATCACAACTTTTCAGTTGTACAACTTTTAGATTGTATTTTAGAAAATAAGTTTAATTCATTTGGCATTGTGAGGTGATGATGCTGACGTGCGTGAGCGCATCCGACACGCAGTATCGGTTGCGCTTATGCTCGTCAATACCGCTGTTATCTGTGCGACAACATCGTGCCTTGAACTTGTTCCAGGCTGGATGTTGTGATCTGGCGATGGCGACGGGCGGTGGAGCGCAGGCAAGGGAGCGCAGAATGGCGACAGAGGCTTGAGGGTGCCCAAGGCTCACAGCACCGATACCCCTGAACGCAGCGAAAACAGCGGGGCGCGGAGGGAATGAAGTGGAGACACAAGATGAGTGGAGTCATCGTGAGTGCCAGGCGGGATGCAGGCGTTTCGGGGCAATCTCCGATTGAGCATCGGGCTTGCGGAACGTCAGGATCGGGTTGAGGACGGAGGACGAGCCCGATACCAGTGCAGCGAGCCGGGTGCGTACCCGAACCCGCCGTCAGAGGACCGCCTTGAACCGAAGGTGATGCACTGTCGATGCCGCAGCGAAGCGCAGTGCGGAACGGGAACTGACGAACGAAGCAAGAGCAGAAGGCAAGCTTGCATGCCCTCTGCCTTGCAAGGAGGAAGAAGACGAAGTCAATGACCGCAGCAGCCGGGTGTGTGGGGTCTCGGCGCGGCCAGTGAGCCTGACCAGGCACTCTCCAGCCGATAAGTCAGTCATTCGGAGCGGACGCAGACGGAGCGGAACGGCACATCGCCAGCGGGGTTCGCGGGTGGGCCAATCGCTGCAGGCGATGTATACTATTGAGAATAAAAATGGTTTTTCCCGTAAAGTGATTAATGAGCACTGTAATATTTTTTTGCTCGTCTAAAACCTTTTTGTGTGGCTTCTCTCACAGTGAAAACACAACACTCTCCTTCATTTTTAATTTGAGTCCTATAATACTGTTGATCAAAAGGAAGGTGATAGATTTTCTCTCCTGCATTATTGATATTACACTTAATCAACGGCGGATTGCCAGCTGCAATAACATGAATTTCTACCCCAAGTCTATTAGCAAATTGTTGTGCCATCTTCGATAGCTGCACAGTTGACACAATTACAGGAACAACTTTTAAATTTGCGTTTTGAGAGAGAGCATATTCTAATGCAGTTCCATATATTTGACAAACCACATTTTCATGAATCTCTTTCTTCTTTTTTCTTGACCAGTTTTTGCATTGTATTATATAAGTAACCTCTTGGCCATTTTCATTTCTTCGAGCAATAATATCTCTTCCTAGATCATTAAGGCCCATTTGACTTCCGAATGGTATTGTAATAAACCCTTTTTGTTGTAGATAGTACTCAATATACTGTTCATATTCTACTCCTATCCGCCACGGAGATTTAGGACTATTCCGATAACGATCTAGTGCTAGTTGGTTTCTGTCATCAATTTCAAGTTTCTCATATTCCTCTTCGCTGAGATAATCTTTAGCTCTATCGTAATCTTCCTGAACTTCATCAATTGATTCATATTTTGAAAGAGAAATTGTTGCTTCATCCTCATCCAGATAACTTGATAATTCCGGGAATATACTTAAAAGTGTTTCAATCCGATATTGAATTTGTTTACTCTCGAAGATTTGGGATTTCGCAACTATTTTTAATCCCTTAACTATCTCAGCGGCCTTAAGGGCTGGATGAGGCTTTTCTAAGAGAAACTTTTCAGCTTGATCATAGATGAATGTATTCATGTCTGCAACCAATGAAGAAGACAAGGTGAATGGTGTGGAACTTTTGATAATTTCATATATATCATCTATTCTTTTTTTGCTTTTAGTTGCGATTTCATTAATAGCCATTCGCTCATTTTCAATGCTCTCTTTTAACTCTGCTTCTTTTTGCTCAAATTTTTTAGTAAGCTGCATGTCCTTCAGCATAAGTTCTATTCTTCTTTTATTGCGTTCCTCTTCACATTTGCGATTAAAATCTCTCTCCCTTTGATTAAATTCAGCTTCTTTTTGAATGAGAAACTGTTTTTGAACTTTTTGTAATTCTCTATCCTTAATCGATTCAATTGCTCTTCTTAGGCTCTCATAATCTCTATTATATAATTCTCTAGCAGTTTTCAAAATTAAATATCGACATAAAAAGAGTATAATTCCAAAAAGAAATAGTGAAATGACAATATAATTGACACTCGAGGATATGAGATAGACAATGGCAAAGACCATTGATAAAACACCTATTATTAGGAGCCACTTGATAAAACTATCCATATGATTGTTTTTTTATATGCAAATATACAATAAATCTAATAATCTAGAATAGTTCGACATTATTACTGTTTAAAAAAAATAGATAAACAAGCACGACACTTGTTTAATATTCATTTCCATTCTTCTTTCCTTGGGATCGATGGCCATGCCGCAGGCTGCACCGACGGCGACCGAGCGCAGCATGGTTTGCCGCCGGTATGGGGCTTGCCCCTGGAGCCTTACACGACGTGCCAGGATGGACGTAGTGGACGAGTATGCCATGGGGCTGGCAGCATCGATACCTCCGAGTGTAGCGAGAACGCTGGGCTTGATTGAGGAGCGTGCATCAAATCGAACGTAGCGAGACCTGATGCGTCAGCGACGAAACGAGCCGTGCGTGTGAGGTCTCGATACGTACAGACAGTCCGATGAGGCACTCTCGGTAACGGAGTGATCCCGACACGACGGTACTGGCGGCAACGCTATTGATGAGCGGTGGGAGTAGGTTCTTACTGCTCCGTCAGTTGCTTGCACTTACCGACGGGTGGTTCGGTCAATGTGATACGAACCACGGCTGTCCGTTCGAGGCTGCGAGCTATTGCATCATCAAAAGCATCCATGTGATGAGGCAGGAAACGCTGGCAAATGACTCTTAGGGCCGATATCTTCTCTTCACGTTCAGACACAAGTTCTGCCACGCCGACGGCGGTAGCAGACCTGTACTGCAAGGTGAAGTTCCCGACTTTGGAGTCGAAGGTCGGTGAGCAACGGGTCACCGCAGAGAGGAACACAACCGGGTTATGGACGATGCAGTCCAGTTTCTCTCCCTCCAGGGCGCAGTGAAAGTAGAACGTCTTGTCATCGGTACGCGCCAACGACAATGGTAAACCGTATGGTCTTCCGTCTTCCCTGGTCATGCTGACCGTCACGAATGGGGCCTTGTCCAAGACTTCCAAGGCGAAAGCGGCATCCCTCTCTCTGTCAGATCTTCTCATCTTATCATTACTTGTTGAATAAATGCCGAATGGCGGCGATTGGTGAATAGAGAATCATTCTGGGACCAGTCCACCGCATGACTTCACGAATCTGTTCACGTTCGGTAGGGGGATAGCAGTGGGTGGGACAATCCTTGCAGGCGCTCTTGCTCTCCCCATAGCGGCAATGGTCGAGACGGCGGCACGCAAAGTCAGCCAGGTGCTGGTATGCCTCAGGTATCGTGTCCGCCTTCAGCCGATGGCTACAATAAAGCTCAATCATCTTGCGGACGGTCTGCTTCTCTCGTTCTATTCTGGTCATTATGGGTTATGTCAGGAGGTATAGGTATGTACGCTGGAGCCTTGAGCTGACGGCAGGTAGTTGATGCCCCACCAGCAGACCTGCAACAGGATGAAAGCGATGAGCAGCACCCACAGGGCTGGCTTGATGGACATGGGACGATAGATGCGATAATGGATATAGCCCAAATAAGCAAGCCAGGTAATGGCCGCCCAAGTCTCCTTGGGATCCCATGACCAATAGTGGCCCCATGCTTCTTTAGCCCACAACGCGCCGAAGAGCATGCCAAAGGTCAAGAACGCAAGACCGACATTCACCAGGTTGTCGGTAATGTCCATCTCCTTGCGCTCCAACGGACGCCCCTTCTTGAAAAACAGTTGGTAAAGCGCCATGAGTGTCGCTGCACCCAACAAGGCATAGGCGAACATATAGACGATGACGTGCGGAGCGAACCAGGGACTCTGCAAGGCAGGCATCAAGGCCTTGGAATGAATCTCGGGCTTGAAGATGTTGATACAGATAAACACGGCCGCCAACATCGTAGAGAACGACAGGATCCACTTGTATTTCCAGCGGCTATAGACCAGTATACCGGCCAACGGCAGGAAAAATGAGTACCACAGGCGTGTCTCGCCCATCGTGCGCAACGGCGGGCGCTCGAGCGTCACCCACATGATGACGATAAACGTGAAAAACACGGCCAAGCCCGTCAATGTTGAAGCATAGACGCCAGCCGTTTTTTCTTTCCATGCCAGGAACGCGCCTACGGCCCACAGCATGATGGCCACAATGGCAAAGTAGATGAAATAATCCCAAATCATGGCGTCACGCGTTTTTTAGATGAATCAGGCGAAACCTCAGCAGATCGAGCTTGCCTGTTTGCGTTCGGTTTGCACTGATTCTGAGATAACACAAACATACACAACGCTCCTGCAAGCATCAGCCCTATGCCGATATAAACGAGCGGTAACCACGGGTCGCGCACGAGCTCAAAGATGCTGATCTGGCTCTGAGGGCCGGCAGCAGTGTCGTAGCCATACTGATAGATCTTACACCCCTCGACCTCGACAGGCTTGTTGACGTCGATGGTGGTGTGGATGTTCTTGCCCGATTTGGTCATGATGTTCACTTCGCTGGCAAAGCGTTTGGGGCTGCCGTCGTCATATTGCTCCATGATGAACTGTTGAAGCTCAATAGCCAAGTCCAATTCCTTGACCTGCTGGTTCTCGTCCATGACGCGCCACTCGGGTTCACCGACGGCGGTAATCATCTTCAGGCGCTGCATATCGGCGTTGCCCAGCGTCGCACAGGTCAAGGCCAGGAACAGTCCCAGATGGTTGAACAGGAACGGTATATCACGCTTCCACTGAAAGTGACCAAGGCGTTTCAACACCGCAAGGCCAATGATAACGGCAATATAGACATAGATGAGCACAAAGGGCCAGAATGACAGCATGTCGTTGATCCATGTACCGTTCACTGTCTGCTGCGTGAGGCCCATGACCAGTGTCAGAATCACTGCAAAGGCAATGGCCGGTATCGCTGCCGCATAGGTGCTCAGGAATGAGAATGCATAGACCTGGCGCCGCAACAGGTGCATGATGGCAATCATCACCAGGAAGCCGACGAGCAGGATGCCGTTGACTGGCCACGAGAAGGCATCCCACACAACAGGACCGACGCTCAGCTCGAGCATCAGTCCTGCGATGATTAATCCGGCGCCAATGAGGCAGCCTTCTTTAAGAGTCCACGGTTTAATCCACATCAGATTTCAATGAGTTTGCCGTTCTTTTTGGCATCCATGATCCACTTGGGAACAATCTCGTCCAGGAAGCGCCGTTTGTTCTGGTTCAGCATATTCATGTCAAGACCTATGGCCGCCTGAGCCTTAGCCTTGGTGCTGTAGTCAGGCACGGGAATCTCACCCATGTGCCCATGCTTGGCAGCCACACGTGCGATGAGCAGACGGGCCTGCTGGGCATAATCCACAGAGTGTGAAAGCAGGCGGATCACCTCCTGGGGGGCATGGAACGTGGCCCCATGTGATGCGATGGCATAGTCCCAACGCCACTGGCTCTTGCGCAACAGGGCTTGGATAGGAGCCAACTCGGCGTCGGTGGCACCCTTGTCGATGATGAACTTTGTCTCGAAGTGGGCACGGGCCAGTTCCTGCTCGGCACGGTCGCGCACCTCGTTGCACTTTTCCTGACGGTCATATACGTTCTGGCGCAGCACCTCTGCATCCTGGCGGTGACATACCTGGCATGTGCGGTCGATCTTTGCCAGCGGCGACATGATCTGGTGGTCCGAGAATTTCACGCCACCATCCTGCTTATAGGGCATGTGGCAGTCGGCACAGGAGACGCCGCGCTGGGCATGAATGCCCTGCTGTGACATCTCCCAACCGGGGTGCTGAGCCTTCAGGATCTTGGTCTTGGACAGCGGATGGATATAGTCGTAAAAACCGATAGAATCATAGTAGTGTTCTGCGTCCTCACAGGTCAAGCCATAGTGCTGTGGGAACACAAGATAGTTGGCCTTGCCGGGATTATTTGTATCATCGGGCTTGATGAAGTAGTACTCGACATGGCACTGCGCGCAGACCAGTGAGCGCATCTCCTGATGGGTGGCGTTCCTCAAATTCTTGCCTGAATTGGCAAATGCCTCATAGATAGCGGGGCGGGCAGGACGCAGGTCCATCGTGCGGGCGTCGTGGCAGTCGCTGCAGCCGATGGGATTGACCTCTTCGGCACCCAACTCGCTCCATTTCTTGGCATAGAAGTTTGCAGGATCGAACACCGACTTTGTTTCACTGAGTTCGCGCATCATGCGGGGCACATCAGGGCCTTTGCACGTCCAGCAGGTAGCCGGCTGCATGTCAGCGGCTATCGAGTCGGCTCCGATGGAGATGCCGGGGTTGCCCGTGCGCAGAATCTTGCGCATGTCCTCCAGCGCATGCTTGTGGCCGCGCGGCGTGTTGTAGTGGCGTGAGAACGCGTAACCCGCCCACAGGACGACCATCTCGGGACGCTGCTCAAGCACGTCAACCTCCTGCGAGGAATTATACTTGGAAACGAACGTGGTGTCCTCGGTCATCGACCAGGTCTCGTACTCACGGGGATAGTCGGCCTTGAACTTCTCGTTCTGGGCAATGATGGAGTCGGTGAACTCGGTGCGCTTGTTGTTGAACACACTGGCGACTTCGGCACGGCGCTCCATGAGCGAGGAAACGAGCAGTCCCAGCAGGAACACTGCGATCATTGAGCCGCCAAAGAGCGCCCAACCTTGCCATTTCTTTAATTGCTTTGCCATAATATTGTCGTTTTTGTTATAGTCGATTATCAATCATTTCTTTGAGAGGACACCTCCCAGCCATTCGGGAACAGGGCTGGGCGGCAGCGGAGTCACACCCTCGGCTCCCGGGGTTGACATCAGCGAGTTCATGCCACCGTGCGGCACGTTGCGGTGACAATGCCAGCACTCCACACCCTCACCGCGTTTGGCCATCATATAGTCGATACGGCCCGTTTTGACTAATTCCTGGTTGAGTTGGGTGTGGCAGCGGATGCAGTTGTCCATGATGACCTCGGCACTGGCATCCTCGGCCATGATGGCCTGACGCTCGCTGTGGGTCACGAAATAAGCGGTATGCTTGAGACCGTCCATCGCCTTGAAGCCGTATTTGGCGGCCAGGCTGGAGTGCGGCACATGGCAGTCGTTGCAAGTCGCGTCGCGTCCATGAGAGGAATGGCTCCATGTGGCATAGTAGGGCGTCATGATGTGGCAGTTGACGCATGCCGACGGATCATCGGCGATATAGGTGTGCGCCCTGAGCAGATACATGAACAATCCGCCCAAGCCCACCAGGATGCCGGCACAGACGATAAGACCGATTTTCTGCTTATAAGAGAAGCGATCCTTCAGTGTTTTCAGTCGATTTGCGATCTTCATCAATCACGGATTGAGGTTAACATCGCAAAGATACACCTTATAAATAACAATAAAAAAATTAAGATAAATTAAATTTGTTAAAAAATATAAAATCCATTTTTACATGTCTGCCGATTTCTTGACCTCCTCATGATAGAAATAGTTCACCACGATGAGCGGTGCGTCGAAAGGACGCCTGATGCTGTCATCATCGCGGAGCGTGAAGCTGCCTAATACAACCCCGTGACCATAGCGTATGTAATCCCCAGGTCAATCACGTCAGGAAATTGGGCATTAAATCAAGGCGCATCGCCAGCCGTGGCTTGACGTTGCGCCTTGTGATGAAGGACATGATGACTTTGTGTAGAATATATGGGAATTTACTCTTCTGTACCTTGCTGTTTTGGGGATGTGCCAACAAAATACCACATAACGATCCAAAAGACGATCATGCAGACCATAGCCACGGTGAACGTTGTGTCAGAAAACAGGTCACGCTTCGAGAAATTTACGATGCCATGAAATGCAGCGCATAATAGCAATGAATGGGTGTCACTCACCACCTTTCCTATTCCCCATGAAGCTAAAAGCAGAAGCAGGAAGAATGGCAAAGCACTTCGCAGATTTAAATCTAAATGCCATAGAAACCACATCACCGTGATGATAAGTACATATTGCCACACAGGTAATTTCCTGAGTTCATATTGCAAAAAACCTCGCCAACCAAATTCTTCCAATAACCCATACACAAATGCCACCAAACATGTCACGCCCAAGTCCCATCCGCCGATAACGCCAAAAACAATACATGGTATAACTATAGTCGCAATGGATTTCCAGGCAGACTTGCCCAAGAGTGTGTATTCCGTTTTGCGTTTGAAAATAAGCATAGCCACCAATGCTCCGATAGCAGGACCAAGCCCCGTGGCGAGTGCAGCGGAAACTTGAAGTGCATAGTTCGTTTCAATTGAAGGGAACTTGTTGACAACAAGCAATGATATCACTCGCACCAATAAGGCTATGATATAAAAAGTAGCTATAGCACCAATATGTATATTCTTATAGCCTAAGTTTAGTTTCATGCTAAATTGGAATTTATTGTTCGATAAGGTCTTTTACTGTCTGCCAATAATCTATATCAATCATTGTGATCTGCTCACCACTTCGAGTATATGCATCAATATAGTATTGATTGTCGAACTTCAAAGTTTCAATAGTACAGCCTGTGTCGTTCAACCTCTTTTCAATGGTAGAGGCGTGATTCCTTATCTCATCGATATGAGCTTCAATATAAGCATCCGACATGGCAAGGCAAATAAACCTTATTGACTGCAAATATTGCTCACTGAAATCATTGCGCCAGCCAGAAGGGACATAACAGCCCTCTACGATGAGATTCTGCTGATTCTCAATGGCTGTCTTCACTATTTCACGGACAATAGGCCAAAGCTCATCCGTGAGGGCATCGTCGTCTTCTGGAGTGAGGGTGGTCTTGCCGCTTCGAATCAAGCCCATCTTCAAATGGTCTATAGACAGATAAGGATACTTGTACTTTTCAAGCATCTGCTGGGCCAGTAGCGTTTTACCCGTATGTGATGCACCTGTTATCAGTATAACCATGGATGGGAAACTATTGATTAATCTTCCTTATCAACGACAAATCACCACTTGAAAAGGCTTCAAAATTTGCCTCAATCCATCTCTTGCAGCCAATCGGTAAGCACCTCGCAATATTCCTCATGAGCATCCACGAAACACATATGGCGGGAATGGCGGAACAGATGCCAACGGCTGTGAGGAATGTGCTCGTAGAGCGAGGCGGCGACAACGGGCGTACAGATATCCTGCGTACCACTACAAATCAGTGTCGGCTGGGATATCTGGCTCAGCTGGTCGGTATATTCAAAATCTTTCAGGCTGCCAAGCGGCTGATACTCATTTGGGCCCCAACCATAGAGGTAAGCCTCTGAACCAGCACGTTTCGGACGTCTGAGACACTCTGGCGAGTGTTCATCGACGCTGGTCACGTAAAGCTCAAAATAGTGCTCGTTGGCACGCAAGTAGTCTGGATCATCCCATTTCCCTGTAGCTTCTGCCCGTCTGATGGCCTCCTGATCTTCTGCCGGCATATACTTGATGAGCCGATGCTGTTCACTGGCCCACAGCGAACTGGAAGCATGACCAGAGGAGAGAATCAGCGACTTGATGCCAGCAGGCTTCTGATCTATCGCATACGCAATAGCCTGCATGGCGCCCCACGACTGTCCGAGAAGGTGAACGGCGTCCAGATGAAGATGTTCGCGGATGGCGATGAGTTCGTCAATCCATGTCTTCAATGTCCACAGTTCTGGATGCCCGTCGAGATAAGAATTGCCGCAGCCGATCTGGTCGTATGAGATGACTTGCCGACCTGTATCGGCGATGCAGTCGAGCACCTCGAAATAGTTGTGTGTACTACCCGGACCGCCGTGAAGCAGCAACAAGGGAGCCTTCTCTGAAGGTTCGCCTACGATACGATAGTAGGTCTGGTAACCCATAAAGGGCATATAGCCCTCAGTAATGCGATTGTTCATATGGAAGTGTTTTGGATTTTCATAAGTGTTTGTAACATATATAGAAACGAATACACCCCGAAGTTGAAAGGTACAAAAAAGTGCAATTGGCGATTTGTCGATTTTGGTGCCAACGCGAGCAGTTTTTCTATCATAAAAACCATACAAGATTTAACAATTCGTTAAGATTATTTAACAGGTGAGTTTTAACCATTTTGAGCTTTTAGCAACTTCGGTGAGCAAAGACAAAGGATTTTTGCCAGTCAAAAGAGAGAAGATAAAGCATCAAAATGGGAGCATTTGTACCGACCTTGTACCTCGGTTGCGCTAAGTAACTGTGTGACAAGGTCGGTTAATAATTCAAAATCAACTTTGGATAATCCAAACGGCTGTCAACTTTCTTTTTTGTTGACTACTGTTTGTTTGCCGTGTCAATCGTACCAATGTTTATGTTCGCCAGACAGGTAATCTTTGGTTCATATTAATTGAAAAAGGTAGGGAAAAGAAAGGATGAGGTAACACTTTGAGCAAAAAGGGGATTTCTTAGGCTGCTTTTATTCTTTTTCTTCAAAAAGTTTGGCTATTCCAAATAAAAGCAGTACCTTTGCACCACGAGAACCCGCCAAGCAAGCCTCTTCACAATGCTTAAATCGGCGGGTCGTTTTGTTTTATTATGGCACATTATACAAAGACATACTCATCACCAGCTCAACTGGTGACATTGCTGCAATCGCGTGGCCTTCACATTGAGAGTGTTGCACGTACGGAGAACTATCTCCGCCACATCGGCTATTACAGATTTAGTGCTTATCTTTATCCTCTTTTGACAACACCGAAGGAAAATCATGTTTTCAAACCAGGAGCTACTTTCAATCAAGCCTTGGACATGTATCGCTTCGACAGGCATCTTCGCCTGCTGATGTTCAACGAGATTGAGAAGATAGAGATAGCCGTCCGTAGGGCCATTGTCAACATAACGAGCCGTGAAACAGGGAATCCCTTTTGGATGACCGACCCTACGTGCTTCTATGATATCGACACCTTTACGAGGACAAAACAGCTCATTGATGCTGAACTTGCCAAGTCGCGCGAAGATTTCATTGAACATTTCCACAACACTTATTCTGATCCATATCCACCTTCTTGGATGTTGGCTGAGATACTTCCATTAGGTGTGCTGACAAGGATATACGATAACATCAGGAGCAACCAGATTCGAAAGAAGATAGCACAAGAGTTTTCCCTGGGAGTGCCAGTCTTTAACTCATGGATGACAATTATCACTGTTGCCAGAAACAACTGCGGTCATCACGCTCGCGTATGGAACCGTACATTTGCTCTGAGGGTTTTGACTCAGCGACGTATGGCGCGTCCTTGGATTGCAATTCCAGTCAACCAAAAGAAAGCCTATTTCAGTCTCTGTATCATTAAATTCTTCCTTGACATCATTTCGCCGAACAACGACATGAAGGCAAAGATTGATGCCCTACTCAGTTCCTACCCGTCCATTGACATCAATGCGATGGGCTTTCCTCGTGGTTGGGAGGCTGAGCCATTATGGAATACACCAATTGCTTGATATAAAAAGACAGATAAATCGGAATTTATGGAAATCAATAATAGACCCAACCCCAATGAGGCTTTTCCGAATCCGAAGATTCCAAGCCTCTGCTTCATCAAGAACG
>ONOU01000045.1 GCA_900319525.1 uncultured Prevotellaceae bacterium | reverse complement strand
GCGACATTTCTGTTGTGCAAGAAATATGTACAATAAAATGAATTTTGTCGCTTTGCAAGCAAAATCCCACTAAACCCTATAGGTTGCGGATTTGAGGATGAAGAAAAGTTTTAAACTCTTTTCCGCTGCGCTGATCGCGCTGGCTTCTTTCGTGCCTGCACAGGCCGAGACCCTGACCGTCTATGATGGCACCGATTACCTGGCTGCTGTTCCTTTCAACGGCTCTTGGGTAGATGAGGTGGGCAACAAGACTCAGGTGCTCTTCCCCGCTGCTGACCTGACGGCCATGGTAGGCAAGACGATTACTGCCATGACGTTCTACACCGAACCCGAAGGCTGCAAGCTTGACGGCGGTTTGCTGGACATCTCCCTTGGTGAGACCGAGGTCTCTGTGATGAGCGAGTACATCACCGAAGGTCTGACCAAAGTAGGTTCCTGCTCGTTTACTGCTGCCGAGGATCAGGTCGTTGAGCTCACCATCACCTTCGACACTCCTTTTACCTACAATGGTGGCAACCTCTTGTTCGAGAATGTTGTGGTTGAGGCAACCGATTATCAGTTCACCTATTGGACTGGTGTGAAGACCAATTACAACTGCGCTCTGGTAGGTTCCTATGGCGGCGCTTCGGCTCGTCAGTTCCTGCCCAAGACCACCTTTACTTATACTGACGGTACTACCCCCGAGCCCCAGGGCATGCGTGGTGACGTGGATGGTGATAATGAAGTAAACATCGGTGATGTGACCACCTTGATTGACTACCTGCTGACCAACAATGGTGAGGGCCTCAATCTGAACAACGCCGACTGTGACAAGAGTGGTGAGGTGAACATTGGTGACGTGACCACCTTGATCGACTACCTGCTCACTCAGAGCTGGGGTGAATAATCTCCCGAGCTGAGACGATTAATATTGAATTAAATCGATTGTGGGACTTTGGGTTATCAAGGTCCCACGTTTTTTTTATTCTGCTAAATGGCTGGTTTTTATGATTTTTGTATCGGTATTTTAATAAAAGTTTTCCAAAATATTTTTTAATCGTCTAGAAATCAATGAGATAAATTTTAACATTGTCCAAAAAGTTTTCCAAAATGAAATTTTCATATAAATTTTTTGTGAAAAATGTTTGGCGTTTCGATGCTCTATATTACCTTTGTAGCCGCAAGCCGGCATGGCCGGTTTTTTAACGATAGCAATAATAAAGACCCTAACTTTTTGGTAAACAGAATATGATCCAGACTGTTCTTAAACGTGATGGCCGTGTCGTCGGCTACAATGAGGAAAAAATCAAGGCTGCAATCCGTAAGGCCATGCTCGCTACCGAGGCTGGCGAGGACGAGAGCCTGATACAGCGCATCGCCGATCGCATCGGCCAGCGCGGTCGCACCCAGATGAGTGTAGAGGATATACAGGACCAGGTGGAACTGGAACTCATGAAGAGCCCGCGCAAGGAGGTGGCGCGATGCTATATCAACTATCGCCAGAAGCGCAGTGTGGCCCGTAAGGCCAAGACACGCGACCTGTTTCTCGAGATCATCAATGCCAAGAACAACGACGTCACGCGCGAGAATGCCAACATGAATGCCGACACGCCAGCCGGCATGATGATGAAGTTTGCCAGCGAGACGACCAAGCCCTTTGTCGATGACTACTTGCTCAGCGAGGAGGCACGCGAGGCCGTGCGGGGCAATTACCTGCACATCCACGACAAGGACTATTATCCCACCAAGAGTCTCACCTGTGTGCAGCATCCGCTAGACAAGGTGCTCAAGCAGGGCTACATGGCCGGTCATGGCGAGTCGCGCCCGGCCAAGCGCATCGAGACTGCCGGCGTCATCGCCTGCATCACCATGGAGACCGCCCAGAACGAGATGCATGGTGGCCAGGCCATTCCCGCATTTGATTTCTATCTGGCACCCTACGTCCGCCGTTCCTTTATCGAGGAGGTGAAGAACCTGGAGGCGCTCATGGGACAGGACTATAGCCGCCTCTATGATGTGAAACTCGACGACTACACCGAGCGTGAGCTGGACTTCCTGCAGGGCGATGAACGCATCCTGCAGCATGCCATCAACAAGACGGTGCGCCGCGTCCACCAGGCGATGGAGGCCTTTATCCACAACATGAACACCATCCACTCCCGCGGAGGTAACCAGGTGGTGTTCAGCTCGATTAACTATGGTACCGACACCAGTGCCGAAGGGCGCTGCATCATCCGTGAACTGCTCAATTCGACCTATGAGGGCGTGGGCAACGGCTCGACGGCCATCTTCCCCATTCAGATCTGGAAGAAGAAGACGGGTGTGAGCTACAAGCCCGGTGATCCCAACTATGACCTCTATCAGCTCGCCTGCAAGGTGACTGCACGCCGTTTCTTCCCTAACTTTGTCAACCTCGACGCTACCTACAACTTCCACGAGAAATGGAGTCCAGATGATCCCGAGCGTTACAAGTATGAGGTGGCAACAATGGGATGCCGCACGCGTGTGTTCGAGAACCGCTTTGGGGACAAGACGTCCATCGGGCGTGGTAACCTGTCGTTCTCGACCATCAACATCGTGCGCCTGGCCATCGAGTGCATGGACATCAAGGATCAGCAAGAGCGTATCGACCGCTTCTTTGCCAAACTGGACAATATGCTGGAAGTCACCGCACGCCAGCTCGACGCTCGCTATCAGTATCAAAAGACCGCTATGGCCAAGCAGTTCCCGCTGCTCATGTCGCAGCTGTGGAATGGCGCCAGCAACCTGGGCCCGGATGACAGGGTGGAGAGCGTTATTAATCAGGGCACGCTGGGCATTGGCTTTATCGGGCTGGCTGAGTGCCTGATTGCCCTCACGGGTCACCACCATGGCGAGAGCGAGGAAGCGCAGCAGTTGGGCATAAAGATCGTCACCTACATGCGCGACCGCGTTAATGAATTCAGTGAGCGCTATCAGCACAACTACAGCGTGCTGGCCACCCCGGCCGAGGGACTCAGCGGCAAGTTCACCCGCCGCGACCGCAAGGACTTTGGCGAAATCCCCGGCGTGACCGACAAGATCTATTACACCAACAGCAACCACGTTCCCGTCTATTACAAGTGCTCACCCAAGCACAAAGCCGAGGTTGAGGCTCCCTATCACGAGCTGACCCGTGGCGGCCACATCTTTTATGTCGAGATCGATGGCGATGCCACCCATAACCCCGAGGCTATTGCCCATGTCGTCGATCTCATGGACAAGTACAACATGGGCTATTGCTCGGTGAACCACAACCGTAACCGCTGCATGGATTGCGGCTACGAGGATGCCACCGAGGACCTTCACGAATGCCCCAGCTGCCACGGTCACAACATCGACCGCCTGCAGCGCATCACTGGCTACCTGGTCGGCACCACCGACCGCTGGAACAGCGGCAAGCTCGCCGAGCTCAAGGACCGCGTTGTCCACAAGTAACCTCTTCAAACAACAATAACAACTTGATCAACAATAGTTGACAACATTGATTATTGTTGTTTTTACTTGTCTATTATGTTGTCCTTGTTGTCTGAAAAAAGAATTCGAGTACTGCACATCGTCGAGGGTACCAGTGTCGATGGACCGGGCCTGCGCACGTCAATCTACCTGGCGGGCTGCAACCATCATTGCCCCGGTTGCCACAATCCCGACTCGTGGAATCCCCGGGGTGGGGAAGAACGCACCCTCGACGAACTGATGCAGGTCATCGCCTATAACGAAGCCCCGGTCACCCTTAGCGGTGGTGACCCCCTGCAGCAGCCCGAGGGCACGCGCACCCTCATCCACCGCATCAAGCAGGAATTGGGCTACAACGTCTGGTGCTACACCGGCTACACTTGGGAAAGAATAGAACAGGATCCCGCTCTGCTTGATGTCGTCCGCGAACTCGACGTCCTCGTCGAGGGCCCCTTCTTGATGGCAGAGCGTGACATCTCCCTGCGCTTTCGCGGCAGCCGCAACCAGCGCCTCATCGACGTCCAGGCCACCCTCTCCACCGGCCACCTCACCCTCTGGCAATAAAGAAGACAATGAAACAAGCCCACCGTTTGAATAGTCAAAATCAAACAGTGGGCTTAATTGTTTTATCCCATTAAACCGTTGAACAAAAGCATTATTGCAGTAGCCACTTCCAAGTGGGAATGACCTCAATCTGCATACCCTCATATTCAATGATTTCTTCGTCGTCGAGGGTGAGGATGATGCGCCGTTTGCATGGCAATCTCATGGGCAATGATTTGAAGGCCGATAACTTGCGTTGACGTGCCGTGATGTCAGCTATACTATATGCCACTTGGTAGGCGGTCTCTGTCTCAGGAACATAAAAATCAATCTCATGATTTGGAGTATTGCAATAATAAACTTCATCTTCTCTGCCATGTCTCCTGAAAAGGGCAATAGCAACAAGGTTCTCCAATAATGAGGACTCCTGGTTCACGAGGAATAGGCTCAAGAACCCATTGTCAGTAAAATAGTACTTGCGGTTTCCCTCTCGCTCTGCTGTCTTGGCTGCGATATTGCTCACAGGAGTGATGAGCCATGCCTGTTCGGCACAATCCACATATTTAGACGCTGAATTTGTGCTCAACTTCCTGCCTGTTGAAGAGACGACTTGAGCAATTCGGTTGAATGATAGCGGATGCTTGACTCCCTCTGCCATCTTCTTGATCATCACCCTTAGTCCTGAGATGTTAGTGATGTCATTGCGCAGGGCGATGTCATGGAGGTAGATTTTCTGATATACGCTATTCAGATAATCTCGCTTAGAGGGCATCAGGGCACTCTCAGGAAAGCCGCCATGATTCATGTACTCCATAAAGCGGTTTTTGATCAAGGCGCGTCCAGCGGTGGTTAGCATCTCGTCTTTTCCATGAGCTGTCTGGTTGACATCTAGGAACTCTTCAAAGCTGTAAGGAAAAACGTCCACTGGGATATATCGCCCTCCTAAGGTGGTCATGAATTCCGCACTCAGCATTCGTGCATTGCTGCCTGTGATATAGACGCGGTACTTCTGGTCGGCTAATCGTCTTGCGAACTTCTCCCATCCTTCAACGATCTGTATCTCGTCAAGAAACAGGATTGGCCGCTTGCCGAACTCCTCAAGATGGCACTCCAAAATGGCATTTAAGTCTTCGGCCTTCATCCCGTCTAGACGCTCATCCTCAAAATTCACATATACCATCTCGCTCCAATCTGTACCATGAGCCAATAATTGCTGAATGCGTTGGTACATCAGGAAAGACTTGCCCGCACGGCGGATCCCGACAAACACATAATTCCCAAACTCCTCAAAAACGAAATTTCTGGGAATAACTACTTGTTGCTCAACCTCATGACGGTTTTCAACAATGACTGTTTTTAATATATTCTTATCCATTTTGTTCAATTGATTGCACAAAATTAGTCATTTTTGTTCAATTGATTGCACAAAATTTAATATTTTTGTTCAATTGATTGCACAAAATTTAATATTTTTGTTCAATTGATTGCACGAAATTTAATATTTTTGTTCAATTGATTGCACAAAAGCTGCCGAACTGCCCCTTTTTCTCTTATTTCCCTTGATTGAGAAGCGCTTAGAAAACTTGGCTTTTGTGGTATTTCTTGTCTTTTTGTTTGCAACATTCTGGAAATAGATGTATCTTTGCGCCAACAAATTGAACGTGTTGAGGTTCCTTGTGTCACGGGGTGGTGCAAGGATCAAAAGGGAACCAGGTGAGAGTCCTGGACAGTACCCGCTGCTGTAACTCCCTTGACGACACATCGCTCGGCATGCGTGCCACTGGGCTGCAATCATCTCTTGCTTGCATCATCACCGGGAAGGCGCCGACGCGATGGGGGAGAAGTCAGAAGACCTGCCTTCACACGGCCTGTATAGTGGTTCACGCGGCATTTGAACCTTGGCGAAGTTGATGATGCAGAATGTAATCTGCCCATTTTCTTGAAGCACCGTTGGCCCAGCCTGGCCTCTCTTGTCGCTTGATTCATGACAATATGTGAAACTGATGAATTGTATAGTGACATGAGGAATTCGTTACTGCTTGTTTTGTCGATGATGGCGGCTTTGACGGCTGGTGCCGGAAATTCGCCTTACATCGCCCGCGTGTTTGACTACTTGCCAGCTCCAGGCCAGTTTGTGAACCAATCACCGGCCTATAAGCCTGGCTTCACTCAGGACAGTATCAATGCGCTGGTCGAGGCTTCGCTGTGCGGAAAGGCTGTCGGTGGCACCATCAGCCTGGGCAGCTTTGGCGGTTACATCGTTTTTGGATTTGACCATCCCGTTGTGAACAAGCATGGCTATGACGTGAAAATCTATGGTAACGCTTTCCAGAGCAACGCCGTGACCGATATGGCCGGTGGCAGCAGCGAGCCCGCCATCATCATGGTGGGGGTGGACATGGACGGCAATGGTGTGCCTAGTGCCGCCGACAAGTGGTACGAGATCAAGGGCGCCGACTATGACCGTTGTCAGCATGGCTTTGAAGTGACTTACTACAAGCCAGACGAGAGCAAGGTGAAAGTGTCTCATGGAAAATGGTCCTTTATCAATGACATCGAGTACGTCAGATGGACCAGCAATGACCCGGAAAGGCCAGAGGGATATGTGTGGAGAAACACCTTCCACAACCAGCCTTATTGGCCCTTGTGGATTGAGGATACCGTGATGACAATCAGGGGCACCCGGCTCCCCAATCTGTCGGTTGACATGAGCAATAATGGTGCTGGCACCAATTGGTTCCAGCCGTTCTTTGGCGAGGGCTATGCGGATAACCTGCCCAACCCTCAGGAGCCTGGATTCATGATTGATTGGGCCATTGACGAGGGCGGTCAGCCCGTCGAGCTCGACCACATCGACTTCATCAAGGTCTATACCGCGCAGCTGGACTACTGCGGATGGCTGGGCGAGGTTTCGACCGAGGTGTGTGGCGCCGAGGATCTGCACCCCGATGCCGACCCCGATGAGCCAGGGCCTGGCCCAAGTGATTACACGTTCACCAACGGCATTATCTTTGTCAACGAGGACCGCTACGGTCCCAATCAGGGCTCCATCAACTATTACAATTATGACTACGATGAGATGGAGTACAACGTCTATGCGATGGTGAATTCTGGCGTCGAGTTGGGCGTGACCACTCAATATGGTCAATTGTTTGGCGACAAACTCTTCCTCGTCAGCAAGCAGGCTAACAGCAGTGAGGCATCGGGTAGCACCCGTGGATCGCGCTTGGCTGTATTGGATGCCGCGACGCTCAAGCAGCAGGGCCGCATCCTGCGCTTCGGTGAGTCACCCGACAGCGTCTATGACGGTCGTGCCTACTGCGCCGTTAATGCCACTAAGGGTTATGTCTCGACCAGTGCCGGTATCTTTGTCATCGACGTGCCCACCATGACTGTCAAGGGGGCCATTGACGGCACCTTGTCAAGTGCTAAGGGCGATTACAACAGCCTCTATCGTGACCAGTGTGGTGACATGGTGCGTTTTGGACAGTATGTGTTTGCCGTTCAGCAAGGTAAGGGACTTCATGTGATCGATCCCGTTGCCGATGTGATTGTGACCACTTTGCCGTTCCCCGACATTGTCACCGTATTTGTTACCGCTGGCGGCAACCTGTTTGTGGCCAACAATTCCCGCGAAATCTATGACTATAGCGGAGGGCCGTTTGTGGCCAACTTCACGCGTATCGACCCTGTGAATCTGCAAGTTGCCGAGGTCTATGAACTGGATGGTACACATGGAGCCATGAGCTCATGGGGCGCATGGCGTCCGCGCATGGTGTGTGTCGACCCTCATGCCGAGCGTGTATATTACAACTATGACGAGTATCAGAATTATATCAGCTGCTATGACTTCACGACACGGACGTTCACCGATCAGCTCATCGTCCTCCCCGATGGCGTTGAGATCAATTGGGACGGTACTGTAGAGCGGCAAGGACTCTATTCGGCAGCGTTGAGTTTTGACCCCCATACTGGAGACATGGTCGTGCAGACCACCGAGGCCGCGCCCCTGTCCTATCAGAACTTTAACCACAACTGGGTGCTGTTCTATGATGTCAACACTCTGGAGCTCAAGCGTCAAGTGCGGTTGCAGGATGCCTACTGGTTCCCCTCGATGGCCGTCTATCCCGACGTGTGCGCCCCCTCGGTGAGCATCGCAGACAGGCAGTTGCCTCAAGGATCAGCCGAGGTGATTGACCTGATTCATGCGGTCGGTGATGACGACAACATGCCGGCCCTGGCTGTATCAACGGCAATGAGTGATAACGACCAAGTCGCCCGTGCCAGGGTGGAGGGAACTGACCTCCATATCGAGGCGATGACGCCCGGGCAGGCTGTCGTTACGGTCACCACCGACAGCAATGGCAAGCTGGCAACGGCATCGTTCACCGTAACGGTAACACGGGCTTCTATTCCTGGTGACGTGAATATGGATGGCAAGTTGACGATTGCCGATGTGACGGATCTCATCGACATCCTGCTGGGTTCGGTTCTCAACAATTATGACCCGGGAGCTGCCGATGTCGATCAGGATGGCCACATCTCCATTGCAGATGTCACTGAGCTTATTGATTTGTTGTTAAGCTGACAATAAAGACTATTTACATATTTGTTTAACCTTTATAAATTGGACTATTTCATGAAGAAGATTTTTACTTTTGCAGCAAGTGCCCTCATGGCTTCGACTGTATGGGCTGGTGTGGTAACCCTTGACTTGAACAAGCCCATCAATCCTGACGTTTTGAACTACAATGAGAACGGCATCTGGACCGAGTGCTACAACGATGTGGACTACACATGGCTAGAGTTTGGTGACGCCAACGGCGAGTTCATGCTCTCGCATCTCATTGATGGTGAAGGCGCCTCTTGGGGCGGATATTATTGGGACGGTTTTACTCCCGCTATTGGTGGCGACCAGACCGACTATGGCCTGCCTGGCAGCAACGGTACGTGGACAACCATGTTTGGTGGCTGCATGGCAGGTGGCGGTTGCGTCATCAATGAGGACGGATCGGTGACTGCCGACCCCGATCAGCCCTATCTGGTGGCTTATTACAGCAACTTTGCTATGGAAGGTCACAGCAATCAGGTGATGTTTATGGATGCCGATGGTAAGATGGCTTTTGAGCCTGTAGGCGTTTACGTCTGCAATCATCCCTGGCCCTACTATGGCTGCGAGCATGGTGATGGTATGAGTGATCCCTTTGCCGAGGGTGACTATTTTGAACTTATCGCTCATGGCGTGGCTGCCGATGGCACTGAGACTACCGTCTCGATGAATCTGGTAGAGTTTACCAATGGCGAACTCCTGGCAGCAAACGACTGGACGTTCTTTGACCTGTCAAGTCTCGGCGAGGTGGTTTCGGTCTATTTCACGATGAACTCCACCGATGTAGGCGCTTATGGTATGAATACCGCTGCCTACTTCTGCATGGACAAGTTCCAGGTGAAGAGTGACAAGCCCACTGCTGTCGAGAGCGTTAATGCCGACAAGCAGGTGGCTGCCAAGCGCTATGTGAACCTGGCTGGCATGACCAGCGACAAGCCCTTTGACGGCGTGAATGTTGTCGTTACCACTTACAGCGACGGTACCACCAGCACCGCCAAGGTGATCAAGTGAACACACAATAGCATATAGTATATAGTAACCATGACCCGGATGCGTCCCAGTGGCACTGCCAGCCACCAGGACGCATCCCTTTTATCTGTGATTGTTGCGAGCCTACTGGAAATAATAGTTTTCATTTCACCTTAATAATATATTATTAAAAGATGTGTAAAGCGAAAAAAAATCTCACCGCGCGCCCATAATTCGATTTATTGACTTACCTTTGCAGCCGATTTTTAAATGTGAGTTGTAGATATTATGGCAAAAAACCTAGTGATTGTCGAGTCTCCAGCCAAGGCGAAGACCATCCAGAAGTTTCTGGGAAATGATTATAAAGTGATGTCGAGTTTCGGCCACATCCGTGACTTGCACAAGAAGAACTTCAGCATTGACGTGGAGGACGGCTTTAAACCAATATATGAGATTCCTGAAGACAAGGAGGAACAGGTCAAGAAGCTGAAGAACGAGGCCGCCAAGGCCGATGTCGTGTGGCTCGCGAGCGATGAAGACCGCGAGGGAGAAGCTATCGCATGGCATCTGTTTGAGGTGCTGGGATTGTCCGAGGAGAATACGCGCCGTATCGTTTTCCACGAGATTACCGAGCCCGCTATTCTCGAGGCTATCAAGCATCCGCGCAGCATCGACCTCAATCTGGTTGACGCCCAGCAGGCACGTCGTGTGCTGGACCGCATCGTCGGTTTTGAATTGTCGCCGGTGCTGTGGCGCAAGATCAAGCCAGGTCTGTCGGCTGGCCGTGTCCAGAGCGTGGCCGTGCGCCTGGTCGCTGAGCGTGAAAAGGAGATTAAGGCGTTCAAGAGTGAGCCCTATTATCGTGTGGCGGCTCAGTTTGTCGATGCTCACGGGAGCGAGTTCTCGGCTGAGCTCAACAGCCACATGCCCAACCACGAGGCCGCAATGGCTTTTCTCGAGGCATGCAGGCAGGCACAGTATCAGGTGTCGGCAGTGACGGTTAAGCCCTTCAGGCGCACGCCGGCGCCACCCTTTACCACCAGCACGTTGCAGCAGGAGGCCGCCCGCAAGCTTGGCTTGTCGGTCAAGCAGACCATGAGGCTCGCTCAGCGCCTCTATGAGGAGGGTTTGATTACCTATATGCGTACCGACTCGGTCAATCTGAGCAATTTGGCGCTGAATGCCATCAGCAAGGAGATCAAGGAGAACATCGGCGAGCAATACCTCAAGGTGAGACGCTACCGCACTACCAGCAAGGGAGCGCAAGAGGCTCACGAGGCAATCCGCCCCACCTATATCAGCAATCACACCATTACGGGCACACCCCAGGAGAAGAAGCTGTATGACCTGATCTGGAAACGCGCCATCGCTTCACAGATGGCCGATGCCCAAGTCGAGAAGACCACTGCCAACGTGTCCATCGATGGCCGCAAGGAGTATTTTGTAGCCGAGGGCGAGGTTGTCAAGTTCGACGGTTTCCTTAAAGTCTATTTCGAGAGTAGTGACGACGCCGTCGCCGCTCCCCAGGACTTGCACACGCTGCCTGCCCTCAACCAGGGTGACGTCGTGGATGCCAAGGCCGTTAACGCCATCCAGCGTTACACGCAACAGCCCAACCGCTACACCGAGGCCTCCCTCGTCAGGAGGCTGGAGGAACTGGGCATTGGCCGTCCTTCGACCTATGCGCCCATCATTTCGACAATCCAGGATCGCCAGTATGTCGAGAAAGGTGAGGACAAGGGACACAAGCGCGAGTATGAGATCATCACCCTCAAGGGTGACAAGATCACCACGGGCAAGAAGAGTGAACTCTTCGGTGTCGAGAAGGGCAAGCTCATTCCCACCGATGTGGGAATGGTCGTCAACGACTTCCTGGTGAAGTACTTCCCCTCAATCATGGATTACAACTTCACTGCCAAGGTCGAGAACGAGTTTGATGAGGTGGCGCAAGGAAATGTGGTCTGGAACCGGGAGATAGCCGATTTCTATGATGACTTCCATCCCAGCATCAGCAAGGTGTCGGCCCTGCGGCTGGAGCACAAGGTGGGTGAGCGCCTGTTGGGCAATGACCCCAAGACCGGTCTGCCTGTTATGGTAAAGATTGGCCGCTACGGACCACTGGTGCAGATGGGCAGCGCCGACCACGAGACGAAACCCCGCTTCGCTTCGCTACAGAAGGGGCAGAGCATCGAGACCATCACGCTCGACGAGGCAATCAAGCTGTTTGAACTGCCCAGGGATTTGGGCGAGTTTGAGGGCGAACAGGTAACCATCGGTGTGGGCCATTTCGGACCCTACGTGAAGCATAATGGCAAGTATGCCTCCATTCCCAAGGAATACTCGCCCACGTCCATCACACTTGATGAGGCTGTCGCCATTATCATGGCTCAGCGTGATGCCGAGGCCAAGAAAGTGATCAAATCATTTGACGAGGAGCCCGACCTCAAGGTGCTGAATGGCCGATATGGTCCCTATATCGTCTATAAGAAGCAGAACGTGAAAATCCCCAAGGGGAAGGATGCCCAGGCTCTCACCCTGGAGGAGTGTAGAGAGATCGTTGCCGATGAGGCCAATATCTCGAAGGGTGGGGCACGCAGGCGCACTACCAGAACGCGTACAACAGCAAAGAAATCGTCAAAATAAGACTGAATTCCTTGCAGCTATACTTCAAGGTGTGTGACGCAAACCATTGTCACGCACCTTGTTGATTTAATGCAGTAAGTTGGATTGTAAAAAATAATCAATCCAAATAACAAAAATAATTCGTCATTTTTCACGCATATTAGAAAAAATCGTCGTAATTTTACCGACCAAAGCGAGTTTTTGAGGCGCATTAGCTGCCTCGAGTCGTTGCCAATTGACGCGCAACTGAGTGATAATAAGATGTATATCTTTTTATCCTTAAAGTAAATTTGAAGTTTTGTTGCGCCGTCAGATGCCAGGCGATGTGATAAATTAAGAACAACTAAAACAAACCAAACAAAAAACAGTAAAGAATTATGTCTTTTTTCAAATCGATTAAGAATGCCTTCGGCTCCGACAGTGATGACTATGATGTGTATGGTCAGCCGACTACTTTCGTGAACCCCTTCAGCAAGGACAAGAATGTGACCGAGAATGAACGCACTAAGGGTGATGATGAGGTTCACATCGAGGTGGATAAAAAGGAAGAGTACGCCATCGATGCCGAGTTTGCCGACAAGGCCGCTAAGCTCATGAATGAGCATACCCAGGCTGTTATCGATATGCTCAAGGGCAACTGGAAGAAGGAGAGGGAAGAACTCATGGTGATGGTCGAGGAAGCCAAGAAGAGCATCGAAGAGTCTAAAGAGAAGATGCAGGTCAACGAGGCCAACCGCCGTCAGGCACAGACCCGCGCCAACGATCTTACCGCCAAGGTGGCTGAACTGGAGGCCGAGCATGAGAAATTGGATATCGAGAAGAAGAGCCTCGAGAGCCGCTTGAAGGCAATGGAGGTTCGCTCTGAGGGCGCCGATGACCTGAGCAAGCAGGTCGAGGAACTCAACGCGACGATCAGCGACCTGCAGCGTCAAGTCGAGGAGCGTGATGCCGAGATTGAACGTCGTGACAATATGCCCATGCCTGCCGATGATGGGCCAACGGTCGAGGAACTCACCCAGCAGGTCGAGCAGCGTGATGAGCTGATCAATAGCCTCAAGAATGAAGTTAACGACATGCAGCAGCGTCTTGATGCGGCCAACGAGGACCTCAAGGCCGTCGATGAGCTGCAGAAGACGATCGAGCAGGTCGAGGAATTCAAGGACAAGAAGAATTCCGAGATTGCGTCGCTCAGGCAGCAGATCATTGACTTGCAGAAGCGCGCGTCAGAGTTTGACGAAATGCGTAAGGCCCACATCGTCCTCAAGGAGGAGAACGAGGGGCTGAACAAGACTATCGAGCAGCTCGAGGCTGCGGCCCAGCAGATCGCCGAGGTCCAGAACAGGCGCAGCATTGAGACGGGCAACACCATCGACAGCCTCAAGTCTCAGCTCGCATCGGCAAACGCAATGGCCGAGGACTTCAAGCGCAAGTACAATTCATTAAGTATGGATGGAAATGAGCGTGCCGCCAATTTTGCCAAGATCACAGCCGAGCGTGATGACGTCAAGGCCGAGCTCAAGCGCACTCAGGTGACCCTCCAGAAAAAACAGCACGAGGCTCAGGCGATGATCGACGCCCTGGCCGAGAAGGATCGCCGCATTGCTGCCCTTAGCCAGCAGGTCGAGGAACTGAGCAAGGCGCCTGCCGCAGCTCCTGCAGTGAGCGATGAGCCCGTTCAGGACGATCCCACCATGCGCGCCATCGATGATATCGACTGGGCTGACGACGGCTCCATGCCTCCCCATCCCGGTGAGGATCCCCGCCAGTTGTCTCTGTTCTGATAAAACCTGATAAAAAAGGCTACATTTTACTATATAAAGAAAAACAGGCATACCTCCCCAGATATGCCTGTTTTTTGGCAAAAATACCCCCAAAAGGCCCAAAAATACCATCGAAATGTTATCGAATGTTATTTTTAGAAGTTTTTCTTCAAATTATTTGGCCAGTTCGTGAAGCGGCTGTACTTTTGCATCGCTTTTCGGCTCACAATATGACAAATTGCGTGAGCGATTTTTTTGACGCCTTTTTCGGCGGGAAAAGCGGAGATCATTGAAATGTTTGCAATGAGGAAAATTGACAGTGCAGAGACAAGG
>ONOU01000034.1 GCA_900319525.1 uncultured Prevotellaceae bacterium | reverse complement strand
TAAGCCTCACCACGCCGATGGTACTGCGAAAGTGGGAGAGTAGGTAACCGCCCCCTAAGAGGGAGTCATTCGACAAGAGTGGCTCCCTCGTTTTTTTATTCCCACAATCTAGATATTCTAGATTGTCTAGATTAACTAGATAGTCTAGAACAACTAGATATTGTAAAAGAGGGTTACTGAAAAAGAGGGATGGTCTGGACGCTATGCTTGTCTGATTTTGATTTAAAAAAAGAAAAATATCTTTAAAGGTTTGTGCGCTCCGAAAAATAGTTATAACTTTGTTGATTGATTTGAAACGATGAGACGACTATTGGCCATATTGACATTGGTATTCGTTCTGGGACTGGGAAATACAGCCCTGGCCGAGATACAGTGGCATGAGACCAATCGTGAAATGACCGGCAAGAGTCTTAATGACCCGCTCACGAGCGATGGCGTTAAGATTTATGGCAGCAACGGTACCATAACCATTGTGACGCCCAAGCGTATCACCGTGCGTGTGTACACCATTCTGGGACAAGTGGTTTCACGGGCTACATTGCAGCCGGGAACCAGCGAGTTGCGATTGGGTTCACGAGGCATCTACCTGGTGAGGATCGGGAGCTTGACCCAGAAGGTCGCAATCTAGCCGCACTAATCGCTATCAAAAGAGTTTGACGTTGACTAAAACCATTTTATAACCTTAACTAAACAAGAAAGTATGACTAATTTAGAGAACATTGACTGGGCACATCTGCCTTTTGGTTACATGAAGACCGATTATAACGTGCGCTGCACGTTCAAGGACGGCAAGTGGGGTGAAATAGAGGTCACCCAGGACGAGACCATTAACTTGCACATGGCTGCAAGCTGCTTGCACTACGGCCAGGAGATTTTTGAGGGTCTGAAGGCCTTCCGCGGCAGTGATGGTAAAATCCGCCTGTTCCGTCCTGACGAGAACGCCAAGCGCCTGCAGAACAGCGCCCGTGGTATCCTCATGGAGCCGCTGCCCGAGGACATCTTCATGGAGATGTGCAAGAAGGTTGTCAAGCTCAACGAGCGCTTTATTCCGCCTTATGGCAGTGGCAGCTCGCTCTATCTGCGTCCCGTTGAAATCGGTATCTCGCCCCGCGTTGGTGTGAGCCCCGCCGATGAATATACTGTTATCATCTTCGTTACTCCGGTTGGCCCGTACTTCAAGGAGGGCTTCCACTGCACCAAGGTTGCTATTTACCGTGAGTATGACCGTGCTGCTCCCTGTGGCACCGGCCGTTGGAAAGTGGGTGGTAACTACGCTGCTGGTATGGGCGCTACCGCTCGTGCCAAGGCTGCTGGTTACAGCGCTGCCCTGTTCCTGGATCCCAAGGAGAAGAAGTACCTTGACGAGTGTGGTCCCGCCAACTTCTTTATCGTGAAGGGTAACACCTATATCACTCCGAAGTCGGGCTCAATCCTGCCCTCAATCACCAATATGAGTCTGCAGCAGATTGCCCGCGATCTGGGCATGGAGGTTGAGGCTCGTCCCATTCCTCTGGAGGAACTTGCCGAAGCTGATGAAGCAGCCGAGTGCGGCACCGCAGCTGTTACCGCTCCCATCAGCGAGGTGGTTGACATGGACAAGGATGTGCACTATGTAATCCGCAAAGACAATAGTGTTGGACCCAAGGTGACTGCTCTGTACAATCGCCTGCGTGCCATCCAGATGGGTGACTATCCCGACGAGCACGGTTGGGTTGTCATGGTTGACTAAGCCAATAATATGCTGGATTACTTATCCATCATTCAACGATACTATACACCCGGTAATGATGATTACCGGGTGTTAGTTGTTCATAGCCGTCAGGTTGCCGACAAGGCTACCGCTATCGCTCAACGCCTGATTGATCGAGGTGTCCCCGTCGATATCGAGTTTGTCGAGGAAGCTGCTATGCTGCATGACATCGGCATGTGCCGTACCGATGCTCCAGGCATCTGCTGCTATGGTCACGAGCCTTACATCCTGCATGGTGTTCTTGGTCGTGAGATGCTTGACGCGATGGGGCTGTATCGTCATGGACGGGTGTGTGAGCGGCATACGGGTGCAGGTATCACGGCTCAAGAGATTATCGCTCAGCACTTGCCCATCACGCCAGTTCGGGACCTGCTGCCTGAGACCCTGGAAGAACGGATCATCTGCTATGCCGACAAATTCTTCTCCAAGAGTCACCCAGGCGAGCCGCCAAAGCCGATAGAGCGCGTAAGACAGTCTCTCGCGAAATTCGGACCTGACACCATCACGCGCTTTGACGCAATGCATGAAGCCTTTGGAGACTTATAAAAAAAGAGCCGCACTGCCCCTAGGGGTAGTGCGGCTGCTTTAAATACGTTTGTCGTGCTCGCTGAAGGATTACTTGCGGATACCGAGTTCCTTCTTGGCGATGAGGGCGCGATAACGGTTGATGTCAACACGCATCAGGTAATCGAGCAATTTGCGACGCTTACCAACCAACATCTTAAGTGCACGCTGAGTCGTATGATCCTTCTTGTTGACCTTCAAGTGCTCGGTCAAGTGGGCAATACGGTATGAGAATAATGCTATCTGGGCCTCGGGAGAACCAGTGTCAGTATTGCTTTTGCCGTAAGTGCCAAAGATCTCTTTCTTTTTCTCTGAATCTAAGTACATTACAATAAGTTTTAAAAAATATTTCGTAAAAGCGGTGCAAAGATACAACCATTTTTTGAGATAGCGATGCTAAAAGTCGTTTTTTTTATTAAAAATCACCAATTTATCGGTTCCAGACCATGTTGAACCAAGTACGCATTCGCTTGGGAAAAATGATGGGAGCCAAAGAAGCCCCCGCGGTTGGCCGATAGGGGAGAGGGGTGGGCTGCCGTGAGCACCATGTGGCGAGAGCGGTCAATAAAGGCACCCTTGCGCTTAGCGTACGCTCCCCACAGCATGAACACAAGATTCTGCCGCTCACGCGCAAGATGGGCGATGACATGGTCGGTGAACGTTTCCCAACCACGTCCTTGATGTGACAGCGGCTGATGGGCTTGCACAGTCAGCGTCGCGTTGAGCAGTAGCACGCCCTGCCGGGCCCATCGCGACAAGTCGCCGTTAGCAGGCATCGGGGCCCCCACATCGTCATGCACCTCCTTGAAAATGTTTACTAATGAAGGAGGTATCGGCACACCCTCGTTCACGCTGAAGCATAACCCATTGGCTTGTCCAGCACCGTGATAGGGATCCTGCCCCAGAATCACTACCTTGACCCGCTCAAACGGTGCAGCATCAAATGCTGCAAAGATCTGGCGTCCAGGCGGAAAAACCTGGTGCATACGGTACTCCTGGCGGACAAAGTCTGTCAGCTGTTTGAAATACGGAGCCTGCCACTCCTCGGCTAGCACCCGATTCCACGACGGTTCAATGCGCACGGTCATAGGGCATTCGGTTTTAAAAGTGTCAGATAGTTCACTTGGCGGCATCTAGGACCATAAATCACCCAAAATGCCTCAAGATGTTGCAAAGTTACAGAAATTGCAGTAATTTTGCACCCGCATTTCCCAAGAAATGTCACCTGGACCCGTAGTTCAATGGATAGAATAAAGGATTCCGGTTCCTTCGATTGGGGTTCGACTCCCCACGGGTTCACCATTATTGTTTATAAATAATTGATAATCAGTAGATAGGAAAAATTTTAGTTACTTTTTGGCGACTTTTTGGCGACTTATTCGGTTCGAAGCACTTTTTACCAGAAAAAAACACTATATTTGCAACTTAGATGAAAATAGTATATCAGCGACGATAGGAATTCTGAAGAAACATATTATACTATGCACAACGACGAAGATATAAACTTAAATTTGAATCCAGGCGATGGCGGCGATGGTTCACCTGGCGGCTATTACTTTTTCCCAGCGGGACCTGTCGATCTGACGGCTGCCGATGTGGCGGCGCAACATAGGACTATGAAACTAGTTCCTTCG
Source organism: uncultured Prevotellaceae bacterium (assembly GCA_900319525.1). GTDB lineage: Bacteria > Bacteroidota > Bacteroidia > Bacteroidales > Muribaculaceae > Sodaliphilus. Next base: position 23,164 of record ONOU01000034.1, on the reverse strand, counting down.
CTGATGGATCGGCTCGCTAACGACAGCGTTGACATGAACTACATTATCAAGGCCTATCAACTTGTGCGAGATAATCACACCTCTCAGAAAGGAAAGCGTCGCGTGCCGACCGATAAGGGGCGTGAGTTGATCATCGCCTTGTACGATAAGATTGCTGATTACCGCGATGATGTATTGCAGACCAGTGATTACGGCCCTTATCCATCACGTGAGGTGTACGATCTTAGGTGCGCGATGGTCGATATCATAAGGATGTACGACGAGTATTGCGCAGGTATTCGTGATTTAATAGTTCCCCCCATGCCACAACAGGCGACGACGACGCTGGCACCTGCTACGCCCCCTACCGCTATGCCAACCGAGATTGCCACGCCTGATAAACCCGTCACCGGCAATGACCCTGCACCAGATCTTGAAGAGTTGGGTCAGTATTTTAAAGGGCCATATCGGGGTTATGGAGGTCTACGCGACTATTTCACTGAAATAATTGATGACACGATGAAGTTGTCTACGGCCAAGGAAGTGGGCATGGTGGCACATTTATTATTTCATGGTAATATGCTCAACAATAAAAAACCAAGAACATTCTCAAAATGGATACGCATCTTCTTCAAGCTATTGGGTAAGACCCCGCCAACCGATACCCACAAGAACAAATATAAGCCAGATGAAGGTATTCGGAGAACATTTGCGTATCTGCCGTAATCCCCAGTTTCAATCCCCAAATAATCCCCAAATCTCCCACAAGGCACTGATTTTCAGTGCCTTTCTTTTTGTGCAAAATCTCCATAATTGCAGGGTTTTCGATTGTGAGTAACTTGCGGCGCTTTTTGGTGATGGATACCGACTTCACCATTAGCCATACGGCGAACGAAGCGCTCCATCGGTAGGAGAGTGGGGAGGGCCGAACAATTAAATCTTGATAAAAATAATGAGTAAAGATTTGATTGCTCTTGCTAAGGAATGCCCGGGCCTGCAAGTGTCGATTACATTGGGCGAATTGGTGGAGGCGAACAGGCTGCTGGTCGCTGAGGCCAAACATGAGTTGGAGCAGGCAATCGCTGATTCCAACGCTGAGACATACGTTAGCCGTGCACAGGCCATGCAAATCCTGGGCAAGGGCTCGACGACCCTCTGGCGCTGGAAGAAGATGGGTTACCTGGTCCCCGTCACCGTGGGTGCTGCTGATAGGTACCGCATGAGTGACATCCGTAGAATCATGGAGGGTGGCGACCCCGCCGCCCAGGAAGGAGATGCCGCATGACGAAACCTAAGAAGTGGCAGAATCCTGTTGAAAGCAGGATCAAGAATGGCTCGAAGAAGTCCAAGGCGACGAAAGTTTCGTCAAATGATTTCCCCTTCCCTGTCAAGCGGGACAATCCCCTTGGCAGCCAGGATTCGACGAAACAGTTGGGTGAAGTTGTGGCAGCTGCCGATAACCTCACCGATGGCTATGATTTCTCGCTGACCGACTCCCCGAAGGAGAATCCTAACGTGGAGCAGATCACGGTCGAGGAGGCAGGTCCCGTTGGCATCCAGGATTCATCAGAGCAGGTGAGCACTGGTCCCACCGAGGCTAGCACCTCTGGCTATGATTTCTCGCTGATTGACTCCCCCAAGGAGAATCCCAACACGGGGCTGTTCACGGTCAAATCGGCTAATCAGGTCATCATGGATGCCAAGAACAGGCCGCCTCGCCGCCGTCTGTTCGGTCAATTGTGGTACGAGGGTGAGAACTGCATCCTGTACTCCGACACTAACCTCGGCAAGACTATTCTTGCTTATCAGATTGCCGACGCCATTAGTAACGGCAGTTCCATTTTGGGACTGGCTATGGATGCGTCCGCGCAAAAAGTAGCCTACTGCGACTTCGAGTTGTCGGAGATGCAGTTCTTGAAGCGTTACAGCGGTGATGATGGTAGTATTCACCATTTCTCGCCTAATCTGTTGCGCGTTGAGATTAACCCTGACGTTGTTAACTTCCCGAGTGGGTGCAGCTTCGAGGATTATCTCAAGATGTCGTTGGAACGTCTTGTTGTTAACCATGAGGTGAGAATTCTCGTCATCGACAACATCACGTACCTGGGCAATGAGACCGAGAAGGCTAGTTTCGCTCTGCCCATGATGAAATGGTTGAAGGACTTCGGCAGGAAGAACAATCTTTCGATTCTCGTCTTGGCGCACACGCCCAAGCGCGATCCGTCAAGTCCAATCACAAAAAATGACCTGGCTGGAAGTCGCATGATGATGAACTTCTGTGACGGTAGCTTCGCCATCGGCGGCAGCACCAAGGGTTCTCAGATTCGTTACATCAAGGAAATCAAGCAGCGCAATGAGCCGTTCCGCTATGATTCCGATAACGTCATCGTGTGTGCAGTTGACAAGCTCAACAACTTCCTGCAATTCCGCTTTGTGGAATATGGCAGCGAACGCGATCACCTGACTGAAAACGCCAAGGACGCACTCATTCAGCGCGCCAAGGAGATGAAGGCACAGGGCAAGACTCAACGCGAGATTGCAGCGCAGTTGGGTGTCAGCGTGGGAACAGTAAACAACTGGCTCAAGAAGTAGTTTAATCGCTCACGGTGTTCATTGCTTGAGGACGTGAACAACTTGAACATCTGAACACCGTGAACATTTTTAACTAACTGAATATGAATAAACAATATAAATATTCTTTAGCTAAGAAGGGCAAGTGGATCTGTCCTGAGTGCGGGCACAAGACCTTCGTGTGCTACGTCGACGAGAACGGTAACGTGCTTGACGAGAGCGTAGGTAAGTGTGACCGTGCCGACAAGTGTGCGCACCATTACCCTCCGCGCGAGTATTTTCAGGACAACAACCTGCCGATGCCCCGCATAACGACAACGGTTCAGTCCAGTCTGCCTGCGTATGTGCCGCCGAGCTACATGGATCCTGATCTGCTTAAGAGGTCGGTCCTCGGCACAGAGACCCACACCAATCATCTGGTATCGTTTCTGGGCTCAAAATTTGATGCTGAGACCGTCAAGCAGATGAAGCACGACTACTACATCGGTACCTCAAAGCATTGGGCCGGTGCTACTGTGTTCTGGCAGATTGATCAGTTCGGTCACATCCACGCAGGTAAAATCATGCTGTATAACCCTGCGACCGGCAAGCGTGTTAAGGATCCGTTCCCACACGTCACCTGGGCTCACACGGCATTGGAACTGCCCAATTTCAACTTGAAGCAGTGTCTCTTCGGTGAGCACCTTCTCCGCACGCACCCAGACAAGAGCGTGGCCATCGTCGAGAGTGAAAAAACCGCCATCATCCTTGGCGGCGTTTTGGGCGACTGTATAGCCGTTGCCTGTGGTGGGTGTAGTAATCTCACACCGGCCATGTGCGGACCGCTGAAGGGTCGTGACGTTATCTTGTTCCCTGACAATGGGAAATACCATGAATGGGCTCAAAAGGGCTTGTCGCTGGCTAATTTGTTCAAGGGTCTGAGGGTGTCGCATTTTATGGAGAACTTGCCTGGCTGCATCCATGCCGGTGATGATATTGCAGATTACATTGTGAGAGAGTATATGGGTTGGGGGCAGCGTTACGATGGGATTGTACCTCTTGACTTGGACCTCATCCGACTGAAATGAACTATTAACTGACGGCTGGGGTGGGTAACCCTCACCCCTGGCCTTTTAAAAATATCTGAAAATGACAAAATTAGTAATTAGAGAAGGAACCAAAAAGATTGATGCTCATCAGTACAAGGGTGATCTCGACATTAGCGAGCTCATCATTGTTGACACCGTTGAGGAAATAGGTAATGGAGCGTTCAGCGGATGTGCTAATCTCAAAACAATCACTCAGGGAACAAGTCTCCATACCATCGGCTGGGATGCATTTACCCGATGTAATTCCTTGAAGTCGTTGTATTTGTCTGATTCGGTCAAGCGAGTCGGTAGTGAAGCCTTTTCTTGCTCAGGCTTGACTTACGTTGAGTTTGAAGATAACGATGATATAAGCATTTATAACTGTGCCTTCGCTTTTTGCAGACGACTTGCGTGTGCGATCTTACCCTATGGCTTGAAACATATCTGCGGAGGAACCTTCCTTGGATGTACTAAACTCGAGGACGTTTTCATCCCTGGGACTGTAAAGAGTATTGGAATGATGGCGTTCAGTGAGGTTGCTGCCAAGCAGATAGAACTGCCCGATTCAGTCGAAGTAATTTATTCGAATGCGTTTGAAATGTCAAAACTCACCAGCATAGTCGTCCCCAATAGTGTTTTTGAGATTCATCATTCTGCCTTCGCTCAATGCAGTGATTTAAGAAGCGTCGAGGTCGGTGATTCTGTTGTGTGCGTTGGAAAAAAGGCCTTTGAGAACTGCACGATGCTTGGAGAGGTAACGTTCAGGAGCACCATTATCGGCTCCATTGGGACTTATGTCTTCAAGGGATGTAAGAACCTCAAGCGCATCAATGTGCCTGTCAGTGCGATGGACCAGTACAAGCGCCTGCTGCCGAAGTACCTGCACAGGAAGCTAGTGGAATTCTGATAGCCCCTCGTCCAAGCGTCATTCAGGATGCAGTGACAACATCATGGGAGCGGCGGTTAGTCGTTCCCTTTTTCGTGCCCATAGGAGGCTGCTGGAGGGCGTTAATAAACCGACTGGGTGTCGCTATCGCCTGGGGGTGGCAGCGGGAGCCCACGGCCTTCTACGCCAGTCAGGGCGCATCAATCTTTGAACTCGCCGTCGGCGATGTCGAAGAACTTGTTGAAGAAGGCTTTGAGCTTTTCTAAAACAGTTTGTATCTTGCCTTGACGGTTGGCTGACTTATCAAACGGGTTGATGGGCGGCATGATGCTGTCCAGTTCCATGCCTCCTTCCGGCACATATCCACGCTGGAACGCATTCTCGATGAATTCTACAGCCTTATCTCTCTTCAGATGCTCTTCAGTGATAATCTGGTCAAACTGCTCACGTTTTTCCCGGTTGACGTATCGCTTCCAATCTGCATCAACATCGCTGTCCGGCGTGAGGTCGTCGATGAATTTGTCAATGAGCTCTTTCTTATCACGCAGGTCGGGGCTGGAGTCGATGGCCTTGTTGATCTTTACTCGTATCTCCATGTCTTGCTGATGGCCCTCGTGATACTGCTGAACAAGGAACAGAATGTAGTCAATATTCACTTCGACCTGCTTCACCAGTTCCATCTCAAAGATAATGTCGTCGCAGATGTCCTCCTTATCGTGTTTCTCGCGACGGTACTTGTCAGCCAGATCCAGATAAATGCTCGTGTAATCCTGAATATCCCGCTCTGAGATGAAGTCTGCGCCGTTGAACTGGTCAAAGCAACTCAGCAGGTTACGCATCTTAAGGATTGTACCAAATAGCCGAATAAACGATTTCTCGGCCTTCTCGCCCAGAGGCAGTTCTCCTGGCGCCCATGATGCAAGAAGTTCCTCAAGGTAACTCTTATAGCCTTTGACGTTCTTGCCGTCCTCATCGGTATAACCATTGAAATAATCCTCAAAGGGGCGCAGTATCGTAATGCCTTTAGCGCTAGGATCACCAAACAGGGCGATGCATTTGTTGGTGGGCTCCTCAAGGTTGCGGAAGCATACGATATTACCAAAGGTCTTGATGCTGTTCAGGATGCGGTTGGTACGGCTGTAAGATTGCAACAGGCCATGATATCGCAGGTTCTTGTCCACCCACAATGTGTTGAGCGTGGTGGCATCAAAGCCCGTGAGAAACATATTGACCACTATCAGGATATCTATCTCGCGGTTTTTCATCCGCAGTGACACGTCCTTGTAATAGTTGGGGAACTTGTCGGCAGACGTATCATAGCTGGTGCCGAACATCTTGTTGTAGTCGTTAATGGCGCTTTCAAGGAATTCACGACTGTTGGAATCCAAGCCGTCAGTGTTGTCGCTGTTTTCCTCGCCATCACCATCTTCTACATCCTGTTCATTGGGAGCATAACTGAAGATGGTCGCTATCTTCAACCTTTTGTTCTCGGGCAGTTCATCCATCATCTGTTTCAACTCCAGATAATAGAGTTTTGCACAATGGATATTCTGGACGGCAAAAATACTATTGAAACCGCTAATCCTTGCTTTAACCCTTTGCTCGTCGACTTTCTTCTTTTTGTCGGCTGCTACTTCAGTCACATTGGCAAGCAGGCTGAACGAATAGGCTTTACCTCGTTTGGTCTGTTGGTCGTAATGATCGAGGATATATTGTGCTACGTTATGGATGCGGCGCGGGTCTTGCAGGGCCTTTTCCCGCTCGATGTCCCACACCTTGCTGTTCTCCACTTCTTCCTTTTCCTTCATGGTCTTGACATAATCGACACGGAAAGGCAGCACATTATGATCACGTATGGCGTCCACTATGGTATAGGTATGCAGGCGGTAGCCGAACACGTCCTCGGTGGTCTTGTATATCCCACGTCCAGGTGACACGTTCTCGGCAAAGATGGGCGTTCCAGTGAAGCCGAACAGGTAGTATTTCTTAAATCGCTTGACGATGAGTTTGTGCATGTCGCCAAACTGGGATCGGTGGCATTCGTCAAAAATCATCACCACCTCTTTCTTGTAGAATTCGCTTTGCGGGTTCTTCTTGACGTAGGTCGAGAGTTTCTGAATGGTGGTAATGATGATTTTGCTCTTGGGGTTGTTGATCTGTTTCTCCAGCTCCTTGGTCGAGGCGTTGCCGTTGGCTGCGCCCTTCTGGAAGCGGTCATATTCCTTCATCGTCTGGTAGTCCAGATCCTTGCGGTCAACCACAAACAGCACTTTGTCGATATAGGTGAGTTTGGTGGTGAGCTGAGCAGCCTTGAATGAGGTCAGGGTTTTACCCGAGCCAGTGGTGTGCCACACATATCCACCGGCCTTGATGGTACCATACTGGCGGGCATTATGGGCAACTTCTATCCTGTTCAACAGTCGCTCGGTAGCTGCAATCTGATATGGCCTCATGGCCATTAGGATTTTTTGCTCGGTAAAGACGCAGAAACGTGTGAGGATATTGAGCAGGGTGTGACGGCTGAAGAAAGTTGCCGTGAAATCCTCCAAGTCACCCAAAATGTTATTCTGTGCATCAGACCAGTAACTCGTGAACTCGAATGAGTTGCATGTCCGGGTCTTTTTGCTGCTCTTAGCGTTCTGCTCCTTGATGTGGCTTTGACGGGTGGTATTGCTGTAATATTTGGTCTCGGTGCCGTTGCTGATGACGAATATCTGCACATATTCAAACAGCGCATTACCTGCCCAGAACGATTCACGCCCGTAGCGGTTGATCTGGTTGAACGCCTCCTTCAGCAGCACGCCACGCCGTTTCAGCTCAATATGTACCAGTGGCAGGCCGTTCACGAGGATGGTCACGTCATAACGGTTCTTGTGGCTTCCGTCGCTCACCTCATATTGGTTGATGACCTGGGTGATATTGGCATGGACATCCTTCTTATCGATGAGTTTGATGTTACGTATGGTGCCATCGTCAAGGGTGAGCGTTTTCACACAGTCTTGTTGAATTGTGAAGGCTTTATCCTCGATACCCTTTCCCTCGTTGGCAATTTCCGTCTTGAAGAAACGTTGCCATTCACCATCAGTAAACACATAATCATTGAGACGCTCCAGCTGGCGACGCAGGTTATCTATGAGTTCCTCTTCCTGATGGATGTACAGGCGCTCGTAGCCCTGGCGCGTGAGCTGTTCAATAAATTCACGCTCCAGTTCCTTTTCACCCTGATAGGACGTCTCCCTGACTTCCGATGGCCTCTCGTAATGGGAAACCACCGTTGATTGCGTATTTTGTGAAACGATGTCGTATTGCTCAGCCATCACTTATGCTGCTTTTCTTTTGAAAGTCAATAGTTGTTCTCTGTAATATTCATATTGTTGGCGACGTGCTGCTATCTCTGCTGGGATGCCAGATTGCAGGTCTGTGGTCAATGTCTCGAAACGGTCGAGAATATCAGCAATATAGTTTTGTTTCTCAATCGATGGGATAGGAACACTTACATTCAACATTTTTTTCTTTGACACATTAAAGCGTGTCACGCCGCTAGCCGTTCTTATAATTTGTTTCCGAAGGGTCTGGCTTCTAAATAGATGCTTAAGAAAATGAACATTGAATGACTTGATGTTATAAGGGCGAAATCCAAAGCAAAAACTATTCAGGTATGTTGGTTCCTCAATGAATTCAGTGACGACAGAACTCATGCCACATTCGTCTGGTGTTTCTGATGATCCAGTGAACAAAATATCACCAAATTGAATGGCGTTCTGCTTTTCATCTGTTGACACTGATACGGTGTCAACCAAATCCATATTTACCGATATATTGCTATATACATTCATGTATGTAATATATTTGGCATTACCGTTACCAAAATCTTTTTTGCTTTTCCCAGATAAGCCTCCATAAAATGCGCCTATATCGCTCATTCTCAACCAGGTTGCGTCAGCTTGCCCCCCCTATTTTCGGTAGTGTCATTTATCTGATGCTCTCCTCCGGTCACGGCGCCGTTGGCGACGGGATTGAAGGTGAGCAGCAGATTGCGATAGTACTCGTACTGTCGTTTTCGCTCCTCCAGCTCCGCCTCCAGCTCCGCTGTCAGATTTGAAAAATTGTCGAGAATTTCAACAATTTTACGCTGTACAGCCATCGGTGGCACCGGAATCTCAATCTTTTCCAAATCGGCAGCTCTGATATCAATAACCTTTACGCCTTTTGCGTATTTTTTCTTTTGTATGAAGAATTGCTCAGACTGAAAGAAGTATGCAACATATTTGGGGTCTTGGTTGTGTGTGAAAACACAAGAATGACCGCCTGTTGCAATTTCCCCATCGCCTAACCATACGACAGCTTTACAAACGTCCTCGACATTCTCGCTTGTACAGGCTATGACCAAATCACCAGTTTTTGCTTTTATCAGTTTTTCTGCTAATTCGGGATCACATCGGCTAATTGTCTCACTTGTTGATAGCCCATATTTAGTATATATTTGTCCGTAGTGAATACAAGGAAACCCATCTTCAGTAAAGTCCTTCTTTTGAAGGCCATTCCCTCGGATAAATCTCCCGATTTCGCCGAGTTTTTTGAACTCAACACCATCAGGGCACAATTTCCGTATCATTTCCCGTATTTCGCTCATACTGCGTCCTCCTCAAGTTCTTTGATGATGCTGTCAAGCTGCTGGCGCAACTGACTTTGCCGTTTTACAATCTGTTCTATTCTTGCGTTCAGCTCTGTGATGTCAATTTGCTCGCGGGTGTCGCGTTGCTCCACGTAGGTTGAAACACTCAGGTTCCAGTCCTCGGATTCGATGTCCTTGGTGGTCACGACATGGCTGAAGTGGGTCTCTTCCAGCTTCGTGATATGGGCGTTATAGATGCGGTCGATATTGTCGATCGACAGCTTGTTCTTGTTGCCCTCGTGGATGAACTCCTGAGAGGCATCGATGAAGCATACCCGGTTATCACTCTTGTTCTTCTTCAACACGATAATGCAGGTGGCAATGGTGGCACCGAAGAAAAGGTTGGGCGGCAACTGAATGACGGTATCCACGAAGTTGTTTGATACCAGATACTTGCGTATTTTCTGCTCAGCGCCGCCTCGATAGAGAATACCCGGGAACTCGACGATGGCAGCTGTGCCTTCAGTTGATAGCCATGAAAGCATGTGCATGGTGAAAGCAAAGTCGGCCTTGGACTTGGGTGCCAGTACACCTGCCGGTGAGAATCGGGGATCATTGATGAGCGTCACGTCATCACTGCCTTTCCAAGGCACACTATAGGGCGGATTGGACACGATGGCATCGAATGGCTCTTCCAACTCATGCTGCGGGTTGAGCAATGTGTCACCCAAGCGGATGTCGAAGTGGTCATAATTCACATTGTGCAGGAACATGTTCATGCGGCACAGGTTGTAGGTCTTCAGATTGATTTCCTGTCCGAAGAAGCCTTCACGCACGTTCTTGGCACCAAGCACAAGGTTGAAGTTCAGCAGCAGGGACCCCGACCCACATGCAGGGTCATATACTTTGTTGACGGTCTTGCGCTCAGCTGCGGCAATCTTGGCAACGAGATAGCTCACCTCGGCTGGAGTGTAGAATTCACCGCCATGGGTACCGCTGTTGAGGGCATACATCTTGATGAGGTGCTCGTAGCAGATGCCGAACACGTCCAGTCCGCTCTCAATATAGGTGGTGAAGTTGAGGTCACGAATATTCTCAAGAAGTGTGGTCAATAACTCATTTCGTTCGGCCACCGTCGTTCCCAGTCCAGCATCGTTGGTGTTGAAGTTGCTGAATAGGCCCTTTACATCATCTTCGCTGGCAGTACCGATGGCACTTTGCTCAATAGCCTTGAAATTGTTGGCTAGCGTAGTGTTCAGCTCGTCATTGTTCTTCGCATGGTCGGCGACATTGCGGAACAGCTGCGACGGCAGGATGAAGATGCCCTTTGCACTGACAATCTGGTCACGGGCATTCTCGGCCATCTCATCACTCATGTGCAGGTAGTCAGCATTAGGTACGCCAGCTTCGATCATCAGCTTATTGCAATAGTCGGTGATGTTCTCGGATATAAAGCGATAGAACAGGGCGCCAAGGGTGTAGTCCATGAATTGGACTGGTGAAACCATTCCACCATGAACCAGGTTCGTGGCCATCTTCCAAATCAGGTCACCCAGCTCTTTTTTCAAATCTTCAGTGTTCATTTTGCTAGTAGTTGTGTCTGCCACACATTTTTTTGATGTGACCGCAAATATATAAAAAATAGCAACACAACCATCCGAAATCATTACAAAATGGCGCTGAAACGTAAAAAACGCGCGCCATTTCCATTCCAAGCCTTATTCCTGAATAAAGCGTAAATGCTTGATAATTAATCTTTAAGATAAATAACAGTAATGATACAGTTGTTACAGGCTATGTTCTCGTCAATGGCGGAGACATGGCATGGGTCGAAGTGGGTCGTGCGCTCGCCCATCAAGGCTCAAGATGAAAAAAGTATTACTAGCGCGCCGTCGGTGAAGGCTGATGATCCCTACGCTGACGATATACACAGGCTTGAGGATGCACTTAACGAAGGTCGTCCTCTTGATAATGGTCGCTGCATCGAGATTACCCTGCAGGACCTGTTACAGATTATCCCGCGAAAGAGAAGGCGCATCGACGCTTACCGCGGGTTAGTGGGTAGGCTCAACAAGATGGGCGTAACACTCACGATTAACTCTCAAAAATCCAGAAAATTATGATTCAAAATCTTGTAACTGGTGAAATCTATGGCAACCGCAGGGAAGCCAAAAACAAACTCGGCGGGCTTGGTGCCTATAACGAGTTGATGAAAAGAGGCGGGCTACAGTTCCTTAATGGCAGTAGCTTGACATTTAACAATTTAAATCAGAAGCTATCTTATGAAAAGGAAGGGAATTTACTATGGTGAGGTTTATAAGTACACCTTAAAAGCGACAGAGAAATCAACAGCCAACGGTGATGCCGGGAAATGCTATATCGGGCAGACTGGCAACACAAAGAAACGTCAAGGCGATTGGGACAGCACAGATCCCAGGTATGCCGGACCTAAAATAAACAGAGCGAGGGAGATATATCCTCCCGAGGACTGGGTGCGTGAGGTACTTTTTAGCGGATTTTACATGAAGGAATCCACGCGAAAGAAGAAAATTGATGCTATGGAGACGGCGATGATCCGGAAATATGACTCTGTGAATAACGGATTTAACACTTCCTACGGCCGTGGCATGAAGGGTCTGCATCACTCAAAGGCGTCCAGACTGAAAATTTCACAGGCGCTACGTGGTGTCAAGAAAACCGAAGCTCACAAGAAGGCCATGTCCGAGGGTAAGAAAAAAGCCAAGCAGAGAAAATTGCGTCTAGAGCGGAAACTTCAACGGCAACGGCAACAGCAATCCTTGAACTCGGCTGCATAACATTAACTTATTGATTATGAAGACAGATAGTAATTTCGTATTTAGAGTTAATGTTAGCAACGACAGCTACATGACCAAGAGCGAAGCCTCGGCCTGTCTCAGTAGGGCCGGGGCTGAGGCTGTCGGCAAGGTGAAAATGGCATTCAGGGAGATGTGCCTTACCGTTGACCAGTTTCTTCAGCAAGCCCTCACCGGCCACTCGTTCTGTAACCTGTTCGACTATGACCCTAACCAGAAGTATTGGATAGAGACGAGCGGGGGCAAGCGTTACCAATCATATCCAGTTTACCGTCAGGGCCGCAACAAGGGCTGTATGAAGCTGAATTTCAAGAGTGACAGGTTCTTTCGTGGGAGCCAGACAGTGTTCGTGGATATCGATTACACGCGGTTCAAGACGATACCCGAGTACCTGGATTGCCTCACGCTCAAGCCGACCTGTGCATATATGTCCTATTCCGATAAGCTGGATAAGGATGGCATCACGTCTCGCCGGTTCAGGTTGGTTTATGTGATGGACCGTGAGTTGAACAAAATGAACATTAACATCGTGAACAGGTATATCACGGACTGCATCATCAGGGACACCGGGGAACCTATGGCTGATGATTGTGGCACCAGGGTTAGCCAGTATTTCAATGGTGTCAGCGGTAATGACGAGTGTTATGCCTCATACAACATCTACTCACGGCTTGATTTTCCTGATAGCCTGCCGGATGTTATTGTTCAACCAAAGTCCCCACCATCGCGACAAACAGCACTGCCGACCGTTGAATTTGATGATCGCCTGTTGCATGATATGGGCACTATGGACTACCAGACGTTCATGCACTATAATTCGCTGAAATACTGTTACTTTTATAGGACTGAGCGCGCAGAGTGGATAGATGGGCTTTACCAGTTGACCGACGAGAGTTACCTTCAGCTATGGTGGCACCGAGAGACGATCACCGACGGCAACCATAGGCGGCGTACACTCTTTAAGCATGCCTGCCTGAGGAGACTGATCAACCCATACGTCGATGCTAACACACTCCTGTTCAATATGTATTTGGACTTTCATCGGTTCATCGACAACAGCGACCACATCATCACATTGGACACTCTCACGCGAAGAACCAGGCGGGCGATGACGATGACCTATGACGAGCTGAGGGATTATTGCCAGTATGACATCAATTACTGGAAGGATCACAGGCCAAAGTTCATCATGCACCCCGACGCACCTAAGTCACAGGCATTCATTAACTTCGTCACCAAGCGAATCCATTATGCTGAACTTGACCTCAGCTATGACAGGACGAAATCGGTTCAGGAAAATGCCGCTGCGCTTGGTATATCCCCGGCCACACTCTATCGATATTGCAGTGAAAGGTACATCGAGACGAATCCAGGGAAGGGGCAGACGTATGTACAGAAGCGTCAAGCCAAGAAACAGGACAAAGCAGACAAGAAGGCCACGTTCATGCTGTATTATGATCCTAACCTGTCAGCGGCCAAGAATCGTGAGAAGATGTTACAGTATGGCTTGAATCTATCAGTTGGGACGATACGTAACTGGGGCAAGGAATACGCCATGCCATCCATACCCACCTCGTCAACGTCCCCATCACCCGAGAGCAGCATCCTCAACTTAGGCCCGATCAATTTTACCGTTCCGTCATTTAATAACTCATGGTGGAACTCATGGTGGAACTCATGGGAAAGCGATCCTCTATATGCTGAGTATGAGGCCAAGTGGAGAGAAGCATGCAGACGTTGATTTTCTGAATTTTACTCATTATATTTTACCGGCAGGACACCCATCAAAAGGTGTCCTGTCGGGTTTATTTTTCATTTCAAAAGCATGAGTAGTTATTTGATATAACTACTACTATTATCGTAGAATGAGAAAAACACACACTTTTTGTGCTTTTTTATCTGGTTTTGAGGGGTATTATATTATAGTAGAATGAGAAAAACGCACAATTTTTGACTATCCCCTGATATCGTTCACGTGTTCAAATGTTCATGCTGTTCATGTTCATTTTTCACCCTGTAAAGCGACGGTGCAAGTCCCCATTCAGGTATGATTGCCGAAACTATCGCCAGCATCACAAACAACTATGCTGTTGGCATTTTTTCGTTTTTGTTTTGATTTTGTGGGTGTCAGAGTACCTCAAGGCAGTGAATACCCACCAGAACAACCAAATGGTTTAGTTGTTAGTTAGTAACTAGCGACTTATTTCTGGCCTGTGGAGTGCTTGTATTCCAGGATTTTGTTCTGATATTCGGCATAGGCTTCGATGCGCTTGTCCATCGACTGCTGGTAGAGCATCTGAGCCTCGAGCAGGTCGGACATCTTGCAGGTGCCGGCATGATAGTAGTCGCGATTCAGACGCAGGTTTTCGTCGGCCTGTTCGATGCTACGCTGGGCCAATAGTAGTTGTTGATAGGCCTCTTCAACGCCATTCCAGGCGTTTTGCATCCTGATCTGCAGCAACTCGGCATTATCGGCCATCTGCTCTACAGCACGTTGGTGCTCCACCTTCTTGCGGCGCACTGCCTGCGAACCGCCCCACCACCAGTTGCTGATGGGCACACTAACTGTGGCAAACACCATGCCGAAGGTCCTGTTATTGTCCAGCAGGTTGTGATAGTTCAGCCCGGCGCCTACTGCCACCGAGGGCAGGTTCTGACCGTTAGCCATTTTCACTTGCAGCCTCGTGGCCTCGACCTGCTTGCCCAGAAGCCTGTACTCGGGAGTCGTGGAAAGAGCCGACGAATGGTCACACTTGTAGGCATACGGCAGTTCAACGGCCTCGATATCATAGGTCAGCGTGAAAGTCGTGTCACTCAACCCGCAGTATTGGGCCAGCAGCAGTTTGACTACCGAGATGCCGTTCCTCAACTTGATGCGCTGGCTCTCGATCTCGTTTTGCCGCAGTTGCACCTGCAACAGGTCATTGCGCAGGGCCACCCCCGCCTCGACAGCCACGGTGGCGTCCTTGTTCAGCCCTGCCAGCAATGCCTCGACTGTGCCGATGGTCTTCATCTTCTCCTCCAGGGTGACCAGTTGCCAGAAGTAGCGTTCGGCCGTCTGCTCAACCTCGTTCTCGGTCATCTCCAGTTGCAGCCGGCTCACGTCCTCGCCCACACGGGCCAGTTTGTTGGCATTGACAATCTGTCCGCCCATATAGATGGGTTGCAGGGCCGTCACGCCAGCCAGCACGCCGTTTTTCATCATCGACAAGCCCAGCGGGCTGGACAGTGCCGACAGAGCCTCGGCGGGCAACGATTGGGCCAGCGTGGCAGCCAGTTCGGCAGGGATATAGTCGCCAGGATTGACCTCCATGCGTGCCATGCCCTTGTTGGCGGCAAATGCGGCCCCCGTCGCACTGATGTTGGGGAAATACTTGCTGTGGACCTCCTCGCGGGTCAATCGTGCCGCCTCGACGCCATGATGAGCGTTGCTGATGGCGACATTGTTGTGCAGTGCCGAGTCCAGTACCTGATCGAACGTGTATCGCGGTTGTGCCGCTGCGGTAAGGCAGCACGCAAGAACTGTGAGTATTGTAAGAACTTTCTTTTCCATGAGTGATGATGATTATTGTGAAATGGATGTAGCGCCCGTGCGCTTGCGGTCACGGCGTGTCATCGTCAGCCAGTAGGCAACGGGCAGCACCGTGAGGATAAAGAGCATGGTGATGAGCGTACCGTAGAAGATGACGTTGGCCATCGGGGCCCACAGTTTGGACCCGCTCAGAATCATCGGTATCACGCCCATCGATGCCGCTGCCGACGTGAGGAAGATGGGCCTCATGCGCCGTTTGGCACTCAGGATGATGGCCTCCCGCACGGGCAGGTGCTCCTCGGCCTGCAGTTCCTCGGCATAGTCATACATGATGATGGCGTTCCTCACCAGGATACCCATCAGCGAGATGAAACCCAGGAAGCAGGTCATCGTCAACTCCCCGTGAGCAAAGATACCCACTGCCGTGCCAAAGAAGCACAGCGTCAGGCTGAACAGCAGCAGCGTTGCCGTTGAGATGCGCTTGAAGTGATAGACCAGCAGGAAGAAGATGATCATCACGGCTATGGCCAGCGCACTGAACATGGTGGGCAGGTTGGCGATGTTCTCCTCATATTCGCCGCCCCATGTCATAGTCACCCCATCGGGCAACGTATAGTCCTTAAGGCGCTTCTGCAATTTGACGGTCGTGCTGGTCACATTCAGGCCATCGGCTACCTCGGCCATGATGGTGGTGGTGCGCAGTCCGTTGCGATGAGCGATCTGTCCATCCTGCCAGTCGGGCGTGATGGTGGCCACTTGGCGTAGCGGCACCGTCGTAGCCCCGCCATAGGCAGCGACCATCTCATTGCCCAGACTCTGTCGGTCGCTCTGGTCGGCATGGTTACTCTTGAGGCAGATATTGACCGGATAATCCCCTTGCCATATCGTGCCCAGCGGCATGCCGTCGCTGTTGTAACGCATCATCAGCGACAGTTCCGTGTCCAGGTTGGTGATGCCTAAGCGCGAGGCCTTCTCGGGGTCAAGATTGACGCGGGTCGTGAGCAAGGGCTCATTCATGTCGTTGCGCACGAGGCGCAGGTCGGGCATCGAGCGCAGCACGCCGGTCAGCGAGTCGGTCACGGCACGCAAGGTGGTCCAGTCCTCACCGGTCAGCCTGATTTCGATGGGATTGGCCTCAGCCCCGAAACTTAACTGCTTGAGCCGCACGTAGGCCTCGGGGAAGGCCTCGGACAGTCGTGGTCGGTACTCGTTCAGCATGTCGTCGGTTGCCTTTTCCGAGACCGTGTTGACGATGAACTGGGCATAGTTGCTGCCTCCGAATTGCGGGGCATAGACCGTGTGGAAGCGCGGCGAGGCCGTGCCCTTGAACGAGGCGATCGACACCACACGCTCGTCCTGGTGCAGGATGCCCTCGATGGAATCGGCCAGGGCGGCGGTCTTGCCGATGGCCGTGCCCGTGGGCAGGTAGATCTCGACGGCAAACTGGTCGCGCTCGGCCAGCGGCATCAGCCGCATGGGACGGTTCACCAGCAGAATGACCGCGAGCACCACCGAGAGGACGGCCACACCCATGACGATGCTCCGATGCCCGAAACACCAGTCGATGAGCCGCTCATAGTGGCGCTGGATCAGGTTCAGGAAATTGAACTTCTCCTTCTGTCCTTCCTGCGGCTGGGCGGGCTTCATCGGTTTACGGATGAACCAGTACTGCAGGAACGGCACCACCAGTTCGGCCACGGCCAGCGACACCAGCAGGATGATGGTGATCGACCACGGGAAGAGCCGCAGCGTGTCGTAGAACGAACCCGTGGTTGTGATCAGGAACGGGAAGAACGTGGTGGAGATGGCCAGTGTAGCCGTCAGGATGCTCTTGAAGAAGTGCGTTGCCGACAGCACCGACGCGTGCCACCGCGACATGCCTTCGCCCAGTTTTTCCATGTAGGAGTCGATGATGACGATGGAGTTGTCCACAATCATGCCCAGCGAGACGATGAGGGCGGCCAGGGTCACCGTGTTCAACTCGATGTCGGCCGCATAGAACAGGCCCAGCGAGATGAAGATGGAAATGGGTATCGTCGATGCGGCGACAAGGGCCACGCGCAGCGGCATGAGCAGCAGCACCACGATGATGACCGCCACGATGGCGATGAGCAGCTCCTTCAGGAAGTTGATGATCGAGTTGCCGACGACCAGCGCCTGGTCGGTTACGCGGTACAGTTTCACGTCCTGCGGCAGTGTCGGCTCAAATTCATCCAGCACTTTATAGACCTCGCTACCCATGTCGGTGATGCTCTGTCCCGTCTTCATCTCGATGCTGAGCACCAGGCATTTCACGCCATTGTTGGTGATATAGGACGACATGGCGGGGTATTCCCGCTTGACGGTGGCGATGTCCTTCAGCCTGACCATCGTGCCGCGCGGGTCGGTATAGATCACCATCTGTTCCACATCGCTCACCAGGTTCATCGAGCGGCTCACATAGATGGGTGAGTCATACTGGCCGTTTTTCAGCGTGCCGGCAGTGGTGGTGAAATCCCTTGTCTTCAATGCCATGGCAATCACCTTGTCGCTGATGCCGTAATGCGCCAGGCGGTCATAGTCGAGATATACCGAAATCTGTTCCTGCTGCTGGCCAACGACGGTCATGCGGCCCACGCTCGGGACGGTGCGCAGGCGGTCTTTCAGATTGTCCATGTATTCACCCAGTTCACGGTAGGTCTTGTCATTGGACTCCATGGTGATCAACATCGCCGACGAATCGCCGAAGTCGTCGTTGACCTGCACGGCGAGCACCCCCTGCGGCAGGCTGGACTTGAACACCTCGATGCCGTGCTTGAACTTGGACCAGAAAGCGTCCTTGTCCTGCACGTCATCGTTCAGTTCCACCTGGATGATGGCGACACTGTTGCGGCTGTAGGACTTGGTCTTCTCCTTTTTCACATCTTTATAGGTGAAGATGTAGTCCTCGAGCGGCTTGGTCACCTGTTGCTCGATCTCCTGGGCCGACGCACCGGGATAGACCGCCACGACAACGCCCTGGCGGATGGTGATGGTCGGGAACTCGTTCTTGTTGATGTCATACAGCCCGTAGATGCCCACCGCGATGAGGACGCACGTCACCATGATGACGATCCTGCTGTAGCGCATGGCCCAGGCCACGGCGCTGAGTTTGCTCTTGTTTGCCATGGCCTTACTCTGTTACCTGCATTCCGGTGGATACCTTCTGCTGTCCTTCCACAATCACCTTGTCACCCGTACTCAGGCCCGCCGTGACCATCACGTTGTCGCCCGAGTTGTCACCCACCGTGATCATTCTCTTCTCGGCCTTGCCATCCTGCACAATCCACACAAACGGCCTGTTGTCGGCATCTATCTGCACGATGGTGGCAGGCAGTGACACGCAGGTCCTTGTCTTGTGCGCTGCCGAGGTCATCCCCTCGACACCTGCAATCATGCCTGGCAACAGTTCGTGGCGGGGATTGGCGATGACGGCCTTGACCTCATAGGAGCGAGACAAGGGGTCGGCACTCACGCCCCGCTCGATGACCCGCGCGGTAAAGCGCTTGCCGCCCAGGGCTGCCACGGTCACATTTATGGTCTGCCCCTTGCTGATGGCCGAAATTTCCTCCTCGGGTACCGATATGTTGACTTTCACCTGGTCGATTTTGACCAGTTTGATGACGGGCATTCCCGGCACCACGTTAGAGCCTATATCGACGAGTTTCTGGGCGACATAGCCACTGAACGGGGCCAGCAGCCGCGTGTCGGTCAGCCCCTTCCTGGCAATCTGCTCCGAGGCCCGGGCCTGGCGCACCATCTGCTGGGCCTGGCTCAGTTTGGTCTGCACGTCGATCCACTGGATCTCGGGCAGGGAGCCGTTGTCGTGCAGCAGTTTCATGCGCCCATAGGCATCCTCGGCCTGCTTGAGCGCGTCCTCGGCCTGGGCGGTGGTGGCTCGTGCCATGTTGACGGTGTTCTGCATCGTCTGCGGGTCGATAGCGCCCAGGACCTGCCCCTTGGCCACAAACTGTCCCTCGCTCACGTTGAGCGTCTTGACCGTGCCTGCTCCCGCAAAACTCAGCGACGTGCCGCTCATCTCCTCGATCACGCCCGAATAGGCCTGTCCGCTACCGGCAGCCGAAACGCCCACCGGCATCGTTTTCACTTTCACAGGCTGCGACTGCTGTGCCTGCTGCTTCTTCTCACTGCAGCTACTGATAACCAATGTGGCCATCAGCAGCATCAAGTACATCTCTTTTTTCATCAGTAAAACATTTTTGGGTGCAAAATTGGCAACAAAAAAGCGACTTGGAATGTTCGATTTTTCCCCGAAAACCATCATTTTTTCAATCATGCGAATGATTGAACATACATTTGGACTTTTCAAACATCGTTTTGTGGAAAAATATGTTCATTTTTGCAGCATGAATCAAGACATCATTACCATACAATCGCTTGCCGACAACAAGAACATCGTGGTCGATTACATCGACGACGACTTTGCCATCATTGATAATGTGAAGGATCTCGTCGAGCCTAATCCCACCCGCGTGCCCATGAACTTTGTCGTGGCATGCACGGCGGGCAGAGTCCATGCCCAGTTAAACGAGACACCCGTCGAACTGGGCAAGAACCAGATACTGCTGGCCCCGCCGGGCGCGATGATGAGCGATTTCCTCATCAGTCCTGATTTTGAGTTCAAAGCGGTGTTTTTCACGACACGGCTGCTACAGAGTTTCCTGCGCGAGAGAATCAACGTGTGGAACGAGGTGATGTATATCCATCGCGCCCATGTCATCACGCTTGAGCCGGGAGACATCGAGTTCTTCTTCCACTTCTACGACATGCTGCGCTTATGCATCGATACGCAGGCGACTGGCAAGCCCTACCACAGCGAGGTGATACGCTCGGTGATGCGCGGTGCCTTCCTGGAGCTGTGCGGCACGCTCAAGATGAAGTTCCCCGAGGCCGCCCAGTCGTCCACCGTTCGCTCGGCCGACAACATCTTCAAGGCCTTCCTCGACCTGTTGAGCACTTGCGACAGACCCCACCGCAAGGTGAGTTCGTTTGCCGCCCAATTGAACATCACGTCCAAGTATCTGTCTCACGTGTGCAAGCGTCAGTCCGGCAAATCGGCCAACGAATGGATCACCGAGAAAATCCTCAACGAGATCACTTTCTATCTCAAGCACACCGACCTGTCCATCAAGCAGGTGGCTGACCGCCTGGGCTTCGCCAACCCTTCATTCTTCGGCAAATACGTCAAGCAGCACTTCGGCAAGACGCCGGTCCAGATTCGGGAACAATGATTTCGCGGGTGCACATCACATCGTCTGCAATTTCACACCCAACGACAAGCCGAACAAGTCCTTGAACGGGATGCCGTGGTCAATGATTTTGGAACGGATATAAATGTCACACGTGCTGACCTCATAGAAAAGGCTCACACTGCTGGCACGCTTGCGGCGCTGCTCTGGAATCTGCCACGTGAAGCGCTGCCCGAGGGCCAAATTGACACGGTACTCGGTGGACATGAATTCATAGTAGCGGCTGGGATAACGGCGTGGCTGGCCTCTCCAGAACTCGTGGCCGAAGACAGTGTTTACATATAGGCTGACGGTCAAAGGGTTGAAACTCCATCCCTGCTTTAACATTTTGCCCGATGAAGTCTGCGGTCCAGTCAATGCGATACGCCACGGGATATAGTTTTCCTTGACCGTCATCGTGGCCTTAGCCCTCGTGGATTGATGCTTGGGAATGAAGCCGAACAGCAGTTGTGTCTCCAGATGATGATGCGCGTAGTCCCAGCCGATGCCTACCGACAGCAGGCCCATGTTACCGGCATTCTGGATGACAAACTGGGTGGGGATGAGTGCGGCCCAGTGCTGTCGCCGCTTCTCGACATTGAGTTCATAACGGGTGGGGGCTACTGCAATCTCGTGCTGAACGTCAATTGAGTCCTCGGCACGGGCAATCATCGCTCCGCAGGCGAGAGCAAGACTAATAATCAATAAGCGCCTCTTCATAACCATCGGGGGTAAAAGTGAATATCCGGTAACTGCGATTCTTGGCGCAATCAATGCCATAGAACATCAGGCCGTCGTCATAGAGATCGCCCTGCTCGACGTGGTGGTTGTGGCCATATACGCAACACATCAGACCCGGGAAATAGTCCAGATAGCGACGAAATGCCTTGCACACGTTGTTGTTGAACTGGTCGCTGTAGGGCGGGGCATGCATGACAACCACCGTTCGGTCAAACGAATCCAAATCAGTAGTGAACTCGGTTTCCATAAAATCAAAGTTGGGTACAGCAGCCATGAAGTCATATTCAGTCGCATTGGTGTTGAGGCACACAAACTTGATGCAGCCAGCGGTGAAGGAGAAATCCATATCCCCGAACATCACCTCATAGGACTGATCGCCTGTGCCCAGAAAGTCATGGTTCCCGATCATGGCAACGTATGGCACTCGCAACCTGCTGAGCAAATCACGAGCCCTCTCATACTCCAGTGCTGTCCCCGCATCGGTCAGGTCACCGCAATGGATCACAAAGTTGATGTCATTGCGGCTGTTCAGGTCGTTGATCTCATCGCGTGTATCGTTATACCAGCCATGGGTGTCACTGATAAATGCGACCCGCAGTGTGTCTTTATTCGCATAGCGACCCTCAATCAACTTGATCTGGTTGGCATTGATGCCAATTTCACCCTTGAAATTCACGTCATAGGGGTGGACATCAAACACCTCGTCACACGCCCCAAGCAACATGATCGACAATAACGGCACTATAATCTTTATGAATTTCATATCCAAGCCAGTTTTATGACATGCAAAAATCGGCAAAGTTTCCCGATAATCAGCGTCCCAAAAGTCTCTAATCTTGTCCTGTTCTTCCAAGCCTTCATTAACTAAATGCCTGTTATATCCATTTTTGAACATTTATGGAGAGATTTCGAGAACGCCATACCGATGGATTATACACAACTTTGCTGCCAAGTTGTTGCGACATAGTTGATTTGATTTTCACATCAACCATTTCTTGGCAATAAGGAAAGAAATGAGCCAAGGTTATTACTTCAGGGGGTGTGGGGATCGATGGCCATGCCGCAGGCTGCACCGACGGCGACCGAGCGACGATTAGGCCACCCAATAACAACACACAACTATCGTCAGCCCTATTGGTGCTGGCGGCTATTTTCTCGCATCTTCTCATTCTTACATTAAACCCTTATATGTAAGAGTTTTAGACAACATTTTTATTAACAATTAAACTGACATTTACAAACAAAACAGAGAGAAGACAATGAACAATTTACCAAAATTCGTCATGGCCTTATTCGCATTGAGTTCTGTGGTCGATATCGCAGAGAAGATCCACAATTGGGGCCGTGACAAGAAGAACGAGAAAGAAGAAGAGAAGAAACAAGATGAACCGTCACGGGTGTAGCTGCAAAGAGATCAAAAGCAGGGAACGCTATTGACGGGATTGTAATCGTATGCGAAACTATTGCAACGATACTCAAGAATTCAAAGAAACTGGTGAAGATCCTGGAGAAACTTCGGGGTCCACCATGATGTTATTAACCATTTAACTAACAACGACAACAAATGGAACAGACAACAATCATTCCGCCATCCTACCTCCCAATGGTAGTCGAAGCGGAGCAAACAACAAACATCGGGGAGACCATTATCGACGCTGAAATCATTACCGAA
>ONOU01000032.1 GCA_900319525.1 uncultured Prevotellaceae bacterium | reverse complement strand
GTATATCAATGATTTCCTGCCGCCCCTAGCGGGGCTTGGTGATGTGTCTTGGCTATTGCAGGGGTTTCACTCGGCTTCGCCTCGTTACACCCCTGCCTAGACCCTGGTCGCCCCTAACGGGGCTTTTCCCGGACAATAATTTATTTTTTCACTAGATCATAGGACGCGCGGACCAGCTGGCGGAGCATCGCGTCGCCCACGTCACTGTTGACATCGACACTCATCCAGTGGCGCTTGTTGCCGTTGTAAGGGTCGTTGACGGCTTGGTAACGTTCCTTGAGCTCGGCAATCGCCAGTGGGTCGCCCTTGATGGTGATGGAGGTAAAGTCGTCGATGTTGAAGTAGCAGAACATGTGTCCGCCGACGTAGAACACGAGTATCGTGAACTTGCCCCTCGAGAATTTCTCAAAGGGGGTCGCCTCGGTCACCCCAGGCAACGACAGGCAGTATTCACGCAACTCCTCGATATTCATGACACTGGCATCACTGATTCTTCTGGTTAATCAAGTTGACAACGACCTTGACCATGACATCCTTCTCCTCGGTCTTGCTCTCGGCAATCATCAGGGTAAGGGCAACAAGGGTGTTGTCGGCAAGGCGTTTGGAGCCATCAGCGCGGTAGAGGATGCCATTACTGTTGAGAAACCACAGGAACAGCGTGGCGGCAATGCGCTTATTGCCGTCACTGAAGGAGTGGTTCTTGGTAACCAGGTACAACAGCATTGCCGCTTTTTCCTCAATGCTGGGATAGAGTTCCGCGCCGCCAAAGGTCTGGTAAATCTGCCCGATGCTGCTCTTGAAGGAGTCGTCTTTCTCGTTGCCAAAGAGCGTGCTGCCACCGAATTTTTCCCGAAGTCCCCTGATGGCATCCATCGCATTCTCATAGGTGGCATGGAATTTCTCTTCCTGGGTGACTTCACCCACCTTCAGGCGCTGGTAGTCATAATCGTCGAGTGTATCAAGGGCATAGGTGTAATCCACCACAATGTCAAACAACGCCTGATTTTCGTCGGTCGCTTCAATCTGCTGATGCTGGATAGTACGTCCCAGCATCTGCACCAACTGGCGCAGTTCGCCTATCTGCTCGTGGCGGATGCGCTCGTTGACGGCATAGCCCTTAACAAGATAGTCCTTCAAGACACGATTAGCCCACTGGCGAAACTTGATACCGCGCTTTGAATTCACACGATACCCTACAGAAATGATCATGTCAAGATTATAGAAAGATATAGATCTGTTTACCTTTCTATTACCTTCGATTTGAACCTGTGCAATTTTTGCACAAGTTGAATCTCTATCGAGTTCATCAATCTTATAGATATTATTGATATGCCTAACGATAGAGGTCCTGTCTGTTTGGAACAATTCCGCCATCTGGGCCTGTGTGAGCCACACGGTCTCGTCTTCCATTCTGACGTCAATCTGCGTCTGTCCGTCTTCGGTCTGGTATATGACAATCTTGTTTTCTTCCATGAGTGGTGGGGGAATCTTACCCGATTTCCTCGAGGGCGCCGGTGGTGGAGTCGATGATGAAACCGCGCACGGTTACGTCACGCGGCACCAGCGGGTGGGTCTTGATGGTGGCGACGGTGCGGCGCACCGACTCGGGCGTGTCCTTGAAGCCCTCCAGCCACTGGTCAAGGTCGATGCCGCAGTTGCGGATGGTGTCGAGCGTCTCGTCGGTCACGCCACGGGCGATCATCTCGTGATGGAAGTGGTCATAACTCATGTGGCAGGCACCGCAGCCCGTATGAGCCACCACCATGATTTCCTCAACACCGAGCTCATAGATGGCGACGACGAGGCTGCGCAGTGCCGAGTCAAACGGCGAAATCACCAGCCCGCCGGCATTCTTGATGATCTTGGCATCGCCGTTTTTCAGTCCCAGGGCTGCGGGCAACAGTTCGGTCAAGCGGGTGTCCATGCACGAGAGCACCGCCAACTTCTTGTCGGGGTACTTGTCGGTCACATACTGCTCATAGGCCCTGCTGGCCACAAAGTTCTTATTGAATTCCAGAATCTCGTCTATCATAGTCGCTAACATGTTAAGTTACAATCTGATCAATGCCACGCCGCCGAGCATCAACAGGATGCCGACAACCTTGACCCACGTGATGGCCTTGCGCGGGGCGCCCAGCCAGCCGAAGTGCTCCATGAGCATACTCAGGGCCAACTGTCCCACGAGCAACGCCATCGAGAAGACGCCGACGCCGACCTTGGGCACCAGCCATGCGTTGCCAAAGACGATCATCGCGCCACACAGGCCGCCCGTCCACATCCACCACGGATACTCACGGCTGCATGCCTTGCCCACCAGGCGCACGCTGCCGTTGAGCGTGCACAGGAGCAACAGCACCACCGTAGCGACAAAGAATGCCACCGTAGTTGCCTGCACGGGATTGCCTACAGCACTCGCCAGCTGGGCATAGGCGCCCGTGATGCTGGCCGAGAGGCAACCTGACACGACGGCGAGCAGCTGCCACAACACCAGGCGCGAGCCCTTGGTATTGCTCTGCTGCTTGGCTCCCAACCGGGGCAGGATGACCACCATCACGATGCCCACAACGAGCAACAGGGCGCCGATGATGCGGTTACCCTCCAGAGGAATCACACGTGAACCAAACCAGCCGAAGTGGTCAATCAACAGACTGAAAATCAACTGGCTGAACATCGGTATGATGATGGCCTGCAACTGGCCTATTTCCTTAAACAGGTGGATGGCGATGGTGATGGTCACCACAGCCACGAGTCCCACAAACCAGCTCCACCACGGCGTGGCGGCAAGCATCTGGCTGGAGGGAACTATGGGAATACCGGCCAGCAGCGAGACAAGCAGCAGGGCCAGCGTAGAAACCGAGAATGAAACCAGCGTCGAGACGTAGGCGGGACCCACGACACCGCGCAGCCGCGAGTTAGCAGCCGTCTGGAAGGGCACTAACAGGCCCATTGCCAGTGTGATAATTAAGAAAAACATATGTTAGTTGTTAGTTGTTATTGGCAAGCCTAAAGCCTGAAACCTGTTATATTTTCTTGATGAGTTTAGCGGGGACACCTCCCACAACGGTGCGCGGGGCCACGTCCTTGGTCACCACGGCTCCTGCCGCCACGATGGCGCCGTCGCCGATGGTCACGCCGGCCAGCACCGTCGCGTTGGCACCGATCCACACGTTCTTGCCGATGTGGATGGGTGCGTGGGTCATACCGGCCCGCAGCTCGGGATCCTCCATGTGGTTGAGTGTGGCCAGCACCACGTTGTGGCCGATGAGCGCACCCTCATCGATGGTGATGCCACCCTGGTCCTGGAACTTGCATCCCATGTTGATGAACACGCGCTCGCCAACGATGGTGTTCTTGCCGCAATCGGTGTGGAATGGCGGGAACATGCCCACCGACTGGGGCACCTCCCTACCCCACAAGCGCTCCAGCAGGTCGTGCAACTGCTCGGGAGTGTGGTAGCTGCCGTTGATCTCGGCAGTAATCTGCAGGGCTTCCTGCGACAACCGGTGGAACATCTCATGAACCGGGGAGCCGCCACCGATGGGCTGACCCGAAGCCATATACGCTCTAAATTCCTCTATTGTCATTAGTTAGATGGTGATTTAATTGGTGCCGCCAGGCACCAGTGAGTTGATTGAGTTGCAAAAATACACCATATTTTTGACACTCGCCACAACGTGTAACCGTTTTTTGACACTTGCCCCAGAAGCGATAGTGTGCCATTTTTTGGCAAAATTGTATGGGCTGAAAGTTGATTATTTAAATCAAATACCCTAATTTTGCGAGTTGATAACTCTAAAATGACCAAAATGATGAACTTCGCCAAGATTTCAGTATTGATGACGGCCTTGTGGCTGTCGCTCACATCGATGACGGTACTCAATGCCTGCACTGGCAGCAAAACCGCCATCACTACCAGCGAGACCAAGCAGACCAGCAACACTGGCAGCCAGACCACCGCTCCCAGCGGCGAGGTGGTGCTGGGCGCAGCACGCACGAGTGAATATGTGCCATTGCTCAAGGGCAAACGCGTGGCGCTGCTGAGTAACCAGACGGGCATGGTGGGCGACAAGCACACCCTGGACCTGATGCTCGAGAACGGCATCAACGTGGTGACCATCTTCTCGCCCGAGCATGGATTTAGAGGCAAAGCCGACGCGGGCGAGCACGTGTCGAGCAGCGTGGACGAGAAGACGGGCATTCCCATCGCCTCGCTCTATGACGGCAAGTCGCCCATGCCCAGCAAGCAGGTAATGGACGGCATCGACATCATCGTTACCGACATCCAGGACGTGGGACTGCGCTTCTATACCTACTATGTGACGATGATCAACCTGATGGATGCCGCTATAACCTATGACAAGCAGTTCATGGTGCTGGACCGCCCCAACCCCAACGGCATGTACGTTGACGGTCCCATCCTGGACATGACGCTCAAGTCGGGTGTGGGACGCTTGCCCATCCCCACGGTGCATGGCATGACACTGGGCGAGCTGGCCCAGATGGCCAATGGCGAGGGGTGGCTCAAGGACGGCAAGAAGTGTGACCTCACGGTTATCCCCTGCCAGAACTACACCCACCAGACGCGCTACAGCCTGCCCATCGCCCCCAGCCCCAACCTGCCCAACATGCTCTCGATCTACCTGTACCCGTCGATGTGCTACTTTGAGGGCACGACTGTGAGCCTGGGGCGCGGCACCGACTGGCCCTTCCAGGTGTATGGACATCCCGACATGCAGGGTTACGACTTTGAGTTCACACCCAAGAGCCGTTTTGGCGCCAAGAATCCGCCCCAGATGGACAAGCTGTGCCATGGCATGGACCTTCATAACCTGGACGCCGAGGAAGTCATCGGTCAAGGCATCAACCTGAATTACATCATCGATGCCTACCGCAACCTCACGGCTGGCGGCCACCAGTTCTTCCTCAAGAGCAACTTCTTTGACCTGCTGATGGGCACCACCCGCGTGCGCCAGATGATTACCGAGGGCAAGAGCGCTCAGGAGATCGAAGCCAGCTGGCAAGACGACGTGGAACTCTTCAAGGTCCAACGCCGTCCCTACCTCCTCTACGCCGAATAAATTATTTGTTCAATTTAGTGTCTCTTGCAAAACTCACTTAAAAGAAGAGACAATGAACTATGCAACGCCCACCGGTTTAGAGTTTACCAGTCAAGTACCAGGCATCAAGCGCCAGGCATCAGGCGTTAGTAACCATACTTACAACTTAAAACTTAAAACTAAAAACTAGTTAGTAACCATACTTACAACTTAAAACTTACAACTTACAACTAAAAAGTAAAAATATGACTCCCTGGATTGTACTTGCCACCATCGTTGGCTACTTCATTCTGTTGTTTATCATCTCGTGGGCCGCCTCGCGCAAGAGCGACACAGCCACCGCACTGAGCGGCGGCCGCCAGGCCCCGTGGTTCATCGTCGCCATCGCCATGCTGGGAGCGCCCATCTCGGGCGTGACATTCATCTCGGTACCGGGCATGGTCGTCACCAAGGGCTTCAGCTACCTGCAGATGGCACTAGGCTTCATCGTGGGCTACTTTGTCATCGCCTATGTGCTCATTCCGCTGTTCTACAAGCGCAACCTGGTATCCATCTACGGCTACCTGGAGCAGCGCTTTGGCGGCAGCACCCACAAGAGCGGCGCCTGGTTCTTCTTCATCAGCAAGATGCTGGGTGCCGCCGTGCGCTTCTACGTCGTGTGTGTGACCTTGCAGCTGCTGGTGTTCTCGCCGCTGCACATCCCGTTTGTCATCAACGTCATCGTCACCATCGCCCTCATCTTCCTGTACACCCTGCAGGGCGGCGTGAAGACCGTCATCTGGACCGACACGCTCAAGAGCTTCTGCCTCATCCTGTCTGTAGTGCTGAGCATCTACTTTGTCGCCAAGGGTCTGGGTTATGACCTGGGAGGCCTGTGCAAGGCCGTTGCCGGTGACGAGTCGTCGCGCGTCTTCTTCTTTGACAATCCCAAGGAGGGCACCTACTTCTGGAAACAGTTCATCGCCGGCATCTTTATGGTCATTGCCACCACAGGCCTCGATCAGGACCTGATGCAGCGCAGCCTGGCCTGTAAGAATGCCAGCGAGTCGGCCAAGAACCTCATCGTGAGCGTCTTCCTCCAGGTTATCGTCATCGCCCTGTTCCTGATCCTGGGTACCCTGCTCACCCTGCACGTCAAGGCCCACGGCATCGTCATGCCCGAGAAGACCGACGAGCTGTTTGGCACCGTAGCCTTCAGCGAGGGGATGCCCGTGCTGCTGGGCGTGGTATTCATCATCGGCCTGATTGCCGCCGCCTACTCGGCCGCCGGGTCGGCGTTGACCTCGCTCACCACCTCGTTTACTGTCGATATCCTCGAGGCCGACAAGAAGCAGGACGATAATGCCCTGGGCCGCACCCGCCGCATGGTACACATCGCCATGGCAGCCGGCATGGGTCTGGTAATCCTTGTCTTCTACGCCATCAGCAACAGTGACGCCATCAGCGCGGTTTATACCTTGGCCAGCTACACCTATGGTCCCATCCTGGGCTTGTTTGCCTTCGGCATGATGTGCAAGAGCCCCGTTCGTGACCGCCTGGTTCCCGTGGTGTGCATCGCCGCCCCGGTCATCAGTTTCTTTATCCAGATGTGGCTCAAGAACCAGTATGACTACACCCTGGGC
This sequence comes from uncultured Prevotellaceae bacterium, assembly GCA_900319525.1. Taxonomy (GTDB): domain Bacteria; phylum Bacteroidota; class Bacteroidia; order Bacteroidales; family Muribaculaceae; genus Sodaliphilus. The sequence goes on along the minus strand of ONOU01000032.1, from coordinate 21,787 downwards.
TTCGAGTTGTTGTTGCTGAACGCAGCCCTGACCATGATTGGCCTGGCACTCCTCATCAAGAAAAAGAATGAAGAATGAGGAATCCCATAGGCAACAGTAACCATACTTAAAACTTAAAACTTAAAACTAAAAACTAAAATGGCTCGCAACCTCATCAACCGCTACGTGTGGCTGGTGGATACCATCAGCCGCTACGGGCGCATCACGCTCAAGGATCTGAACCAGGCCTGGCTGCGCAGCGACATCAGCGAGGGCAAGCCACTGGCCAGGCGCACCTTCTTCCACTACCGTGACGGAGTGGAGGAAATGTTTGACATCAGCATCCAGTGTGACAAGTCCACGTTTGAATACTACATCGATGACTCGGGTAGCGAGAGCAATGCGCGCCTGCGCTCGTGGCTTGTCGATTCGGTGTCGATGAGCGGCATGCTGAGCACGGCCCATGACATCAGCAACCGCATCATTCTCGAGAACGTCCCCTCGGCCCGTGAGCACCTGCCAGTGATGATCGACGCCCTCAAGCAGAACCGTCGCGTCAGCTTCTCCTACAAGAGCTACACGCGCAGCCGTCCCACCGACGGCATCCTGCTTGAGCCTTATTTCGTGAAGATTTTCAAGCAATTGTGGTATGTCATCGGCCTCAATATAAAAGATGGCCAAATCAAGACCTACGCTCTTGACCGCATGAGCCATCTGAACCTCCTGCAGGAAACGTTTGAGATGCCCAGCGGAATCAGGCCCTCGGAGTTCTTTAAGGACTGCTTCGGTATCACCACCAACAAGAACAAGCCCAAGCGCATCGTCCTGCGCGTGGAGCCCACTCAGGCCAAGTACTTCCGCGCCCTGCCGTTGCACAGTTCCCAGCAGGAAGAGGTTCACGACAATTACTCGGTCTTCACCTACCAGATGCGCATCACCTATGACCTGAAGGAGGAACTCATGTCCCATGGTGCCACCATCGAGGTGCTGGAACCCCAAGAACTCAAAACCCTCATCCTCACCGAACTCCAGCAAGCCCTCAAGAATTACCAATAAAACAAGAATAAAGCATTATGGTCAAAAAACAAGCAATACAGCTATTTGAGGAACGCAAAGTGCGCACCGTGTGGGACGATACCGAAGAGAAATGGTATTTTTCCATTGTCGATGTAGTAGCGATTTTAACAGACAGCAAAGATTACCAGGCAGCCAGAAATTACTGGAAAGTCTTAAAGAATCGTTTAAAGAAAGAAGGCAATGAAACGGTTACAAATTGTAACCGGTTGAAAATGCTGGCTGCCGACGGAAAGATGAGAATGACGGATGTAGCTGATACAGAGCAACTTTTCAGGCTCATCCAGTCAATCCCGTCACCTAAGGCCGAACCCTTCAAGCTATGGATGGCACACGTTGCCAGTATGCGTATCGACCAGTTGCAGGATCCCGAGTTATCGATAAACCAGGCGATTGCCGATTATCGCAGGCTTGGGTATAGTGAAGCCTGGATCAATCAGCGCATAAAGTCAATAGAGGTGCGCAAGGAATTGACCGATGAGTGGCACCGCACTGGTGTCCAGGAAGGTCAACAATATGCAACGCTGACCGATATTATCACCCAGGCCTGGAGTGGGTTGACCACTAAACAGTATAAGCATCACAAGGGACTGAAAAAGGAGAATTTGCGAGATAACATGACCAATATTGAAATAGCCTTGAACACTCTAGCCGAGGCTTCGGCTACTGAATTGTCCAAGCAGCGCGACCCTAAAGGTTTTAAAGGTCAGGCTAAAGTGGCTCGCGATGGTGGCAAGGTGGCAAAAGCGGCCCGCAACCAACTGGAGCAGCAATTGGGTCGGACAATCATTTCAAGGGAGAAAGCAAGTGATTATCTGCTTCCCGACAATGGGAAAAATCCTGGCGATGACGATACTGAGGATAAAAAATAATGATATAGCACAATGATGAAACGACAAGTGATTATATTTCTGGCGCTGTTGCCACTGCTGCTGGCGGCACAGGTGGGCGACCTGCCCCGCAGCACGCCCGCTGCCGAGGGCGTGAGCACCCAAGCGGTCATCGACATGATGGACTCGCTGCTGGCGTTGCCCGAGTGTGACATTCACCACGTGATGGTCGTGCGCCATGGCCGTGTGATTGCCGAGATGCACCCTGCGCCCTTTCGCGCCGAGGACAGCCACACGCTCTACTCGGCCAGCAAGACGTTCACCTCGCTGGCGGTGGGCATCGCCATCGACGAGAACCTGCTGCGGCTCGACGACAGGGTGATGACCTTCTTCCCCGACAAGCGCACGGGCCCAGTGAGCGACAACATGGCGGCGGTGACCGTGCGCAACCTGCTGATGATGTCCGCTGGCGTGAAACCAGACTGGACCATGCGCAACAACAGCACCGACTGGGTCAAGGACTGGCTGGCAAAACCTGTTGACGACAAGCCAGGCAGCTTGTTCCAGTATGACTCGATGTGCACGTTCATGCTCAGTGCCATCGTGCAGCGCGTGACAGGCCAAACCATGCTGGAATACCTGCAGAAGAAATTGTTCGACCCCATGCACATCACCATGGCCGATTGGGAAACCAGCCCCGATGGCATCAATACGGGCGGCTGGGGACTGCGTGTCCAGGCCGAGACGATGGCCAAGCTGGGGCAGTTGTTGCTCAATAAGGGCAAATGGAACGGACAGCAACTGGTTAGTGCCGACTATGTGACCGCGGCCTGCTCACGCCTCAATGACGGCGGCGCCAAAGGAACCGTGCCACCCACCGATGGCAACCAGGGCTACGGCTACCAGGTGTGGCAAAGCAAATGGCCGGGATCATTCCGCGCTGACGGTGCCATGGGACAATATACCGTCGTAGTGCCTCAAGAGGACCTTGTAGTGGTCATTCTGGGCATGAAACTCTACGGACACGAGGAACTGGCCTGCATCTGGAACCAGCTGATGCCTGGACTGAAGGCCCAGCCCCTACAGGCCGAAAAGAAACTGCAGAAAAAGCTGGAGAAACGCTGCGCCGGCGCTAGCCTCAAGTTGCCACAGGGCAAGAAGGGAAAGAAGCAAAGCATACTCTTGCATTTTGACTCCAACAAATTAGGCTTGAGGGAAATAGGTTTATTTGGCGATAATGGCCTCAATACGATGGAAATAGAATATGAAGCTCAGGACAGCGAGGAATATGCTCTGGGCTACAACTCGTGGCGCTACAGCACGCTGGCAGGTTTCCCCAATTACTCCATCAATGCCATCAACCGCATGCGGGGCTTTGACCACGGCTTCACCGCCGCTGCGGCCTATGCATGGACCTCAGCCACAAAGCTCGAGGTGCGGGTCCACTTTGTCGACTGGATTAGCGGCATGACTTACATTTTTGATTTTGACAAGAACGAGGTAAGCATCTGTGACACTTATCCCAATTCCAAGCCTGTTATCATCCCCTTCACGCTACAATGATGAAACACTTTAGCGCCATATTGCTCTTTTTTTCACTCACTATCGCTGCGGTGGCCCAGGTGGGTGTACTGCCGCGTTCGCTGCCCGAGGATCAGGGTGTGAATAGCGGCCTGCTGCAAGGGTTTTTCAACCGGTTGACGGCACAGCCCGATGTGGACATCCATCACATGATGGTGCTGCGCCACGGCAAGGTCATCGGCGAATGGCACGTATCGCCCTATCAGGCAGAGCACCTGCACACGCTCTACAGCGCGAGCAAGACGGTCACGGGCCTCGCCGTGGGCCTCGCTGTCGATGACGGGTTGCTAAGCGTCGATGACAAGGTATCCAAATTCCTGCGCGACAAGATGCCCGCCACGCTGTCTCCCGCCCTGGACAGCCTCACCGTGCGCGACGTGCTGATGATGGCTGCGGGCCGTGAAGAGGACTTGAGCATCTTTGAGGGCGACCAGGATTGGCTATCGACTTGGTTTAAGGGCGATTTCAAGGGCGTGGGCAAGCAATTCAACTACGACTCGATGTGCACTCATGCCCTGGCTGTCATCGTCTCGCGGCTCACGGGCAAGCCTCTACTCGAATACGTGCGGGAACGCATTTTTGACCCTCTGCATATCACCCAATGCGACTGGGAATTGGCTCCTGACAGCGTCGAGGTTGGAGCATGGGGCCTACGCCTGCAAGCCGAGAGCCAGGCCAAACTCGGGCAATTCCTGTTACAGGAGGGCCAGTGGAACGGCATGCAACTGGTGAGCGCCCAGTGGATTCATGACATGACGCAACGCCTGATCAGCACCCAAAAGGGCACCGGCAGCCATCTGTCATGGGGCCAGAAAATCATGAATGCCTTGCGCAGCATGTGGCACACCATTCGCTCGTGGTTCACGGGCTATAACGTTGATGACTACTACCTGGGGTACGGCTACCAGACCAAGGCCATTCAGCACCCGCGTGCCGAGTGCTACTTTGCGGCGGGCTACGGCGGGCAACTCATCTACGTGGTGCCCAAATTGGACCTGGTCGTTGTCATCAACGGACGCGCCGCCAACTATGGCGACGAACTCAACGCCCTCTACTACCACCTGGTGGTGCCGATGCTTGAGGGTGACCCTTTCAAGGCAGGTCTGGGCCGGATGGCTATCGACCCGCCCAGTGGAGAGGTCTCGCACCCGCTCCAAAAGCGGTTGCTGGACATGAACTACAGGTTTGAGGACGGGAACCGGCTGGGTCTAGGCATCCTACGCATTACCCGCTCGGGCGATGACCTCTTGTTCACGATGACCGACCGCCGCGGCATCCACCATGCCCTTGCCGCCTGTGGCCAGTGGCGCATCACTACCAGCGACGACCACCCCATCTACATCGTCGAGTGCCGCGAGCAGCTGGTGGGCACGCCACGGCCGTTTACCAGCGCCGCCGCCTATGCCTGGCAGGGCGACACGCTGGTCATGCGTGTCGATTGGATCGACGGTGGCGACAACCGCCGCCTGAAGATTCATCCCGAGGGCTCTCACATCACGGTGATCGCCAGCGACAACTTTGACCCGCTGCTCACCGACACCATCAGAGGCGAGATTGTTGAGATCGATTAGGGACAACCAAAAACTAAAAACTTAAAACTAAAAACTAACAACTAAAAACTAAAAGCATGCGCGACGTCACCGACATAGCGAACGTGAAACGTCAGTTTCTGGCTCACCTGACCTTGCAGAAAGGCATGAGCCAGAACACCGCCGTGGCCTACAGCGACGACGTGGACAAACTCACCCGCTATCTCGCCGACGAGGGCGTGGCCGTGGAGCGCGCCACGACCGACGACCTGGAACGCTTCATCTGCACCTTGCAGGACGTGGGCATCCAGCCACGCTCCCAGGCACGCATCATCAGCGGTGTGAAAAGTTTCTACAAGTTCCTGCGCCTGGAGCATTACATGGAGGCCGACCCCACCGAACTGCTGCTCACGCCCAAAATCGGGCGCCACCTGCCCGAGGTGCTCACCGTCGCCGAAATCGACGCCATGATCGACGCCATCGACATGTCCAAAGCCGAGGGGCAGCGCAACCGTGCCATCATCGAGACACTGTATGGCTGCGGCCTGCGCGTGAGCGAGCTGGTGACCCTCAAGCTGTCACAGCTCTATCTCGAGGAGAATTATGTCGTCATCCAGGGCAAGGGCAACAAGCAGCGCGTCGTGCCCATCTCGCCCGTAGCCATTGAGCAAATCACCCTCTACCTGGAACAGACCCGTTCGCGCCAGACGGTGCAACGAGGCAGCGAGGACATCCTGTTCCTGAACCGCCGCGGCGCGATGTTGACGCGCCAGATGATTTTCCACATCGTCAAGCAGTTGTGTGAGCTGGCTGGCGTGCGCAAGGTCATCAGCCCCCACACCCTGCGCCACAGCTTCGCCACCCACCTGCTCGAGGGCGGCGCCAACCTGCGCGCCATCCAGCAGATGCTGGGCCACGAGAGCATCACCACTACCGAGATCTACGTCCACATCGACCGCACCCGCCTGCGCGACGAAATCCTCGCCCACCACCCCCGCAACAACAACTCACAGCGTAATGTTTGATTTTTTTTGTAATTTTGCGGGGAGAATAAATAAAGATGACTGAAAAATGAAGAAATTGTTATTGCTTGCAATGGCGGTGCTGACCCTGGTTGGGACGGCTCGCGCCAACTCGTGGTGGGACAATTATCGCCCCGACAATAGGAATGTGCGGCTTACATCGACCAACCTGCCCATCGTGTGGATTGACGTGGACGGCAATTACATCGACCGTGACGAGCGCATCACGGCCCGCATGAAGATTATCCACAACGGCGACGGCAGCCTCAACTATGCCGACACCGTGGCCCATCCTGGTCAGACCATTGACTATCAGGGCTATGTGGCGCTGCGCTACCGCGGTAGCTCGTCGTTCAGCATGAGCGACAAGAAGCCCTACTCCTTCCGTCCGCTGGACATGCCGCTCGAGGAAGGGGGCAAGAAAAAGAAGGTCAACATCCTGGGCATGGGCAAGGACAACGACTGGGCCCTGCTGGCACCCTATGCCGACAAGAGCATGCTGCGCGACCTGCTGGCCTTTGAAGTGTCACGGCCATGGATGGAGTACACGCCACAGGGCCGCTATTGCGAACTGTTCCTGGATGGCACCTATTATGGCGTGTATATCCTCACCGAGGTTGTCTCCAAGGGCAAGCACCGCATCAACCTGCCCGACCCTGGCGAAGCCGGCGACTCCATCACCGGCGGTTACATCTTGGAGGTGAACCGCACCGACGGCGAGGTGACCTACAGGTCCAGGTACAGCCCCGTGAGCAGTTCGGGTTTCAGGTACAGCAACCAGTACATCAACATCCAGTACAAGTCGCCCGACTACGAGGACATGACCGACGAGCAGGTGAGCTATATCAACGGCCGCATCGACGACATGGAGACCGCCCTGTGGAATTACCGCCCCACCGGCAGCACTGCCTATCGGGAGTATCTTGACATGCAGAACTTCGTCGATTACCAGATTGCCATGGAGCTCGGCCACAACGTGGACGGCTACCGCCTGAGCGGCAAGTTCTTCAAGCGCCGCGACAGCGAGGACCCGCGCTTCAAGATGGTCGTGTGGGACAATAACCTGTCCTATGGCAACGCCGACTACTATCAGGGCTGGCGCACCGACACCTGGATTTACAAGAACAACAACACCCTCAACAGCGCCGGGGACACCCAGCTGATCCCCTTCTGGTGGTACAAGCTCAACACCGACCCCGAGTTCACCGCCGCCCTCAAGGCGCGCTGGGCGCAATACCGCCGCAGCAACCTGCGCGAGGACCGCATCATGGCAACGGTCGACTCCCTGGCTGGCGTGCTCACCTCGCACGGCGCCGAGCAGCGCAACAGCCAGGCATGGCCCCGCTGGGGAGAGTATGTGTGGCCCAACTATTATGTTGCCGACGACTATGCCGACGAGGTGGACTGGCTCAAGCAATGGCTGCACGAGCGCATCGCCTGGATGGACGAGCAATATGGCTATGACCCCAATGCCTGGCTGCGTGGCGACGTGGACGGCGACGGCAGCGTGGCCATTAGCGACGTGACGGCCCTGATCGACTACCTGCTCGGCGGCGGCGACAGCGGCATCGACATCAACGCGGCCGACTGTGACCAGGACGGCAACGTGACCATCAGCGACGTGACCGCGCTCATCGATTACCTGTTGGGCGGCCAGTGGTAAGATAGAGCCGAATGAACAAGGAAAAGCGCAAGGAAATTGACTTTTTCTTGTGCTTTTCTCTCGTTTTATCGTACCTTTGCATCAAGGTTGTAGAAACTACCGTTTTTCCCGCCGCCGTTGCGGCTCAACAATAGAACTAACGATGACTAAAAATATCATTATTCTCGCCATACTGCTTGCGATGTGTCCCTTCGCCATTCTGGCTCAACAGGATGCTGTAGATAAGGCCCTTAACGAGTATAACAGCACCTTGACTGTCAATGCCGCCAACCGCTTTTTTGCGCTGCTGGACCAGGAACAGTTCACCGAGGGGAAGATTCAGTTCGCCCCCGGCGTTCCTGCCGACTCGGTGCGCCAGCAGGTGTGGTACTGGGCCGCCGAGTGGTTCTATGACAAGCAGGATTACAACACGGGCAGGGATTACGGTTTGAAAGCCCTCAAGCTCTATCATGGCGCCAGCGAGAGCAAGGCCGACTGCCTGAACCTGCTGGGCTGCATCTATGTCCGCCTGGGCGACTTCAAGAATGCGGCGACCTATGCCAAGCAGTGCCTGAGCATCGACATGGCCAGCGGCGACCATGACCGCATCTCGTCGAGCATGAACACCCTGGCGGGCATCTACATGGTCGGACATCAGGCCGACGAAGCCGAGAAGTTGATTGTCCAGGCCATCGAACATGCCGACCTGGCGAATAACCCCGCCCGCAAGGCCGTCCTGCTAGGTACGGCATCCGAGATTTACCACTCTCTCACCCAGGAGGAGAAAGCCCTCGACTATGCCCAGCAGGCCTACGAGATGGAGCAACAGCTGGGACGCGCCCTGCCGGCAGCCTACCGCCTGGACCAGAAGGCGTCGGCCCTCATGGGCCTCAAGCGCTATCAAGAGGCCGAGCAGGCCCTGCGCCAGGCCATCCCCGTGATGCGCGAGCAGGGCGACATGCACTCGCTGGCCATCGCCAGCAACCACCTGGGCACCTGCCTAATATGGCAAAAGCGCAACGACGAGGCCTATCCCTACTACCGCGAGGCGTGCGACCTGTTTGTCAGGATGGGTGATCCTGTCAACGAGATGTATTCCCGCCGCGGACTGTGCCTGAGCCTGTGGGAGAGCAACCCCGACAGCGCCCGCAGCGAGTTGAACCGCTTCAACTTCTTGAAGGACTCGCTCTACACCAGCGAGTCGGCCGAGGCGCTGGCAAGGATGAACGCCGAGTTTGGCAACGACCAGCTGACCATCGAGAACGAGAAGGTGCGCCATGCCCGCACCCGCGACCGCATCATTGCCATCGCGGCCCTGTTACTGCTCGCGGTAGCCGCGTGGTGGATTATACGCCGACAGCGACGACGCCAACAGCAGCACATCAACAAGCTGATGCAGGAAATCGAGCGCCTCAAGGCCGAGAGCGAGGCCGCAAGAGCAGCCATGGAAAGCCAGCAGGAAATCACCCTCACCGATGTTGAAGAGACATTGACCGACGACAAGCCCGTTCCCACCGTGGTAGGCGTCACCGAGAATGAGTTCCTCAAGCGTGTCATCGGCTTTGTCAACGACCACCTGGAGAGTGGCGACTTCGGCATGGAGGAGATGGCCACCCACTTCTCGATGAGTGTTTCGACCCTGCGGCGCCGCTTGCAGGACGCCACCGGCGTGTCGCCCAAGTCCTACATCCAGGCCATACAGATGCAGCGCGCCTGCAACCTGCTCGACAGCGGCCTCCAGATTGCCGACGTCGCCGCACAATGCGGCTTCACCGAGCCCGGCAGCTTCACCCGCACCTTCAAGCGCGTGCTCGGCCTCACCCCCACCCAGTACCGCACCCGCGCCTGACCCTGTCGCCCCGCCGGGGCTAATTGTGATTTGAATGTCTGCTGTGTACAGGGGTTCCGCTGCGCTCCACCCCTGCCTATGACCTGGTCGCCCCGATGGGGCTCTCTCCTGCGCCTGACTTCTTGCCGTTGGGGGCTGTGGGTGGCAGAAGCCCGTTAGGGCTGGCCAGGGCATAGGCAGGTGGTGGAGTGAGGCGAAGCCGAACGGAACCCCTGCATCGTGGTGCCACCCCCAATTTTTAGCCCCGGCGGGGCGACACTGTCACAGATAACGTTCATCAAAATCGATTGTCATGCTGTGCACAGGGGTTCCGCTGCGCTCCACCCCTGCCTATGATCTGGTCGCCCCGCTGGGGCTCTCTCCTGCCTGTGTTCTTGCCGTCGAGTCGCCCCGGCGGAGCTCTCTCGTGCGCCTGACTTCTTGCCGATGGGGCGGTGTGGGTGGCAGAAGCCCGTTAGGGCTGGTCAGGACATAGGCAGGTGGTGGAGTGAGGCGGAGCCGAACGGAACCCCTGCATACTGTCACCATCCCCATTTTTTAGCCCCGGCGGGGCGACACCGTCACAGATAACGTTCATCAAAATCGATGCCGTTGGCTTTGAGAAACGCTTTGTATTCATCCATAAATGTTCTCACCTTGTGATGTTCTTGTTGATTGCGAATGTATTGAATCACCTTGGGTAATACAGATGTGCTCACCGAATAGGCTGCATATCCCTCTTGCCATGCAAATGCTCCATAGTAGTGAGGATTGAGGGTTTTAATCCATCGGCTACTCTCTGTTTTGATTGTTCTCACAAAGTCGGCAATTGCCATGGTCTTAGGTAATGAGCACAGAAGATGAATGTGGTCAGGCATTCCGCCAACTTCTATGAGTGTTGATCCCATCCCCTTGACAATTCCACCGATATATTGGAGAAGTCGTGCGAGATCATTGTCCACGACGTCGGTGGTTTGGGCCTTGGTGTGGAAAATGATATGTATGTCATTTTTAACGAACGTATTTGCCATATAGCTAGCGTAGTTGTTTTGCCCAAATAGAGCGTTATTGGTTTCATTGACTTGCAAAGGTACAAATTATCTCCAGATGAATTATTATTTTCATGGAAACTAACATCTATCGCCCCGCCGGGGCTAATTGTGATTTGAATACCCGCTGTGTACAGGGGTTCCGCTGCGCTCCACCCCTGCCTATGACCTAGTCGCCCCGATGGGGCTCTCACATGCGCCTGACTTCTTGCCGTCGAGAAGCCCCGCTGGGGCTAATTGTGATTTAAATACCCGCTGTATACAGGGGTTCCGCTACGCTCCACCCCTGCCTATGACCTGGTCGCCCCGATGGGGCTCTCTCCTGCCTGTGTTCTTGCCGTCGAGAAGCCTCGCTGGGGCTCTCTCGTGCGCCTGACTTCTTGCCGATGGGGGCTGTGGGCGGCTGAAGCCCGTTAGGGCTGGTCAGGGCATAGGCAGGTGGTGGAGTGAGGCGGAGCCGAACGGAACCCCTGCATCGTGGTGCCACCCCCAATTTTTAGCCCCGTCGGGGCGACACCGTCACAGATAACGTTCATCAAAATCGATTGTCATGCTGTGTACAGGGGTTCCGCTGTGCTCCACCCCTGCCTATGACCTAGTCGCCCCGACGGGGCTCTCTCTTGTGCCTGACTTCTTGCCGTCGAGAAGCCCGGCGGGGCTCTCTCGTGCGCCTGACTTCTTGCCGCTGGGGCGGTGTGGGTGGCTGAAGCCCGTTAGGGCTGGTCAGGGCATAGGCAGGTGGTGGAGTGAGGCGAAGCCGAACGGAACCCCTGCATACTGTCACCATCCCCAATTTTTAGCCCCGGCGGGGCGACACTGTCACAGATAACGTTCATCAAAATCGATTGTCATGCTGTGTACAGGGGTTCCGCTGCGCTCCACCCCTGCCTATGACCTGGTCGCCCCGATGGGGCTCTCACATGCCTGTGTTCTTGCCGTCGAGAAGCCCCGCTGGGGCTCTCTCGTGCGCCTGACTTCTTGCCGCTGGGGCGGTGTGGGTGGCTGAAGCCCGTTAGGGCTGGTCAGGACATAGGCAGGTGGTGGAGTGAGGCGAAGCCGAACGGAACCCCTGCATACTGTCACCATCCCCAATTTTTAGCCCCGGCGGGGCGACACCGTCACAGATAACGTTCATCAAAATCGATTGTCTGCAGTGTACAGGGGTTCCGCTGCGCTCCACCCCTGCCTATGACCTGGTCGCCCCGATGGGGCTCTCACATGCCTGTGTTCTTGCCGTCGAGAAGCCCGGCGGGGCTCTCTCGTGCGCCTGACTTGTTTTTTTGAAGACAAGAAGGGCAAACTATTTTTTTTAAAACCATAATGTCTTTGTTGTTTTCTAAATCTTGGTGCAACGGTGATGTGAATTTCACTTCACTGCTTGTGCAGTCGCTCCGGTGTCGTGGTGTGGTGCAGTTTATATATTACACCCCCTATAGGGGGGTGATATAAATTGCACTTCACCTACGCCGCTTCACCACTGGTTGCAAATATAGGCCAACGAGGCCCCTTTCTCCATGTCAAAACGCTACAAGTCTCACTTTTCACTCATTTTGGCCAAAAATGTTAAGTTTTTGGTCAAAAATGTTCACTGACTTCTTTATCAAAACAAGTACCTTTGCAACAGCGCTACAACCCGAATTTATTATTAACCTTATAAATGTCACAATTATGAAAAAGATCCTACTCACACTTTTGCTCATGATGGCGGCGATGGCCGCCAGCGCGTTTGATCAAGGTGATTTCCAGTATGTGGTCACCAGCGACTCGACAGTCACACTGAACGGTTTCAAGACCAGTTACACGGGATCATCGACCACTCTGTACATTCCTGGGTACACCTATGATGCAAGCACCCAGAAGTACTACCGCGTGACGAAAATCGCCTGGGGCGCGTTCAACCCCAACATCCGCACCTCGTTTGCCACCCAACTCCGGGCAATCACCCGCGTTGAGATCAGGCCAGGTGTCGAGGAACTTGACGCCGCCGTGTTCTACAACTGCACCAGTTTGAATACCGTCTTCTTGCCCAGCAGCATCAAGAAAATGGGCGCCTATGCCTTTGGTGCATGTCCCATCATCATCATCAACATGGCCGCCGAGGTGATGCCCACCTTTGTGGACAATCTCACATTTAGTGAAATGGGCACGGTGAGCGGCACTCGTTACTTCACCTGCGCCACGCCCGACGGCAAGACGGCCGCCGACGCGGTGTCGCACATCACCAGCAACTTCACGACCCAGTGGAGCCACACGGCAGCCGACTTCCACAGCCACGTGATCGGCAAAAGCAGCGAGGGCACCTTGTGTGATGTCTATCTCAATGTCGTCACTCCTGTCAAGGCCTCCAACCCCTACCAGTATTACGGCAAGGTCAAGCTGCTGGGTGCCAACCCTAGCGCGAGCAACACCAGCAAGACATTAAAGTTCAGTTACAACGAAAACATGACTTTCAGCAACGACTATGGCTACTACTATGTAACGGCCATCGACAAGTCGTTCCGTTACCGTGCCACCGGCCTCAAGGTGCTGGACCTGAGCCAGACGAGCAAGATGGAAACGATTGAGAGCCAGGCGCTGTATGGCTGCACGGCTTTGACCACTGCCTACATCACGGCCCAAACGATCGGTGCCTCGGCCTTCTATAACTGCACGGGTTTGACTTCGCTGACGTTGAGCGAGCGCGTGAAGACCTTGGAGGGTTTTGCCTTTGCCTACACCGGCATGTCAACCGTGACCATCCCCGCATCGTTAACGAGCTACGGCATAGGTGCCTTTGCCTACTGCAGCAATTTGACCAAGTTTAACGTGGCATCGGGAAGCACCTACTTTGCAACCGACTCCAACACACCCAACTGCCTGTATAATTACAGCAAGACGATATTGCATCAGATGGGTGCGGGCACCAATCCCATCCCCGGTGCGTTGAGCGCCTATATGCCTAACACGCTGACCACCATCAGCACCTATGCGATGGCGGGCACCCGGCTCTACACGGTCGATGTCCCCTACGGCGTGAAGTCAATCTACCCCTACGCCTTCAGTGGCATGCCCAACGTGCAGACCATCAGGATTCCCAGTTCGGTCACCACGGTGTGGAACAACACCTTTGGCGGCATCAGCTCTACCACATTCAAGCATCTGTACATCAACCTGAATACTATCCCGAGTGCCATGCAGACCGGCTCGGCATTCTACGGAATGGCCAGCGGCGTGACGCTGCATGTGCCCCTGTGGAGGACAGGTTACTACAAGGGCGGTTCCTGGTGGTCGGGCGGCTGGAGCAGCAAGTTCACCGGCGGTGTCGTCGAGGATGCCTACGACTTCACCTACACCACATTTGCCACAGGTTCTTATTATGACTTCATCCTGTATTACACCGTGAGCAGCACCTCGTCCTATACCGACACCAAGGTGCAGAGCGCTGCTGCCAACGGTCAGCTCACTGTAGTGAAAGCCACGCTGGGCGCCAGCGGATACTTCGGCGGCGTCATCAACTTCCCCAACACTACCGAGCACCGCGGCAAGACCTATATCACCACCGAGGTGCAGCGCGAGGTGTTCCGCAACATGACGAGGATCTACAAAGTCACGGGCGGTGCCGGCATCAAGAAGATCGGTGCCCTGGCATTTGCGGGCCTGACAGGCTGCAGCGGCGGCTTTAACATCCCTTATCCTGTAGAGTTCGGCGACTCGGCGCTGTACAACTGCAAGACGCCGACCATCACGCTGGGCGACCGCCTGCAGCGCATCGGTCAGGAAGCCTTCCGCCAGACCAATATCACCCAGCTGATTATGCCCAACACGGTGAATTACATCGGTTCGCGCTTTGTGGCCGGGTCCAGCAACCTGGACACGCTGCGCCTCTCGCCTAACATCACCAACATCCCTTACCAGGGCCTGGCTGGTGTGAATGCGCTATACATCGTGCTGCCCTACGGTGTGAAGAGCATTGGGTCTTATGCCTTTGTGAGCGACAAATTTTCGATTGATGACGGAGAGACTGTCGCCGAGATTGGCGGCTCTAACATTGTGGTCATCCCCAGTTCGGTGACCTCGATTGACCCTAATGCCTTCTCCTGCGCCCGCCATCTCGAACAGATTTTCCTGAACTGCCCCTACGGCGTGTTCACCTCGGTCAAGAGCAACTGGCGCCGCCGCATGGACCTGAACGCCAGCAACGCATACGACTGGAGCGGCCACAAGCTGTATGTCCCCGTGGGACAGGTGCAGCAGTACCGCAACGACCCGGGCATCGCTGCCGCATGGAACGAGTATAGCGACGTCAGTGCTGGCGCATTTGACTTCACGACGGGCAATGACTTCATGACCACGATGTATCGCATGACGGTGGTTAACCCCACGACCAAGACAGCCAAGTACGTCTATAACTGGGGCACTGGCAGTGCCAGCATTAACGCGGTCAATAACAAGACCGACCACCTCACCGGCATCACTTACACGATGGTCGAGATCGGCGACAGCTGCTGGGCCAATCCCAATACTGTTTATAAGTCAGTCAATTTCTCAGTTTCCAGCACCATCACCAGAATCGGTGCCTACGCCTTCCAGAACTGCATGGGCTTGAATACCGAGGTCAGTGTACCTGAGTCCGTGACCGAAATCGGCAAGAATGCGTTCTATGGCTGCACCAGCTTGCCCTCGGTGTTCCTGAACCGCAGCAGTGGCACGACAGCCGTGTACCCCAATCTGTTCAGCTCTTCACAACAGACCATCCTGTACGTGCCCCTGAACAGGTTCTACAATATCGCCACCCAGACCGTTAATTGGCTGGCCAACTCAGCATCCAATCGTCGATTATTGCCTTACGTCAAGCCCACCACCGAGTGGTCGGCCATCTCGGTGCCCGTGAGCGACAACATCCTGTTGCCCGCCAGCGGCGAGTTCTATTACGCGTCCAGCTTCAACACCGGCAACTATTCCTTGGGCAAGACCCAGCTGAGCAACAGCAGGGGCATCAGAGGTGGTGAAGGCATGTTGATGAAGGGTACCGTGGGCGCGATTTACCGCTTCCGTCGCAATGATGCCGTCTCGAGCTACGGCTATGACAGTCCGACGACCAACTACCTGAAAGGCGTCACCGGAGCCAACTCCAAGACGCTCACCTACTCGAGCAGCGGCCCGTACTATTACACCTTTGACGGCCAAAAGTTCAACCGCGTGAACTCGTCGGCCACGGTCTATAGCGGAGAGGCCTACGTGCAGCTGGTCAGCAGCTATTCTAACGTCTATATCAACAGCGACATCACGACCTATAACCTGTGGATCAACGGCATACAGGTAACCGAGGAGAACTGCAGCAACCTGAAGGTCATCAACGGCGTGAGTGGCACGACTGTGTCCTACAGCCCCACGACCAACACGTTGACGCTGAGTGGAGCGACGATTACCACTGCCGACGCTGTGCCTATCAGTTGCAACATCCCCGGCTTGACCATCAAGGTTATCGGCACCAACAATGTCACGGCCACTACCAATAACCACATTGCGCTTCAAGTCATGCAGAACACCACCATCACGGGAACGGGAACACTCAATGCCAGCAGCGCAGTAACCTCTGGTTGCTTGGTATATACTGGTAAAACCCTGACCATCAACGGTGGAGTGAAAGTGAAATTCACAGGTAAGATTTATGGTATCTATGGTTACTCATCCACGTCCCGATTGATCATCAGCGGAGCCAGTACCAAGCTGACGGCCAATGGCACTACCAGTGGCAGTTACTATCAACTCCCGACCACGATGAACGACGGCCTGGCCATCACCTCGCCCACAGGGGCCTACTTCAACAACGGTACCGTGATCTACGGCAACAGCGTGGCCAAGAACATCGATGTCGTCATCAGCAAGCCCGCTGTGACCCGTGGTGACGTGGACGGTAGCGGCACGGTGAACATCAGCGACGTGACATCACTGATCGACTACCTGCTCAGCGGCAACGCCTCGGGCATCAACGTCAATGCGGCCGACACCGACCAGAGCGGCAGTGTGAACATCAGCGACGTAACCACACTGATCGACTTCCTGCTCGCTGGACACTGGTAATACCCGCCGCGCCTGGGCCTCACGCCAGGGCGCAAGCCTCTGATAAGAAGACAAGAAGGACAAGAAAGACAAAAGTATTGATTATCAATAAAAATATTTTTCTTGTCCTTCTTGTCTTTCTTGTCTTCAAAACATTTTGTGCCGCAGGCTGGATGCTGAAGCCAACTAAAAATCAAAAACTAGGAACTGAAAACTAAAAAAACACTATCTTTGCGGTTATGGAACATCCTAAGTTTATCATCACCGATCGTGGCCACTTGAGGCTCGGCATGGTCACGCTGCATCGCGACCTGCTGATGCCGCATGAGACGTGCCTGGGCGGCGGTTTTTACGAGTATGACTATGCCAGCAATATTCTGATATTGTCGGGCAAGTCGTTTGACTACGGCCCTCCCCGCTGGAGCAAAACCGACATTCTGCAGGTTCCCGAGGCCTACCGCAATGTCCCCATCGTCTATCGCGGCCACTGGGATGATGACTTGAACATAACCGACACCTTCACCATCAAGTATTATTAGCCCACGATGAAAAGATTCTTGAACGAAATCAAAGGGATTCTTCCCGCCGACAGTATTTATACCGATGAGTTGCGCACCCTGGCATGGGGCACCGACGCGAGTTTCTACCGCTTGACGCCACAGGTGGTCATCCGTGCCAAGGATGAGGACGAAGTGTCGCAGATCGTCAGGGCGGCCAGTAAATACAAGTTGCCGTTCACCTTTCGCGCGGCGGGCACGTCGCTGTCGGGGCAGAGCGTGAGCGACAGCATCTTGATTGTGGCGGGAAAGAATTGGGAAGACTACAGCGTGGCCGCCGATGCCGGGAGCATCACCCTGCAGCCAGGCATCGTGGGCGCCCGGGTGAACCAGATTCTCAAGCCCCTGGGCCGCGTGTTCCCGCCCGACCCCGCCAGCATCGGCTCGGCCATGGTGGGCGGCATCGTGGCCAACAACGCCTCGGGCATGAACTGCGGCACCCATGCCAACAGCGACCGCATGCTCATCTCGGCCCGCCTGGTGCTGGCCGACGGCACCGTGCTCGACACGGGCGATGCCGTCAGCCGTGAGGCCTTCAGGCAGAGCCATCCCGAGTTTATCGCCAAGATAGAAGCCCTGCGCGACCGCATCCGCGCCAACCAGCCCTTGCGAGAGCGCATCCGTAAGAAATACAGCATCAAGAACGTCACGGGATTGAACCTGCGGCCGTTTGTCGCCTACGAGGACCCGTTTGACATCATCGCCCACTGCGTGGTGGGCAGCGAGGGCACACTGGCCTTCATCAGCCAGGTGACCATGCGCACCCTGCACGACTACCCGTGCAAAGCCTCGGCCATGCTCTACTTCTACACCATGCGCGAGAGCTGCGAGGCCGTGGTCGCCCTCAAGCAGCTCAAGTCGAGCGACGAGGACATCGCCATGAGCGAGGAGAACCTGATGGTCAAGAGCGCCGAGATGCTCGATTACCTGTCGCTGGCATCGGTCGATGATCCCGTCTATCTGCAATACAAGCAGGACGTGGACGCTGGCCTCATCCCGGGCGTCGAGCCGGGCGACTACAAGGGCCTCACCGCCATCCTCACCGAGACCAAGGCCGTCACGCCCGATGACCTGCAGCGCCGCATCGACGCCATCACCCGTTGCCTGTCGCAGTTCAAGACCTATATTCCCGTGGCATTCACGACCGACCCGGCCGTCTATGGCAAGTACTGGGCCATCCGCTCGGGCATCTTCCCCAGCGTGGGCGGCGCGCGTCCCGTGGGCACGTCGTGCCTCATCGAGGACGTCGCCTTTGCCGTCGAGGACCTGCCCGAAGCCACCGTCAAGCTGCAACAGCTCATCGCCGACCACGGCTACCGGGACGCCTGCATCTACGGCCACGCCTTTGAGGGTAATTACCACTTCATCATCAACCAGCTATTCAGCACCGACAGCGAGGTGCAGCGCTATGCCGCCATGATGCGCGACGTGGCGCGGCTGGTGGTCGAGGAGTATGACGGCTCGCTCAAGGCCGAGCACGGCACGGGCCGCAACATGGCGCCATTTGTCAAGTATGAGTGGGGCGAGGAAGCCTTTGCCGCCATGCGAGAGCTGAAAGAGATTTTTGACCCCGACTATCTGCTCAATCCCGGCGTCATCTTCAACGACGACCCCGAGTGCTTCATCAAGCACTTCAAGCCCCTGCCCGAGCTCAAGATGCGGGGGCTGGAGGCGCCCAAGGACTCGCCCAGCCAGCGCGAGACCGTGGAGGGTGTGCTCAAGGCCAACAAGTGTATCGAGTGCGGCTTCTGTGAGGTGAACTGCCTGACCTGCGGCCTGACGCTCTCGTCACGCCAGCGCATCGTCATCCAGCGCGAGATATCCCACCTGCGCGAGACGGGCGCCGACCCCGAGCGCCTGGCCACGCTCGTCAAGCAATACCGTTATCAGGGCGACCAGACCTGTGCCGGTGACGGCCTGTGCTCGACCTCCTGCCCGATGAAAATCAACGTGGCCGACCTGACCCACCTGGTGCGCAGCGAGGCACTGCCGCAAGGCAGCTTGGGCTACAAGACGGGTGACTGGGTGGCACGCCACTTTGCCGGCGTCAAGAGCGGACTGCGTTTCACACTGGATGTCGCGCGCCTGGGCCACAACGTGCTGGGCACCGCAGCCATGAAGGGCGTTGCGGTCGCCATGCACAAGGCAGGCCTGCCCCTGTGGACACCTGCCATGCCTGGCAAAGCACGCCAGCACAAGGCAGGCCATGTGGACGACAGCAACGACCTCAAGGTGGTCTATTTCCCCTCGTGCATCAACCAGACCATGGGTCTGGCCAAAGGCGCTCCGGTAAAGAACACCCTCGTCGATGAGATGGTGAAGCTGTGCCGCAAGGCGGGCTACGAAGTCATCTTCCCCGAGGGCATGGAGAAGATGTGCTGCGGCACCATCTGGGAATCCAAGGGCATGCTCGACATCGCCGACCGCAAGACAGCCGAGCTGGATGAGGCCCTGTGGCAGGCCAGCCAGCAGGGCCGGTACCCGGTCGTGTGCGACCAGAGCCCGTGCCTGCACCGCATGCGCAAGTGCATCACGCGCATGCAGCTGTATGAGCCTGTGGAGTTCATCTGGGAATACCTGCGCGAACGGCTGGAGTTCACGCCCATCGACCGCCGCATCGCCCTGCACTTCACCTGCTCGACACGCGAGATGGGGCTGGTGGACAAGATGACCGCTCTGGCGCGCCTGTGCAGCAACAACGTCTTCCTGCCCGAGGGCGTGGGCTGCTGCGGCTTTGCGGGGGACCGTGGCTGGACGCACCCCGAGGTCAACCGTTGGGCCTTGCGCAAACTGCGCAAGCAGCTGGTGGACAACCGCATCGAGATGGGCTACAGCAACAGCCGCACCTGCGAGGTGGGCCTGGAAACCAACGGCGGCATCCCCTACCAGAGCATCGTCTATCTGGTCAACGAAGTCACCCGCCCCAAGTGATCCATCCCGAACCATTCCCCAACAGAGGGAGTGTCATAAATCAACATCGTGTTATTAATGAGGCTGTATCATAAAAACGACTCGGTAATATTACCGTGCTAACGCACGGGAAATTATTCAAATTTTATTTAAAACTATCACCAATATAAATCAATTATTAATTTTAATTTAAAAATTTGATAAATTTGGCTTCGCCGAACTAAAGGTTCCCGTCCGCAGGGCGGTTATTATTGCAGCTTTTGAATAATGATACAGTCTCTCTCTTATCGATATTGGACTTGTTTCTGAAACCATCTATATGCACCTTTGCCGCTTGGCAAAAGCCATACCATGAGTCGACAAACCATTCGCCATATCAAGCCGGTCACCCATGCAATAAGCATAATAGCAATGATAGCCACTACGGCATAGAACACAATAATGAGTAATGCAAGAACCAAAGCCATTATCCCGCCGATGACAAGTCCGAAGGAGGCAAAGATACCGCTGAATACATCAAATGGCCAGTACAAATACATTTTTTCTGTCCTCCTTTCTTCATTGATTTAGGCAGCAAAAATCATGCCACTAGCCTTATTGGAAACATGTTATATAACATAGAGGGAAGCGGGTGCGGCTTTCGTCCTCGCGACGTTCGCCGCACTGCTTCTCCTTAAGAAATCATTATCTCGATCTGACAGGACGTTTTATCAACTTTTTTGCATCTTCAGACAAAACAGCCGCCCCATGGGGCGGCTATTCCTGGCACGAAAGCCAAGTAGAGTTCTTTAAAGCGTTGTTTCTACATTACAGAAATCAAGGAACGGCCAATTTTGTGCAGACCGTCCACGATGCGCTGGCGCTGGGGACCGCGGGGTTTCTTCGTGCCATTGGCATAGTGGCTCAACTGGCGCTCATTCACTCCGCTGGCACGTGAAATGGCAGCCAGGGTGGCATACTGGCTGCAGACCTGAAGCAGGGCAGCAGTGTCCAGATTCCATTCGAACTCGTAGTCCCCCTTGGCAAGCCATTCGGGAACCTCCTCGTCCTCATCTTCAAGCAGTCCCTCGACGTGGAAGCGCAGAGTCTCGGGAACTGCTTCCTGTAATTCTTCAAATGTCTTGGCGGTAAGCACCACGGCACCAGGGACAGCATCATCAAGGGCGGCACCGAAGTTCTTATCGAACCAGGACACGTGTACTACGATTTTTTTCATAAATAAACGTTCAAAGTTAATAATTGGTTAATCTTTAATGGTGAGACTTTTACAGTTAGACTAACAGCATCGGGCTGGATTGGATTATTATTTCCACCCCGCCTGCTTCCAGATGCTGTTCAACAGTTCCTGGCCCAATACATCGCTGAATTTTCCTCGAACTGTAACACGACCTTTCTTGGTAGGATGCTTGAATTGACGGTGATCGCCAGATGTCTGTCCACCCTTGATCTGGTACCAACCATCTGCTTTAAGCATTTTAATGATTTCTCTAACGGTATATCGTCTCATAAAAATATTAATATTTATTATGACGTCACAAAGGTAGTAAAAGCAATACTATTTACCAAATCTTCAATTACTTTTTTTCAAAAAAATCTCACAGGAGTAGATTCCTACTGGGGAGCATACATTAATTCACAAGAGGGCGTGTCATAATGAAGTGGACCCCAAAAGTTGGACAAAAAACTTTTGGGGTTCATTATGTATAAGCACCATTCATTAGAAGAAAAGAAGGAAATCATCCGC
>ONOU01000016.1 GCA_900319525.1 uncultured Prevotellaceae bacterium | reverse complement strand
ATTTCAATAATGTCAAAGAGCTCAATGGTTCAAGTGAACCGAGTTTGTTTGAAAATTTTATTTATTAACCGTCCACAATTTTTAGTGGACAGCAATGAGGCGAAATAATCATTTAATTTTAATTCGTGTTTATTATTAAAAGCCTATGCAGACTAAATTATTTCTTTTAGGTCTTGCTGCTGCATTGAGTTTATCATCAATGCAAGCACAAGAAAAAGTTTATGTATCAGACGCTTACAAGACCATGAAGTCTGTAACCGTCAAGAAACAGCCATTAAAGGCCAGCCTTACGAAGGCCATGCGCCTCAAGGCGGTATTGCGTGCCGACGTCCCCGATGGCATGGCCCAGGTAACACTCACCGCTGGTGACCTTTGGGAAGATGGTAGTGGCTATCAGATGCTGCTCGATGCCGACGCTACTGCCTATGGCACCATTTTCCAGGCAACCGGAGGACTGACAACCAGTGGATCAGCCGATGCAAGTGTGTACGACCAATTTGAGTACAAGATTCCCGAGAATGCTGACGGTGACCTGAGCACTACCAATGTGGTGAGCAACAACAGCATCACAATCACCATTCCTGCTGGGACCTATGACTATTGCATCACCAATCCCACTGCTGGTGACAGGGTTTGGATTGCATCCGATGAAGGACCCGATAAAGGTCGTGCCGACGATTTTGTCTTTGAAGCGGGTTACAACTACGTTTTCACCCTCAGCCTCTTTGGCGATAATGACGGTGTTACATTGACTATTCCCGTCGAGGGTCAGGCATTGACCATTCCCGAGGCACTGAATGCAGTTCCCGCTGCTACCTCGGCCGACATTGCTTGGACGGACAACGATGACATGGGTTGGAACCTGCGTTATCGCCCCTATGTTGACCCCGCTTTCATTAGTAAGTTGTGGGATCTTCCCGCTGATCAATACCAGAGCCAAATTCAAGGCTTCGTAAATTATGATGCCGATGGTGATGGCAACAACTGGGGTGTGAGCTACTCCGATGACACTCAAATGGATGCTTGCTTCTTCTCGGCAAGCTACTATAACTATCAGGCTCTCACCCCCGACAACTGGCTGGTTACACCGGCCGTTTCGCTGGGTGGTACACTCAAGTTCAAGACTTGGAACAAGTCGGCTAGTTACCCCGACAAGATTGCTGTCTATGTATGCCCCAACGCTGAGTGGGAATCTGTTGACGAGTTCATCATGCTTCAGGACAACATCGTTCCCGGTGATGATTCCGAGGACATTGAGATTGACCTGAGTGCCTATGAGGGTATGGGTCATATCGCCTTCCGTCACTATGACAGCCATGACCAGTTCGCCATCTATATTGATGACATTGAAGTGATCGTTCCTGACGCACAGGAAGTTCCCGACTGGATTGTTGTTGAAGGTCTGGATGCCACCAACTACACGATCGATGGCTTGACTCCCGAAACCGAGTATGAGGTTCAGGTACAGGCTGTGGGTCATTTTGGCACTTCCGATTGGACCGAGTCAACTCTTTTCACCACGCAGGAATTCGTGCCCGAGGTAATGAGAGGTGATGTGAACAGGGATGGTAATGTAAACATCTCGGACGTTACTGCCCTGATCGACATGCTGCTCACAGGTGACAACTCATACAGCCTTGCTGCTGACTGCAACCGCAGTGGCAACATCGACATCAGTGATGTCACCACCTTGATCGACTACCTGCTGAGCGGTAATTGGACCGATGCCGAGATGGTTTATACCGTTGTCGGCCCCGAGAGCGTCATTGGCAGCGACTGGAATGTTAACTATTACGATGGTAGGATGACTAAGGGTGCTGATGGCATTTATTACTGGTTCAAGAACGAAGTTGCGTTGGATGGCAACTTTGAACTCAAGATTGTGGGCAACCACAACTACAGCCTCTATGAGTGGCCCGTCGGCGAGGGCAACAACTGGGTTGTCAATGTTCCTGAGCAGGGTATTTATGACATCATGATCACCTTCAATCCCAACGCCCCCGAAGCCGAGCGCATCAACTGCGTCTTGACCAAGACACACGTTTACACTGTGATTGGCACCCCCGGTGCCGTCTTTGGCAGCGAAGACCCCTACGACGAGGGAAACCGGATGGAAAAGGGCGATGACGGCATCTACAGGAAGGCCTATGAGGGTCGCTACCTCACCGAATGGACTGATGTCAAGTTCAAGGTTATTCAGGACTGTAATATGGAGATCTCATGGCCTAAGACTGAAGAAGGATATTGGTATACTGCCATTCCTGAAACTGGCGTTTACAGCTTCTACATCACCTTCAATCCTGAAACTGGCGAGGTGACCTGTGAGCCCAAAAAGGAAGTTCTGCCTGATTTTCCTGAGTAATCTTTTCCGCTGATCCGCGCTATATAAATAAAATAGCGACGAATAACGACCGTCCGCAACACCTGTTTATAGGCATTGCGGACGGTTTCCTTTATCAACAACTTATCAATCAGAATTCCAAGACGGCTTTCTTCGGACGGATACCATTGGTCGCCCGCCATCCAGGCGTCTTCTAACCATTCTGGTCAATCTATACGATGTGATTTTGATGCGGTTTTCCTGATTTAATATGGGGAAAACTTGATTATCTTGTGTATTGACCTTAACTTTGTGGGCATACTAACAAACATTTCAATCAGTATCATTATGAATCTTAACGAGAAACTGGAAGACCTGAATTACAAGAGCAGAGATGAATGGTTTGAGGTCATCAAAGGCGTGTGCCGGTTACAAGCAAAACGAGCCGTGTGTTGGTTAACGATATTCCTGCTCCTTTTCATAGCTGCCGGGGTTTACTTTTACACATCGAGATATCAAGGTGGTAAAGTTGGCGACATCGTTGCAATTTGTTTCGAATTGATTATTTGTTCTATACTGGCATGGGGAATTGTGAACAATCTTCGGTTTATTCAGTCGACGAACAGACTTGAGACGCCAGAGCAGCTGTTACAACAGCATGAAAAACGAATGAAAAATGACCGGAGGGCATCTCTCATGTGTATGTTGGCAGTAATTGTCAGCCTTGGCGGCCCCTACGCTTTCACCGATCTCGAATGGCCTTCGTATCTGGTGAATTGGTCGATAAAAGCCGTTCTCGTTGCTCTAATCCTATACTTTTATTTTAAAGGATCTTATTTGAGGTATTCTAACCGCGACATTGAGATTACCGAGCGCCTGCAAGACCTCATCAACCCGAAATAATACAAGGCCTCTATACCCCCTCCTGAGCCCCGTATGGGGCGACCAGTGCATAGGCAAGGGTGGAGCGAAGCGGAACCCCTGTGAACAAGGAACAATTTCAGCAACAATTAGCCCAGTTGGGGCGACACAACAAACAAAACAGTTAATAGAGTTATCGACGAGGGTGAGAAAAAAATGATTACTTTTGTGGCCGAAAAAGTCACGAGTAGATGAGTAACACGTCGTCCATAGCACAGTTGCTGATGCAACGGGAGCTGCTCCGGGTAGAATACCAGGAGGAGAAAGAGGCTTATCGCCTGCACACGCAGAACATGGGCCTGGCACGGCAGGTGACACGCGGCGACGCGTGGTACCCGCTGAGCATGGGACGCACCTACTACAACTCGCTGAACCAGTACTGTATCGAGGTCACACGCAAGGCCGACGAGGAGATAGACCATAACTTCGAGTACGGCAAGCCCGTCGTGTTTTTCAGGGCCGAAGCCCCCGAGGGCGACTTGAAACGAGCCAGCGGCATCCGCTATTTCAACTTCACGGGAACGGTCTCCTATGTGGACGGGGACCGCATGGTCATCGCCATCCCCGAGGGCCACACACTCGAGTTACAGAATGCCGAGGTGGCGGTGGGCGTGCAGCTGTTCTTTGATGAGACGAGCTACCGCATCATGTTTGATGCCCTGGAACGTGTCATCAACGCCAAGGGCACACGCCTAGCCTACCTGCGCGACCTGTTCTACAGTCACCAGCACGCCGGGACGTTCACCTTTGAAGCAATGCGGTTCCCTTGGCTCAACAGCAGCCAGGAGCGGGCTGTGAACGACGTGCTGCGGGCCAAGGACGTGCGCGTGCTGCACGGGCCTCCCGGTACGGGCAAGACGACGACCCTGGTCGAGGCCATCAACGAGACCCTCATGCGCGAGACGCAGGTGCTCGTGTGTGCCCAGAGCAACACCGCCGTGGACTGGATCAGCGAGAAGCTGGTCGATTGCGGCATACCAGTGCTGCGCATCGGCAATCCCACACGCGTCAACGACAAGATGCTGAGTTTCACCTATGAGCACCGCTTTGCCGACCACCCCGACTATCCCAAGCTGTGGCAGGTGAGGCGCGACATGCGTGAGATGAGGCGGCGCCGACGGGAAAAGGCCGAACATTTCCACCAGAAAATCGAACGCCTCAAGGAACTGGCCGTGGAGCTCGAGGTGCGCATCAACAACGACATCTTCGGGCAGGTGCGCGTCATCGCCTCCACCCTTGTGGGGGCGGGCAACAAGCTGCTCGACGGCAAGCGGTTCGGCACCGTCTTCATCGACGAGGCCGCCCAGGCACTCGAGGCGGCCTGCTGGATTCCCATCCGACGGGCAAGCCGCGTGATTCTGGCCGGTGACCACTGCCAGCTGCCACCCACCGTCAAGAGCCTCGAAGCCTTGAAGGGCGGACTGGGCAAGACGCTCATGGAGCGCATCGTCGAGAACAAGCCCGAATGCGTGTCGCTGCTGGAGGTGCAGTACCGAATGAATGACGAGATCATGCAGTTCAGCAGTGACTACTTCTACCACGGACAAATGAAATCGGCACCAGAGGTCGCCCACCGCCTGATCCACGAGGGCGACGCGCCCATCTTGTGGTTCGACACCTCGACCATCGAGCTGGGCGAGGACGAGCAGAACGATTTCAGGGAAAAGTTTGTGGGGGAGACCTTCGGTCGCATCAACAAGGGCGAGGCCAACTTGACGCTGAGCCTGCTGCAGATTTATTTCCAGCGCGTGGGCAAGCAGCGCATCCTGGATGACCGCATCGACGTTGGCATCATCTCGCCCTACCGTGCCCAGGTGCAGTACCTGAAGCGCCTGATCAAGAAACGCGCATTCTTCAAGCCCTTCCGCCACCTGATCACAGTGAACACCGTCGATGGCTTCCAGGGCCAGGAGCGTGACGTGGTGCTCATCTCGCTGGTGCGAGCTAACGACACGGGACAGATCGGTTTCCTGCGCGACCTGCGCCGCATGAACGTAGCCATCACCCGCGCCCGCATGAAACTCTTCATCCTGGGCGATGCCCCCACCATGACCCGCCACCCCTTCTACAAGCGCCTGTACGACTACATCCAGCACGTGCGCGGCCACGCCTGACCCCTATTTATCAAACAACAAAACAACTTGAATACAACATCAACAACAAAATAAGTTGTCATTGTTGTATTCAAGTTGTTTATGTTATTTGAAGAATGGAGATTAGTTGTCTGATGCGGGAATCATGCGGAGCCACTTGAAGTAGCCCAGCACGGCGATGACGGTGTAGAAGGCATAGAGGCAGGCCGTGAAGGGAATCTGCTTGTAGATGTAAAGGACGGTGCACACGGCATCCACAACCAACCATATGAGCCATTGCTCGGCATACTTCTGGGCCAGCGCCCACATGCCCACCATGCTCAGGGCGGTGGTGAAACTGTCACACAAGGGGACGGTGCTGTCGGTGAACCTGACGAGAATCCAGTAAATCAACGCCCACAACGCCAGCCCCACGAGAGCAGCAGGCAACACCTGCCGCAACGGGAAACGGGTGACAGGGCGCTCGGCCTGCTCCTGCCCTGCCTCACCGCGGGCCCGTGCCCACCGCCACATCACGTAGCCATAGATGGCGGCAGCGACATAATAAATCTCCATGCCGAAGTCGGCATACAGGCCACGCTCCCAGTACAGGTAGCCATGAACAATGGGCATGATGACACCGAGCAGCCACAGCCAGATGCTCGCCTTGAACTCCAGCCACAGGTAGACGAGTCCTATCACCAGGCCAGCCATGTCGATGGCCTTGACCCAGGTGAACTCCTGAAAATACTGCACAATCGTTTCCATCATCGCTGTTGATTAGATAAGCGTTTTGTCTAGATTTTCTAGATAACCTAGAATCGCAAGGTCACGTGACCCAGTGCATTGATGCCCGCCATGGGATAGAAGCGGGGATCGCTGTACAGGGTGTACTGGCCAGCCTTGCTGCCGCCGGGATACAGGGCGCTGGTCATCGAGTAGCCGTTGGTCTCATACTTCTCGTTGAACAGGTTATAGACCGTAGCACCCACGGTGATGCTGCGCATGTGGCGCAAGTTGAACGTATAGGCCACGTCAAGGTTGTTGACAAAGTAGGGATCGAGCGAATCCTCCTTGCGCTCGAAGTTGTCCAGGTACTGACGCGACACATACTGCGACTGCAAGCTGGCCGTGAAGCCCTTGTAGTCCACAGCGATCACGCTGCCCACGGTCACACTGGGCGAGAACGCGATGGTGGTGCTGCCAGCGTGGATCTCGGTCTGAGACCACATGTCATCCCACGTGTCGGCGTTATAGTCGCTCACATAGCCCACATAGTCCTTGATGCGGTTGCGGCTGAAGGTCGCATTCACGTCCCAGCGCAGCCACGGGGCAAAGCGGTAGCCAGCGGTGAGCTCGACACCCATGCGGTAGCTGTCGGGGACGTTCTCGGCCATCAATTCGCCGATCTCGTTGATCTTGCCGTTGAGCACGAGCTGGTCGGTGTAATCCATGTAGTAGAAATTGGCGCCGGCGCTGAAGTTGCCGCTACGGAACTCGTAACCCAGCTCCCAGTCATAGAGTCTCTCGCGCGTGGGATGCTTGAGGAAGAGGCCGTCGGTATAATTGTTGCGGGTGGGTTCCTTCTGGGCCACGGCAAACGAGGCATAGACGCGGTTACCGCGATTGATCTGCCAGTTGAGGCCGGCCTTGGGATTGAAGAAGTCAAACGGCTCGTCCACGTCGAGCGCCTGCAAGCGCTCGGGGCTGGCGGTCCAGTCCCACTTGTCGTTATTGCCGGTGATGCGGTAGCCGATGTGACGGTACTGCAAGTCGGCAAACGCGCTCAATCCGCTGGTGATCATGTAATTGCCCTTGATATAAATATTATAATCGGTCTTGCGGCCATTGTTGCGGTAATACTCATGGTCGGGAGCCAGCGGGCTGGTGTAATTCTCGACCCAGATGACGTTGCCATAGTGGTCGTTGCTGTAGCGGTTGATGCCGCCACCCAGCGTGGCAGCCAGCCGCTCACCAGTGTATTGCAGCGAGAACACTGCGCCGCCAAAGCCGCTCTCCACACACTTCTTGCGCACCAGGCTGGCCTTCTTGCTGGTACCCTGCGCCGTCACGACAGGCTCCAGGCCATACTCCTTGAGGGTGCGGGCGTTCTTGTACTCCTGATAGTAACCGTAGCCGTCGGTGTAGTGCAGCGCCACATTGAGCTTCCACTCGGGATTGAAGGTGTGGTTACCGATGAGCTGGTAGTGGGTCTGACGGTAAATGTCTTTCTGGTCCTTATAGAAACCCGTCACCTTGCCGTCGTGCTTGATCTCGCCATTGGGATTGTAGGTGCGGTTGTCCTTGAGGTCATCGCGGCTGATGCCGTCCCAGGCGTGATAAGTGTCCTCGCTGCCGCCAAAGGTGATGAACCTCACCGACGTCTGGTCGTTGAAGTAGCCCACTTGGCCAAAGTAGCTCACCAGCTTGCTGCTGGCACGGTCGCGGTAGCCGTCACTGCCGATGTGCGACAGACGGGCCTCGACGGCCCAGTGGTCGCCCAGCACGCCACTGCCCACTCGCAGGGTCTCCTTGTTGGTATTAAACGAGCCGTAGCTGCCCGACAGCTCGGAAAACGCCTCACGCGAGAAGCCCTGGGTGCGCATGTTCACACTAGCGCCAAAGGCTCCAGAGCCATTGGTCGATGTGCCCACGCCGCGCTGTACCTGAATGTCGCGCACCGACGAGGCAAAGTCGGGCGTGTTCACCCAGTAGATGCTATGACTCTCGGCATCGTTCATGGGGATGTCGTTGACGGTGATGTTGATGCGCGTGGCATCGGTGCCACGCACGCGCATCGACGTGTAGCCCACGCCGGCGCCCGCGTCACTGGTAGTGATCACGCTCGGCGTCATCGTCAACAGGAACGGGATGTCCAGTCCGTGGTTCTGGGCCGCCAGTTGCTGGCCTGTGATGTTAGTAAACGCTACGGGAGTCGTGCTTGATGCACGTGTGCCCAGTACCTCCACCTCGCTCAAGTCGATTGTGGGTACCGTGTCGGTTGCAGCGGGCTGTGCCGCCACAACGAGGGTTGCCATCAGTGAGGCAACCGTCAGTAAGGTCTTTTTCATTGTTTTAATTAATAAGTTGTTCTCTACGCCGGTATTGTCCGGATCAGATCCGATGGGTGTGATCTCAGCCCGCGCCATGGGCGCGGACACCCCAAACTCATTGAATCATGGCGCAAAGGTAGTAAAAACTAGAATACACAACACAAAATGAATTACATATTTTTTCAGTTTTCTGATTGGCGGTTACCGGAAATGTTGTACCTTTGCGGCGATTTTATGGCAATCAGGAGTCTCTAGGGCACCTGGTTTAAGGGAATCTGGTGAAAATCCAGGACTGTTCCTGCAGCTGTAATCCCCTCACACACAGGGTCTGCTCACAATGAGCCACTGGCCGAAGCAAAAAAGGCTGGGAAGGCAGAGCCGACCGGGGTAAGTCAGAAGACCGGCCATAGCATTGTATATATGTACGCGAGCCCAGGAATAGGCTACGACGGAATGCAGAAATGAAAAGAAAACAGAAACTGACAGCAACAGTGATGCTGGCTTTATGCTCGGTTGTTGCGGTCAATGCACAGAGTGACATCTGGCGGCAGGACAGCCTGCCCGAGATTGTTGTTACAGGTACTGGAACCCAGCACCTGTTGAAGGACGCACCCGTACAGACCGAGGTCATCACCAGCAAGATGCTACGCAACTATGCGGGCAAGAGCATCGAGGACATCCTGGGTGGCCTCACGGCCTCGTTTGCCTTTAACCAGGATGACATGGGCTCACAGATGCAGCTCAACGGACTGGGCAATTCCTATATCCTGATACTGATTGACGGCAAGCGCATCCACGGCGACGTGGGCGGGCAAAACGACCTGTCGCTCATCGACCCGAACAATATCGAGAAAATCGAGATTGTGAAGGGCGCGTCGAGTGCGCTGTATGGCTCGGACGCCATTGCTGGCGTGGTCAACATCATCACCAAGAAACATCGCGACGAGGGCGTGCTCATCGAGAACACGACCCGCTTGGGCAGCTATGGTGACGTGCGCCAGCACAACGGCCTGGCCTTGAACTACGGCAAAATCAGCTCTTACACCAACTTCCAGCTGCAGCACAGCGACGGCTGGCAGAACACTGCCGTGGAGCACACCGAGGGCAGCGAGCCTCCCATCACCGACTCGCGCAACAAGACCGTGAACCGCCATACCAACTGGCAGGTGGCCGAGCGGCTGACCTATCAACCGACCAAGAATCTGGAACTCTATGCCGACGGAAGCACCTACTGGAAACGCATCTACCGCGTGAGCGGCCGTCATCCACACTACGACGTGAAGACCTGGGACATGGAGTACCACAACGGGTCCGCATCTATAGGCGGCAAATGGAACCGTTCCAAGACCGACTACATCTCGCTGGACGTGGACTGGCACCGCCATGCCTACTATTACTATTACACGGCCACGACACTGGTCGAAGACTACGAGAAGAGTGCAGGCACGCCCTATTATCCTTACTACCCGTATCTTCCCGATCAAAAAGAGCTGCAGAGCGACCAACAACGCACGATGGCTGCGCTGAAGGGCGTTTTCACCCTACCCTACGAGAACATCCTGAGTGCCGGCGCGGAATTCCGCTACGACTGGCTGCATGCCCCCACGCGCGTCAAGGGCGGCAAGGCCAGCGACTGGACGGCAGCAGTGTATGTGCAGGACGAGTTCAACCTCATCCACAACGTGAACATCACTGCCGGCCTGCGCCTGAACCATAACGAGCAATTCGGCACCAAACTCACGCCCAAGATATCGGCCATGTGGAAAATCGGCAATCCTTGGCGATTGCGCGCCACGTGGAGTCAGGGCTTCAAGACACCCGCTATACGCGAACTGTTCTACCGCTATGTGCGCCAGATGAGCGGCACTTACCTCTATCTGGGCAATACCGACCTCAAGCCGCAATCGAGCAACTATTTCTCGGTGAGCGGCGAGTATGGCTGGCGCGGATTGAACGTGACTGTCACAGGTTACTACAATAAGGTGAAGGACATGATTGCCTTGGTAACCATCCCCAACTATCAGGCTCCCGACGAGTACATCATCCAGTATGACCCCGTCAAGACCCGCCAGTACCAGAACATCGAGGACGCCAGGACCTGTGGCATCGACGTGAATGTCAATTACCAGTGGCGGGAATTCGCCTTTGGCTTGGGGTACAGCTATCTGGACACCGACGCCAACCAGTATGACACCAATCACGACAAGATGCACAAGGTGACCATCGACGGCACGGCCCACCACAAGGGCAACTGGTTTGCCACCTGGGGACACCGCTTCTCGGCAGACTATCGCCTGGGTGTGGGCATCTATGGCCGCATGTCGAGCACCCGCTACTACCAGGACGACGGCAACGGCAAGGGCTACCAGACCTGGCGCCTGTCCACCACCCATGATCTGGGTCACTTCAAGACCACCACCTGGCGCGTGGAGGCCGGCGTCGATAACATCTTCAACTATTGCGACCGCACGCCCCACGGGCTGCACCTGGGCAATACCACCCCTGGCCGCACGGGGTATGTGTCACTGACCATCCGTTTCAACCAAGGAAAGAAACTTTCTAATAAGTATAAGTCTAACTTAAATTCAAAACAACAAAACAATGATGAAGATTAAATCTCTGTTGATTGCCATGATGGCAATCTGCCTGACCATGGGCTTCACATCCTGTTCAGATGACAAGGACGATCCCATCGAGAACAACTACACTGTTTACCAGAAAGCCGTTAACGAGGCCGTCAAGTCTCAGAAGAAGAACGGCAAAGCCATCCTGCTGGTCGCCTTCGGCTCGACCTGGGAGCAGGCTTATGACGCATTTGACGCCACCGTCGCCGCCTACAAGCAGGCATTCCCCGGCTATGACGTCTATCTGTCTTTCTCCTCAGCCATCTGCATCAACCGCGCAGCTGCCGGCGAGAACGTTGATCCCCGCAATTTCTATGCTCCCCCCTTCTGGCTCAACGCCTTTGCACAAAAGGGTGTTCAGTATAGCGAAATCGTTGTTCAATCGCTGCAGGTGATCCCCGGTGAGGAATATACCCGCGTCATCAACTACATCAAGGACTTTGCCAACAACGCCAATGGTGACATCGACGACAATTATCTGGCTAACGTAACCCTGAAACTCGGTGTGCCCCTGTTGCAGGATGCCGAGGCCGACGTTAATCTCGTTGCCAGCGAGTTGAACAAGCTCTATAGCACTCAGGCCAATGAGGGTGTTGTTGCCTTTATGGGTCATGGTAACCCCGACAGCTATGACACCTACAAGGCCAACATTCGCTACACCCAGCTCGAGGAAGCCCTCCAGCAGTTAAACAGCCACTATTTCGTGGGTACCGTTGACATGATGGGTAACTTCAAGACCAACGTGTATGCCCGTATGTTGGCTGCCGGATTCACCAGCGGTAAGGTATATTGCCACCCGCTGATGTCGATCGACGGTGACCACGGTCACAACGACATGGCCGGTGACGATGACGACAACTGGGATGGCAGCAAGTTCACCCCCAACGATGAGGGCGAGGTTGAAGACACCTCCTGGAAGATGTACTTCCACCACCTGGGTTATGAGTGCAACAACTCGACCATGATCGAGAAGGGTCTGCTCGAACTCCCCACCATCCGTCAAGTGTGGATCAACCACACCATGGATGCCATCAATGGCGAGCCTCTGGACTTCTACCACAGCAAGAACCCCGAGTAATCCACAAATAGTTACCCTAGGAAATCTAGATTATCTAGTCCATCTAGATCTTCTAGATTTTCTAGGGAATAAAAACAGAACAAGTGATTAAGAAAATTTTACTGATTACAGTGGCACTCCTCACGTGGAGTGCCGCTTTTCCTCAAATCCACAAGATGGAACGCAGCGACTCGTCGATGATGAGCCGCAACTACACCTTAAATCCTGTGGTTGTCACCGGTTCGGGACACCACCAGCGCCTGAAGTCCACCGCCACACCGGTTCACGTATTGAGCAGTCAAGAAATCAAGGAGCAAGGCATCACCACATTTGACGGGGCGTTGACGCGCATGATGCCCCAGGTGTCGATGGCACCCAACTCGATGGGCACCTTCTTGAGGCTCAATGGACTGGGTAACAAGTACATTCTCATTCTCATCAATGGCCAGAAGCTGACGGGCGACATTTCCAACAATGTTGACCTGAACCGCATCAACATGGCTCGCGTGAAGCGCATCGAGGTGCTCGACGGTGCCGCATCGTCGCTCTACGGCTCGGACGCTATCGCTGGTGTAATCAACATCATCACCGACCAGCCCACGCGCGACCTGGTGAGCGTCACCAGCGACACCCGCGTGTCGGGCCACGGCCTGTTGACCGAAAACATCGCCCTGGACATCTACAAGAACGGCTTTGGCTCCTACACCTCGTTCTCGCACGACCGTGCCGACAGCTACCGCATCAACGATGTGGAGTATGTCAAAGGCTCTGACACCGAGACCCAGCCGACGATTGCTCCGTTCTTTACGGGTTACCGCTCCAACCTCGTGGGCCAAAAGTTCACCTATGCCCCCAACGAGCACCTGGCATTGAATGCTGGCATCGACTATTCCTACAAGATCACCGACCGCCCCAACACCCGCAAGGACATCACGGGCGGCACCGACTACGAGATGCGCTACAAGGGTCTGCGCTGGAACGTGGGTGGCATCTACAAGTTCACCAGCCGCAACTCGTTGCAGGCCGACTTCACCGTTGACCGTTTCCGCTACGGCAAGCAGTATGACGTGGCCACCAAGACCTACGCCATCGATGATTATGTGCAGTCCAAGAAGCAACGCTCGATGGAAGGCCAGTTAAAGGCCATCCTGGGGCTGATGAAGAATTCAACGACTATCTTTGGCGCCGATTGGCGCAAGGATTACCTCACCGCCACCTCGGGCAACATTCACCAGAATGCTTATACGGCAGCGGCCTTTGCCCAGCACGAGATGCTGTTCTTTGACCGCTTGACGGCCACCGTTGGCCTGCGCCTCACCTATCACGAGACCTTCAACTGGCACCTCACGCCCAAGGCCACGCTGATGTATGCCCCAGGCAACTTCCGCCTGCGCGCGACCTACTCGGCCGGTTTCCGCGCCCCCGGTCTTGACGAGCTGTATTACCACTATTTCTCGGTCAACCGCGGCAAGGCGCAGATCATCTTCGGCAACAAGGATCTGAAGCCCGAGAAGAGCAATTACTTCTCACTCAATGCCGAGTATCGCAGCAACTTCATCGCTGTGAGCGTGACAGGATTCCTGAACCGCATCAATGACATGGTCATTAGGCAAAACATCGACGTGGATGCTGCCGCGTTGGCCATGTTACAGAGCGAGTTCCCCGAGATGACCGCCGACCAGGCCCAGAAACTTGAGCACTACTCGCTGTACAAGAACAGCGACAAGGGTGACGTCAAGGGAGTGCAGGTTAACGTGTCGGCCAACCTTTTCACGGGCTTCAACCTGTCAGCCAACTACGTTTATACCCATGCCCGCACTTGCAGCGGCGACCAGTGGAGTCCGCTGGAGCGCAGCATCCGCCATGCAGCCACCGTTGCCGCCAACTATTACCACAATTGGGGCAAATATGGCCTGAACGTGAACATTAACGGTCGCGTGCAGTCCAAGACCTACTATCCCGACTACGAGGATGCCCCTGGCTACGGTATCTGGAACCTGAACACGAGGCACTCGATCAACGGTATTAAGCATTTGTACCTGGAGCCGAGCATCGGCATCGACAACATCTTCGATAAGGTGGACCGCCGCATCGACTCATCCAACCGCAAGTATGCGCTCTACTCTCCTGGCCGCATGCTCGTCATCGGCCTAAAGATGAAAATCAAGTAACCTTGATATCACATTCGATGAGGTGTGTCATCATTCGATCACAAAAGATAATTTCCGTGCTGCGCACGGAGAAAAGCACGATGATGAATTATGACACACTCTCATCTTTTTGTTTTGTCAAAACGATATACCTCAACTCAAACTCACGCTAATCCGCAAAGGCACCATGTGTAACCAATCAGGCCCAAAACAAGCACTACAATCTATAGTAAAAAAATAGATTTTGTTTTCCGGTCGGCTTTCACTATCTTTGCAGTCATTATGGGTAAGATAATCGTAGCAGGCATCGGGCCTGGCAGTAAAGAAGACATCACACCCGCCGTACTCGACGCAGTGCGCGCGGCAGATGCCATAGTGGGCTATAAATATTACTTCCAGTTCATCGAGCAGTATGTGCCCGAGGGTTGCGAGTGCATCGACACGGGCATGAAGCGGGAACGTGAACGCGCCGAGCAGGCCTTTGAGCTGGCCGAGCAGGGTAAAACGGTCGTAGTCATCTCATCGGGCGACGCGGGCATCTACGGCATGACACCACTCATCTATGAGATGAAACGGGAGCGGCAGAGCGATGTGCTAATTGAGTCATTACCAGGAATTTCAGCGTTCCAGAAAGCCGCCTCGCTATTGGGCGCGCCCATCGGTCATGACCTGTGCATCATCTCGTTGAGCGACTTGATGACCCCATGGGAGGTCATCGAACGCCGCATCAAGGCAGCCGCTGTGGGCGACTTTGTCACCGCCGTTTATAACCCCAAGTCAAACGGGCGTTACTGGCAACTCTACCGCCTGGTGGAACTTTTCATGCAGCAACGCTCTGCCGACACCCCCATTGGCTATGTTCGACAGGCTGGCCGCGAGGAACAGGAAATCATGATGACCACACTCGGTGAGTTTGACCCCGAGGATGTGGACATGTTCACCGTGATTCTCATTGGCAACTCTCAGTCCTACATCAGCGATGACCACATCATTACGCCACGCGGCTATTATCGTGAGCAGCAAGACCAGGACATCAAGCCAGGTCAGCAAATCATGATCAACTCATTCCGCACCATCGAGAGCGAGCTACGCAACCAGAATATTCCACTGGATCACAAGTGGGCACTGCTGCACGCCATCCACACGACGGCCGATTTTGAGATGGAACGCATCCTCTACACCGACGACCATGCCGTAGAAACGCTCTACAACAAGGTTGTCAATGGAGAGTTGAAGACCATCGTGACCGACGTGACCATGGTGACCAGTGGCATCCGCAAGGGCGCGCTGTCTCGACTGGGCCTGGAGGCCAAGTGCTACCTGGGTGACCCGCGGGTGGCCGAGATGGCAACCGAGCAAGGCATCACCCGCACCCAGGCAGGCATCCGCCTAGCTGTCGAGGAGCACCCTGACGCGCTGTTCGCCTTTGGCAACGCCCCGACGGCTTTGATGGAACTGTGTGACCTCATCCGCAAGGGCAAGGCTCATCCCGCCGGCATCATTGCGGCACCTGTGGGGTTTGTACACGTGCGCGAGTCCAAACACATGGTCAAGCCCTTCAAGGACATCCCCAAAATCATCGTCGAGGGGCGCAAAGGGGGCAGCAACCTGGCGGCAACGCTGTGCAACGCCATTCTCACCCTGGACGACGCTGCACAACTCAAACCCGGACGAGACCTGTAACAATTAACAGTGAATAGTTAATAGAGATTTAAAACATCTAGAACATCTAGATAATCTAGAGCATCTAGAATATCTAGAAACTAGAAACTTAAAACTAAGCAACCAATGAAGTTTTACGTTATAGGCATCAGTGACGCTCCACGGCCTTACTTGCCGCCAGAGGTCATCAGCATCATCTGTAAAGGGCGCATTTTCTCGGGCGGCAAACGCCACTATGGACTTGTCGCTCCCTATTTGCCGGTCGGAGCGGAGTGGATCGACATCACCACCCCGCTGGACGCGGTCTTTGAGCAGTATCACGACGAGGTGATTGTTTTTGCCAGCGGCGACCCCTTGTTCTTCGGTTTTGCCAACACCATCAGGCGCAAGATGCCTGATGCCGAGATTGTGCTATTCCCGTCGTTCAATTCCCTGCAACTGCTGGCACATCGTCTCGTGATGCCCTATAACGACATGCGCATCGTCTCGTTGACCGGACGTCCATGGCCCGATTTTGACAGGGCTCTTATTGAGCGTGCCGGCAAAATCGGCGTACTTACCGACCATGAGCACACACCCGCAGCCATCGCACGCAGGATGCTGGAATATGGCTACAACGGGTATGAGATGCATGTGGGCGAGCACTTGGGCAACCCCAACGAGGAGCGTATTTCAACCTGGACACTTGAGCAAGCCAGCGAACAGACATTTGACTACCCTAACTGCCTTATCCTGGTCGGCAATGACCCCAGGCCGCAATACTTCGGCATCCCCGAGGGTGAATTCGCCTTGCTCGATGGTCGGGAAAAGATGATTACCAAGGCTCCCATCCGCCTGTTGACACTTCAAGCGCTGGAATTGCCACAGAGGAGCGTGTTGTGGGACATCGGATTCTGCACGGGCAGCGTATCCATCGAGGCGAGGCTGCAATTCCCGCATCTGCATATCGAGGCCTTCGAGATCAGACCTGAGTGCGAGGTATTGATGCAGGAGAACAGTCGGCGCTTCGGTGCACCTGGTATCAATCGGCACATCGGGGACTTCCTTGAAGCAGATATTGATGCCCTACCCCGCCCCGATGCCGTCTTTATTGGCGGGCATGGCGGAAAACTCAAAGAAATCATGGCGCGGGTGATGACAGTGCTCACCGACGATGGCGCCATCGTGATGAACAGCGTCACCTCACCCATGGTACACACCGACAGCCACCAACTGTTTAACGAAGCGTGCCAGGAGTTGGGTCTCACCCAATGCCAGCCCACGCGCATCATCCTGAATGACAATAACCCGATAGAAATACTGAAATGCAAAAAAAAGTTTTAAGTCGTTAGTTTTTAGGATGATTTGTATCGCCCTAGATGCAGCGAGACAAAGGTGTTCTTACTTAAAACTTACAACTTAAAACTAAAAACTGAATACAATGCAAAAAACAGCCATTATTCCCATCAGCGAGGAAGGCCGCAACATGGCCTGCATGCTACAGCAAGAGTTCCAGGCGACAGTTATCAAGCGCGCCGAGGTCGCCAAGCGCTGGAAAGACTTTGAAGCCTTCATCTTTATTGGTGCCATGGGCATCTGCGTGCGCACAATAGCGCCCTTGATCGATGACAAGCACACCGACCCGGCAGTCATCTGCGTGGACAGCATGGGCAACCACGTCATTTCGGTTCTGTCTGGCCATGTGGGAGGCGCCAACGAGTTGACGCGCC
This sequence comes from uncultured Prevotellaceae bacterium, assembly GCA_900319525.1. Classification (GTDB taxonomy): domain Bacteria; phylum Bacteroidota; class Bacteroidia; order Bacteroidales; family Muribaculaceae; genus Sodaliphilus. The sequence goes on along the minus strand of ONOU01000016.1, from coordinate 36,950 downwards.
GTGTGGCAGCGGCATTGGGAGCCGACCCTGTCATTACAACCCAGAGCGACATTGCAGGATTGTGGGCATTGGACACACTGGAAAAACGTTTTAACTGGACCATCGCTGGTGATGATGACATGAATGCCTGCATTTTTGCCTTCGTTGACCGCAAGCCGACGGCACTGTTCATGGAGGTGCGCGACGAGGGCACCGACTATCTGGAAAAGACCCTCCCCGACCACGTCACCGTCATCAACGACCTTAGCGAGGCCGACCCCAAGAAATATAAACTTCTCATCATGGTCACTCCTTATCGCCGCTATGCGCCTGAGGGCATATTATCGTTGCACTTTGTGCCCATGGTGGGTGCCATCGGCTTTGGCCTGGCCCATCATCCCGACGATTACAAGTTCATCTATGACCAGATGGACGAGGCCATCGCCCATGCCGGAGTTCTGCCTTGTGCCTGCCGTTACTGCACTATTGATGTCAAGGCCGATGAGCCGTTCGTCGAGATGTTGCGACAGGATTATGGCGAAACCGTAGAGCTCTACACAGCCGAGCAACTCTCGGCAGTCGAGGTGCCCAATCCGAGCGACACGGTAGCCAAGCACGTGGGCACGCCCAGCGTGTGCGAAGCAGCGGCGATCCTCGGCTCCAACAACGGTAAACTGATTGTCCCTAAAATCAAAGGGAAGAATTTCACGGTCGCGCTGGCTATCGATCGTCAGTACTTGCGTGATGAGGAGGGATTTATCGAAATTGTGGGCGCTGGACCTGGCGACCCCGACCTGGTGTCGGTGCGCGGGCGCAAGATGCTCGAGCGCGCCGATCTCATCCTGTATGCGGGTTCTCTCGTGCCACGCGAATTGACCTTGTGTGCCAAGCCTGGTGCCGTCGTGCGCAGTTCAGCGGGCATGAACCTGGAGGAACAGTGCGCCTTGATGAAAGAGTTCTATGACCAAGGGAAATTCATTGTGCGCCTGCACACGGGCGACCCGTGCATCTTTGGGGCAATACAGGAGCAGATGGCGTTTTTTGACCAACACAATATGCGCTACCACATCACGCCGGGCATCTCGTCGTTCCTGGCCGCCGCAGCCGAGCTGAGGAGCCAATTCACCATTCCCGAACGCACCCAGACCATCATCCTGACCCGTGGCGAGGGACGCACGCCCATGCCCGAGAAAGAGCAGCTGCACCTGCTGGCTCGCAGCCAGAGCACCATGTGCATCTTCCTGAGTGCCGCCATCGTGGATGACGTGCAACGCGAGTTGCTCATGGAGTACCCCGAGAACACCCCCGTGGCCGCCTGCTATCACCTCACTTGGCCCGACCAGCGCATCTACCGCGGTGTGTTGAAAGACCTGGCCAAGATTGTCCACGACAATAACCTCACCCTCACCACAATGCTCGTCGTCGGCGAGGCCATCGACAACCGCAAGGGTCTCTCAGAACTCTACAATAAACACTTCACCCACCTCTTCCGACAAGGGAGTTAACAGTTAGGAGTATCGAAGGCGATAGTAACTGTACTTAAAACTTACAACTAAAAACTTACAACTAAAAACTTAAAACTAAAAACTAAAATCAATGATACTGCTGTTTGGTGGAACGACCGAGGGCCGCATGGCGGCTAAGGTGCTCGATGAATCGGGCGCCGTTTACTACTATTCCACCAAGGGGAACTTGCAGGAAATCCACCTCGCCCATGGGGTCCATGTTTTGGGAGCAATGGACACGCCCGGCATGGAAGCGTTTTGCCGCGAACATAACATCCGCTTGCTGGTCGATGCGGCTCACCCGTTTGCTGAATCTCTGCACCGCAACGTGATCGAGCTTGCCCGACGCATCGGTCTGCCCGTTATCCGTTATGACCGCATCTTTCCGCCTCACGACAATGACCTCGTTTGGTGCCGCGACTATGATGACGCAATACAGCAGTTGGAGGAGCATGGTATCAGCAGATTGTTGGCACTCACTGGCGTGAACACCATCGCCAAGTTAAAGCCCTACTGGCAGGCGCATGAATGTTGGTTCCGCATCCTCAATCGTGAGGATTCACAACACCTGGCGCTCAAGGCCGGTTTTCCCGCCGACCATCTCGTTTACTACGAGAAAGATGATACCACAGCATTGATCAATCGGCTGCATCCTCAGGCCATCATCACCAAGGAGAGCGGCATGAGCGGTGGCTTTGCCGAAAAAATTGAGACCGTACGTCAAGCGGGCATCAAAGCGTTTGTCGTGGAGCGCCCTCACTATCCATCATCACCTGATGTAACCATTGAACACGTCAACGGCCCTTATGGACTGCGACGGGCGGTGGAACGGCTGCTGCCTGAGTTTTACCCGCTGCACAGCGGACTGACCACGGGCACTTGCGCCACAGCGGCCGCCATCGCCGCGACGATTCGCTTGACAACGGGCATGACGCCTGATGAAGTACCCGTTATCCTTCCTGACGGCGAAACCATCCATGTGCCAGTGACCTACGGTAACGGTTATGCTTCGGTCATCAAGAAGGCGGGCGACGACCCCGACGTGACCAACGGCATTGAGATACGCGCCAGCGTCGAACACAGCGACCACTTCGAGATACGCGGCGGCGAGGGCGTGGGACGGTTCACCGTTCCTGGCTTTGACTACCCGCCTGGTGAGCCTGCCATCAACAAGGCGCCGCGCCAGATGATGCGCGACAACATCAAGGAAAACGTATGTATCACCATCAGCGTACCTGAGGGGGCTACGATTGCCCGTCGCACTTTCAATCCGCGCCTGGGCATTGAGGGCGGCATCAGCATCATCGGTGTTTCCGGCATCGTCAAGCCCTTCAGCGAAGAGGCGTTTGTGGCCAGCATCCGCAAGTGCATGCAGGTAGCCAAGGCTTCGGACAGCGACCGTGTGGTCATCAACAGCGGCGGCAAGAGCGAGCGCTTTGTCAAGGCGCTGTACCCCGACCTGCCGCAGCAGGCCTTTGTGGAATATGGCAACTACATCGGCGAGACATTGAAAATCGCCAGCGAACTCGCCATCAGGAATGTCACCATGGGCGTGATGCTGGGTAAAGCCGTGAAACTCGCCGCGGGCAACCTCGACACCCATAGCCGCCATACCACGATGGACAAGGAGTTTATCTCCCAGATGCTCCACGAGGCAGGCATCGACCTCGACCTGAGCGGCCTCACCCTAGCCCGTGAACTGTGGGACCGCATCCCCCAAGAAAAACTACAGGATTTTGCTTCGGTGGTCATCACCCACTGCACCCACTACTGCTCCCCCTTATTGCCCAACGGCCACCTCACCCTCCTCCTCATCACCGAGGAAGGCACCATCTTCTCAGACAACATGGACAACATATAGACAACAATTCACAACTGATGATGAAGCAATGTTGTCCCGGTTGTCATTGACGGTTGTCAATGTTATCTGAAAAAAATGGACAAGTAGCCACAACATTTTCATGGCACACACTTTGCCGTACTAAAAAATCCTTGTACATTTGCATTGATAATGCAAGACGAATACTACTCTAGCGGGAGTGGATTCTATGAGGAATCAGATGCAAGCAATCTCAATGCGTCGTTCACTGACGTGAGCGATGTGCCTTGTTCGCTTGACGGTTATTCCAGCAAACGGGCCCGCCGCTATGGTCAATGGTGGACGTTGACAGGTGTTGCTCCTGATTGTCAGCACCCCGCCGATGCACAGCGACGATTGCGGCAACTATATGCCCAGGTAGTGACATTGAACCACCCGAACATCACCCGTACCGTAGCGATGACACAAACACCATTGTTTGACGATGAATGCGTCATCGAGGAATATATTGACGGAATGACGCTTGGTGAGTTCATACAGTCACGACCCGATGAAGCAACTTGCCATCGTCTGCTTGAGCAAGTCATCGATGCCCTGCAATACAGCCACCACAAGGGGGTCACCCACTGTAACCTCTCGCAAGCCAGCGTCATTGTCACTCATCAAGATAACATTGCCAAGCTTGTCGCATTCAGATGTGAAGGCGATCCTAGTGCCGATATTTCGGCATTGGGCGACATCATCGACGTTTTGAGGTTACAGTCTCTCAATTCAGTTGCTAATGCGTGCCGCAATGGGAAGATAACCACTATTGATGGAGTCAAGAAGGCTATCACGGGGGGCGATTCAAGGAAATGGCTGCCTAAAGCAGCTTTTCTCCTTATTATTGCAATGCTTGCTGCTGTAGCTTTCTGGATGGGTCACAATGTGACAATGCAACGAGATAACCAATTTGCTGACTCATTGCCTTTGCCAGGAATTTACTTCAGCGATACGGTAAGTCTTTCTGCGATGAAGGAGACGGATAGTGCCTCCCTTTTTCACTCGACACTCACTGGTGCTTCAATTTATTATTACAATATTGAACTCAATCCGCCAGGACCGATATCAGAAGATGTGGCTATCGATTTAGGCTTAAGCGTTCGATGGGCGCCATTCAATCTAGGATGTGACGATGCTGATGTAAACCAATTCGGCAGTTTTTACATGTGGTGTGACACCTTAGGAGTTGGACGGTTTGCTCCTGTTGATAAGTACTGGCCTTCTGATTCTCCGATGATGGATATTTCCGGCACTCAACATGATATTGTGCATCGCGTATGGGGTGGCGGTTGGCGAATGCCTACATACGAGGAGTGGAAAGAACTTTTATTCAAGAGTAAGTGGACGCTCTTAAAACAACATGGTATTCCTCCTGGTTACAAGGTTCGTGGTCCGAATGGGGCAGAAATTTTCCTTCCATTGGCTGGTTACCGCCTGCGCTACCGAGCTCATGACCTTGGGATTATCGGGCACTACTGGAGCAGCACGCCTGCCGATGGCTTTGACCGCCAGGCCTATTCGATATATATCGATACCGTCCTTGTCAACATTGATGATGTCATGCCATTGACTCATTGTCTTTCTATTCGCCCAGTCCTTGATAAATAACATTGGCTAGACGCATGATGGGAAAACCGTTTGACACCTTGATAGAAGAAGGGAGCTACAGTCGATATAATCGCCTTGCAAAAGCCTTGCGCGACGGTCGCTGGTGGATGCTCAAAGGGCTAAAGCCCGAACATGAAGATGATCCCGTAATGCGTGCACTGCTGCGCAAGGAGTTCAACTTGGGCATGATGTTGCGTCATCCTGGCATCGTGGGTTTTGTTTCGCTGGAGCTAGTGCCTCAGTTGGGTGGCGGAGAGTTTATCGTGCAGGAATGGGTCGAGGGAGTCACGCTCAAGCGATGGTTAGAGTGCGACCACAAGTGGCCAGAAAAAGTCAATGTGCTGCAACAGATGTGCGAAGTGCTTGACTATTGCCACCGCATGAACGTCGTTCACCGCGACATCAAGCCATCCAACATCATGATTACGCCAGACGAGCGGGTGGTGCTCATTGACCTGGGGCTGGCAGTGGCCGGCAACCAGAGTGCATTCCGCACCCCTGCGGGAACAGAGCGTTACATGGCTCCCGAGCAGCGGCGAGAAGATGTCATTGTCGATGGCCGTGCCGACCTATATGCCGTGGGATTCATCATGCAGGAAATGGAATTGCCTCAACGTTTCAAACGTGTAATCAGCTTGCTGCAGCAACCAGACCGAAACAAACGCCCCTCTGATGCGAGATTGCTGCATGAGGCCCTGGCTCATGCCGCATCAAGCCATCGACGCTGGTTCAAGTGGGCTGTTATGTTCTTGTTGACCACCGTGTGCCTGGCGACGGCCTACGCATTGGGCACCAAAGATATTGGCACTCATTTTTGGGGCACGGGAAAGCTATTGGCACCCACATTGCCAGATTACCTGACGGACACTGTTAACTACTGGTCAACCGATACGGCTCATTACATCACTGTCATCAAGGACAGCATCCCATATACCTTCCCCAAGATGTCATATGACATTCCAGGCGACATCGACGAAGATGCTGCAGTGGACTTGGGGCTGAATGTGCTGTGGGCGCCCTTCAATGTGGGATGTGATCGTCCCAGCCTGTTCATGACCGGGGGCTATTATGGTTACGGCGATCCTACTGGTAAGCTCACATCAATTGACGACAAGAGTTGTTCGATGTACTGGAATGTATCATCTCAAGAGGATTACAGCGGCACTGAATATGACATTGCCCGTGTGCAATGGGGCGGCAGGTGGCGCACACCGCGCCGAGAAGACATGGATGAATTGATTAACCGATGTCAATGGACTTACATTCAACCCGAGGGCGTCGCTCCAGGATACCTGATCATCGGTCCCAATGGCAATAGGATATATTTGCCCATGGCAGGGTTCCGTTATGAATTTGATTATTATGAATTAGGAAAGATGGGCTATTACTGGATCACGTCGCCACGAGAGGAGAAAGTGACCGACCTTTCGGGCTTTGTTGGCCTCGCTTTGACGCTGGTGCCGGGAGGCCTTCAATATGGATATGCAATAGTTAACAATGGCTTCAGCGTGCGTCCTGTGCTGGATCGGTGACGGGCAGGATGCGGGCAGTGATGCCACCGCGCTTGCCGCAGACATAGGTCAACGAGTGGTTGCTGCCGGCTGTCTCCACCTGGGTGAGCACGAGTCGTTCACCATTCACAAAACCCGTACATGAAAAAGTGGTACCCACAGCCAGCTTGCTACGCTGGCTCTCAATCACGCGCATGCGCCCCTGCCCCAAGTTCTGCGCCACAATGCGTCGGCCAGGCGACCAAGTCACTTCTACACAATCACCTACCCGTAGTGTACTCAGTGCCACCACATCACCAGTCGGGAATGAGCTCACGTCGGGACTTGACAACGTGTCACAGAAGTCCCGCCAGTCGCGGCAACCAGCATAACGAGACAGGATGTTGAGCGTGCTCACACGGATGGTGGCATAGCCCGTTACATAGCCCCACACACGCTTCACTGTGCTCACCGAGATTTGCTCGCCAAGCACAAGTGCCACCTGATCGCACAGCCCGGCAAAGTCACTGGGCGAAGTGATCGCCTGTCCATAGCGATCCTCCACCGCCTGCCTCAATGCCACCAACTGTTCTTGCATCATTTCCATGTCACTCATTTCATTTCACCGCAAAATTACATCAAAAAGCATCACTCCGCAACACCCCGCAAGTTCTTATTGGTTCTTTTAAAAGTTAGAACCAACAAGAACCAGACGAGACTAATACAAAGTCATTATAACACACTAAATTTGCAACAATAATTCAATAAATGAAACAGCCGAATCGCTTGAAAGGAAGTAGGCATAATAAATAAAATCATAACACTATGGGATTCTTTGGAAGAAATAAAAACAAATGTGATTACAAAGACAATTGTCCAATAGCCGCATTAGATGGAACCTGCTCCTACAGTCGTTCAGGTAACTATGAAGATTGTGACATCTATAATGATTGGGCGTGAGTCTCCTTTTTCACAAGATAGTATTTTTCAAATCTAAAAACATAAGGAAGAACGCCGAAAATCCTGCAACAGAGTAGGCAACAAACTAATTAATCAGAAAAGTATGGCAAACTATCGAGTAAAATTCCATGTTCACTATGTTGGAGGAACAACCGACGACTTTGAAGAAGTAATATCTGAACAAAAGTACCACTGGTACTCTGATGGCAGTCAAGGATCCAGCCGTATGGCGGATTTAGCTATGCAGCATGATTACAAGGGGCGAAAGATTAACTATGTAACAATGCAAATGATTGAAATCATATAATGAAGGAAAAGCCATGCGCATTTGACCTCGTGGGTCAAATGCGCATGGCTTTTCCAAATGAGACTGATACCCACTTAAACTTTGATAGTTTCTCATTATTTTCATTAACAACATCAATATCATTATCATAAACAATATGAATTCTATTAAAAAAATCTTTTTGTGCTGTTTGGTTCTGTCACTTGGTTCAATGTTGACCAGTATTCCTGTCAAGGCAGGTAATCCCCAATCAAGATCAAGGGTAACACAGACCAAAAAGAAAACAGCCACTAAGAAGCAATCGACAACACAAAAACAGTCACCCGCAACTTCTCAAAGTTCGTCATCTAAAGGTCAGACCTTTACTGTAAAGGGTGTCAGTTTTAAGATGATTCCCGTCGACGGTGCTTCGTTCTCAATCGGAATGACCGAAGTGACTCAAGCACTGTGGACAGCCGTTATGGGCAATAACCCAAGTAAGTTCAAGGGTAACAATCTGCCTGTTGAACAAGTTTCCTGGAACGACTGCCATCAATTCATTACTAGACTGAATCAGTTAACAGGCAATAAATTCCGTTTACCTAATGTGTCTGAATGGGAAATTGCTGCCTATGGTGGCAGTAAAAAAGCTGATTACTTGTACTCAGGAAGTCATTACATTGACAAGATAGCCTGGTATAAAGGCAATAGTGGAGGAACATCCCATAAAGTGGGCACAAAGCAGCCCAATCAGTTAGGCATATATGATATGACTGGTAACGTATGGGAATGGTGTGATGACGATGAAAAAACAGCTAGTACTTTAATGGGTTATAGTCATTTGGCCAAAGGAGGAGGTTGGGGCAATACTGAAGATGACTGTTTGATACCCAAGAACGTTAAATGTTACCCCAATTTCACCAGGCCTGTTCTCGGTTTCCGCCTGGCAATGGACATTGAGATACCGAATTACGAAGTGTTTAATGTTAAGGGCGTTGAGTTCAAGATGATAAAAGTTGGTAATCCAGTATTATATTATATCGGAATGACTGAAGTCACCCAAACACTTTGGGAAGCGGTTATGGGAAATAATCCCAGTTTATTAAAGAGCCCTAATCATCCTGTGGAGCAAGTATCATGGGATGCCTGTCAGGTATTTGTTAAAAGACTAAGTGAATTAACTGGTAAAAAATTCCGCTTGCCGAATGAAACAGAATGGCTATTTGCAGCATATGGAGGTAAGAATAAAAATGATTTCCGTTTCTCGGGAAGTAACAATATCGATGAGATTGCCTGGTATTTAAAGAATAGTGATAGAAAGACACATGCAGTAGCTACCAAAAAGCCGAATCAATTGGGAATTTATGATATGATTGGTAATGTAAAAGAATGGTGCGAAGCATCACAAAAAATTAAGTCTCAACTAGGTAATGATTCGGGACATGTGGTAATGGGTAGTTCTTTTTTTGAATCCGATGAGATAAATATGGCTACTTATAGCACTGAATATTCCAGCGATTATAAAATTGGATTCCGACTCGCAATGGATGAAAAATGAATCTTGTAATTGCTAAAAAGAATGATTATAGCCTAATAGTATTGTTTGAATATGAAACACTCATTATTATTACTTTTGCTATTTGTATTTTGTTGGTGTATAGCCAGTGCACAAGATATTGAAATAGATGACCTTTATTATAATATCATTCAAGATGGCACGAATACATGTGTTGAAGTTGTAGCTCGACCTAGCAGAGCGCCCCGTGTATATAAAAAGGTTATTGACATTCCACCTGAGATAGTCTATAAAAACAGAACTTATAAGGTGGTAGCGATTGCTAAAGAAGCATTCAGAGATAGAAATGATGCAAATGAAGTGATTATACCTAATACAGTCAAAAGAATAGGAAGTCATGCTTTTGATTACTTCATCAATTTGCACAAAATAACCATTGGGTCAGGAGTAGAACATATAGGTTTATGCGCCTTAGCAAGCGCTCTAGATACTATTATATGCCTAGCCAGTACGCCACCAGTAGTAGAAAAGCCAGAAAAACAGATGTTTTGGAAATATCAACGAGATTGTTTTTTACAAGTTCCAAAAGATTGTCTCAACAAATATAAAGCAGCACCATTTTGGAATGGCCTCTTTTTAAATTACAATCCGTTAAATGATGAAATCGATGGCAAAACTTTTGATGTGAACGGTGTTCGCTTCAATATGATTAAAGTAACAGGCGGTTCATTTACAATGGGTGCAACAAGTGAGCAAGAAGATGATGCTTATGATAACGAGAAGCCAGCACACCAAGTCACATTATCCGATTATTATATAGGCCAAACTGAAGTAACCCAAGCATTGTGGATAGCTGTTATGGGTAACAATCCAAGTGGCTATAAAGGAGATCCTAATGGCAGAAGGAATAACACAAGTATAGTGCCAGTTGAGTCCATAAGCTGGCTTGATTGTCAAGTATTCATCAAAAAATTAAATAGTCTGACTGGCGAAAGTTTTCGTTTGCCAACCGAAGCAGAGTGGGAATATGCAGCCAGAGGAGGGAATAAGAGCAAGGGTTATAAATATGCTGGAAGTGACGACTATAGAGAAGTAACACATTTTAAGGAGTCTACTCACAGTATTGGAGCACTTGTTCCCCCGATGACCATTGCGACTAAACTACCTAATGAACTGGGTTTATATGATATGAGTGGCAATGTTTATGAATGGTGTTATGATTGGTATGGTAAATATATGGATTCATCAAGCAATAATCCAACTGGACCTAACGAAGGAACGACTCGAGTGGTACGCGGTGGATTTTGGAATACAGATGAAGGTCTCTTCGAACTTATGAAACCTGGTAGGTATTTTCGAGTTTCTTGTCGTCTCGGATTTAAACCGATGGAGAGACTGTATCCAAAAGCTGTGTTTGGTTTGAGGCTCGCTCTATCGGATAAGCCAGCGTCAGCTAAAGCCACAAGCGCATCTGGAGGTTCTAACGCACCTAAAAGTCCTACCTCTCCAGCATCAAAAAGGAAATCTCATTCACAAAGAAAGCGATAAATAAACAAACAGAAAAAGTGATTGATAAAAACTATATAAAGATGAAAAAGATATGTTCTTTATTAATGGTAGTTTCAGTGATATGTCTGTTAATAACCAGTTGTGAACAAAAGGTTGAGAAAACAGATCCAATCAGTGTAATAGAGAAATTGAGTCAAGAAGTTGACAAATCATGCGATTCTTGGGATAAAGCTGCATGGGACGAGGCGGCTGACAGGTTGCAGAATGCTCTAATTGGCTTGTCTTAGCCTATCGACACGACGCAGCTTAACCTCACTTCAGCCCTTGAGAGCCTGTTGATGAATGCCCATGCGCATGAGAGACAAGCCATCAAGATGCTGCAAGTCCTGAAGCCTTATGAAGACTTTAAAAAGAAGAGCGATGAAGACTTGGACGGGGAACCTGATGAATCACTTAAGCTTGAGGGTTCTATTGACGGTGAACCTGTCAGGATGGAGCTTGGTTTTTGGGGTGATCAAGCGAAGGGTAGTTATTATTATGACAAAAAAGGTCCCAATACAAAATTGATACTCACTGGAACAAAGAAGAATGGAGTCATAGACCTTTTAGAGAAAGATGAAAACGGCAAAACTACAGGACATTTTTCTGGCGAATTGGTGGATGCAATCTTTAGTGGTACTTTTGCCAACTCTAAAGGACGAAAACTCAACTTCTTCTTAGTTAATATAAAGGGTGCAGAGGACGAAATCCCAGCCGAATCATCATTCAGTAACGATGACTACACTAATGATAATGACGCAAACGAAACCCAAAACCCAACTGCTGCAGCTTCACAAACTAGTGCCGCAGCCCGTGATGCGCAGATTGACGCTTACGAGACATTGGTGAACAAATACATTGCTGCAATCAATAAGGTAATCAATGGAGATATGGATGCTCACGATGAGTATAACTCATTGAAAAGTCAAGTAGAAAGTTTCGATAAAAAAATGAACTCTTCTCAATGGAGCACAGCTCAAAAGATAAGACACAATAGAATCGCTCAACGCTACAAGGACCGTTTGAAAGAATTGGGTGGCATTTAGGGATTCTCTTGTTTTGAACAGAATTACCCCGTAAAGTAATTCATAAAACTTTGTGTGAGACAATAGAGGTTATACTTTATTGCCTCACTTTTTTTTACGTTTATACGACAGTTAAAAGGTTGTCCTTGTTGACAACATCAGTGGTCGATGTTGCCTGAAAAGTAATTCTCGTGAGATCTCATTAGACGGCGGTCAGACATTTGTTTAAAAGAATTTTGATATTTAAGTGAAATAGTTATATCTTTGTCAATGAAATAACAAATGATATTACTATGCCAAAGATATTTGAATACTTCGGGTTTATCTTCTATTTCTACTCTAATGAGCATTAACCAATCCATGTTCATGTCATTCATGGTGGGAATGAGAGTATCTTTGACCTCATCATGAAGAATGGGGAATTGAGCGATATTCATGTTAGATAGAAAAAGAGTGCCGAAGCATTATCGGAAAAAGATAAACGGACCGCAAAAGAATTCATTCAGAAGTATCACAAAAACATCATTAATAAATGGGTGAAATTCTTTGTGTTGAAGCAGGCTGTGCGTAGCACCATTATCAAGAAGAAATTATAATAAACTAAGAGAATTATGGAAAAGATCTATATCATCAAGGCTGAGGATGCCGGTAATATGAGTGTTTGTCTTTACTTTAACGACAACACAACTCAGACCGTTAATATTGGTGAATTTATCCGCAGTCATCCGCATCCTCAATACAACAAATATCTTGACCCACGCAAGTTCAGCCGTTTCACCATCGAGAATGGCAATATCGTGTGGGGAAAGAATTGGGACTTAGTTTTTCCCATCGAGCAACTGCACTCTGGCAGAATACTGGTTTAGGGCCATTTTAAATGTTGTCCTGATTGTCAATGACAGTTGTCAACTTTATCAGACAACATGGACAACATTTAGACAACAATTCACAACTGGTGATGAAGGAATGTTATCCCGGTTGTCAATGTTGATTGTCAATGTTGTCTGAGAAATATTACTCGTAGGAGGTCTTGCGGCGGCGGTACAGGACGTAGATGATGATGGGGGCGCCGACGAGCGCGGTGACGCTGTTGACGGGCATGGCGCCCTCGAAGCCTGGGGCGCGGGCTATCAGATTACAGATTAAGGCGAGGGCTGCGCCACACAGGGCGGTGGCGGGCAGCAGGCGCGTGTGGTCGCTGGTGCGGAAGATGCCGCGTGCCAAGTGGGGTACGGCCATTCCGATAAACATGATGGGACCGCAATAGGCGGTAGCAATGGCAACCAGTGTGCCCGAACAAATGATGATCCAAGTACGGGCACGCTTGACGTTGACACCCAGGTTAGCGGCATATCGGTCACCCAGCAGCATGGCATTCAAGGGCTTGACCAGCAAGAAACTCAAGGGCAACAATAAGCACATGAGCACGACAAAAAGCACCATCTGGTCACCCGATACGCGCGAGAACGAGCCCAATCCCCACACAACGAAGGCTTTGACGTCTTCCTCGGGACTCAGGAATTTCAGAACTCCGATGATAGCCGTTGCCAGATAGCCGATCATCACGCCGATAATCAGCAGAGTGACATTTCCCTTCACCTTGCCCGAAATCCACACGATCAACATCATCACTGCCAGGGCACCGATGATGGCGGCGATCGAGACGGCTGCCTCGCCCAGATAACCCAAACTGCTCAATGCCACACCGCCCAGCTGACCCGACAGCAGCACGACGAAGGCGACACCCAAGCTGGCGCCATTGGAGATGCCCAGGATAGAAGGCCCTGCCAACGGGTTGTGGAAGATGGTCTGCATCATCAGGCCGCTCACGGCTAGGCCCGCACCCGCGACGATGGCAGTCAACACCTGCGGCAGGCGGGAGCTGAGGATGATATTCGTCCAGATTTCTGACTCGCTGCCCTGGCCGATAAGGATGCGGCAGATGTCGCCCACTGGTATCTCAACAGAACCGATGAACAGGTTGACAATCACCATTGCGAGGATCGCCACAACAAGGGCCAGCATCAAGGGCAACGTTCTTTTCATCTTTCTTTAGTTTCTAGATATTCTAGATGATCAAGTTAACCTAGATGGTCTAGAATTGTTATTGCAGCAGGCGGTAGAAGGTAGGCTGGTAGTCCTGCTCGACCAATTCGGGATGGAAGATGGCCACAAAGTCCTTGAGCAGCACATCGGGCTTGACGGGAGCGATCTCATAGTAGGGGGTCTGCTTCATGTTGCAATAGATCACCTTTTTCTCCTTGAAGGCCTTGAACATCTCGTTGCGGGGCTCACTGGCCTTCAGCGCCTCATAGGAGAAGTCTCCCTGGTAGCTATTGAGGATGCGCCAGTAGTCAGCATTGGCCGACAGGGCATACATCTTTTCAAATTCCAGATCCTCGCCCGAAGTCTCGTCATCGTTGATGACGTAGTCGGCACCGGCGTCACGGAAGATCTGAGCCAGGTAGTTCTTGCCTCCCACAGCGTGCCAGTTGCCATAGTGCATCTCGCCACTGGTGACGGTAGGACGGCTCTTTACTTTGGCGGCTTTCTCCTTCAGTTCATTGTAACGGCTCTCAATACCGGCAAAGATTTCGGCAGCCTCTTTCTCCTTACCGATAAACATGCCGATGAACTTGATCCACTCGGCCTGGCCCAGCGGGTCAAGTTCTTTGTAACCCAGATGGGGCACGAGCGTGATGCCGATCTCCTTGATGGCATCATAGCCACCGCGCTTAGAGGGAGAAATGAAGATCACATCGGGATTGGCGGCCATGACCACCTCGGGGTCAAACTCGCCTTCCATGCCTATCTTGACAATGCGCCCGTCCTTGACGCGCGCCTTGATGTCCTCGTCAAAAAGGTTCTTGGTGCCGGTGATGCCCTTGACCACATCGTGGGCATCGAGAATGGTGAAGTTGGATAATTGCAGCGAGGTCATGCAGATGGTGCGCTCGATGGGCACTTTTACCTTGGTATAGCCCTCGGGTACAGCCACATCAGCATCATGGACAAGGGCAAAATGGTCTTTCTTGCCCACATCAACCAGACGAATGTCGGCCGAGTCCCTTACACTGAATCCTGTGGCATACTTCACGGTCACTTCTTCCATCACAGCGGTGCCCGTTTTCGACTGCCTATCGCCCTGTGAAGAGCAGGCGCATAACAGCACCAAAACTGCAATAATTCCAAAAAATCTCTTCATTCTTTTGTTCACTTGATTTACGGCACAAAGGTACTACTTTTTTAGGGAAGAGAGGACCGTGAACAATGAATATTTTGTACCTTTGCGCTATGGAAGAAACAGCTGAAAAAACAAGGTGGTTCGATGGCGTGTGGGCAGCATTGATTTTTTTCACGCGCCTGCCTTTCTGGCGCGTCTATCAACCGCCCCAAGCGAGCTACAAGAGGGTCGTTGAATACTGGCCGTTGACGGGCTGGCTCACGGGAGGCGCGATGGCGGCGGCACTCTACTTCGGCAGCATGGTACTGCCGCATGTCGTGGCCGTGATTGCCGCAATTGCCGTTCGGTTGCTGATTACCGGCGCACTGCATGAGGACGGATTGGCCGACTTCATGGACGGATTCGGTGGCGGTGGCGACCGTGACCGCATCCTGGCTATCATGAAGGATTCGCACATCGGCACCTATGGTGTGCTTGGGCTGATCGTCTACATGCTGTTATTAGCTACCGCTCTCTATAGCATGCCCGTGACAGTGGCGGCATTAGCCATCATTGGGGCCGACCCGTTCTCCAAAATGGTCACCAGCCAACTCATCAACATGCTCCCCTATGCGCGCCGCGAGGAGGAAGCCAAGAACAAGACCGTCTATCGCAAACCCACTATGGCGGCTGGACTGGCCCTGACTGTACAGGGACTGCTCCCGATGGGATTCATGTTCTGGCTGTTGGGGGCCAACTGGTATCTGGTCATTGTCTTCCCTGCCCTGGTGATGTACTTCCTGTATCTGCTCATGTTGCGCAAGATTCACGGCTATACGGGCGACTGCTGCGGTGCCGTTTGCCTGCTGGTGGAGTTGGCGGTATATCTACTCGCCTGCTCACAGTTTATTCAGTAAACGACTAATGTCTAACGACTAGCGACTAACGACTAAAAATGGAAATTATCTTAATTAGACATACGAGCGTCGATGTTCCCAAGGGGACGTGCTACGGGTGGACTAATGTACCGGTGAGGGACACTTTTGAGCATGAAGCTGAGTTGACCCGGCAATCGCTACAGCAGTTTCTGCCGTTTGACAAGGTGTATTCGTCGCCATTGACCCGTGCCCGCAAGCTGGCGGCCTACTGCGGCTATCCCGACGCCGTGACCGACGACCGCCTCAAGGAAATGAACATGGGCGAGTGGGAAATGCAGCTGTATGACAAAATCCAGGACCCGCACTTGCAAGAGTGGTATGACGACTACATCCACCAGCCCACGACAGGCGGCGAGAGTTTCCTGCAACAGTATCGGCGGGTGGCAGACTTCCTTGACGAACTCAAGGGCAAGCCTTACCAGCGCGTGGCCATCTTTGCCCACGCGGGGGTGCTCATCAGCGCGGGGCTGCACGCCGGCATCTATTCTTGGGAGAATGCATGGAGCAATCTTGCTGATTACGGGGAGTTTATCGTAATAAAAAACTGACATGAGTAAAATCATACTGATAACTGGAGGACAACGGTCAGGCAAGAGCAGATATGCTGAGGATATGGCATTGAGCCTTGCAGAAAAACCTGTGTACGTGGCAACGGCACACGTGTGGGACGAGGAGTTCCGCGAGCGTGTGCGCCGCCACCAGGAACGCCGAGGCCCGCAGTGGACCAACATTGAGGAAGAGAAATACCTGAGCCGCCATGACCTAACGGGACGCGTCGCCGTTATTGACTGCGTGACGCTGTGGCTGACCAATTTCTTCTTTGAGGGCCAAGGTCAAGACACACAACAGGTCTTGGCTACAGTCAAAGAGGAGTTTAACCGCTTCACCGATCAAGACGCGACCTTCATCTTCGTGACCAACGAGATAGGCAGTGGTGGCGTGAGCATGGATGCCGTGCAACGCCGGTTCACCGACCTGCAAGGCTGGATGAACCAATACATCGCCAGCCGCGCCGACGAAGTCATCCTCATGGTCTCAGGCCTCCCAGTAACAGTTAAGAGTTAATAGTTAATAGTTCTAGATCATCTAGAAAATCTAGAAAATCTAGACTATCTAACAACTGAAGAAAATAATGAAGCAATTCAAGATACAACACACCGACAAGTCGCTGGAACAGAGCATCCAGCAGAAGATTGACCACCTGAATAAACCTAAAGGGTCGCTGGGCCGCCTAGAGGAACTGGCGATGCAGATTTGCCTGATCCAGCAGACCTTGTCGCCCACCCTGAATCATCCTTGCCACCTGTTGTTGGGCGGCGACCACGGCATCGAGCGCGAGGGCGTGAGCGTGTCGCCCCGTGAGGTCACCTGGCAGCAGATGATCAACTTTACCCGTGGCGGGGGCGGCGTGAATATGTTTTGCCGCCAGCATGGGTTCAAGCTGCGCATTGTGGACACGGGCGTGGACTACGACCTGAGCAATGTCGAGGGTATCATCGACCGCAAGATTGCCCGTGGCACCCGCAATTTCCTGCATGAGCCGGCTATGAGCAAGGAGGAATTTGACCGCGCCATCCAAGTCGGGTGTGATCTGGTGGATGACTGCATCGCCGAGGGGTGCCAGGTGCTGTGCGTTGGTGAGATGGGCATTGCCAACACCTCGCCGTCGAGCATCTGGATGAGCCTGTTCGGTAACATCCCTCTAGACGATTGCATCGGCGCTGGGGCTGGCCTCGACAACCCCGGCATCCAGCATAAGCGCCAGATACTTGCCCAAGCATTGCAACATTACCACGAGACCATGGAACACACGACTGAAAACGCCATCCGCTACTTCGGCGGTTTTGAGATGGTAACAGCTATCGGGGCGATGCTGCGAGGAGCCGAAAGACATCTTGTCGTGCTGGTTGACGGCTTCATCATGACGGCATGCGCCATCGCCGCCATCCAGCTCTACCCTGCAGCCCAGGATTACATGATTTTCACCCACTGCGGTGACGAGAGCGGCCACCGCCGCATGCTTGACATCGTTCATGCCCGCCCCCTGCTCAACCTGGGCCTGCGCCTGGGCGAAGGTACCGGCGCCCTGTGCGCCTACCCCATCATCGCATCGTCGGTCCGCATGATCAACGAGATGAACAACTTTGACACTGCCCACATCACCAAATATTTCTAAGGGCAATGCTGTTTTTATAAGAATTTTCGTATCTTTGTGACATTATAAATCACTTTAATTGTCTTAGTTATGGATCCGTTTCTTTATTTTATTTCCGTTGTTTGGTGGGTTTTGTGCATCATCTTGTTCTTTAAAATTTGGAGAGCGTGCAATGATATCAATAAAATCAAAAAACAGATAGACAGGAATGATGATTTCAACACGAGAATCGATTTCCTGATGCGTATTGGGGAGAAAGAGAAGGCAAAAGAAATCTTTTTAGCCAAAATCCTTTCTGATGACTCTATTTTCAATACAACATCGACACCTGTCGAGAAAATGGAAGAATTATTTAATAAGTACCAAGAGGAATTCAATCGTCTTGATATCCAGACACCCCAAAAAGAAGAAGATAAATAACCAATACTGATTCTTAGAAATAACGGCTCACCGATGACCTCGGTGGGCTATTTTTTAACCATAACTTTAGTCTCTTCATAGAAAAATTTATTGTGATAATCTCAAGAACATACGCATATTATACAATGAAAATGCAGAATAACTCGTATAATTCGCCAAATTAGCCGTTATGAAAGTCCCATTTTACAATGTTTTTATGAGAAGGATCAAGATGAGCATCAGCACCTCGGCGAAGCGATTAACGCGGACGGCGGTGTGCATGTCCTGAGTGGTGAGGGGGCGGTCGTTTTCGCCGATATATGGTTTGTCGAACAGTTCGCCGAAGTAGTAGTGCGGGCCACCGAAGCGGCAGTTCAGAATGCCGGCCAACGCGGCCTCGGGGTAGCCGCTGTTAGGACTCGCATGCTTGCGGCCGTTTTTCCAGACGAATTTCAGGAGCGACCATTTGCCCGATGCGATAACCATCAGCAAGGCAGTCAATCGGGCGGGAATATAGTTGGCCACATCATCGATGCGGGCAGCCCAACAGCCAAAGTCCTTGTAGCGTTCTGTGCGGTAACCGATCATCGAGTCGAGGGTGTTGACCATCTTATAGGCCAACATGCCTGGCGTGCCTAGCAAGGCGAACCAGAACAATGGAGCGATCACGCCATCGCTGAGGTTCTCGGCCAGCGTCTCAAGGGCGGCTGTACGCACTTCCTGTGCCGATAGTTGCGACGTCTCGCGCCCCACTATGCGGGCCACCTGCTGTCGCCCCTCGTCAAGCGAACGGTCCAACGCCAGGAACACCTCACGCACCTCGCGAATGAGCGTCGTTCCGGCCAAGCAATAGAAAATGATGACGGTATCAACAATGAGCCACAATACCTTACTGGGAACCAGCTGTTTGAATCCCCACATGACAAAGAACACCAAGAGAATAAAACATACCGCCATCATGGCACCCTTGGCCATGCGGTGACTGCCCTTGTTGAGACGGTGCTCGCCCCACGAAATCATCTTGCCAAACCACACGACAGGATGAGGTAACCGCGACGGGTCACCCAAAAAGAAATCGAGCAACCATCCCAACAACAACGGCAATATAATCAACAATGTCTCGTTCATCGTATTTAAAAAAGAAGACAATAAGTACAATAAAAACAATAGATGACGAAAATTCCCATATTTGTATTGAGTGTTGTATTTATTGTTGTTTATTTAGAAAGAAACGGATGGCGGCGACTAGAGCATCGTTTTCGGTCGGCGACTGGGTGGCGATGCGGAAGTGGTGAGGCGTCAGACCCGTGAAATTGGAGGCATCACGGATGAGGATGCCGTGCTCCCAGGCCAGATATTCCTTCAATTCTCCGGCAGTTGCCGTCTTGATGGCACACAGGAAGAAATTGGCCTGTGTATCCTGCGTTTCTATGCCTTCTATCCCGTTCAGCATGGATCGCAGCCGCTGGGTCTCGGCCAAATAAGATGGCAGGTCGGGAATGGCGGTTTTGCCTTGGCCGACGAGCCACTTGCCTGCCTCCAGCGACAGGGCGTTGATGGCCCAGGGGCGGTACTGCCCGCGCAAGCGGCCGATGATAGCGGCGGGCGCAGTGATATAGCCTAAACGAAGGCCTGGAACGGCATAGCGCTTGGTCATCGAGTGCAGCAGGATAATATTACTGCATTTCACGGCCTCGGCAGGTGACAGCAGTGGCGCCATCGTATAGTCCTCATAAGACTGATCAACGATAAGCAACTGATGACAGGCTGCCAGCGACATGACTTCGCTGGGAGTCAAGACTGAACCCGTCGGGTTATTGGGGTTACACAGCCAGCACAGGGCGCCGTCCTCCCGCTCTTGGTACCCAAACACACGGCAGGCGTCCTCATATTCCCTGAACGTGGGTTGCAGGATGCGGCAAGTGCCCGCGTGGCGATAAGCCTGTGCTATCAGGTAGATGGCATCGACAGCGCCACTGGTCACCAGCACCTCATTTGGGCTGATGCCGCTCTCGCTGGCAATCATCCGCTCCAGCGAGGCCGCTGAGGGTTCAGGATAGGAACGCACAACGCCCAGGCGGGAGCTCAAATAGGCTTCCAGTGCGCTCAGGTCAGTCCCGTTATAGATGTTGGAACTGAAGTTCATCTTGATATTCTTGTACCTGTACAGGTCGTCGCCGTGTCCCTCAATCATTGTCGGTGAGAATTTTGTAGATTTGTTCCATATCAACATAGTGGCGCACATGATCGGCCAACTTGTCATATTGTTCTTGCTTGAACGCTGCGTAGTCAAACGGCTTGTCGCCCTCGGCGATTTTGCCCTTGAACGGCTCCAGCAGGAAATCGACAAAAGGCGCATTGTCAAGGATACCGTGGACGTAGGTGCCCATACACTTGCTGTCCACGATATAGCCGTCGTCGCGCCCGTCATCGAGGTGCAGCAACGGTGAATGCTGGGCTTTGCCCACGGGATGCGTTTCACCCTGATGTATCTCGTAGCCCTGGCCATACTGGCAGGTGACTTGGCGCGTCTGCTTGTCGCCGTTCATCGTGGTGGTCGTGGGCAGCAGCCCGAGGCCTGGCAAGCGCTCAATGTCACCCTCCACGTGGTCGGGGTCAAGCACTTCCATGCCCATCATCTGGTAGCCGCCACAGATGCCCAGCACCGCAGCCCCTTCGCGATGTGCCCTCACGATAGCCTGGGCGCAACCGTTGCGACGCAGTTCATACAAGTCGTGCAGGGTCGATTTGGTGCCTGGCAGGACGATGATGTCGGCCTTCTTGATATCCTCGGTATTGTTGGTATAGAACAGGTGGACACGCGGGTCACGCTCCAGCGCGTCAAAGTCGGTGTAATTAGACAGGTGACGCAGCATGACAACGGCCACATTGACCTTGCCACGCTCGGCCTGCATCGACTTTTGAGCCAAGGCCACGCTGTCCTCCTCCTCGATATAGATATCCTTGTAGTATGGGATGACACCCAGCACGGGAACTCCGCAGATATCCTCCAGCATTTTGCGGCCTTCGTCAAACAGGCGCATATCGCCACGGAACTTGTTGATGATAATGCCCTTGATAAGTTGTCTGTCCTCGGGAGTCTGCAAGGCGATACTGCCATAAACCGAAGCGAATACCCCACCCCTGTCAATGTCGCCCACCAGGATGACATCGGCATGGGCATGACGCGCCATGGGCAGGTTCACCAGGTCGGTGTCCCTCAAGTTGATCTCCGAGATGCTGCCAGCGCCCTCCATCACGATGGGATTGTAACGTGCAGCCAAGCGCTCAAAGGCATCGCACACCTCACGGCGGTAATCGATGTCCGACGTGCCGCGGCGCCAGTAGTCATAGGCATTCTTGTTGCCGATGGGCTTGCCGTGCAGGATGACTTGAGAAGTGTGGTCGCTTTGGGGCTTCAGCAGCAACGGGTTCATATCGGTGTGGCAAGGGATTCCAGCGGCCTCGGCCTGAACGGCCTGGGCGCGCCCGATTTCAAAGCCTTCGGGCGTCGCATAGGAGTTCAACGCCATGTTTTGGGCCTTGAACGGTGCCGGGCTGTAGCCGTCTTGCTTGAAGATGCGGCACAGGGCCGCCGCAACAACGCTCTTGCCCACGTCGCTACCCGTCCCAGCCAGCATCACAGGGTGCAATCGTTTGATACTCATTCTTTTTGGTTAGCTAAAACAAACAGATAGTCAGACAGGCGGTTCATCATCACCAGCATCGCATTATCAACGGGATGCTCGCGATGCAGCGACCACAAGCGGCGCTCGACCGTGCGCGCCTGGGTGCGGGCCAGGTGGATGAAAGCGGCCAGCTGCGAACCTCCGCCAGGGACAACAAAACCGCCTTGATAACCGGCATTGTCGATGGCCTGTTCGAGTTGACTGGTCAATTCGGCCGCATGCAATTCACGGGGATTATCGTTGCCCTCGGGCGTGGCCACATGGCTCATGACTGTCATCAGCTCACGCTGCACACTGTGGATAAGCCGGGAAACGCTATCGTCCTGAGCAATCATCGACCGCACGACACCCAAGTGGGCATTCAGCTGGTCAATCTGCCCGTTGACCTCAATGCGCAGGTCATCTTTAGGGACCCTCACACCTTCACGCAGGCTCGTCATGCCCTCGTCTCCGGTTTTGGTATATATCTGGTTCATTGGTTTTTAGTTGTTAGTTTTAAGTTGTTAGTTTTAAGTTGTAAGTTGTAAGTTTAATTACTTACGCCTAAAAAAACTGTTCACTATTCGCTGTTATCTGGTAAAGGTGGGTGTAGCTGGCCAGGACGTTCTTGTAGCGGATAACGGGCGTTGGCACTGGCTCACCCTTGGCATTATAGACTTGGGTGGCCGATGGCGGCACATCGCCCACGAACTGCGTGTAATGGAACTCATGACCGCGGTATTCCTTGCCATCGAGCGTGAAGCGCCTGTAACCCAACGAGAGTTTACGGTCCTGCTTGCGGGCCGTGATGCTGTAGGGCAGCACGCCGCACATGGGAAAAGAACCCTCGTCGGTGACAATCGCTTCACACAGATACATCATGCCGCCACATTCAGCGATGATGCGCCCACCACGGTCGGCATATTCCTTTATGGCCCGCCTTACCGCCTCAGCTTTAACCAGCGCGTCCAGGTGCTTCTCGGGATAGCCGCCGGGCAGGTAGAGCAATGACACGTCGTCAAGGCAGGGCACATCGGTTTCGGGGTCAAAGAATGACACATTCTCCAACCGGTCGATATTCTCCTGATAAATAAAGGAGAACGACTCCGCGTTGCGGGCAATTAAAGTTTTAGCAGCCGCTCCCATTTCACATTCTTGTCAAGTAGTTCAACCAGCAGTTTACTCTCGGGTTTCTCGCTGAAGTCCAGACCCAAGTAGCGTGAGCCCTGTTCGAGTTCGGCCTTCTTGGGCAGATAGCCATAGCATTCAATGCCCAGATCTTCACACACCTGCTGGAGCATGGCAAAATGCCTTGCCGACCCCACGCGATTGAAGATCACGCCGTTGATGCGCACATCCTTACGGAAGTTGACGAAACCCGACAGGAGAGCCGCCATCGAGTAGGCCGCCGACTTGGCGTCCACCACCAGCACGACGGGCAAGCCTAGGACACGGGCGACCTCGGCCGACGAGCCCTTGTCGCGGTCATAGCCGTCAAACAGGCCCATCATGCCCTCGACAACACACACATCGGCGTCTGCACCATAATGGATGTATAGCTCCCGCACATGATCGGGCGTTGCCATAAACGTGTCCAGGTTGATGCTCGCACGGCCACACACCGCGGCATGAAACTTGGTGTCGATATAGTCCGGTCCGCACTTGAACGGCTGGACCCTATATCCCTTGCCGGTCAGCAACGCCATCAGCCCCCGGGCAACCGTCGTCTTGCCCGATCCGCTTGTGGGAGCCCCTATGAGAAATCCTTTCTTCATTCTAACGACAAAGGTAGTCATTATTTCTCAATCCTCCACCTTCTGCCCTACCCTAATCCATAAATCCGGAACAAATAGTCACCCCTAAACAATCACCTCCTCAATCATCTGCATGAAAAATGCCAAATGGCCGCGATTTGACCATTTGGCATGTCCTACAGTGATTTACTGTATTGCAGTTTTTACTGGAAAGCGTTCTCGCTCAGGCCCTTGCCGCCGATGGCAAGATTCTTCATGTAGTCAGGAACAGGCTTGCCCAGATACTTGTCCACATAGAGCTTGGCAAGATACTGGCCGAGCATGAAGCCGTGACCGCGCAGGCCCGTCAACAAGCCCACCTCGGGATCGATGATGTAACGCGGCTCGATGTAGTAGCCGGCCCAGACGGCATGGAAGCCGACCGATGCCAGATTGGGAATCCACTGGGCGAACATCTCACTAACAATCTTGAGGAAAGCCTGGCTGTTGTACTTCAGGTTCTGGCGAGCCTCATAGGGGTCGCAGTCGGGTGACGCACAGCCGATGATCTGACCCGTGTGCAGGAACTGCTGACCGTAAACGGCGTTGAACCCCTTGTAGTGACGGCGGTCAATAATCATGTCGAGCGAGTCGCCGTTGACACCCATGTTGGGCAGGCGGCGCGTGATGAATGCCTGGTGCTTGACGGGATAGAGCTGAGTGTCGATGCCGAGCATGTCGGTAAATTTCTCAGACCCCCACCCCATCGCATTGACAAAGTGGTCACAGGTATATTCCACGTAGTGCTTGTCGTGGCGGCGCACCAGCACACGGTACTTGTCACCGGCGCGTTCCACGTGCAGCACCTCGCAGTCCTCGAGCACCTGTCCGCCATGCTGCTTGCCCACGGTGCGCACATACTCGATCGTGCGGCCCGGCGTGGCCTGCCAGCAGTTCTCGGATATCAGCGCGTGGCTGTAGATGTTATCGTTGGGGTTCCAGTAAGGCGAGATCACCTTGGTAAAGTCCTTGCGGTCGATCATGTAGGCCTCGCTCCAGGCGCGCGAAGCGTCGAGTGAGCGGTAGGTGGCATCGTCGTGAACGAGATTGACATAGCGGGTCATCTTCAGGTCGATGTTGCAATGCTGCTGGTCATCGCGGAAGATTTCCAGGTTGTGCATGGCGATATCGCTGATGTCGGGGTTGGAGAACGCGGGACGTCCGCCACCGATGCAGCGCCACGTCGAGCCGCGGTCATAGTTGACCAGGATGACGCGCTTGCCAGCCTCGGCAAAGTAGCGGAATGCGGCGCTACCGGCCATACCGCCACCGGCGACGAGGATCTCGGTCTCGGCCTTCTCGATTACCGAGCCATGCTCAAACACGAAGGTCTCCCGTGTTTCACCGTTATATACATCGCCCAGGGTGACTTGGTTGGCCAGCGGCGCACGCGGCGTGCTGTCGCCAGTCACCTCGATGCCATGGGCACGCAGGATCTGCTTGGCGCGCGACACACAGCGCTTGCCACGGCAGGGACCCATACCCATGCGGGTGGTGTGCTTGAGCTCATCCACCGAGATATACTTGCGGTCGCCCACGACAGCGAGCAGGGTCTGCACGTCAACGTCCTCGCAGTGGCAGACAAATGACTTGCCCTCATCAGCATTGGTGAGGGGACGCAGGTTCAGCGGCTCGGGATAGCGATCCTTGAGGATGAAGCCCTTCACCTGGTTCAGGTCGTCGGCCTGGGTGGCCTGGACACGAGCCACATTGGTCTTGTTGTCCTTCTTGAGCACCTTCTCGATAACGCCCTCGCCCACCTTGGCGCCGTTGTCGTCAACGAGGAATACTTCCTTGCCCTCTTCCACCTCATATTCTACAGGCAGGAAGATGATGTTCTTGCGCTTGTCGTAGCCGAAGATGGCCAGACCCGGGCAGTGGTTCACGCACTGCATGCAGCCGATGCACTTGTCGTAATCGACCACAGGCACCGACGACGTCGTCGGCTTGGTGATGGCACCCTGCGGGCATGAGAACGTGCAGGGGTTGCAGGCAAAGCCATAGAGACAGTTGATCTGTACATAGGGCTTGGCGGCCATGCGCTCCTCGCTGGGCACGCGCGGCTCATCGAGCAGGCGCACGGGGCGCTGCTGCGAGTCGATATACTGGCGGGAAACTTCCAGATAATCCTCATAGGGGAAACGGAGGCCCAATTCCTGAGCCACCTCATAGGCCACCTGCCGGCCACGCAGCACGGCACTGGTGCCCTCACCGATGCGGACGGCGTCGCCAGCGCCATAGACGTTGCGGCCAAAGACCGAACGGCCCTTCACGAGCAGCTGGTTGTCGGGAATCAGACCCGTGCAGATGTTGATGATGTCGATATCGTCAATCACGCGCTCGGTACCGGGAATAGGCTGGAAATTCTTGCACTCGGCAATCACGGCGCCCTTGACTCCGGTATAGTCATCGTTGGGAATAGCACGGATGAGCACGTGAGACGTCATGATGGGGATGCCCAGACGGCGAACGCGGTTGGCCTGAACAGGGAAACCGCCTTCGTGGTCCATACCCTCGATGATGGCCTTGATGGTGGCTCCGGCCTGCATGGCCTGGTAGCTGGTCAGGTAGCCGATGTTGCCGGCACCCACAGTGAGCACGCGCTTGCCCAGCAGGGTGTGCTCCTGGTTCATCATCTTCTGGAAGACGGCTGCGGTGTAAACGCCCGGCACGTCATCGTTCTCAAACACGGGCATGAACGGCACGGCACCCGTGGCCACTACCAGATGGTCGGCATCGATGTAGCTCACCTCCTGGGTGACGATATTCTTCAAGGCAATGCGGCGCCCCTCGAGCAGGTCCCACACGGTGTTGTTCAGCAGGATGCCGTCGTGGTTGTCGCCGGCAAGGGTCTTAGCAATGTCAAAGCCGCGCATGCCACCAAACTTCTGCTCCTTCTCAAAGAAGAAGAACTGGTGGGTCTGCATATTGAATTGACCACCCTCGGTAGCGTTGTTGTCCACCACAATGTTGGGAATGCCCAATGCGGTGAGCTGCTCGCGGCAGGCCAGGCCGGCAGGGCCGCCGCCGATGATGGCTACCGTGGTCTTGTAAATCTTGGTTTCTTGGGCAGCACGGGCCTTGCCCTCGGGCATGTAGTCCTTGGGAATCTCGCGCACCTCTTTCACACCATCGATGCTGGTGATGCAGATGCGGCGCACTTGGCCGTCAACAAGCATCTCGCAGGCACCGCACTTGCCGATGCCGCACTCCAGACTGCGGTTGCGGCCGCTCGTGCTGTGGCTGTGCACGACAAATCCGGCCTGGTGAAGAGCGGCAGCAATGGTTTTACCCTTCTGCCCGCGAACTGTCCTTCCCTCAAACTGGAATTCTACATATTCCTCTTTCGGGAGTTCGATAATAGGATGATTTTCAATTTTATACATGATAACTGGTTTATATATGGTTATTGTTCCTTTTCAGCCAATTAGTCTCCATTGGAGGCACGTGGTATCCCTTTAATATCATTAGGACTAGCCTCGTCACAGGGTTCACTTTGTTTTGTGTTGCAGAAAGCAAAAAACAAGCAAAACGCCTTACGACATGGCAAATTTATATATAATTCCCGATTTATAAGCCCATCAATACAAAAAAAGTGAATAAAATGCCTCAGAACGCCCCCTCAACAAGAATGCGGATGCCCCCTAAGCCAGGAGCACAACCGAAGCGACGTGTCCCGTGGGCGGTGGCTCCGCCACCGTTAAGAGACAATGCCCACATTGTCGTTAAGTTAAAGTATTATAAAAGCCCCCCACATCCATGTCAAGGTAACGCAAGCCTTTGGCTTGCACACCACCGCACTGGCAAGAATACGGATGCCCCACTAAGCCCTAAGCCACGAGCACAACCGCAGCGACGTGTCCCGTGGGCGGCGGCTCTGCCGCCGTTAAGAGACAATGCCCACAGTGTCGTTAAGTTAAAGTATTATAAAAGCCCCCCACTGCCATGTCAAGGTAACGCAAGCCTTTAGCTTGCACACCACCACACTGGCAATAATGCGGATCGCCACCAGCGGCATCGACTACTGGATCTACAGCCACTCCCACCGCAACATCGGCAAGACCATCGGTTTGGGAAAAGTATATACATAGTAAAAGAACCAGAAATTAAATAATCCGTCGGGGATTTGGTGGGTTCGGTGAAAAGGTGTAATTTTGCGGCCAATTTTAAGGGAAGGCTATCATGCTGACACTGAGAGTTGACATATTGAAGGGCGAACGAATTCAGGGCACAAGCTGCTTTGAAGGCTATCGCCATATCTGCGCATCAGATAAAGCAATATGCTCAACGACTTTCAAGGGAATCGGTGCCAGCATGACACTCACACAGTGATGTAACATGTAGCCATATCCCGAGACACTACTCAAGCAAAAACGATAAAGAGTGGTTGGAAAGTCGAGCAAAGCAAGACATTCCAGCCACTTTTCTTTTTTATTATCAACCAGCGCCGACAGTGGCGCACAAAACCAATCAATCATGATGGACAGATTAAGACTCATGAGACTTAGACAGGTGTTGAAAACAACGAGTTATTCACTTAAACATCAGCAGCACATTGCGATTAAACGCAATGCCTTGCGCTGCGTAACCTTTTAATCAACAAGCATTATGGACAAATTAATTACACAATATATTCATGCCAGCAAACAAGAATGCGTTAATACGCTACAAGACTATAGACCGCTGCCTGCGCAACAGGTTCCGCCGGTGGACCATAGACGACCTGACCGAGGCTTGCTCCGCTGCCCTGCGGGAGATGGAGGGCATCACCAAGGGTGTGTCCGTGCGGACCGTCCAGGGCGACCTCCAGATGATGCGGTCCGACAAGTTGGGCTACAACGCCCCGATCGAGGTCTTTGACCGTGTCTACTACCGGTACGCTGACCCCAACTACTCGATCAACGGGATGCCCCTGACCGAGGACGACTGCCGTCTGCTCCGTCAGGCCGTCGAGATGCTTGACGACGACGGCAAGGCAACACTCAACGAGATGCGGGACGTGCTCTCGCTCGTGCGTGAGCGCCTCACCGCTCTGCTGAACTACGGATAGAACGATGCCCCGACTTCAACTTATCAATGAAGCCGGGGCATTCTGTGCGCTTTTTATGGGTAAACTTAGTTCTCACCGTCCGTTGACGGTGAATCGTATTCCACCTCGACGAAGATGAGGCGGCGGTGTCCCAGGCCCTTGTCGCGGCGGTCGTAGTTGTCGCGCAGGTCGGTGAGTATCTGGCAGAACTCCTGCTCGGTCAGGATGGTCTTGAAGGGGTCGCGCTTGCCGCGGGTGTGGTAGAGCCTCATGCCCCGTGTCGCCATCAATGCCGCGCGGAACCGCTCGCTCTGGTCGAACATGGCTTGATAGGCATGGCGTATCAGCTGCTGGAACTCGTCCGATTGTCGGTCTATGGCAACGCCCTTCCACCAGACGATCTGGTCGGTCTGCCAATGGGCGCTGGACGCCCGCTTGGCATTGCGGCCCTTCTTGGCGCACGTCTGTCGCTGCTTGTCGCGGTCCTGCTGCTTCAGCGACTGGAGAAACCCCTCCATGCTGCCGCACAGCACCCCGTCAAAGGTGAACGGATTGCTGCACAGGTTGGATAACACCTGTGCGGGATAGTCGCTGTGCGACCATATATCTATCGCCTTTCCCCGCCTAACCAACCATCGTATGTATAATTGTCTGAACATCTTCGTTTTGTTTAATATGGGAATGATATGGATGTTGGCCCATCAGGTGCTTGAACCGCCCTTGCGGGCGGGAAATTAAACAAATTATTATTTTACAATTTAATTTTCTTTTAATTTCCCGAAACTTGGCTGCGCCTCAGCCATTTAAGTAAACTTTATGGCGTTCGATTTGCACAAGTTTTCCCGTGCGATAGCATGGTCATTTGTAGAGATGCTTTCGCTAAGCCAACTGCTATATCGTTTCTTGACTGGTGACTCCGCTGGGACTTGGACCCAGGACCCCCAAATTAAAAGCCTGGTGCTCTGACCAACTGAGCTACGGAGTCATTTATCCATTTGACGCTGCAAAGGAAATATGCCCGACCGCAGTCTTTTTTCGTTCCAAAAAAATCTTCATTTTTTTCTTCAAAAAACATCCGTTTTTCTCAAAAAGGATAAGGAAAACGCATCTTTTCAGCTCTTGATACCTGCGCGGTCTTGGGCGCAACCGCTACATGCTGATTGGTGACGAAGAAACCATACCGAACAAGTACCGAACAAGTACCGAACAAGTTTGATGAACCGTCACTCAACGTAGCAGCCTTGATTAAAGCCATAGGCAGAGGGCAACTCAAGGGTAGTGAGGCAATGGCAGCCATAGGACTCAAGCACCGTCCCACGTTCCTGGCTAATTACTTGTCCCCAGCCGTTGAATCAGGTTTCGTGGCAATGCTTTACCCCAACAGCCCGCGGCATCCCCGCCAGCGGTATTTGCTCACGCCAAAAGGTCTTATGTACTTCAACGCCCATCATGCCGATGACAGGCACTAATGGACGATGGCAGTCACGTGTTCCGCATCTGCTGAGACAAGGAAAAAGGCAAAAAATGCTTATCATGATAAGTGATTTTTGTGAATTTCGCTTACTAGGATAAGCGATTTTGGCCATTTTTCGCTTATTGGAGTAAGCGAAATCTGAATGATGCTATCTTCATTGTGTGAATAGTTTTTTACTTCAACATATCATGAAATGTAGAAAAATGGGTATTTTTGCACACTATATGAGGTGTTGTATTTGATGAAGAAACATATGAAGAAGAACAAGAATCAACAACTGATGGAGCAGCGAGAGCAGAGCCAAGTTTGCTTGAGCTCTGCCGAGTCGCGACAGAAGATGGCGAAGGGCCAATACGTGCAGGCCAATAGGGACTGGCTGGCGGCGAAGTCTCGGGAAGACGGGGTGAAGGCGCTGCCCGGGGGCGTTTATTACAAGGTGCTGGCCGAGGGCGACGCGACGGGTGCAAAACCCACGCCTGGCAGCGTGATTACCGCCCATTACACGGGCTGGACCATCGATGGGGCGACATTTGACAGCAGCCGTGGCGACGTGCCCCTGGCGTGCCGCCTGCGCGACCTCATCGAGGGCTGGATTATCGCCATGCAGCAGATGCACGTCGGCGACCGTTGGGAAATCTACATCCCCGCCGAGAAGGGTTACGGCAAATTCTCCCAACCCGGCATTCCAGGTGGCTCCACCCTCATCTTCGACATCGAACTGCTCGCCATCAACTGACGGCATGATGGGCAAGATGTGGAACCTGTGGCACGGATGCCACAAGAAGAGCGAAGGCTGCTTGCACTGCTATGTGTACCGCAGGGACGCAGAGTTTGAGAAGGACTCCAACATCGTCCACAAGACGGCATCGTTCAACCTGCCCGTCAGGCACGATCGCCAGGGTGACTGGAAAGTGCCGCCAGGGACGCTGATGTGGACGTGCTTCACGTCAGACTTCTTCATCGAGGAGGCCGACGCGTGGCGTGCCGAGGCCTGGCTGATGATGCGGCTGCGCAGCGACCTGCACTTCTATATCGTCACCAAGCGGCCCGAGCGCATCATGCAGTCGCTGCCCGATGACTGGGGCGAGGGATATGAGAACGTGACCATCGCCTGCACCATGGAGAACCAGCGGCGCACCGACGAGCGGCTGCCCGTCTTCAGCGCCCTGCCCATCCGCCACAAGGCCGTCATCTGCGAGCCGCTGCTGGAGGCGATCGATTTTCGGGACGGCCTGGGCGACTGGTGCCAGCAGGTCACCGTGGGAGGCGAGTCAGGGCCCGAAGCTCGCGTGTGCAACTATGACTGGGTGCTCGACATCCGCCGCCAGTGTGTCGCATCGGGCGTGCCTTTCCATTTCAAGCAGACGGGCGCCCACTTCGTCAAGGACGGCCGCCTGTACAACATCCCTCGCCCCCTGCAGATGAAGCAGGCCCACCGCGCCGGCATCAACACCAAGCCATAAAAAAAGAAGAGAGACATCAACCTCGCCAGCAAGCGTTTCACGAGAAATCACTACCTTTGCATCATTGACAGAACGATAAATCAGGAAGATAATGGAATACAAGAAATTGAATAACGGCGTCGAGATGCCGATGATCGGCCTGGGCGTGTACAATATCCCTCAGCGGGAAACGCAACGGGTGGTAGAGGATGCCATCAGCGTGGGCTACAGGAGCATCGACACGGCGGCCATGTACTATAACGAGCGAGGCGTGGGCGACGGCGTGCGGGCCTGTGGTTTGCCCCGAGAGGATCTGTTCGTCACCACGAAGATTTGCGAGCCTTGCTACACCCGTGATCAGACGCTCCGCACGGTGGAGCACTCGATGCGAGAACTCAGGCTCGACTATGTTGACCTGATGCTCCTGCACTGGCCCGTAGGCAACCCGACAGTGATGTGGCAAACGCTCGAAGAACTCTACGCACAAGGGACATTCAAAGCCATCGGCGTGTCGAACTTCTATCCCAACACCTTCCCCCAAATCGTGAACGGCGCCAAGGTGATGCCCGTGGTGAATCAATGCGAGGCACATGTGCTCTACCAGCAACGCAAGATGATGGAGTACCTGGCGCCCTATGACGTGGCGCTGGAAGCATGGAGCCCGTTGGCCGAAGGGAGACATGGCATTTTCAAGAATGCCACCCTCGCGACCATCGGTGAGCATTACGGCAAGACCGCCGCTCAGATAGCCCTGAAGTTCCTCATCCAGAACGGCATCATCATCATTCCCAAGACCACCCACAAGGAACGTATGCAAGAGAATATCGACCTCTTCGGCTTCACCCTCACTGATGACGACCTGGGGCAGATCCGCCGTCTGGATACAGGCAGGAATGTGACAGGCTGGCCATCCGATGTGCTCAAATACAATCCGGAAAGCATCTGATAGAGAACGACAAATAAAAGATCAATCGGAATTTAGGTGCAAGCCGAAGGCAGAGCCAAGTTACTTGAGATATGCTAAGGCGCAGCACTAAAGGCCATGAAATTGGAATTTAGGTGCAAGCCGAATGCAGAGCCAAGTTTATTTGAACTATGCTGAGGTGCAGCACTAAATGCCATAAAATTGGGATTTACGAATGAAAGAAATATCAGTATTAGTTGGTGCTGGAAGCATCGGACAGGCGATAATCCGTCGCGTGTCAGCAGGCAAGCACATCGTGCTGGCCGACTATAGTGAAGAGAATGCCAAGCGAACCGCCAAGACATTGGAGAACGCTGGCTTCGAGTGTTCCACCATCCAGTGCGACCTTGGAAACAAGGAAGACATCCTCGTGCTGGTGGAGTTCGCCACGAGTAAAGGAGAAGTGAAGCACATGGTGAACGCCGCTGGCGTATCGCCTTCACAGGCTCCCGTGGAGGAGATTCTTCGTGTTGATCTTTACGGCACAAGCGTACTCATGGAGGAGTTCGGCAAGGTAATGGCCAATGGTGGTTCTGGCATCATCATTTCGTCGCAGAGCGGTCACCGTCTGCCAGCCCTGCCGCAGGAGCAGAACGATGCGCTGGCAATGTCACCCGTGGAAGAACTGATGAGATTGCCGTTCATCAAGGAGATAAACGATACACTGAAAGCCTATCAGTATTCCAAGCGTTGCAATGTGCTCCGAGTGGCCTACGAAGCCTGTCGCTGGGCAAAGCGTGGTGCTACTATCAACAGCATCTCGCCTGGCATCATCATCACCCCATTGGCTAATGATGAGCTGCACGGCCCTCGTGCAAAAGGTTATATTGATATGATAGCCGGTATGCCGGCCCGTCGTGCTGGAACACCTGATGAGGTAGGCGATTTGGCAGAGTTCCTGATGTCCTCTCGCGGTCGTTTCATCAGCGGTGCAGATTTTCTGATTGACGGAGGCTGCACTGCCAGCTACTGGTATGGTGATTTGCAATACTTGAAGGCAACTCACTAAAATTCCAATTGATGTGCTGGTGTGCGGCTCGCCCGTTTATTGCCACTATCCGTCGGCTAACTTCCGCGCCTTCATGGAGCGCCTCATCTTCCCAGTGGTCAACTACTCCGACTTTATGCCCCCATCGTGCTGAAACCCAAGCATTCAGCCGCCATCTTCACGATGAACTGCCCCAACGACCAGATGTACCAGGGCAACGGCTATGACATCCTAATGGACATGTCGGCACGTCAGCTGGGCATGTTCGGTCCCGCCACGATCCTGCGTGCTTACGACACCTATCAGTTCAATGACTACAGCCGCTATGATGCCGCTCAGATTGATGCCGCTCACAAGGCTGCTATGTATGAGTCTCAATTCCCGAGAGACCTGGAAAATGCCTACCAGTTAGGAAAGCATTTGGTCGAGCAGGCAAACGCTGATATCTAAAGAAGCAAGTAAACTTAAAAGTTCGCTCTGAGATCATAACGTCCACTTATCACAAGGCGCAACGTCAAGCCACGGCTGTCGATGCGCCTTGATTTACGTTACATTGACCAGGGGATTACATTCACTATGGTCACGGGGTTGTATTCGGCTGCTTCACGCTCCGCACATCAACCAGCCTGCTGCGCTGGCTGGATTGAGCCGCATCCGCTACAGCCTCATGCCACTAGGCGACTTCGCCCGGCGGAGATAACCCTGTTTCCACCGCTCATCGATGGCGATGCCGCCAGTACCGCCGTGTCGGCATCACTTCGTTACCGAAAGAGCCTAAGCAGGCTTCCTGTCCGCGCCGAGACCTCACACAGCCGGCTGCTGCGCTCATCCCGTTCCGCACTTCGCTTCGTCATCGTGACATAGTCCTCATCATAGTTTTCGGGATGAGTAATCACGTCTATTACTATGAAATCGATGGATGCCCTTCCTAGTAAAGAATAACCCCGGCCCAAATCCTTTTTATATCCAATTATATGCCTAATTTTCAAAATAATCGTCTCCAAACAACTGATATTTAGTTATTTAGAGACTATTAAAGTGAACCCGTGGGGAGCACTTTTTATGAAAACATGAGGTTTGAGTAAGATTTTAATTCTAACCGATTTATGAGTTTAATAAAATGATAATGAATTATTTATATAAAACCAATCGTTTTCAAATGAACCCATAAGTTTCTCCTTGTTTCCAAATAAGTCGCCAAAAAGTCGCCAAAAATTATTGTCATATCGCCAAAAAATCCTACCTTTGCATATCTTACACAAAGTAATATGTATGGCAACGATTATTCTATCATTATCAACGAAATCCGATAAAGTCACTTCGCAGCACGAGGTGATGATCCGTTTCTTTCACGGAAAGCACATTAACCAGCGGGCTAAGACCAACATATTCATTCTTCCCGATCACTGGGACGAAAAGACACAAAACATTGTTATCCCTAACTGGCGCGTGATGTCCAAAACGCGAGAGCTGCTCCAGAAGGAATTACAGGCCAAAAAAGAGCGCCTCGCCGCGCTCACAGCCTCAGTGCACGCATCCTTTCTGGCTCTAGACAAGGGCAACGTGCCGAACGATTGGTTGAAGAAACTGATCCATGACTTCATTTTCCCCGCGGCCACTACCAGCAAGCCTGAGCAGAAGAAATCGTTCTTCGATTGGTTCGAACTGTTCCTCAAGACCAAAAACTACCCACTCGGCAGCACCAAGTCATTCCGAGTACTGGAACGTGCATTGGGGCGCTACCAAGGCTATAAGCGTAAACGCAACAAAGACTTCGCCCTCGATATCGACACCATATCCAAGGAGACTATCATTGATTTCTTCGATTACTTCAGGCGTGAGCACGAGCTCGCCCAGAAAAATCCAAAGTTATTTGAGAAGCTGTTGCGGGATTATCCTGCCGAGATCACTCAAAAACACAAGTCGCCTAAGATCACGGAGCGCGGCGACAACCATATAGTTAACTTGCAGAAGAAGTTGAAACGCTTTTTCCTGTGGCTCAACAAGGAAGGCTACAGCACCAACCGACCGTTCGACGGTGTTGAAATCAAAGCAGAGAAATATGGCACACCTATCATCCTCACCCTGGAGGAACGCAACAAGATTGCCGACTTTGACTTATCGAGCAAGCCGCACCTGGAGCGCCAGCGAGACGTGTTCATATTCCAATGCTTAATAGGTTGCCGTGTAGGAGACCTGCTGAAGATGACGCCTGACAATGTCGTGAACGGTCAGATTGAGTATATCCCAAGAAAGACCAAAGACAACAAGCCGATAACCGCAGAGGTGCCCCTGAATGACCGAGCCACCGCTATCCTCGAGAAGTACCGTAACGTTGACTTATCGCCTTACAAGAGTAAAGTCAACAGCAACCCTTTACTGCCGTTCATCAGCTCGCAGAAATACAATGAAGCCATCAAGGAGGTGTTCAAGATATGTGGTATAGATCGTATGGTCACAGTTCTTGACCCCGTATCAGGTGAGCAAACCCAAAAGCCCTTCTACGAGATTGCCAGCAGCCACCTTGCGCGCCGTACATTCGTGGGTCTGTTATACAATCAGATCCAGGACCCCAATTTGATCAGTTCAATGTCAGGCCATGTCGAGGGTAGCAGGGAGTTCGCCAGATACCGCAAAATTGAACGTGAGGCGAAGAAGAAGGCGGTTGACCTGATCAATTAGCGTTCAGTCATTCCGCACGTGAACAACTTGAACATTTGAACAAGCTGAACGCTCCCACCCTACCCGCGGACATGCTTACATCGTGCGTGGATACCTGGTAATTCTGGGCCGGAAGAACCCTTATATGTAAGAGAAACACATGCCCCCGAGAGGACCGCTGGCAACAATGAGCACGGCGGCAAGAGGGGCAAAGACAATATATAACCCGATGGTATGGACCTGCTGGCGAGGAGTTAGCATGGACAACCACCATCACGGACGATGACCCATTGGAGTGACACCGTAACCTCAAGACGTTACACCGTTACTTTCATTGGCGAGTCCGATTGAAGCAGTGATATCAGTGCTGGAGAA
This sequence comes from uncultured Prevotellaceae bacterium, assembly GCA_900319525.1. Classification (GTDB taxonomy): domain Bacteria; phylum Bacteroidota; class Bacteroidia; order Bacteroidales; family Muribaculaceae; genus Sodaliphilus. The sequence continues at coordinate 144 of ONOU01000016.1, read as the reverse complement.
GCATTGACGTCGCTACTTCTTTTTTTTTTCGTTTAACGGGTGGGAATTTTGTTTTTTAGTTGTAAATGAGTAAATTTGCAGCCGATGAATGGGACAGAACACATTATTATCCAGGATCGGCTGACGGGAGTTAGCGCCTATGTC
>ONOU01000031.1 GCA_900319525.1 uncultured Prevotellaceae bacterium | reverse complement strand
TCATGCAAGCGGATGATTTCCTTCTTTTCTTCTAATGAATGGTGCTTATACATAATGAACCCCAAAAGTTTTTTGTCCAACTTTTGGGGTCCACTTCATAATTCCGCATCATGTTTTACCGGCCGATAGGCTGAGCTAACGGTTCACGCGCGAAGCGCGATTCTACGTTCCAGATGCCAATGATGACACAGCCACATCATACTTGGCTGTAAATCTTTGATAAAAAGGTGCAAAAGGTCGATGAGACCTATTGGCCTATCTAAGTTTCGTTATTTGTTCTTGCTGGCGGTGACCCATACTGGATCTTCGCTCATCACGGGCTTGTTGACGGCCATCACGCCCGAGAGGTTGTGCGGCACATAGGGCTCCTCCAGGTAGCGGATGTCATCGGCTGTCAGTTGCAGTTCAATCGACTTGGCAGCCCCCTCGATGTGATGCAGCTTGGTGGCACCTACGATGGGCGATTCGACCTTGGTCAACAGCCATGCCAGCGAAATCTGCGTCATCTCCACACCATAGCGGTCGGCCAGTTCCATGACACGCTCCACGATGCGGCTATCCTGTTCGGCGGTGGCGTCATACTTGAAGTGCATAAACGAATCCTCGGTTTGGCGTTTGGACGTCTCGCCGGGGCGCTTCGAGAGTTTGCCCGAGGCCAGTGCGCTATAGGGTGTCATGGCGATGTTCTCCTCGCGGCAATAGGGCACCATCTCGCGCTCTTCTTCACGCATGATGAGATTGTAGTGGTTTTGCACCGAGATGAATCTGGCCCATCCGTTTTTCTCGGCCAGCGCGTTCATCTTGGCCACCTGATAGGCATAAGCGTTTGCGATGCCGATGTAGCGTGCCTTTCCGGCCAAGACAGCGTCGTTCATGCCCTGCAGGATTTCCTGTGCCGGTGTCTTGTAGTCCCAGATGTGGTAGATGTACAGGTCCACATGATCCATGCCCAGGTGCTCCAGACTGGAGTCGATGGAGTTCATCACGTGTTGGCGGCCATTGATGCCCGCGGCAATCTCCTCCTGGGTGCGGGGCAGGAATTTGGTGGCCACTACGACGTCGTCACGCTTGGCCATATCGCGCAGTGCCTTGCCGACATATTGCTCTGACGTGCCCAGTTGATAACCGATGGCTGTGTCAAAGAAGTTGATGCCCAGGTCGAGTGCACGGCGGATGATTTCGCGCGAATGTTCCTCATCGATGGTCCACGAGTGTTGGCCGATGGTCGGGTCGCCAAAGCCCATGCAACCGAGGCACAGGCGCGACACATTCAGTTCAGAGTTACCCAGTTTTACGTATTTCATCATGACTGTCGTTATCGTTGTTTAGTGAAAATCAGTTTCATCGTTTCGGGGTCGAGTGGCTGCATGGTGGGCAGTTTAAGGCTCTTGACCATGTGCAGCGTGCCCTGTTTGTACTTCTGGAAATGTTCCGTCTGCAGGTGCTGCTGGTAGGCCTCATTTGAGGCATAGATCTCGAGGATGCGGATTTGGGTCGAATCCTCGGTGCTCTGCATCGGGTACAGGCAGATGACACCCGGCTCACGTTCCACCGAGAGGCGGTCCACCTCGTTGGCACAGGCCAGGTACTCGGTCAGGTATTCGGGATAGACCTCGATCTCGGCCAGGCGGACAATCATCGACTCGTGGGTAATCGGACTTGTAAACTCCTCATCGGTCACCTTGCGCAGCTGCACGGCATGCTGTTCGTCGGGCACAATGTCACTGATGGTCATGCACTCGCAGTCGCTCCAGGGGGTTGCCCCGTTCCAGTGGCGCACATTGGGCGCTGTGGTCACCACATCTCCTTTGCGGAGCAGCTGCTTAGGCTTGCCCTCTTCCTGATAATAGGCCTCGCCGCTGAGCACCATCAGCACCTGGGTGGCGTTAGGATGGTAGTGCCACGAGTTGCGGCTTCCCCGCTCAAAGAGGAAATTGGTAGTCATCTGCCGTTCGCTGCTGCTGAGAACCGAGATATGGACTTTGCCCGTATTGAACTCGGCAGGAGCATCGATCCGCGCGGGAAAAATAGTCTGTGCCGTAGCGGCGATAGCCAGTAGCACTGCCAGCATGAAAAAGGATAATCGTGTCATAAGCATTTGTCTTTAAACAGCCTCTCGGCATTGTTGTGAAGAATCATCTCCTTGTATGGCGTCAGGTCGGGCTCGTCGGTCAGATACCGGCGCATCCTTGTCAGGCTTTGAGTGAGCACTTGCGGAGCCACATAGGGGTAGTCCGAGCCGTAGAGCAGGTGCTCGGGCGTGGTGATGGTGAGCAGCATGCGGATGGCCTCTGGACTGTGCGCTCCAGCCAGGTCATAGTAGAGCGAGGCCAGGTTGGCTTCCCAGTCGATGGGACCCACCATCTGATTGGCCTGCATCACCGGCGCGAGTGACTTCATGCGGGGCACAGCCAGCGGCAGGTATGCTCCGCAATGGGGCACAACGACTTTCACCTGCGGGTAGCGGGCCAGCACATTACGGGTAATCATGTTGGCCACGGCACGGGTGGTTTCCGAGAGGTACTCCTGCATGGCGAGTGGCGTCTGCTGCATCACCTGGCTGTTGACGGGATCGGGACGGTGGGGATGCAGGATGACGACGGCATGGCGCTCGTTGAGCACCGCGAACAGGGTGTCGAGTTCGGGCGAGCCCAGGTATTGGCCATCCACGTTGGTTGCTAACTTGATGCCGTCGGCCCCCAACGTGTCGAGCGCGTAAACCGCTTCGCTGATGGCCGCGTCCACGTCGGGCAAGGGTAGGGCAGCGCAGAACAGGAAGCGCTCCGGGTGCTCGCGCTTGAGACGGGCGGCGGCCTCGTTGGTCTGCCTGATGGCCGATGCCGATGAGGGCTGCGGTGCGGCAAGGGTCAGAACCGAAGTCTTGACACCGGCTTGGTCCATCCATCGCAGGTGAGCCTCGGCATCATATTTTGGCAAGGGAAATCCCTCATCCATGAGCCTGTTTTCCTGCTCCAGTGAATATAGAAACTCAGGCGTGATGAGATGACTGTGAACATCTATCACGTCCTGAGCCATTGCGATGGTAGTAACTATAGAAATGATTATCGCGGTTCTTAATCTCATGTTTTTTATTCCATTGAATGTTCCCAGCCGCCACGCGTATCGACACCAGTGGCATCGGCCAGTTGCTCTAGACGGGTCACTTCCTCGTCGGTCAGTTGGATTTTGGCTGCCTCGGCTGCCTCGATAACGTGATGCTCCTTGGTTGCACCGATGATGGGCAGGGTGCCCTTGGCGATAGCCCAGGCAATGCCGATCTGTGAGCAGGTGGCTCCATATTTTTCGCCGATGGCCTTCATCTCGTTGGTCAGCGCTTCGAGCTGCGGCAGCACGGGATTGTATTTCTTGCCGCGGTCGCTCTCGGCGGGCAGGGGGTTCTCCTTGTTGTACTTGCCCGAGAGGGCTCCCTGCTCCAGTACCATGTAGGCCCAGAACTCAATGCCGTTCTGCTTGCAATAGTCGAGCACACCACCTCGCTCTGACGAGCGGTAGAGCAGCGAGAAGTGGTTTTGCACGGCACTCACCTTGAAGCCTGCCTCGCCCAGGATGGCGTTGGCTCTCTTGATTTCCTCAATGTTGTGGTTAGATACACCCACGCGTTTCACCTTGCCGCTCTGCAGCAGGGGAATCAAGCCAGGCGTCCAGCGCTCCACGTCCATCGGGTTATGGATCCAGTAGATGTCGATATAGTCGCAGCCCATGCGCTCGATCGAGGCCTGGGCCATCTTCTCGACACTGTTCTCAAACACCTCGGCGATCTGAGGGGTGAACTTGGTGGAAATCAGCACTTCATCGCGCTTCATGCCCTTGGCGAGCGTGCCCAGGATGCGCTCTGACTCGCCCATGCCATAGGCCGTGGCTGTGTCCCACAGTTTCAGGCCAGCCTTGGTCGCTGCCTCAAATACGGGTGCCAGATTATCTACATCGGTGTTTGAACCGAATACTGTATCTCCTCCAAATGCGCCTGCGCCCCAGGCCCAGGTTCCTAATGCGATCTTTGTCTCTTTCATTATTTTTAGTTTTCAGTTTTTAGTTTTAAGTTTTAAGTATGATTACTGTCGCCTAAAACCTAAAAAGTTGTTTATAGTTTCACGATGCAAAATTACTATGAAAACAGATGCTAATAGGTTACAAAAATACTGATTTATCAACCAGATTTACTGAAAATAGCCCGAAAATGAATATCTTTGCATCTGAAATGAAACAGATACTCAAGGTACATAATGTCAATGACTATGCCCGATATATCGGGGCACCGGAGTTGCATCCGCTGGTGTCGGTCATCCACTATGACGAGCTAGAGCACTGCCGTCATTCGCTCAACAACTATGATGTGTACGGCATTTTCATAGCTGATGAGATGCTTGAGGAGTTGACCTATGGACTCACCACCTATGACCTGCACCGCCATGCCTTGATGTGTGTGGCGCCAGGGCAGATTGGCGGCAAGGCCGACACGGGCGAGGAAATCCAGACCAAGGGCTGGGCGCTGCTCTTTGATCCCGAACTGCTGCACGGCACCGACTTGGAGCGGCGGATGACTGCTTACACCTATTTCTCCTATAACACCAATGAGGCCCTGCTGATGTCCGACGATCAGCGGCAGACCATCGTCACGCTAATGGAGACCCTGCGCCGGGAACTGAAGTGTGATGATCGGCACACCAGCCCAATCGTTATTGCCCTGCTGCAGCTGGTGCTGGAACATATTGCCCGTTTCTATGCCAAACAACTCTCGACCGAGGCCATCAAGTCCAATGATCTGCTGACGCGCTTCGAGAACTTGCTGGGCAGGTACTACAGCGACGGCATCTACCGTGAGCACGGCCTGCCCACGGTCAAGTATTGTGCTCAGGGATTCTTCCTGTCGCCCAACTACTTCGGCGACCTGATCAAGGAGATGACGGGTGACACTGCGGGCAATACCATCCGTCGTTTCGTCATGAAGCGCGCTCAGGAACTGCTCATCAGCGGTCACTCGATCAGCCAAACGGCCGACGAGCTCGGCTTTGACTATCCGCAGCACTTCACCCGCATGTTCAAGAGGCACTACGGCCTTTCTCCCAGCGACTACCTCAAGCAGCGCAAGCATCAGTGAGTGCTACCGTGTTTTATGGCACATGAGTGAAACCGAGGTTCAAAACAAAAGATATTGACTATGACTCTACAAGAAGCGATTCAGGCGCGTCACAGCGTCAGGGCTTACAAGGAGCAGCCGCTTGCTCAGGCTCATTGCCGTGCGTTGCAAGAGAAGATTGACCAGGTCAACCGCCTGGGACGGTTGCACGTCCAGTTAATACAAGATGAGCCGCGGGCCTTCCAGGGCACGCTGGCCAAGTATGGCAAATTCCGTGGAGTGACCAACTATCTGGTCATGGCGGGAGTGAAAGCCGACGACCTGGACGATCGCATCGGCTACTATGGCGAGCAATTGGTGCTGCTGGCCCAGACGCTCGGGATGAACACCTGCTGGGTAGGACTCAGCTACTCCAAGGTGCCGGGCACCTATGTGCTCGACGAGGGGGAGGTCATCAAGGCCTATATCGCCATCGGCTATGGTGAGACACAGGGCGCGACACACAAGATTAAACGCATCGATCAGGTGAGCAACGTCGGCGACGACACGCCCGAGTGGTTCCGACGCGGTGTCGAGGCCGCCTTGCTGGCACCCACGGCTGTCAATCAGCAGAAGTTCTCCTTCGAGTATCTGGGCATGAAAGACGGCCGCCATCTGGTGCGCGCCCACAAAGGTTTTTCCCTGATCGGCTATACCCGCATGGACCTGGGGATTGCAAAGTATCACTTTGAAATCGGCGCAGGCAAGGAAAACTTCGATTGGATTTAAATCAACAACCCTTTAAAATAAACACAAATATGAAAAAAGTAATCGTGATTTCAACGAGCCTGAGACCGGGCTCTAACAGCGACATGCTGGCCGACAAGTTTGCCGAGGGCGCAAAGGCCGCAGGCAACGACGTCGAGAAAATCTCCCTGGTGGGAAAAAACATTCAGTTCTGTAAAGGTTGCCTGGCTTGCCAGAAGTTGGGCCGCTGCGTCATCAATGATGATGTGAACGATATCATGGCACAGGTTCTGAAGGCTGATGTTGTGGCGTGGGCAACCCCTATCTACTATTATGAGATGAGCGGGCAGATGAAGACCCTCATCGACCGCATGAACGCCATGTACCCGCTTGACTACCAGTTCCGCGACGTTTATCTGCTGACCACCGCTGCCGAGGCCGAGGAGCACGTCTGCAAGCGTGCCGAGACGGGCCTGACGGGCTGGATTGACTGTTATCCCAAGAGCCGTCTGGCAGGTCACCTCTTCTGCGGCGGCGTGGGAGCTCCCCGCGAGATCGACGGCAACGACAAGCTGCAAGCCGCCTATGATATGGGAAAGGCCGTGTGATTATCCACAGGTGGCGCTTTAATATTCCAAGCCAGTCAGAATCATTTTTTCAATCAACAAGGGCAAGAAAGACCAGAATGATGATTAACAATCTGTCTTTCTTGCCCTTGATGTGTTCCACATCATGCTGAAGGAATTTGTTGAATGTCCTACAGGAAATAATAATGCGGGCAATGTGCAATTTTGTTAGACAAGCGACGTTTATTATGGCAGAAACACTTAAAACCAGTGCATAGCAGACAATGAAAACAAAGAAGATTTGGATACTCGCTTGTGTGATGCTTGTTGCTCTCGCCTCATGTAACAATGACAATGATATTGAAATGCGGCTGACCCACCAGCAGAAGGAAACCTACGGGCAGAACATCGCGGGCGAATATACAGGTCAGTTGATTGTTACCTATACCAACAAAGATAGCAAGGTGACTATAGATGAGGAGGGACATCGCAGTATCGTAGCCTATAGGGAAACCCTTGACAACATGCACTTTGATGTGTCAGGCTACAAGATGCGCCATGTCTTTGTGCAGGACTTTCCCGTGTCGCTGATCGCCAGGGTGGTGGATGCCGATGCGGCCTTGAGCCAGGCCCTTGCAAATGCTGCGCCGGTCGCCGTAACGGCCAGTTACGACTTCGGCTACAATACGGACTACTCGCACATCAACTGGGCCTTCACGCCCAACGTGATGCCGCTATCGCTGCATTATGGTGGAACGGATCACCATATCCGCATCGAGTTTAACAACAATAGCCAGTATTACACCTTCACACAGGAAGCGCTGGGACAGCCCGAGGCGCTCCGCTCCATCGCCAGCCAAGGCATCAATCTGCAACTGGAAGCCATCTATGACGGATCCACCCTTGTTCAGCGCTTCAACTCAGCCGACGACAACTACATGCACATCACCTTCAGGATGCCTGGCTAACATATTTTCTGACTTTGGTTTAACGCCCAATGAAATCGACAAGATGACATCGTTTCCCGATGATTAATTGTCAAGAACCTCCTTTGTCAATCGGGTTTTCCGACGAAACCTATCCGTTTTTGCTCGGATTTCGTCCAAAATATGTATTTATCGGGCGAAATCTACAAGAAATCGAGTACATTTCGCCCGAAAAGAACTGATAATCCCGATTTGGACGAACCAAGATGTTTTCTAAGACCCCAAAGCTAGCACAAAAAATCTAAATTTTTACATAAATTTTCATCTACTCACCCAGAAGATGCAATATATTGATTATCTAATAGTTACCGGAAAAACGGAACAAATATGGTAGAGTCTTAAAGTACCGTTTTCGTTCCCCTTATTTTAACACATTTGACCAAGTTTAACGATCATTCCCCATATATAGACTGTCTAAATAGTAAACAAGTCGTCAAGTTTTACTTGGCTCTGAATCATCCCAGCGTATTTACCAGATGCAACCCCTTCGGTGGTTATCATAGTTATCCAAGGTGCATGCCTCAGGCCTGTTTCTCGAATAAAGGCACTGCTTCGCTTGCAGATCTTATCATATTCCTCTTTATTCAGTTCGTATTCGCCTTGGCTATACTTCACCTCGCACACGTTGACGATTCTGTCGGCTCGCTCAATGATGATGTCTATCTGCGCTGCAGGCTTAGTTATTTTACTTCGCCAAGAATAGCTGAGCGTGGATATTGCGTCTATTCGCAGTGCATGTTTGATCTGCTGTATATGAGCCAGACAGATTCGCTCATAGGCGAGTCCCATCCATGAATTGATTTCCGGCGTGTTGATGTGGTGTGCCCAGTACTGTTGCTCAACCTCCGCCCTGTCTATAAAGGTAAGGTAGAACAGGCTGAAAAAGTCGCATAGCTGATAGATGGTATCTTTCCGCTTGATTTCCTTCTCCCGTACAATATTCTTGCGTATGAGGTCACAGTGGACAAGATCCTCTAATCTTTTTCCCAGATGGCCATTGTTAGCGCTTTTCAATTCTTTTGCCAATTCCTTACGTGTCATCCCCCTGCGGCTTTTGCTCAAAGCCTTGATGATATCAATGTATTTATCTGGATTTTTATAGAGCGTATTGAAAAGACGACGGAACTCACGGCGCATCTGCATGTCCTGACTGAAGAATAGGCGATCCACGTTTTGAACAAAACTTTCCCCTGAATCTAAAAGGCTCAAATAATATGGTATGCCTCCAAAGACCATATAGGCCTGAAGTATCATCTGGCGATTCCAAACGAAATGCCTGCTTTCAAGATAAGCCTCTACCTCCTTGAGTGTAAACGGGTGGATGGGCATTTCAACTGTGATGCGGTCATGCAGTCCACCCTTGCTGTCAATGACATTGGTTATCATCCAGCTTGTTGCGCTACCGCAAATAATAAATACGATGTTATCGTACTGACTTGCCCAGCTATTCCAAAAATAGCCCACCGCACCGGCCACATTCGAACCTTCAGCATCCAATGCTGGCAATTCATCAATGAAAATAACACACCTTTCGCCACTTTCCACTTTCTGCTTCAATGCATGTTTTAGCATGATAAATGCCTGCATCCAGTCCTTCGGCTGTTCTGGCATATTGAATCCGTAGTCATACATGGCATCGGCAAATGCTGTAAACTGATCTTTCAGTTTACCTTCAATAACGCCTGTTACCTTAAAGGCAAACTGATTCCTAAACATCTGGTTGATCAGGAACGTCTTACCTACACGCCTACGTCCATATAGAGCAACAAACTCAGGTCTATCACTCTCTACAGCAGCCTTTAGCCTCTTTATCTTAGATTCCCTTCCGATGATCATCTCCATAAATGATATCCATTTTTGTTTTCAATCGCAAAATAACAATAAACCTTTGAGATAACCAAGAGATTTCGGGCGAAATCTAACTAAAAATTGATAGATTTCGCCCGAATTGCGAATGTTTTGGGCGAAATCTGCCGATAATTGGATACATTTCGCCCGAAATGAACTGATGACCGCGATATGGCCGAACTAAGTTATTTTTCTAATATCCAAAAGATAACGAATTAAAATACTCAATATTTGCATAAATATTTATTTACCGATGCAGAAGTGGGAGAAGATTTCACCGAGGATGGTGTCGGTGGTGATGGTGCCGGTGATTTCGCCGAGCCAGTGGAGGCATTCGCGGATGTCTTGGTCGAGGAGGTCGCCGCTCAGGCCGTGGTCAAGGCCGTCGATGGCGCGGGCGATGGCGTCGCGGGCACGTGTCAGGGCTTGGTAGTGTCGGGCGTTGGTGACGATGACGGCGTCGCTGTCAACGTCGGGCAGGGAGGCGGTCTCGACAATGAGGCTACGCAGTGCCTCGATATCACTGTCGCGCTTGGCGCTGATGGCTACGACTGGTGTTCCCTCGGGCAAGAGGTCATTGAGTTCACTCCTGGCGGCAAAATCGTCGTCAAGGTCGGTTTTGTTGAGTATGGCAATGAGGGCCTTGCCATTGCAATGGTTTAGGATGTCATGTGCCATGCTGGTGTCTGCGCTGGTGACGTCCACAACCCATAGCACGACGCTTGCCTTGTCGATAGCCTGCCACGTCCGCTCAATGCCCATCTGCTCGACGGCGTCGCTCGACTGGCGGATGCCCGCCGTGTCGATGAATCGGAATAGCGTCCCGCCCATCATCATGGTATCCTCGATGGTGTCACGGGTGGTACCGTGGACGTTGCTCACTAGGGCGCGATCATCGCGCAGCAGGGCGTTCAGTAGGGTGGATTTGCCTGCATTGGTTTGTCCCACGATGGCGACAGGTATGCCGTTGCGGATGACGTTGCCGTCACTGTAGCTGTCGGCCAGGCGTGAAATCACGCCATGGATGTCGCGTGCCAAGGCTGTCACCTCGCTGCGGTCGGCAAAAGTGACATCCTCCTCGCTGAAGTCCAGTTCCAGCTCGATGAGCGCCACAAAATGCAGCAGCTTGTCGCGCAGTGACTTGAGCTCGTCGCTGTAGCGGCCACGCATCTGGTTCATCGCCACATGATGGGCCGCGCGCGACTGTGCCTCGATAACGTCGGCAACGGCCTCGGCCTGAGACAAGTCCATGCGTCCGTTGGCAAAGGCGCGGCGCGTGAACTCTCCTGCCGTGGCATGGCGGCAACCCGCGTCAATCAGCGTCTGTACCACCTGTTGCTGTATCCAGGTTGACCCGTGGCATGCCAGTTCCACGACATTCTCGCCCGTGAAGGAGTTGGGCGCGCGATAGATGGTGAGCACTACCTGATCCAGTATTTCTCCATTACTGTCCAGCAGTTGTCCCAGATGGACGGTGTGCGATGTCATGTCTGCCAGTTGCTTGCCTTGCCAGCGGTGCTGGACAATGTCCAGCGCTTGGGGTCCGCTTACCCTCACCACAGCGATGCCGCCGCGGCCTTGAGGTGTGGAAATGGCACAGATGGTGTCACCTGTGATGCCTGTCAATTCGTTGATATTCATCGGCTAGGGTAGTATTTGGGCCAGTCTTTGATGTTCTGTTTGGTCTCGAGCACGTTTTCGACATTATCGTCGAGAGCGGCTAGGAAGTCATATCCTGTGAGTGCTTCCACCTTGTCGATTGTGGTGGCGTAGTTGGTCCAGCTGTTAGTCATCTTTTTGTTCTCCATCACAAAGGCGATTGCCCTGTTTTGCTTAGGCGAGTAGATGACCTTGAAGAAGCGGTCGGGCACGGCAATGTCCTGGTGATTGCCAATGCGTTTCATATTGTTTGAAAAGATGGGGCCTGTAAAGACCACTAGGCGTCCGGCTGTGCGCGACCACTTGTGCACAGCTTCCTCGACATGGCGCCACTCGCCGTCATTCATCTCGTCGAGCTGAGGGCAGATGTTGGTCATCAGGAAGCATTGTGCCATGGCCGTCTTGTCCCAGCGCATGTCCATAGCCGGGGCCATGTGTCCGCGTGTGTAACCACTCTCCTTATACTCCCACCAGTCGGGGCAGCCCTTCACGTCATGGTCTTTCTCAAACTTGTAGTTGGCACGGTTTTCGGCATCACGTGAGTCGGACATCGACGTCATGGTACTCGTCAACTCGTAAGCCACGCAGTTAGGCACACGGTAATACTTGTTGAAATATACCACAATAGACTTGTAGCGCACCGTCTGGTTGTCAAGACGCTCAGGCAACGCTACATCAAGCAATGACTGTGCTCCAGTCGACTGATATTCCTTGCCCTCTTGCTTCTCCTGCTTGCTCTGCTCGACAGGCAACTCCTCATTGTAAGCGCTCTTGTAGAAAGAATCGACCTGGGCAGGATCAGTACTATGCTCGTTACCGTTGCGACATCCGGTGAATATTACGACGGCAACCAGCAATGCACTATAAATCAGATGTTTCATCATAGCATGCTTCCTTTTAATCGTTAGTAGATGTGCAAAGATAAACAAAAATCTTCATATTGAAAATTTACTCCCAGTCGTTGAGGTTGCATTGGCGCTTGGGGATGGAACTGGAGAAGGTGAGGCCGGTGCGGCGCTCGACTTCGGCAACGGTGACGGCATACTTGCTGATGCCGCCAGGGCAGGGCCTGTTGTCGTAGATGAAGGCTATGGCACGCCCCTGTTCGGGGGCATAGATGACCTTGAAGAAGGCATCGGGGACTGCGATGTTCTGTTTGTCCTTGCCAATCATTTTCGGATTCTTGCCCATGATGGGGCCGGTATATATCATCAGTCGCTTGTCGCGCTTGGCCCAGCGGTGCACTTTTTCTTCCAGTACGCGCCAGTGGTCGTTATTGAGTTTGGTGTCCTGGGGGCACATGTTGGTCATATAGAAGCACTGCGTCATCGTGGTCTTGTCCCAGCGCATGTCCATCGCGGGCGCCATGTGGCCGCGGCTGTAGCCGCTGCCGCGGTATTCCCAGTTCTCGGGGCATGTTTTCACGCTTTTGTCCCGGGCATAGTTGTAGCTCTTGCGGTTTTCATGGCCAGGGGCATCGGTCATATCAACCATCGTAGCCGTCAGTTCATAGGCCACACAGTTGGGAATCCTGTATGACGGATTGTAGTTCACCCTGATGGCTTTGTAGTTAAGCACCTGATTGGACATCCCCTTGGGGGTGCCGACGGCCATCAGCGGGTTGTGTGAGGCCGATGTCGATGTGGCTTTCGTCGTAGCCTTGCCGATGGTGGGCACGTTTGCTAGGGCAGAGATGCTGGATTTACTGGAAGGAGACGAGAAATTTTGCGTCTCTACAGAGCGGCGGGACTTTTTCTTGTTCTTCTTTTTGTTTTTCTTGGATTTTTTCTTGCTCTTGGCTTGGGCGCACCATTGCGAGGTGATAACGTTATCACCCGTTACTTGGGGTGGCAGGGCTCCGCCCATGACCATCATTGCCGCCAATACCCAGATTCTTACTAACTGTTTCATGCTCTATGCTTTAAGATTTAAATTGATGACTAATTTGTCCAAGCGTCCAAGTGGATACCGCTTTCCAGGCGCTGCTGCTCCTCTGCTGGCAGGGTAGGGAAGAAGTCCATTCCCGTCTTGAGTTCAACCTCATCCACGCTCACTGCATACTTGCTCAAGCGCCCGTTGCAGCGCCCGTTAGGATAGATAAAGGCGATTACCCGCGTGGGCCTCACGCATGGTGCCATGATGACCTTGTAGTAAGCGCTCGGCACCGTCACCCGTCCGCTGGCAAGCGTGGTGTCGCTCTGGCTGACGACGGGGCCTGTAAACACCAGCAGGGCGCTGTCGCGAACTGTCCACTCGCGTACTTTTTCCTCCAGCTTGACCCAGCCACCCTCGTTGAGTGCCTTGTGCATAGGGGCAACGTTGGTGAGCATGAACGACTGGCGCATCGCCTTTGCACTCCATTTGAGGTCGCCAGCTGGCACCAGGTGACCGCGGTCAAAGCCACTGCCGGCATAGTCCCCTGGCGCTGGGCACCCTCTCACGTCAGGGTCGGCTATGAATTCGTTGCCTCGCTCAGCCGCTCCGTTGAGCTCGTCGATAACGAGCTCGTACAGGGCACAGTTGGCAATGCCCCGCTCGCTGTTGAAATGCACGTCAAACGCGTCATACCTCACCAGCGTGTCGTTCATACAACTAGGCACGGCTACCGTCATCAGGCTGTCGCGCTCGGCCTTGCTCAAATGCACCAGATGTGTACCAGTATTATTCACGACGATGCGATACAGCAAAAAGCATACCAATGCCGCAGTCAGGCCCCACAAGAGGAACCTGACCGTGTCGCCCCATCGTTGCCAAAACTGCTCAACTGTGTTGCTCATAGTTGTGTGGATTAAAGAGGCAGTCCAGAATCCAAGACAAAGAGCCCCAAAAGGGGGATTACTTCTTCCAGGCGTAGACTTGTATAATCCGACGCTTGGGGTAGTGCATCTCTTCCCACAGGAACGAGGGCCTGGGAGTGTAGGCTCTGATAAGTAGCCAGGTGGGAAGAATTGTGAATCCTGCCATGCCTCTGCCATCTAGCCTAGCACAATGAGAGGCTAACCACACCCCAACCGATGCAATCAGTACCGTCCACAATGTCGTGTCGCTGATCTTGTTCATCGCTGCCAGTGCGATGACAAGGGCCACAATGAGCAAGCAGGTCAAGAAAGGACAGGGCGAGAATCATGATTTTTCTATTCATTGGGCTCATCGTTATCAGCAGTATTCTCGGTGGTACGTTTCTTTTTGGGCAGACGGCGGGCCTTGCGCAGCGCCTCGGTGATGATCCACTGCAACTGACCGTTGGTCGAGCGGAATTCGTCGGCTGCCCACTTCTCGATGGCATCCATCGTGTCGCTGTCAACACGCAGGATGAAACTCTTGGTGGCTTTCTTTGCCATAGTCTGCTAATTTAGTAGTTGTGTCACAATTTTGTTATGACACACTCTCATGTTATTGTGAATTTACATATTCAGGGTGCCGGTGTTGACCACAGGCTGAGCAGACTCGTCGGCACACAGGACCACGAGCAGGTTGCTCACCATGGTGGCCTTCTTGTCCTCGTCGAGTTCCACAATGCCGTCGCTCGAGAGCTTGTCCAGGGCCATTTTGACCATGCTCACAGCACCCTCGACAATCTTCTCGCGGGCGGTGATGATGGCACTGGCCTGCTGGCGGCGCAGCATTACAGCTGCAATCTCGGGAGCATAGGCCAGATAGTTGATGCGTGCCTCGACAATCTCGATACCTGCCATTGCCAGGCGCTCGTTGAGTTTGGCTTCGAGTTCGTCGTTGATTTCTTCACCACCTGAGCGCAGTGTCAACTCGTTGGTGTTCTCGTCGTTGTCGTCATAGGCATACTGGCCAGCCACCTGGCGCAATGCGGCATCGCTCTGCACGCTGACGAAGTTCTCCAGGGCGCGCATGAGCCCCTTGGTGTTGCCGCCGATGGTGCCGTCACCTGTCGCCATCGTCTGTGAGTCCACTTCGAACAGTGCCTTATAAGTGTCCTTCAGTCTCCACACCAGCACCAGGCCTATCATCACCGGGTTGCCCACCTTGTCGTTGACCTTGATGGGCTCGACATCCAGGTTGCGGGCGCGCAACGACACCTTCTTGGTGCTGTAGAACGGGTTGATCCAGTGAAATCCCGTGCGGTTGAAGGTTCCGCTGTACTTGCCGAACCAGGTGGTCACCCTGGCCGTGTTGGGCTCCAGCATCAGGAAACCGCTCCAAGCGAGCAATGAGCAAATGCCGGCCACGATGCCGCCAATCAACTCGATGGTTGCCACCAAGCTGTTGTCGTCGGCATATTGGCATACGCACTCATAGATGAGCCACACGGCCACTAATGGCAACACGATGCTGACAAAAACCATGAAAAAGCCGTTCAGAGTCAATCCCTTGAAGTTAAATTCTTTAGATTCCATAATTCCTAAAAGTTGAAAAGTGAATATAGTTGTTAATATGATATCAAAATGATATCGCAAAGATATATGCAAATCTTGAACCAAACAATACCCTAACGCTTGATTTAATAATATTTAACAATTTGTTGATGATTTGAGGGTCGAAACCTCGGTGCTGCAATTTAATTACCGCGAAATGTTGTATAGCCCGAGAAACTTTGCTAATTTTGTGGCCTATTTTTTAAAAGTTATGGAAGAAGTAACCTATCAAGGCCTGACGTTTGAGCCTTACATCAGACGTGAAGAGATTGCCAAGCAAGTGCACCGCCTTGCTCAAGACATCAAGCGCGATTATGCCAACGAGAAAGTGATGTTTCTCTGTGTCCTTAACGGAGCCTTTATTTTTGCCGCAGACCTGTTCAGGGCATGTGACCTGCGTGATGCCGAGATTACCTTTATCCGTTTCAAGTCCTACGAGGGCATGGAATCGACAGGCTCTGTCAAGCAAATCATGGGTTTGACCGAGGACATTACGGACCGCAATGTGCTCATTGTCGAGGACATCATCGACAGCGGCGTGACAGCCGTGCAGTTGCGCAAGGAACTGGCCAAGCACAATCCCAAATCGGTCAAGATGGTTTCGCTGTTGTTCAAGCCCGAATCCCTCACCGTGGGCCAGGGTCCCGAGTATGTGGGCTTTGAGATTCCCAGCAAGTTTATCCTTGGCTATGGCCTTGATCTGGACGGTCTGGCACGCAACCTGCCAGACATCTACGTCTTGAAGGAGAAATGATTTTTAATTAACACATTAAAATAACTATCATTCGCTAGATTGATTATGCTGAACATTGTGATTTTTGGTGCGCCCGGTTCGGGCAAAGGCACCCAGAGCGATAAACTCATCGAACACTACCATCTGTTCCACATCTCTACAGGCGACGTGCTTCGCGACAACATGCGTCGTGGCACCGAGCTGGGTAAAGTGGCTAAGGGCTATATCGATCAGGGGCAGCTCGTCCCTGACGAACTCATCATCGACCTGCTCGCTCAAGTCCTTGACGAGAACAAGGATAAGGCTAGCCAGGGCGTCATCTTTGACGGCTATCCCCGCACCATCCCCCAGGCTGAAGCCCTTGAAGGAATGTTGGCCGACCGCGGCACTCAGGTTGATGCTGTTGTCGGACTCGAAGTTCCTGACGAGGAACTCATCAAGCGCATCCTGTTGCGTGGCCAGCAGAGTGGCCGTGCCGATGACAACGAGGAGACCGCACGCAAGCGCCTCGAGGTGTATTACAATCAGACCTCTCCATTGAAGGCCTACTATCAAGAACAGGGCAAATACCTCGCCATCAACGGTCTCGGGACCATCGACGGCATCTTTGATCTGATCAAGCAGGGGCTGGACAACCGTTAAGCTGATTACATGGGGCATAGCCAAGAGAGCCTGTGGCAACGCATCGATCGCAACCTGCGCTACTGCATCAGTGGTGTGTGGAACGATTCGCGTTCGCTGTGGTCGGTTCATGCCCTCAAGGTCATTAACCTGAGCGTGCGCTCCTTCCTGGACCGTGACTTGCAGACTCAGGCTTGCGCTCTCACATACAGGACAGTGCTGGCCATCGTGCCGGCACTTGCCATGTTATTTGCCATCGCGCGTGGCTTTGGCTTTCAGAATTTGATGCAGAGCGAGCTGTTCCGCTACTTCCCGGCTCAGCGCGAGGCATTAGAGACCGCTCTGAAATATGTGGACAACTATCTCTCCCAAGCGTCTCAGGGTGTCTTTGTGGGCATCGGCCTGGTTTTCCTGTTGTGGACGCTGGTCTCGCTTATGAGCAATGTCGAGGACTCGTTCAACCACGTGTGGTGTGTGACGAACAAGCGCTCCCTCAGGCACAAGGTGACCGATTACACGGCGTTGTTCCTGCTGTTGCCCGTGCTGATGATATGCTCGGCAGGTATCTCGATCTTCATGAGCGGTGCCGTGCAGCGCGTTTTCACCGGCAACGTCGTGTCCCCGCTGGTGCATCGGCTGTTGTCCTGCATGCCCATCATCATCTCGTGGTTTGTCTTCACGGCGGCCTACTATCTGGTGCCTAACACCAAGGTGAGGTTCAAGAGTGCCCTGTTTGCGGGTGTCTTGTGCGGCACGTTGTTCCATTTAATACAGTGGTTGTTTGTCACAGGCCAGGTCTATGTGTCAAAGTACAATGCCATCTATGGCAGTTTTGCGTTTCTGCCCTTGTTGCTCGTGTGGTTGCAGCTCTCATGGCTCATCGCCCTCTCGGGAGTGGTGCTGACCTATTCCTGGCAGAACTTTGACAGCTACGCCCATCGTGACAAGGTCAAGGACATCTCCCATAACTATGCTACCCAGCTGGCCATCGCAGTGGCAGCACTTGTCACCCGTCGATTCAAGCAGCGTCAACCGGCCATCACGCGCCACGAGCTGATCAATCAATATGACATTCCTGGAGTGCTCGCCGACTATATCCTGGAGCGATTGCAACAGGCCGGAGTGCTTGTTGCGATCAATCATGCCGAAGACGGAGAAATCGCATTTCAACCGGCATGTGACCCTGATGAGGTGACCGTCAACATGGTCGCTGACGCGATGGCGGCCATGGGACAGAGCCGTTTCCTGGATAAGGCCGACAAGCGTTTTGACCAGTTGTTTGCCCAGATCGATACACAGCGGCTTGCCCAACAGCATGCGGTAGATGACATCAGTTTGCTGGAACTGGTCAAGGAATGATTTCATTAAAAAAACGAAGGAAAAAGCAAGGATATTCACAAAAAGTAGTATCTTTGCAGCCGAAATCCGCACCGCAAGCCTGAATGGTGGAATCGGTAGACACGAGGGACTTAAAATCCCTTGGCCATTGCGGCCGTGTGGGTTCAAGTCCCACTTCAGGTACCAGAAAAATAAGGACTGGCAGTCTCATGGCTCCAGTCCTTATTGTATTTTATGCCTGTGGGTGTAAGGCTTGGCCCCTTGATGGCTATTTCATTACCTCGATGATGGCCTTGCCCAGGTGCTCGACGATGTCGCCAGCCACCATGCCATAAGTGCCGTGCTCCTGTGCCGCCAGGTCACCAGCCAAGCCGTGCAGATAAACTCCGAGCACCACCGACCAGTCAGCGGGGTAGTTCTGGGCAATGAGCGAGGCAATCACGCCAGTAAGCACATCGCCGCTGCCAGGTGTGGCCATGCCGGGGTTACCACTGCTGTTGACGTAAACCTTGCTGTCGGGCCGCACGGTCATCGTGTAATGCCCCTTCAGCACGATGGTGATTTTGTACAGTTTAGACACATCGATGGCCTTCTTGAGGCGCTCCTCGTCGGTGCTGTGTTCGCCAAAGAGGCGGTCAAACTCTATCGCGTGGGGCGTGATGATGGAACGCGGCGGGATGCTCTTGAGCAGCATGGGACGGTGGGCTATACAGTTGAGCGCGTCGGCGTCAAGCAGGCAGGGACGCTTGAAGTTCATGATGAAATGGTGAACGGCCTCCAGCGTCTCGTCATGCACTCCCATACCGGGACCCAGCGCGACGACGCTGTAGGGGTGGCGCAGTTCGATAGCCTCGGTAATGAGCTCGTTGCGGTCGGGCTCGAACAGGGCCTCGGGCACAGCGGTCTGCAAGACCTGGTAGCCGCAACGCGGGGCATGCACTGTCACCAGTCCCGCTCCGGCACGGAGGGCTCCGCGTGCAGCCAGCACGGCAGCACCCATCATGCCATAGCTGCCTGCAATGAGCAACAGCGTGCCGTTGTCATACTTGTTGATAAAGGGGTTGCGGGGACGCATCACCTCATGCACGTCATCACGCTCGATGAGGTAGAAGTCGGTGGGAGTGCGGGCTACGCTCTCGCTATCCAGCTCGATGTCCAGCACCTTGCACTCACCCACACAGTCGGCATTCTCGGCAAAGTAGAAGGCCAGGCGTTTGCTCTGGTAGGTCAGCGTCAGGTTGGCGCGGATGATATTGCGCCGGTCATTACCCACGTTCCACTCGCCAAACAGGCCTGACGGCACGTCGATAGACACCACATAGGCGCCGCTGCTGTTGATGTACTGCACCAGTGCGGTGTAACCGCCCTTGAGTGGGGTGCGCAGCCCGTTGCCAAACAGGCCGTCAACCACGACATCGTTCTCGTCGAGTTGTGGCGGCGAGAAGTTCTGGATCACCTCAATGAAGTCGATGTCCTCGCCTGCGGTCTGCAGCAGGCGGTCACGGTTGGCGAGGCAGCATGGTGACAGCTGTGCCGACTTGATGTTGAACAGATACACCTCGGGGCGATAACCCTGTTCATACATCATTCGGGCCACCGCCAGTGCGTCGGCCCCATTGTCGCCAGGGCCGGCAAAGAACACAAAGCGCTTGGATGTCCTCCAGCGGGAAATCAGTTCATATGACACAGCCGACGCTGCCCGTTCGATCAGGTCAAGCATCGTTATTTCCTCTTTTTCCACAGTACGGTCGCCAATGCGACGCAGTCCATCGTTGGTGAATATTTTCATTGCTATCGAGCTATTTTCAAGTTGAGTGATATGAGAGAGCAAAGTTACTTTATTTTTGGCGGACAAGAAACAAAAAAATGAAAAATGTGAAGAAAATATTTTTTGTCCTTTGGCACCCCGATATTCAAACTGATGGTAAATGAGAGGATTTGGCTTGTGGGGCGGCTCATGCGGCCGTCAAGAGCGTGATTTTTGCAGTGAAAAACCTCAGCACCATTTTTTTTTACTATCTTTGCGGCATCATTTGGAGTAAATAAGTATTATAGGTAAAAGGATTAATTTAGAGATGAAGAAGAGACAGTTTCTTTTGACCATGGGAATGATAGTGCTCACTGCCATGGCTTCATGGGGACAAACGTTGAACATCGGTGGCCATCGGGCCCCGCTCGACACGCTCAACAACACATGGTTGTGCAGCATTCCGCAGTCATTGTTCGGCGGTGATTTCACCGCAACAGTGACCCATGACGATGCCATCACGGCACTGAGCATCGATGGAGTTGATGTGCCCAGCGGCGAGCCGTTTGAGTTTGCTGGCATTGAGGGCGGCAAGCAATATATGGTGACGGCACAAATGGGTGACACCACCTTTGAGGGCTGCATTACCTTCACGTGGCTGCCCATCGTGGAATTGTCAGGAACCTTTGGCAATAGCTATACTCAGGGTTATGTCACCGTCAGCGAGCCCGACTCTGCTTTTGCCGAACCCCTGTTCGCCAAGGTGAAGTGGCGTGGTGGCGCGACCAATAGTTCAGGCCGCCACAAGCGCAATTACCATATCAAGTTCTTAAACGAGGAAGACACGACCAAGGAGAATCACCGCTTCTTCGGCCTGCGCAACGACAATAGCTGGCTGCTGGATGCTGGCCAGATCGACTTCCTGCGCGTGCGCAACCGCATCTGCTCTGACTTGTGGCTCGACATGGCCCGCAAGCCCTGGTATGCCGATAGCATTGCCAACGTGCGTAACGGCTCGCGCGGCCAGATGGTCGAAGTGCTGCTCAATGGCGCCTATGTGGGTATCTACAACATGTGCGAGCCCATCGACCGCAAGCAGCTCAAGCTGCAGCGCTATGACCTGGACGAGAGGGGTAGGGCTACTATCCACGGCGTGCTCTGGAAAGCCAGTACAAGAACCGGTTCTGTCAACATGAGCAATCCCCTCGAGAAAATGGGCTCTGGTATCGTATGGGACGGATATGAGCTCAAGTATCCTGAATATGATGAGATACGTGCCTATCACTGGCGCTCGCTCTGCAATGCCGTTTGGTTTGCAAGACGTGCTGACGCCAACTATGCCTTGCGCGACAGCATGAACTACTACTTCGACGTGCCTGTTATGATGGACTACTACATCTTCATCATCTCCCTGCAGGCTCTGGACAACGAGTGCTGCAACATCTACTATTCTGTTCAAGACTTCAGGAAGAACACGCGCCTCACGATGACACCTTGGGATCTGGATATCTCATTGGGACAGAATTACTCTCCCACTGTTGATCTTCCTGACATGGTCAGCCCCGAGCGTTATCCCGAGAAGTGGATCAGCCACGTGCCCATGTGCGACATGTATGAGGTGAAGTGGTATTACAACGAGATGGTGGAGCGCTATCGCGAGTTGCGCAAGACCTACCTTAACACCGACAGCATGGTGAACCGTTTCCGCGTTGCAATCAACGAGCTGGAGATGACTGGTGCGGCAGCGCGCGAAGAGGCTCGCTGGAGTGGAGACTCTGACCTGGCTGGCAAGGAGCTTGACTTGAGCAATGAGATGGACTACGTGGAGGATTGGATCAGGCGCCGCATGGCTTACCTTGATGAGAATGTGTTCATCGACCGTCTTGATGGCGACGTCAATGGCGACCGTGAGGTGAACATTGCCGACGTCAACTGCCTGATTGATGTGATTCTGGGTGTGGTCGAACCTAGCAATTTCCGCGGACGCGCCTATGTGAACGATGACTACGAGGTAAACATTGCCGATGTCAATGCCGTTATCGATATCATCGTGGGCAAATGATGACATACCATGGCTCCTGTGGCATGGAGCCTAGCGCATAACGTTTAAAACGCGGCCCTTGCTTGATGAGTGGGGGTCGCGTTCTTACTATAATCATCACCGTAAGATGCCAAATGAAAAGTGGACGTCGCCTCTTGACGAGACAACGTCCACACATTGAGTGATTCGCGTGGGATTATAACCCTATACTGATAATCAAATAGTTATAAAAACAATCTTCAAAAAGGTACTAAAAAGGTACTAAAAATGGCTGGCACCCCATCCCTGGGAATCCAGCCAAACCAAATAAAATGATTCATTTGCCATTGTTGGCAAGTGTATCTTTGCAAAGGTAATAAGATTTTTACGCCTGGCATAAAAAATAGACTTCCTTTTTTAGAGTGTAAAATTTGTCAAGTATTGGCAACTCTCGTCGCGGATCCTGGTTGCTATCCTTCCAGGCCGCGACGCGGGCACCTGGACGGGCGGCTGCTTCACGGGTTCCTGGTTGCTCCCGGCATGAGGCGGCAGCACTTGGACGGTCGGCACCGTCGCGGGTCGGCGGATCGTGGCAGAAGCTGGGCACCCGTCGAGGGGTTCATGGTCGCTTCTAAGCTTGGGTGGTTGGCTCTCGCTCTCCAGGTCGCTACGTTGGACGGATGGGCGGGCGGCTGCTTGCCTCGGCGTTCTTGGCTCCTCCCAGGCCGCGACGATCATGCCGACATCATCCCGGCTCTTGGCCTGGATAACCTGGGCGGATTCCTCCAGTTGCTCGCGCGCGTTTTTTAGAGTGTACAATTTGTCCAGTATTGGCAACTCTTGGCCTCACCCCCAACGGCTCAAAAAATCGTCCGCGTGTGGAAAAGAGAGGGCGTGGGGTTTAAGGTACCCAACCCCCTAATAAAAAAACACTCCCCCCTCCAGCGGAAAAACATTTGCCAACGCCCAGGCGGGCGGCTCTCGCTCTCCAGCTTCCCAGGCCGCGACGGTCACGCCTTCTATATCGTCGAGCAAAACGCCCACGTTTCACAACGCAAGCGTTTATAATAACAAGACTGAATTTGCAACAAAATGGTTTATCTTGGACGGTGGGCACCCGTCGCGGGGTTCCTGGTCGAGACGCTGGACGGATGGGCGGGCGGCTGCTTGCCTCGGCGTTCCTGGATCTTCCCAGGCCGCGACGGTCATGCCTTTTGTTATCGTCGCGGTTGTAGTAATAGGTTATAGGTTATAGACGTGTTATTGCATTGATATTCAACTGATTAACATATAACTATGGTATAACCTTTATTATTGTTATACCGCATTACTATTATAACTACCTAATAACCAACACTTTGCAACTGGTATAACCTATAACCTATAACTCCAGTACTCAAAACTATAACCTGGGCACCGTCGCGGTGGATCCTTCCCTGGTTGAGACGCTGGCACCCGTCGCGGTTCGCGGATCTTCCCAGGCCGCGACGATCATGCCGACATCATCCCGGCAGAAGCTGGGCACCGTCGCGGGTTCCTGGTCGCTATCCTTCCAGGTCAAGACGCGGGCACCTGGACGGGCGGCAGCTTCACGGGTTCTTAAGCAATAGCGCAAAGTCGCTCACAATCTCGGCCAGGCCGTCAAATGCATCGGCTTCCATTAAGTAGCGCACAACGGCCTCCCTGCATCGTTTGGCCTCTCTCATCGCCTTTACATACTCACCCAATAAAACGGGCATTTCATCGAAATTGGTTTCTTGTTTGGTCTCTTGTTTCGCCTTCATAATCTTAAAAGTTTATTAGATTGATAATACTAAATATTTGACTCTCGCTCTCCAGGCCGCGACGCGGGCACCTGGACGGATCGTGGCAGAAGCTGGGCACCGTCGCGGGTTCCTGGTCGCTCCCGGCATGAGGCGGCAGCACTTGGACGGTCGGCAGCGTCGCGGCTCGTGGATGCTTCCAGGCCGCGACGGTCATGCCGACATCATCCTGGCTGCAGCTTCGTTCCTGGCTGCGATATTACCCGCTATTTGTCACTTTGGTTATATATTCTTGGCTTACTCCCAATAGCCTTGCAAAAGCTGATTTTCGCTTTTTCTCGGTCAATACTGGGTAGTGTCGAAATAGTTGCCTTATCGTTTCCGCTTTGGTCGGCTCGGCTCGCTTATCATCGTGCAAGATCTTAAGTAATGCCGACTTTTGGCCATTGATCAGGTAATCAACACAATCAACCGAATACTGCATAATTGGCGCGGTGATCATATTATCGCCGTTAATCCTGGCCGCAATAATGCTTAATCGGCACAAGTGATAATTTGCTTTTTCAAGAATTGAGCAACAAACCTCCTCAAACACGTCGCGGGTATTGCCTTCCATCATTGCTCGCTCTTCCTCCCTCCAGCGGTTCATCGCCGCGACGTGGATATTATAGGCTGCTTGGTGTTCCTGGATCTCCGCAACATCATTCCTTATCAAACCGTCTAAACGCTCCGTCCATTTTCGCCGTGTCTCATCGCTTATAATAACCGGCTTGTATTCGGGAACCTTCCCAACGATATTGACATAAAGGAACCGTTCAAAAAAACCATTATCCAGGTACGGTGCCATCAATTTCTTTAGTACTGAGGGTTGGGTTGTAGTAATGATATTGAGGGCGGGGGACGGGATAAACAACGCTTCACCGCTTACCGATTCTTTGGTAAAATCTCCACCGCTGAAAATAGAAAGCAAATTACCTACTATCATACTCGCGCCACCGTTGGAATACTTGCCCAGGCCTCCCAATAGCGACGCAAATTCGTCATGTTTCCAGCATAACGCGCCGTTATTCTCGGCAAGCTTATATAAAAGCTTTTCATCCGTGATATTGGCCGCAATCCTGGATCGTAACCTGGGCGGCTCGCCTCGGCCTTCTTTCGCCTCGGCCTGGTATTGTACCCTTGCAGCTTGATACGCTTTGTAGGCCTCTGCATCATAATCCATCAACGGCCTAAAGATCCAGTCCAGGGGTGCCGACTTGCCGCTGGAAGCTTTGCCGACAATCACAAACCAGTTAGCGGGATAATTTCGGTAGTTATCCGATACGCCTACAATACTTTTGCCCAAGGCGGCACCAGCCGCGGCGAATGTTGAGGCCGTGACGATACTTGGGTCACACTGGTAGCCATCGGCCACCGACTGGATCATCAGTCGCACGTCTTCGGGCAGTCCCCAGGTCGGGAACTCTTTTAGATCTTCGGGCGGTGCCTTCGTGTCTCCCCCTGGCTTCCACTTGGCCTGCTTCGGCTCCATGGGCGCGTTTATAAGGATCCGCGGCATTGATAGCGGGCTGGCCTTCGGTTTCGGCCTCGGCGCGTCCTGGTTGGGTTGCTCGATACTTAATGAATCATTTTCCATTGGCTCGCGATCCTCATTACTTACCTTTAACCTGGGCGGCTCTCTCCACGTCTTCACGGCGGTAACGGACTACTCCACCAATCCTAAGCCTCGGCAAAAATCCGGTCTTATTCCAAACGTGCAGCGTCTTGTCGGTCACGCCTATAATGGCGCGCACTTCTTTGGCTGATAATAACCGGTCTTGTTCCTGGCCATCGCTGGGCGTTTGGGCGATCCCTTTTACCTTGTCGGCAATCTTGTCGGCCATTTCTTCCATCACTCGCGTTAAATCGTCATAGTCCATGACTACCTGCGTCCTGGGCGTTCCTATCGTGTCGGTCATAGTGTATTAAATGACACTTCCCGTCGCGGCGTAAAAATGCCGCTGACATCGTTGTCGGCGGCGAAGGTAGTACCAGGTTATTTATTTCCCTGGTGACAACTGGGGATCATCCCCACAAGTCCCTATTATTCCCTATTCTTTAGCGTACTTTATGACGTTGGCAAATAAGTCTTATAGCCTCGGCGCGATCGCCTCTCACGTCTCCCTGGTTGCTTGTAATGGCATTTTGGGCACTCTTATCGCTACCATGATAACCAGCAAAAAGTCGGCAATCATTCCAGGCATACCCGCCGCGGTTCTCTACTCCGCAATCATCCTTCAAGTGTCGCACAAGTTCACCATATTCGGCGGGCGTTCCTTCCCATTTTCCCGCGACGATTAAACCAGCTTTTATAAGATCCTTCTTTAGTTCTTGAAGCTCCATAGAAGCAAGCCTCTTGGCCGCGGCGGTCGGTTTTTGCTGGGCACCAGTCGCGGATCCTGGCAGAAGCTGGGCACCGTCGCGGGTTCCTGGTCGCTCCCGGCATGAGGCGGCAGCACCTGGACGGTCGGCAGCGTCGCGGCCTGGGAAATATAACTGGATCCATCGTACCCATTCACTGCAAAGGTCGATTATTTCCTCCAGGTCGCTAAATACTCCTTGACGTATTTCGTCGGTTGTTCCACCTTCGGCCAGGTACTCGGCAATCCATTCTCGCGTGTTCTCGGCTAACAATAGGGGCGCGTACTCATTAACGCGAATGGCGGTACCATCCAGGAAATCGCCCAACGATTCCTCCAGTTCCCTTACAATAGGCTCGATATTGCCTCCAGTGGCCAGGTACTCCAAAAACCCGCTGACATTTTCCAGGGTTTCGGCTGAATCCAGCAAGTCCACAAATAATGAAATATCGCCATAGATCGCTTCCCATGCTGGCCATTCGCCGCGGCAAATAATGGCAATTTCAGCAAGTGCCGATTTTAGTTTTAATATATCTTGTGTGGTGATCATCGCTTTACTTCCATTGTGCCATGAATTGACGCTTTAATAAGGCGGCGTTCTCGGTCTCGCTGACCTTGATATAGGTTAAGAAGCTTTTTTCGGTCTTGTGGCCAGTAATCGCCATAATTGCCAGGGTGGGGAATCCTCGCTTATACATATTTGTCGCGAATGATCGGCGGGCGGTGTGGGCGGTTATGGCTTGCCACTTCGGGCGGCGCGTCTCGACGCGGCCAGGGGTGAAGTGTCCCTTCTCTTGCTGGGTGTGGATTGTGGCCACTTCATCGTCCAGGTGTGCCAGTTGTGCAACTTCCTTGATATAGTCATTAAATCGCTGGTTGCTGATCGACCGCGGCGGTTGGTAATCGTATTTCTCCAGTATCGGCACAATCGGCGGCAATATAGGGATAACCACCTTTGCTCCCGTCTTTTGTTGCTCCAGGCTAAAGAAGTAATCGCCATCCTCAGCAACGATATAACGGCGGGATAACTTGCCCAGGTCGCTAAATCGGCACCCAGTCCAGGCCAATAAAAGGAACTGATCGCGGACGCGGTCGAGGTGTGGCCACCTGGCCAGGTCGAGGTCGGCAAGTGCCTGCAGTTCGGTTTCATTAAGCGCGATATTGTCTATATCCTCCATGACCGCTGCACACTTCTTTGGCTCCACAAATTCACACCCCATCCGCTCGGCTACTGGTAGCGAATTGATAACCGATTTAATGCACTTAACGCGCGTGGCGATCGTGTTCTGCTTGTAGCCAGTGGCAAACATGAAGCGGACAAATGAATCGTAGAAGGCTTTATCGGCTCGCTCAATCGTCACACCATCGGCACCCATCCCCTCCAGGATCTTTAAGGTTTGCTTGTAGTGGTTGAGGCGGGCGGCACACATCGGCTTGCCTTTGGCTCGTATCGTTGTGGGTGCTGCTGCTATAAAGTCCTTGAAGGCTCCTATCAAAGTATTTGGCGCGTCCTGGCTGGCTTTCTCCGTCTTTGTGGGGTGTAACTCATCCTCGACAATTTCAGCAAGCCAGGGGCGGCAGATAGCCTCGTCGGGCGTGTTGGCCGCGGCGGTCTCGATCCTGGCCTTCAACTTGCCCAACTTCTCATTTACTTCTATAATTTCTGCACGAAATAACGGGTTTGCCATCTTGACGGTGTGGGTTTGCTTCTTCTCGCTCCAGTGGTCGCGGAATCCATATAAACCCGTCCGACAGCTCAGCCGACGTTGTGGCGATCCATAACGTAACCACACCCTCAATTCGGGGCGGTCGGTCTCCTTTGCTGACAACTCAAATCTTACACTTGCCATGATGAAATCACTTATTTGGTTTGGTGCAAAGATAGTACTTTATTTTAGAAAAAGTACTAAAAAAGTACTATTTTTTGTAATTCTCGGTAATTCTCGGTAATATCCGCGACCGCTGCAAATATCGTTAAATGGCTGATAAATAGTGAATTTAGGGCACAAAAAAGGCGGGCAAATTACCCGCCACCGTGATTCGCGTGGGGCTCGAACCCACGACCCCATCCTTAAAAGGGATGTGCTCTACCTGCTGAGCTAGCGAATCTCCCAAAAAGCGGTGCAAAGGTACACCAAATTTCCCTATCAGCCAAATTATTCGGCTGTTTTTTTAAAAACACTTGGCCCTGCAAGACACGACATGGTGGCATGAGGTGTTGCAGGGCCAGGTGTGTTCTGGTTATTGGGCTACAATCTTGCAGATCTCGACGATGGTCATCATGGCCTTCTCCATCGAGGGGATGGGAACGTACTCATAGCGTCCGTGCATGTTCATGCCACCGGCAAAGATGTTGGGGCAGGGCAGGTTCTTGAACGACAGCTGAGCACCGTCCGTTCCGCCGCGAATGGGTTGCACCTTAGGCGTCACGCCGGCATTCTCCATGGCCTGCTTGGCGATGTCGATGATGTTCATCACTGGCTCGATTTTCTCGCGCATGTTGTAGTACTGGTCCTTGATCTCGCAGGTGGCGCACTCGGGGAACTCGCAGTTGATCTTGTTGCACAGGTGCTCGATTTCGCGCTTGCGGCTTTCGAAGCGGGCGCGGTCGTGGTCGCGGATGATGTAGCTCAACGTGGTCTGTTCCACGCTGCCTTGCATGCTGATGAGGTGATAGAAGCCCTCGTAACCTTCGGTGTGCTCGGGGGTCTCCCATCGCGGCAGCATGGTGGCAAACTGCAGGGCGACGCGCATCGAGTTCAGCATCTTGTGCTTGGCCGATCCGGGGTGAACGTTCAGCCCCTTGAAGGTGATCTTGGCACTGGCGGCGTTGAAGTTCTCGTACTCCAACTCGCCGACGGCACCACCATCCATCGTGTAAGCCCAGTCGCAGCCAAACTTCTCCACGTCAAAGTGGTGAGCGCCCAAGCCGATTTCCTCGTCGGGGTTGAAGCCAACGCGGATGTTGCCATGCTTTACCTCGGGATGCTCCTGGAGCCATTCCACGGCGCTCAGGATCTCGGCGATGCCGGCCTTGTCGTCAGCACCGAGCAGCGTGTCACCACTGGTGACGATCAGTTCCTGGCCCACATAGTCGTTGATCTCGGGGAACTGCTGGGCGTCGAGCACGATGCGGGGCTCCTCGCTGAGCACGATGGGCGTGCCGTCATACTTGACGATCCTGGGCTTCACGTCATGGCCGCTCATGTCGGGGGCGGTGTCCATGTGTGCAATGAAGCCGATGGTGGGAATCGCCTTGTCGGTGTTGGCGGGCAGGGTAGCAAACAGGTAGCCGTTGTCATCAAGCGAGATGTCGCTCAAGCCCATGGCATGCAATTCTTTCTCCAGCTCCTTGGCAAACACCATCTGGCCAGGAGTTGAGGGCGTGAGGTTGGTCAGTTCGTCACTCTGGGTGTCAAACTTCACATACTTCAAAAATCTGTCAACTAATTTTGTCATAGTGTGATATTTGATTGTTAATGGTTATCTTTCTTTTCAACTCACAAAGTTAGCAATAAACCTCAAAAAAGCCATACAAAAATGTAGTTTTTTGTATGGCTTTTTATTATTCGCTTTGTCAGAGTATTGAGACTGTTGCAAAACTCGGTCGTTGAAGTTGCTGAGAATTGGATGGAAATTGTCGAGAATGGATTTGTCGATCTTTTTTCGTAAAATCCATT
>ONOU01000044.1 GCA_900319525.1 uncultured Prevotellaceae bacterium | reverse complement strand
GATTTCCTTCTTTTCTTCTAATGAATGGTGCTTATACATAATGAACCCCAAAAGTTTTTTGTCCAACTTTTGGGGTCCACTTCATTATGACACACCCTCAAAGTTGGACAAGTTGAGTATCAAAACCTTAAAATCGCGCCATATGGAACGTTATGGGTAACACATACCACACATCGACGGGCTTGCCTTTGTGACGGCCCGGGGTGAAAATGGGCAAGGACTTCACGACGCGGATTGCCTCCTTGTCAAGGTATTTGTCCACTGAACGGACAACCTTTACCTCACCGACCTTGCCAGTCGTCTTGTCAACAAGAAACTGCACAATGACCCTTCCCTCAATATCGTTCTCGGCGGCCATGTGCGGATAGTTGATGTGCGACCAGAGGTATTTCATCAATGCAGCATCTCCACCAGGGAATTGGGGCTTCTGCTCAACGCTGTACCCCCTGTGATTAATTGTCAATTCAGGCAGGGGCCTGTTATCACCTAATCTGCCGTAACATTTTACCGTCACTTCCGGTAGGACTACAACTGCATCTTTGCTGCTGATACTATCTATATCTATTGTCACTTCGGTGGGAATGGCTACGCCTTCTTCACCGCAATAGGTGCCCATGAAATAAATCGTGCCTGAGCTGTTATCGACGATGTAATAGACAAATGGGCGTGTGGCGTGGAACTCCGCGTTCTTTTGGCGGTTGTCGCCCGCAAATGATTTTTTAACCCCCTTGGCAATAGTAACGGCCGAGGCCTTGGTTCCCTTTTCATTGACCTCGATTTTAGCCTTCTGCATCATCATCGAAACCCATAGTTCTTCATCTTTGATCATCTTGGAGAATTGGGCAGCAAGGGGATTGAATGCCAGCGGCATTCCCATCGATGAGAGGACTTGCTCAAGTCCAATTTCGTTTTCGGTTGTGAAGCGGGGCATCATGATATCCACATTGTGAATCATCATTTCCTGCGTTCGCTGCTGCTCCAGTTGTTGCGCCGATAGGCTCTGGATGATGTCGCCGACGGTCTTGCCCTCGTGTGGAAGCAGCACATACATGCTGTAGCTGCCGTTGCCATAGGGCAGGCGCAGCATCTTACACAAGTTGTTAGAGCCGTAAGCGGCTTTTATGGCAACGTGCATCATCTTGTGCTCGAGGATAGTGCCGTCCTGCTTTGTGAAAATCCTATTGCGGGTATTATTAGGGTCAAATTTGTCGGTCCAAGACGCCTTGAAGAAGACAGCGTTGAGCAGATACATTGCGGCGTAGGGGTCGAGACTGTCAAGGATTTTGGGAATCATACCATCGGTGTGGGTGTTGCACCAGTTGTTGATGATGTCCACATTCCTGTCATCGGTGAAGGGAAACGCATCGATTTGGGCATCGTAAAACTTCTGCATATTCTCCTTATACTTTGGGATAAGGCGGTAGCCCCTAGCCGAGTTGATGTTGATGCTATTAGCGATTTTAATCGTTACCGTTGAGTCAATGCTGGAGGCTTTATCCATTATCTTCTTGAAATGCTGGTTGATCTTTTGTGGCGAACCATCCAGCCCAAGCACGTCGGTGATCTGACGTTGCGTATCACCTTCGGCGCCAGCGTTGAGCATTCCTAGCATATAACTCACGCTGATGGGCGACATGATGAAGCTGCCACCGCCCTGTTGCTGCTCGTAGATGGCGCGTAACAGGTTGCAGGCGAAGTCATTGTTGCCATCAGCTATCCTGCCTTGAGGCGCGGTCGGTGCGCTGTCCTTGGCGAAAGACAGGAGGGTACTCATCAGCACGAAGGCAACCATTGCGCCATATTTCCAAAATCGTTTCATATCAGTCACATTCATCAGGTTGATAAAAACGGGTAAACTCTCGCTTACAAAGTTACAACGGATTTTTTGATTTCATGCGATAAAATGCTAAAATCCATAGGCTATTTTGTAAAATTAAACAATTTGTTTACAAGTATTTACAAAACAAAAAGGTCATTCGGCAGGTGATTCACCTGAGTAAACACTAATCAAGGTATGAAATTACAGGGGTACACGCGCTTCCCCTTTTTGTGCCGTTCAACGCCTCATTGACTTACTGGAAATCACTGTAAATCAGGTATTTGTAGGTTTTAAAGGTTTTGGGAGGCGCGAACCGGAGTCCTTTGCATTGTCAAACATTGTGAGATTTCTACAGGATTTGACGAAATAAATTGTG
This sequence comes from uncultured Prevotellaceae bacterium, assembly GCA_900319525.1. Classification (GTDB taxonomy): domain Bacteria; phylum Bacteroidota; class Bacteroidia; order Bacteroidales; family Muribaculaceae; genus Sodaliphilus. Next base: position 23,837 of record ONOU01000044.1, on the reverse strand, counting down.
AGATTTCCACAGGATTTGCATAAAAACATTTTGAGTATTGTGGTTATTACATCAAAAGAACCGTCCCTATTTTACCCTTTTCTTTTTTTCTACTGAAAAGTTTTTGGTTTTCTTTAAAAAGTTTTCAGTAATAGTGAAAACTTTTACTATCTTTGCAAAAAGTTTTCAGTATTATCAGTTTATAGAGAACAGGAAATGATTATCAGAGAGCATTATATAGAAAAGATACGCCCTTTCTACGATAGTGACCTGATCAAGATTATCACGGGAGTGCGCAGGTGCGGCAAATCGGTCATAAAGGATCAGATAGAGCAAGAGCTGCGTGAACAGGGAAAATGTACACTATCACTTGATTTTGAGCGACTCTCAGTAAGTTCTCAGATACGGACTGCCGAAGAATTGGAGGCATTTGTGTTGTCTCATTTATCGTCTGAGAAGACCTATGTGTTTCTTGATGAGATTCAGTTGGTTGAAGATTGGAATTTGGCATGTCGTTCGTTGCGACTCGAAAACCTGTCGCTGTTTATTACAGGCAGCAACTCCAAACTTTTGTCCAAAGAACTCACAAAGGCATTTTCAGGCAGGTATGTTTCGTTTAACATACGTCCATTCGTTTATAAGGAAATTTGTGAGTACGCCGCCCAGACAGGAAACATGCGCTCAGTAACCGACTATCTTATTTATGGAGGTTTCCCCAAGACCATAGAATTCCCTGACAAATCATCCATTCTCACATACTTGAATGAACTGGACGAGCAGATTGTGCGTAACGACATCATCAATCGTTATCATGTCAGGAAAGTAGCACTCTTTGAGAAGCTGATCAATTACGTTTTGCGCTCCAACAGCAGGATATTTAGTGCCCACTCTGTGATGAAATATCTTAAAGGGCAAGGAATGCAGTCATCTGTCAACACGATAATGAAATACTTGGGCTATCTGGAAGAGGCATATATCATCCGTTCTATTCCTCAGTACATGACCAAGGCCAAGAGGGAACTGATGTTTTTTTCCAAAGTGTATGACGAGGATGTGGCGTTTAACACGATTCGGCAATCAGAAAACCGATATGACCTGACACACAATCTTGAGAATGTTGTGTATAACGAATTGGTTTTTATGGGTTATAACCTGTCTGTGTTCAGGATGGACTCGCAGGAAATAGATTTCTATGCCACAAAGGATGGTAAGAGTTATCTTGTGCAGGTGGCCTACTCCATTGCCGATGAGGATACTTACAACAGGGAGTTTGCGTTATTCAACAAACTGGACCAGTCAATGCGAAAAATCATTATCACCAACGATGACATTGATTTTTCCACAAGCACGGTGCAACATATTATGCTTAAGGATTTTTTGAGCATGAACGATTTGGATGGTTAAATACATCACATTTTGATATTGATTCTGGAATGTTCTTGTGGCGATGCAAGAAACTGGCGAAGTGTCCCACGTGGAGCATCTCGCTGCTGAATCAGATTTTCGGGGGTGCGTACGCTCCCCCTTTTTGCGCCGTCGGGCGCCTTTATGCGCATTAAACGCCTCATCGGATTATGGGAAAACACTGCCATTCAGGCGTCGCGAGGTTTTAAAAGTTTTGGGAGGCGCGGGCCTGGGTATCTGCTTAATTCCTGCTGATTTGGGCAAAAGACACAGATATTTGGGTCATGTGGGGCGTTTGTTGTATCTTTGTCAAACGAAGATCAGACCATAGACATGAAGCGATATTTTTTAATAGCGGCATTAACTGTGCTGGGGGTAGTTTCACTGGCGGCACAGCCTCATAAGACGTTGCGCCAGTGGGGATTCCCGACAGGGATTTTCCAGACTGGACAGTATAATGCGATTACCGATGTGCCAGGCGTGACGGTGGGACATGTGACCCTGATTGAAGGAGATAGTGTTCGCACTGGCGTGACCGCCATTGTGCCACATCAGGGTGACATCTTCAACCACAAGGTGCCTGCTGCCATCCACGTGGGCAACGGTTTCGGTAAACTGGCGGGAATCACCCAGGTTCAAGAGCTGGGCAACATCGAGACCCCTGTTGTGCTGACCAACACGCTGAGCGTTGCAGCCGGCATCGAGGGCCTGGTGCGCTATACGCTGATGCAGCCAGGCAACGAGGGCGTGCGCTCGGTGAACGCCGTTGTGGGCGAGACCAATGACGGCCGCCTGAACGACATCCGTGGCATGCACGTCACGCCCCAGATGGTGATCGACGCCATCAATGCTGCCCACGGCGGCCCGGTGGAACAGGGTAACGTTGGGGCCGGAACGGGCACCATCTGTTTCGGCTTCAAGGGCGGCATTGGCACCTCGTCGCGCGTGTTGCCCCAGTCACTGGGCGGCTACACCGTGGGCGTGCTTGCCCAGACCAACTATGGCGGCATCCTCGAGATTGATGGCGTGCAGGTGGGTCAGCGACTTGAGAAACACGACTTTATCAACCACGTCAGGAAGACCGAGAACGTGGATGGCTCCTGCATGATGGTTGTCGTTACCGATGCCCCACTCGACTCGCGCAACCTGGAGCGGCTGGCCAAGCGTGCCATGATGGGACTGGCCAAGACAGGAGGTATCGCCAGCAACGGCAGCGGCGACTATGTCATCGCCATGTCGGTAGCCCCCGATAACCTCATCGATGCCAACGCCAAGACCATTACCTCGACCGTGCTGGCCAACGGCGAAATGTCTTCGCTGTTTGCCGCGACGATCGAGGCTACCGCCGAGGCCCTGTGGAATTCCCTGTTCATGGCCGAGCCGATGACCGGCCGAAATGGCTATCACGTTGATGCTCTCCCTGTTGAGGAAGTGCTGCAGATGCTGCGCAACCGATAACACAACAATTTTTAACACGCAAACACACAGCCAATAAGGGAAACGGCATTATTTTTGCATAAATTAGGCTTAATGTTGGAATTGCTCAAATAAATTTGGCACTTCGGCTGACTTGCACTAATTTTGCATAATTTATGGAATACTTTTCCTAAAAGACGACATAGACTAGAGAAACGTGATAGAATGACATACATGAAACGATTACCAATGCTGCTGATGGGCTGCCTGCTGATGGTGGCTCTGATGGGTTGTGGAGGAGGTCACGGCCAGTTGGAAAAAGCCGTGCGTAGTGTACTGGTGAGCGGTGACACGACCCGTGCCGCCTATGACTCGTTGTGCACGCTCATCACCGAGAATCCGGGCAAGTATGGAGACATGCTGACCCCTGAAGGCCGTGTGGATCACAAGAAACTGGCCGAGTTCATCGAGGAAATCGGGTCACACCTGCGTCCCCCGATGCACTGGGACACGCGCCCCTATGGCGGCGTTGACGACCTGTCGCTGACCATCTATTTTGAGCGCAGCGGCTCGATGGTCCCTTATGACCAGCGCGGTGGCGGCGGTCAGCTTAAGAAGGCCGTGAACGACCTGATCAACCACTTCCCCGCCGGCAGCAAGGTCGATATCAACATCGTGAACGACGGCATCTATCCCTACCAGCACACGGTGGACGAGTTCCTCAAGGACCGCGACATCTACCAGAGCACGGCAGGTGTGGGCGATGCCAGCTATACCGACTTCCAGCTGATTTTCAACAAAATCCTGGAAGCCCAGCGTCCCGGCAACGTGAGCGTGCTGGTGAGTGACCTCATCTACTCGCCCAAGGACACCCACGGCGTTAGCCTGGACAAGATTTTCAATGAGGAAAACAGCCTGGCCACCCGCGTATTTGCCCGCTACAAGGGCAAGAGCGTGGTGGTGCAGCAGTTCATGGGCGACTACAGCGGCAAGTATTATCCTTACAACGGTGTCCCCTTTGAGTACAGCGGCAAGCGCCCGTTCTACCTTGTCATCATCGCCGATGGCGACGCGATGGACCAGCTGGCCCAAGACAAGCGTTACAGCGGCGTGCTCGATGCTGCCGGATTGCGCAACAGCTACCGCTTCAACCAGGCTACTGCCGAGTTGCCCTGCCGCGTGCTGCCCGAGTGGAAGGACAACGCGGGCCGCTTCCGTGTCAAGCATGGTGACGGCATCGTGCTGGCCAAGTGCGACGGTGACCGCCAGACTGGCAAGTTGTGTTTCTCGCTGGCAGCCGACCTGAGCGGACTGATGCAGGATGACGCCATGCTGACCAATGCCGACAACTATGAGGTGAGCAGCATCGACGGCTACACGCTGACGATACAGCCCATCGTCCCCGGCATGCTGACCGCCAACAACAAGGAATACCTTGAGGGCATGACCCACGTGCTGACCCTCGTGGGCGACTTGAAGAGTCCCCGTGACGAGGTGCATATCGCGCTGCGCAACGAGCTGCCCTCGTGGGTGCGCCAGTCGTCAACCGAGAGCGACACCAGCACCGGCGGTTCATTTGCCTCAACGACACTGGGCCTCGAGCACCTGATGCGCGGCATGTTTGACGCGATGAAGGGCGGCAGCAGCTATTTTGACGTCACCGTGCAACTTCAACGGTAACTCACTCCGTCTAACAACAGTAAACTGACAACTAAAAAACTGAGATAATGAAACATTTAGGGTATCTGATTGCCGGAATCGTAATCACTGTGCTGTTCTTCATCCTGAGCTGCAGTGACAGCTTCAACATCTGGGAGCAGATGTACTTCAATCAGGGATTTAACGACAAGATGTACAATCTGAACATGTATCCCGTGATTGCCGCCATCACCATCCTCGTGGCATGGGGAGGCGCAGCCATTTACTACTATGCCATCAACTCGGTGAAATTTGACCGATGGTATCACTGGCTGGCTATCATGGGCGTAGTGATTGTGCTGGCGCCCGTAGTGTGCTACATCTATAACGACACCGTGTTTGCTCACAACGGACTGATGTACGTCGGTGAGTCGATACAGTTCGAGATGCAGACGGTACTGTTTGCCGCATTGCTCTACATCATCGCCTCCTACTCGATGCGCTGGTGGAGCAGCAACTGCCGCCACACACCGCTGCCGCAGTAAACTAACAACTAAGAACCAACAACTAACAACTCTATAAATGAGATTATTCCTTTTTGCTATCGGAGGTACCGGATCGAGGGTATTGAAGTCACTGCTGATGCTGTCGGCAGCCGGCGTGCGTCCCCTTGACGAAAACGGCAAGCCGGTGAAAGACCTGGAGATTGTACCCGTCATCATCGACCCGCACAAGGCCAACGAGGACCTGAAGCGCACCGAGGCGATGCTCAACGACTACCGCGACATCCGCCGCAAACTCTACGGCAACGAACCCAATGCCGACGGTTTCTTTGCCAACCGCATTGTCACGTTGCGCGAAATCATGAGCAACACCAGCGTGACCTTGAACGACACGTTCATCTTCAACCTGGGGGCCGTGGAGAACAGCAAGTTCCGCGAATTTATAGGCTATGACACGATGAACGAGGCCAACCAGGCGCTGACGTCGCTCCTATTTGCCAACTACCAGCTGGAAAATAAGATGAACATCGGCTTTGTGGGCAGTCCCAACATCGGCAGCGTGGCGCTGAACGAGATTAAGGACAGCAACGAGTTCAAGGCCTTCAGCAACATCTTTCGCCAGGGCGACCGCATCTTCTTTATCAGCTCCATCTTTGGCGGTACGGGCGCATCGGGCTTCCCCATCATGGTCAAGAACATCCGCCAGGCGGCCAATCTCGAGGGCATCGAGAACCGCGACGCGCTGAGCCGCGCCCCCATCGGTGGCTTGACGGTGCTCCCCTACTTCACCCTGGAGGGCAACAAGCAGGACCAGCGCATCGCCACCAGCGACTTCATCGTCAAGACCCAGAGCGCGCTCTACTACTACAAGAACACGCTCACCGGCGCCAACGACAGCAACGTGAACAGCATCTACTACCTGGGCGACCAGGTGAGGAGCAAGCCCTACCTGTATGACCCAGGCGAGCACGGTCAGCGCAACAATGCCCATTTCATCGAGCTGATAGGCGCCCTGGCCCCGCTGGATTTTGCCGGTGTTCCCGAGAACAAGCTGACCGACATGGACGGCTTCCCGCTGCCCACCACGGCCTATGAGTACGCCCTGGCCAAAGACGAGTTGAGCATCAACTTCCTGTCGCTGGGTCACCGCACGCGTCAGCTCATCTATGAGCCCATGTGCAAATTCCACCTGCTGTTCCTGTTCCTGACCACAGGATTCAAAGACATCATCGGACAGGGTTTCACCGAAGATGCGCCCAAAATCAAGAGCGACTTCCTTGCCTCGCAGTTCTACCGCACTCTGGTGGACCAGTTCCTGCTGGCCTATGCCCAATGGCTTACCGAGATGAACGACAACATGCGCAGCGTGGCCTTCTTCAGGCCAGGCGAAATCGACATGTCACATGCTATTGATGGCGTGAACGTGCGCAAGGCCCTGTTTGGCCACAAGAACGTGGACAACAACGTGTTCAAGGCCGAAATGAACAAGTTGAGCAAGGACAACCCCAGCTACAGCGACCACACTGTGGAATTCAAGTTGCTGGACCTGTTCAACAAAGCGGCCCACAAGATATTTACCGAACGGTACGATAATATTAATTAGGCTTTAGGCTTTTAAGCTTGTATTAAGAAAAAGAGAAGATATCATCAACAATGAGCGAGATATTATCCTATAGCAACAACACGAGCAAGAACGGCGAGGAAGACTGGATCGGGCACGCACCGTACAGCGACGACGACATTGCCCGCATCAAGGATCCCGATGGCGGACTGAGCGAGAATCCCCGCACCGCCATCCCCAGCCCTCTGGCCCAGCTCGACCTGGTGAAGAACGCCTTCAAGCAGCTGGCCAACGAGCGATTGCGTGGCGCCCGCATGAACGAGCGCCTGGTGTCCAACGCCCTGGACGTGGCACAATTGTTCTTTGACTACGAGAATCACAAGGACTACCTGCGCATCATCCGCTGGAACCGTGAGGAATGCCTCGAACAACTCAAGTCCAACCCTCAACACCGTCTCTACGGCGAGACGCTGGACCTGTTTCTGCGCAGCGACAAGGTCTATAACTTTGACTTGCTCAAGGACTGGTATATCCTGATGTGGGACCGGCAAGTGCTGGGCGGCACATCGCCAGCCTCGATTGTGATGGCCGCTCCCGCACTGGGCACCATCGACGCCATCAAGGTGGAACAGGGCGTGAGCCTCTTTGGCGAAGTGCGGCACCTGTGGGTGCGTGACGAGGATTTCGTCTTCTACATGTACCTGCTAATGAACGCCTATCCCACGCTGCGCCTGCACTGCGGTGAGGTGTATGCCTACATGCAGAAGAACCTGGAGCCCCTGCGCGCCAACCGTCCTGACCTGTACCGGCGCATCACCACGGTCATCCCCAACCTGGATGCCCTGGACGAGGGACGCGCCAGCACCGTGCTCGAACAGCTGGAGCACAACTATGACCCCTTCGGTGGCGGTATCGACGTGAGCGTGCTGGGCGCGCGGTTCTATCACAAGCGGGTGATGGACATCCGCACTGCCGCCAGCGACAGTGACTTTGTCATCACCCCCACCCTGCCCCAGGACAAGAACGAATTGCCGCTGGTACTGGTCAACGGTTTCAACGGCAGCGTGGAGCACTACCGCTATATCGACAAGGAGTGGGACAGTGCCACACAAGTGTATGCCGGCGGGCTGCCCCTTAACGACCGCAAACTGCCCGACACTTCTATCCAATACCCGTTTGTCACCACCGACGACTTCCTGACCGATACCCTCGTCAGACTGGATAGTGGCTGCGTGATCGACACCGACCACTTCTTTGACGGCAACATCAAGCCCCGCACACCCAATCCCACCTGCGGTTACCTGCTGCCGTTGAAGCCGCTGTTGTTCACCTACTTTGACACCGACTACATCAAGGGCACCATCGCAGGCCGCAACGTGGTGGACATCGAGGAGTTTGCCGACGGCAGCGTGATGGTCACCCTGCGCATCCGCGTCAAGAAGGGCGAGAACCGCTACATTGAACTGTCGCGCAAGTATTTCCCCATCAACGACCACACCTGGACATTTGACGAGCGCCGCGGCACGGGCCGCATCGTGGGCGCTACCTTGTCCACCTCGATATTCCCGTTTGTCAAGACCGACGCCAACGATGACTACACCGTCGAGCTGTTCACCATGATCGAGAGTGGAGGCGCCACCTTGCGTTTCTACAAGAACGGCATCAAGACCAACGGCCTGAACGTGCGTGATGCCATTCGCTCACATTCGGGTTACAGTACCGTTTACTATGACGTGGACGGCTCATTTGACTACATTGAGGTGAGTGTGCAGAACCACCTGGGACGCTCGGGTGGTGTGATCATCCCGCAATGGAAACCTTACAACCCCAGCGCCAAGGAACTCATCTTTGCCGTTGACTTTGGTACCACCAACACCCATGTCGAGTGGGCCGAGCGGGGCCAGCCCTCCCAGCCGTTCACCTTTGAGTACGGCTCACAGCAGGTGCTTGTCGCCTCGTTGCACAAGCCCCACTCGCTGGAGTATGCCGAGCAGGTGCAGCGCGTCGAATTCGTGCCTCGCGAAATCGACAGCGTGTACGGTTTCCCGCTGCGTTCCACGCTGGCGCGCAACGAGAACAGCGGCATGGGCAGCAACCTGTTCAGCGACGTGAACATCCCCTTCCTGTATGAGCGCCGCTACTTCCACGGCTACGAAGTGACGACCAACCTCAAGTGGAAGGGCGATACTGAGCTGGCACGGGCATTCCTGCGCGAGCTCACCCTGCTCATCAAGGCCAAGGCGCTGCTGGAGAATGCCGACCTGCGCCGCACCGAGATTGTTTATTTCTATCCCGTGAGCATGGGCGGCGCCGACCGCGACACGCTGGAGCGCACATGGGTGGAACTGTTCAACACCTACATCGGTGCCGACAGCGACCGCCTGCGTTCTTATCCCGAGAGCCTCGCGCCCGCCTACTACTACAGTGGCGCCGAGGTGGCCGGCAGCAGCTATGTGTCGATTGACATTGGCGGCGGCACCTGTGACACCGTCATCTATCAGCCCACTAGCGACCGCATGAGCAGCGAGCCAGTGGCCATCTCGTCATTCAGGTTTGCCGGCAACGCCATCTTTGGTGACGGCTTTACCGACAAGGACGCTGACAACAACCCGCTATTGCAGCACTACACGCGCTACTTCAAGCAGCTCATCGAGAATGACAAGGGCAACAATATCGCCTACCTGAGCAGCATTCTGGCCGACATCATGGCCCAGAAGCGCAGCGAGGACATCAACGCGTTCCTGTTCTCGATCGAGAACGTCGAGGAACTGCGCACGCTGCGTGAGATCGACCGCAACCTGTACAGCTACAACGCGCTGCTGCGTAACGACAGCCAGCGCCGCCTCATCTTCATGTACTTCTATTCGGCCATCATCTATTACATCGCTCAAGCCATGAAACTGCGTGACTATGAGATGCCCAAACAGATCTACTTCTCGGGAACAGGCAGCAAGATATTGAACATCCTGGGGTCACACAGCCGCATCAACATGCTCACCCAGGCCATCATCGAGCGAGTATATGGCAAGCAGTACCGCGAACTGTTCGAGATCAAGCAGGAGACCCAGTGTCCCAAGCAGATCACCTGCCGCGGCGGCATCAAGCTGGAGAACAAGCGCCTGGAAGGCCAGGCCGATGTTGCCCGCTACAATGCCACCAGCGTGAAACGCATGCGCTACTGCTGCTCGATGCTGGATGTGGATGACTTGACAATGGAGCAGGTAGAGTCTATCGAGGTGCGCGACCGGCTGGTCGAGAAAGTCAAGGAGTTCAACCGCTTCTTTGTAGAGTTGTGCGACGCTACAATCAAGGACGAGTTTGGTATCGAGAATAACGTGCTGCGCCTGTTCGAGAGCGTGCTGAGCGACAACCTGGCCAATTACCTGACGGCAGGCATCAACACCTTCCTGAAAGGCCGCTACAATGCCACCGACGTGGTTGAGGACGTTCCGTTCTTCTACCCCATCATCGGCGTCATCCGTCACAATCTGCTCAAGAACATGCGCAACGACGTGATCAGCAAGTTTAACCAATAACAATCATAATATCTCTTAAAGTTATGAAACGCTTTACTTTACTCATGGCAGCCATCATCTGCCTCGCCACCTCGGCACTGGCGCAAGTTTCCGAGAATCAGACGCTGTCTAACACCCTGTGGAAGCAGGGCATCGCACGGTGTGCCCACTACACGGCCTATGCTAAGGGCTTTGCCAAACGTTCAGACGAAATGCTGGCCCGCTTCCCCCAGGGCTACACCATTGACGACCTGAATGAAGTCTATGGCAACCAAGGCACAAAATGGGAAAAAATCTACGACGAGTTCAAGAAGGAAGAGAACAAGGCCGGCAGCATCGCCGACCTCAAGGAACTGGTTAGCCCCCAGATTTGGAAACTGGTAGAGCCCGACTTCAATGCCTTTATCAGTGATCATCCCGACATGATGAAGGATGTTCCCGCACCCGAGGGTGAACAGCAAGCCGGCGACGAGAATGCCGAAGCCGAGCAGCAGAACGCTCAGGAAGGTGAAGCATCAACACCTGCCAAGGCCGACAACACGAGCTGCGACCTGTCGTCATGTGCCGCTAACCTGCCCCTGTGGCTGGGCATCCTGGGCACATTGCTGGGCCTGTGGGCACTGCTCACCGCACTGAGCAACCGCGGCAAGATCAAGGAGATGCGCCGCAACTTTGCCCGTGAGCTGGACCGCACCAACGCCAACCTGCAGGAGTTCTCGACCGATGCTGCCGACCAGATGAAGGCCCTGTCCATCCGCCTGACCGGTAAAGGCATACGCAACAATGAGCCTGTCGAGGAAGAAGCCATTGCCGACGAGCAGGTCATCGATGAGCAGCCCGTAGAGACCGAGCAACCCGCCATCATTGAGGAGGGAGAAGTCATGAACCTGTTCATGAGCAAACCCGACGAGAATGACGACTTCACCCGCGTGAGCGACACCTTCGAGCCTGGCAACTCCATCTACGTGCTCACCACGTTTGACGGCCAGCATGGCACATTTGAGGTAATCGACAAGCCTGAGGTTCACCGCTTTGCACTGATGATGCCTGCCGAGAACCTGATCCGCGCCTGCTCGGGCAATGCCATCCAGATTCCCAGCGGCACCCGCATCGTCACCGATCGTGCTGGTGAAGCCGAGTTCATCGACGGCAAGTGGCATGTCGTTGTCAAGGCCATCATCCACTACGAGGGATAACCATTCTCAATTCAAGGTTTTAGGCTTTAGGTTTTAGGCTTTAGGTGCTTTACCTGTAGCCTAACGCCTAAAGCCTAGTACCTTAAGTCTTTTTAAGACATGCGCTGGACCTGCCCTAAATGCGGTAAAAAGTTAGACATCAGTAACGAGCAGCTTATCGCCAACGATGGCGTGATAGTCTGCCCGCAATGCTTGTTGCAGGCCCACCAGCCTATTTCCAAAGCGCGCGTCTCCACCCGTGAGGACAAAGAGGCGCCCCGCACGACAGCGTCCAGACGCAAGCAGCAACAAAGCATCAGCTTTGACGCTGAGACTCCACCCGAATACCATCCCACCGCTTCCACGCCACCGCCTCACAGGACCCGCATGAAACAGGCATCCACATCCTATCGCTACACGGGGCTATCCGGCTCCAGCGACAATGGCACAAAACGGCCAACCACCAACAAACGCAAATCAACGGGCAAAAAGAAATCCAAGAAAAAGAATGACGGCATGAGCGCATGGGGTTGTCTGGGCCGCACCGTCGTCTTCACCCTCATCCTGTTCGCAGCCTACGTCTTCTTCGGCCTCCTGCTCGAAGCCCTGCAATAACTACCCGTTCCGTTCAGCACCGCGCGTTGTCAACGCGCGCACCCTCTGTATTCTCACACGAACAGCTGTTTGAGGATGTCGGGGGACCGCAGGGTGCCGATGGCGGCATTGTGCAGGCGATAGTAGCTGATGATGAGGTCGAGCATGCGGTTGCGTTCCTCGCGGTTGAACTTGAAAACCGCCATGTTGCGGAACGTCATGCGCGAGAGCAAATAGATCACCTGGGCCTCACGGGGCTGCAAGAGCATGTGACCTCGCACCGCCGACGGAGTAAACACGCCATCGATCATGTCAAACCAGTAGCCATGACGGTAACTCTCCACATTGGGCTGTATGCCCAAGTGAGCGCCTAGATGGAAGAGGAAACAAATGTGGAAATTGGCATAACCATCAGGCATCTGCTCCAGCAGTTGCACCGACTGCTCGATATAGCGGAACAGCGGATCATTACCCTCGGGCTCCTGGATCACATGGGCAAGCAGCTCACTGATGAACATGGCTATCGCGTTTTTCACAGGGTCACTGTACAGCGTTGCCAGCGGATAATTGCGGTGCAACTCACGCATCATGGCCAGCTCCCTCCCGTTGCGCACGGCAGCCTCCATATCGACCAGCGACAGGGGCATGAGCATGGCATTGCGCATGCGAGCCGCATGGGTCTTGCCCTGCGGCACGGCAAACGACATCAGTCCGCGAGCGTCGGTATAGACATGCACGATATTGTGCTTGTCACTGTATCGGATGGTATTGAGCACAATGCCCTTGAGCTTCTCATACATGCCGCTAATATACTCATTATTCGGCATTCACGAGTCATAAAAAGCCAAAAAACGCAACTTTTTTCCCTTTTCGCGAGGTTAAATTTTGTCAATTCAAAAAATAGTGCTAATTTTGCAGTCGCTTTTGCGGAAAAATCCCGCAATTTGGCCCATTCGTCTATCGGCTAGGACGCAAGATTTTCATTCTTGAAAGAGCAGTTTAAATTATGGCAAACCATAAATCAGCAATTAAGAGAATCCGTCAGAGCGAGACCCGCCGTCTTCGCAACCGTTATTACAGCAAGACCATGCGCAATGCCGTGCGCAACATCCGCAAGATGACCGACGCCAAGGAAGCCGCCGAGGCTATGCCCAAGGTGACCGCTATGCTTGACAAGCTTGCTGGCAAGAACGTGATCAGCAAGAACAAGGCCTCAAACCTGAAGTCAAAGCTCGCTCAGCACATCAACAAGCTGAACAAGGCCTAAGCAATTAGGCGTGGCGCCTCGTGTGCCATGTTCAGCTAAGGTTTGGCCCATTCGTCTATCGGCTAGGACGCAAGATTTTCATTCTTGAAAGAGCAGTTCGATTCTGCTATGGGCTACCGCATCAAAGCGTTATCGCCGCCACGGCGATTAGCGTTTTGACTTGTGTTATTTCCACAAGCCACATACCATCATGCCGCAACCGGCAACAAGAAAGGAGATGAACGTGGGTTCATCTCCTTTTCTTGTTGTGGTTGCCTTGCCCGGACTCGAACCAGGAAATGCGGCACCAAAAACCGTTGTGTTACCATTACACTACAAGGCAATCCTGTATCATCTGAACAGTTACCTGCTTCAAATGCTGTGCAAGCCGAATGCTGTGAATGATTACATTCAATGGCCGAAACGCGGCCAGCATTCTCCAAATGCGGTGCAAAATTACTGCTTTTTTTTGAATTACAAGGATTTTGTTACAGAATTTTTTGCCAATCGGCCTGGAATCACTTCACAATGAGCAGGAAATAATTCTTCTTACCCTTCTGTGCCAGGATATACTTGCCGTTGAGCAGCATGTCGGCGCTGGCAGGCATATTGGGATCGGCCAATTTCTCCTTGTTGATGCTCACGCCGCCGCCCTGGGTCAACTTGCGCATCTCACCCTTGCTGGGGAAGACCGCAGCCTGATCGGTCAGGAGCGAGATCATCGGCGTGCCCTCATCGATAGCACTGCGAGGGACTTCAAAGGTGGGCACACCCTCAAACACGCTCAGCAGCGTGTCCTCGTCGATCTTGTGCAGGATGTCCTTGGCCTTGTTAGAGAAGAGGATCTGTGAAGCCTCGACAGCGTTCTCATATTCCTCGGCCGAGTGGACCATGGTCGTGATTTCCTTGGCCAGGCGCTTCTGCAAGGGACGCAGGCCGGGATCCTTCTCCTGCTCAGCAACCAATTCGGCGATTTCCTCCTTAGTCAGGTCGGTGAAGATCTTGATATACTTCTCGGCATCGGCATCGCTCACGTTGATCCAGAACTGGTAGAACTTGTAGGGCGAGGTGCGCTTGGGATCAAGCCACACGTTACCGCTCTCGGTCTTTCCAAACTTGCCGCCATCGGCCTTGGTGATCAACGGGCAAGTAATGGCAAAGGCCTCACCGCCGTTCATGCGGCGAATGAGCTCGGTACCCGTGGTGATGTTGCCCCACTGGTCACTGCCACCCATCTGCAGGCGGCAGTTCTCGGTCTCATACAGGTGCAGGAAGTCATAACCCTGTAGCAACTGATAGGAGAACTCGGTGAACGACATGCCGTGGTCGGCATTGGCGGCTAGGCGCTTCTTCACGCTGTCCTTAGCCATCATGTAGTTGACGGTGATGTGCTTGCCGATGTCGCGGATGAAGCTCAGGAAAGAGAAGTCCTTCATCCAATCATAGTTGTTCACCACGATAGCATGGTTGGGCGAGTCGCTGTCAAAGTCCAGGAACTTGGCCAGCTGCTGGCGGATGCACTCCTGGTTGTGACGCAGGGTCTCCTCGTCAATGAGCTTGCGCTCCTGGGACTTCATCGACGGGTCACCGATCATGCCCGTTGCACCGCCAATCAGCGCGATGGGCCGATGTCCGGCACGCTGCAGGTGCTTGAGCATCATGATGCCCACCAGGTGGCCGATGTGCAACGAGTCGGCCGTGGGGTCGATACCCACATATCCGCTCGTCATTTCCTTGTTGAGTTGCTCCTCGGTGCCAGGCATGATGTCATTGATCATGCCGCGCCATTTCAGTTCTTCTACAAAATTCATCGTTTCAGTATATTATAATGTTGATTATTCTCTATTGAACGGCAAAGGTAGTAAAAAGATTTTAGTTGTTAGTTCTTAGTTGTCAGTTTTTAGTCATCTGGCGGAGTAAAGGTTCCAATAGGGTGGCGAGGCGGTTGGCGGTGCGGACGGTGGCGGGGGCGGTTTCGATGTCGGTGGAATCGAATTGCAACGAGGCCTGATTGTAATAGGGTGAGCGACGTTCCAGTTCGCGCTGCACAAGGGGGAGGAAGGCTTCGTCGGGGAGGTCATTGAACTTGGGGCGCTTGACGCGCTGCTCGGGCAGGAGCAGGCGGGCGGTGATGCGCTCGGGGCTGGTGGTGAGCCACACGGTGACGCCCATCTCATTCATCAGCGTCATGTTATTGCCGTGGCAAGGGGTACCGCCTCCACAGGCGATGATGACGCCATCCATCGCAGCCACCTCGCCGAGGGCCGCCGTTTCCAACTGGCGGAAACGCTCCTCGCCCTCACGGGCAAAAATCTCGACAATAGTCATGCCCTGCTGGCGCTCGATGTACTCGTCAAGGTCGATAAAGGGTACGCCCATCTGCCGGGCAAGGACCTCGCCCAGCGTGGTCTTGCCGCAGCCCATATAACCGATAAGGAAAACGGGTTTCATCACAGCCATCCCGCTTCGCGGTACCATTGCACGGCCTCGTGAATGCCCTCGCGCAATGAATACTTGGGATTGAAATTGAAGTCACGCCGCGCGTCGCTGGTGTCGCACTGCCAGTTGCGTTGCTTGAGTATCTTGAACTTGTCACGGTTAAGGGTGCTTGCCCTGAGGGTCACCTTGCCCACCCACTCGGCAACGTTGCACACCACCTTAACCAGCCACAACGGACAAGTCACGGGAATGACAAACTTCTTGCCCAATTCCTCGCACACGATTTTGCGGAACTCCTGCTGTGTATAGGCCTTTTCCTCGCTGATGAAGTAGGCCTTGCGCAATGGTCCGCGCTCCAACGCGTCCATCACTCCCACGGCCAGGTCCTTGACATAGATGAACGTGAGCATCTGCTTGTCAAAACCCACGCTGAAGTCAAAACCTCGCTTGATGCTCTTGATCATCAAGTAGTAATCCCGCTCATGCGGTCCATAGACGCCCGTGCAGCGGAAGATGGTATAGGGGAAGCCGTCTATCGACTGCAGGTAAGTCTCGGCCTTGAGCTTGGAGACGCCGTAATAGGTGTTGGGCAACGGGACATCGGTGGACTTGAAGGGCTCGTAGCTGCCCTTGACTCCAGGCCCCATGACGCTCAGGCTGCTCATCATCAGGAAAACGTCGGGCGTCATGTTCGTCACCTGCAAGGCATCGACAAGAGCGCGCAGGTAGCCATGGTTGACGCGTTCAAAATCGAGATAGTTGGTACTCTTGGTAACGCCCAGGTTGTGGACGATGTAGTCCCAGCGGCCCCACTCGCCCATGTGGTCGCGCAGGGTATCTTCGAGTTTGTCCTGGTCGTTGTAGTCGAGTTCGATGAAATGGATGCGCTTGTCTTGCAGGAACTCGCGGCTTGTGGTCGAGCGGACAGCGGCCCACGTGTCATAGCCACGCTTGAGCGCCTCCTCGACGAGGAAGCCCCCGATAAAGCCACCGGCTCCAGTAATAAGAATGCTTTTCATCAATCGGTGTTAGTTGTTTTGTTGTGTGCCCTGCCGTTCATCGCCAGTCTGGTAGCCTTGGTGTTGTTGCGGGCGTTGTTCTCGACCGCCTCCACAACGCGCTGCACGATGTACTCGGGCTTAATATTCTTGAGGCAACGGTAGTCGCCATACTTGCATGCCTTGTCGCCAGTGATGGAACATGGACGGCAATCCATATCGAGCTGTATGTCATCCTCGATAACCTGATTATATCCCAGATAACCGCAAGCGGGACTCGTGGGTCCCCACACGGTCATGGCCTGCAGATCGACCAGTGACGCCAAGTGCATGTTGGCCGACTCCATGGTGAGCATCAGGTCACACTTGCCCAACAAGGCATATTCATCAATAAACTTGTGCTTGACCTCGGCCATCGAGACCACCCGCTTGTATTTACGGGCGATGGACCTGAGGGCTATCTTCTCCTGCTTGCCGCCTCCCATGAGGAACAACCAGTAATTCTCACGCTTGCTCAATTCGGCAATCACCTGTTCCATCTGCTCCAGCGGATAGGTCTTGTGCTTGTGGGACGAGAACGGCGATATGGCAATCCAGCGCTGGCCTTCCTCTTTATCGGGCACTAACGGGCTTGTGGGCCAGTCACGGCCATCATACAGATGGGTAAAATCGTCAGGAGCCTCGAACCCCAATTGCGTGAACACGTTGCGGTAACGGTCATGAATGGGAGTTAAGGGCTCATTGGTCCTGTGACTGACCAAAGCACGGCGCTTGGGCTTCTCCCTGTCGAGACGCGCAATGCGTGCGCCCTTGAGTTTCATGTAGGCATCAATTATCCACGTGCCGCTCACGTTGTGCAGATCGGCAACCGCATCGATATCATACAACTTGTGCAGCTGTGCCGCCAACTTCAACAGGCCAATCAAGCCGCTATGGCTCCCCTTCACGTCAAAGTCCACCACCTTGAGGTTGGCAGGACGGTCGTGGAACATGGAGGCGGGCCACATCTTGGTGAGCATAATAAACCGCGTGTCGGGGTTCGCCTTACACACGGGATATAGTACAGGTATAGTCATTGCCACGTTTCCCAGCACCGACAGGCGCATGACGAGCACATTACGCAAGTGTTGATTATTTTTTGCCATAGAGCACAGGATTAGTTAGAACCAATGTGCAAAATTAAACAAAAACAGCGAAAACGGCAACAATATAAACATTATTTCCCCTCAATTATTGCAATCACTCGTTCAACTACCATTTTTGGGGAAATATTCTTGAGGCATCGGTAATCGCCATAGAGGCACTCACGCTCACCATAGATGGAGCATGGACGGCAAGGCATGTCAAGCCCGATATCATCACTGGCATTCTGTCCATAGCCCAGGAATCCGCAGGCAGGCGCCGTTGCCCCCCAGATGGTGACGGTCTTGAGTCCCATGAGCGAAGCCAGGTGCATGTTTGCCGAGTCCATCGTGACCATGAGGTCACAGCGGCCCAGCAGGGCATACTCATCGATGAAACCATGCTTGATTTCGGCCATCGAGATGACACCCTTGCGCTTGCCGACCATCTTGCGCAGGGCCATCTTCTCATTCTTGCCGCCTCCCATGAGGAACAGCCTGTAGTTATCGCGCTGGCTCAGCAGCTCGACCACCTGCTCCATCTGCTCCAGGGGATAGACCTTGCCCTCGTGGGCCGAGAAGGGCGAAATAGCCACCCATCGCTCACCAGGCTTCTTGTCGAGCACGATTGGGCTCACAGGCAACGGTTTCCCGTCATAGAGACGGGTAAACACGTCTAGGGCATCAAATCCCAATTTCACAAACACCTCGCGGTAACGCTCGATGGTGGGCGTGAGCGGCTCCTCAGTCTTGTGGGCGACCAGGGCCTTGCGGCGGGCACGTTGCTTGTCCAGGTGCACAACGGGGACACCATGCAGCCGCATGCACATCCCCAGCACTCTGGAACGGAGCACATTGTGGAGGTCAGCAACCGCATCGATCAGGTACTCCCGGCGCAACTGCGAGGCAAGCCTCATCAGCCCCATCACCCCCTTATACTCAGTGTTGACGTCAACACCCACGACCATGAGGTTATCAGGACGGTCGTGAAACATGGATGCGGGCCACTTCTTGGTCAGCATAATGAAACGTGTGTCAGGGTTGGCCCGACACACGGGATAGAGCACAGGGATGGTCATCGCCACATCGCCCAGTGCCGAGAAGCGCATGACCAGCACGTTGTGGGTCGGTGCGTCACTTCTTGCCATACAGCACGGGGTTGGTCTCGGGATCGTTATACATCTTCATCTGGCGATAGACCTTCATGTACTTGCGGCCAGCGGCGATGTCGACCAGCAACTGGTCGATAGCCGTGGTCAAGTCAACACGCTGCTCGAGCAGCACGTCAAGCTTGGCCTGGCACTTGGCGATGTGGGCGGCATCGGCGTCGGCACGCTCGGTCTGCTCGCGCATGTGCCATATCTTGAGGGCGAGAATCGACAGTCGGTCGATGGCCCAAGCGGGGCTCTCGGTGTTGATGGTGGCATCGTCCTTGACCGTCACATCGGCATACTGCTGGCGAAAGTAGGTGTCAATCTCCTCCACCAGGTCGGTGCGGTCCTGGTTGCTGTGGTCGATGCGGCGCTTGAGCGCCAGGGCCTCGACGGGATCGATATTCTCGTCGCGGATGATGTCTTCGAGGTGCCATTGCACAGCGTCAATCCAGTTCTTGCGGGACAGGCGGCCCTCGATCGTATCGCCGTCAAAGGGATTGTTGAACACGGCATCCACATCGTCGGTTTCATGATAGAGCTTTACCGTCTGGTCAAATATCTCGTTACAGTTCTGAGCAAAAGTCATTTTTAGTTGTCAGTTCTTGGTTCTTAGTTGTTAGTTTGGATACTATCGCCTGAAAGAATTCCTTAAGCCTAAATTACTTGACGCGCTCGCCCTTGAGCGTGGCGCTCGACGCGCTCAGCACGCGGCACATCACCTTGTCGCCGGGTTGCTCGCCATGGGCAGGAAAGACGATGACCTTGTTCTGCTGGGTGCGGCCGAACATGTCGTCGCGGCTGCGCTTGCTGTAGCCCTCGACCAGCACCTCAAAGGTCTTGCCCACATCGGCCCTGTTGCTGCACAGCGACAGTTCATTCTGCAAGGCGATCATGCGGTTCAGCCGGTCGATCTTCACGTCCTCGGGGACGTTGTCGGGCAGGTTCTTGGCGGCAAAGGTGCCGGGACGCTCGCTGTACTTGAACATGAACGCCGAGTCAAAGGCCACCTCGCGCATCAGCGACAGGGTCTCCTGGAAGTCCTCCTCGGTCTCGTCGTGGAAGCCCGTGAACATGTCGGTCGAGATGCCGCAATCGGGCATGGCGGCGCGGATGCGGGCAATGCGGTCGAGGTACCACTCGCGGGTGTATTTGCGGTTCATGAGTTTCAACACCTTGTTGCTGCCGCTCTGCACGGGCAGGTGGATATGGTTGCAGATGTTGGCATGGCTGGCCATCGTCTCGATGATAGCGTCACTCAGGTCCTCGGGGTTGCTGGTGGTGAAGCGCACGCGCATCTCGGGGGCAGCCTGGGCGACCATCGCCAGCAGGCGTGCCAGGTCAACGGGCTCACCACCGTCGGCAGGCTTGTACAGGTAGGAGTTGACGTTTTGTCCCAGCAGGGTCACCTCCTTGAATCCACGCTGTCGCAGGTCGGCCAGCTCATTGAGGATGCTCTGCGGCTCACGGCTGCGTTCACGGCCGCGGGTGTAGGGCACGATGCAGTAGGTGCAAAAGTTGTTGCACCCCCTCATGATGCTGATAAAGCCACTCACCTTGCTGCCACCCACACGCGACGGGATGATGTCGCGGTAGGTCTCGGTGGTCGATAGGTTGGTGTTAATGGCTTTCTCGCCCTGCTCGGCCAGTCCGATGAGGGACGGCAATTCCAGATAGGCGTCTGGCCCGGCCACGAGATCCACGCCATGCTCATTGATGAGCACGTCCTTCATGCGCTCGGCCATGCAGCCGATGATGCCGATGATGAGACGGCGCTGCCGCTTCAGGCGGTAGGCGTTCAACTGGTTCAAGCGCGAGAAGATCTTCTGCTCGGCATTGTCGCGCACCGAGCACGTGTTGATCATAATCGCGTCGGCCTCGTCGAGCGTCTCGCAGGTCTCATAGCCCGCCATCTTCATCACGGTGGCCACGACCTCGCTGTCGGCCACATTCATCTGGCAGCCATAAGTCTCGAGCAACAGCCGCTTGGGCACGTCACCCTGCCCGTCATATCTCAATTTTATTGCCATGTCCTTTTGTTCTTTCTAATTCAAGACCACAAAGGTACAATATTTTTCTTAACGACTCCACCCATCTCGGTAACAATTCACCCGATAAGCCCCCACGCCCTAAGCCGCAAAGCTATCAGACAACCAAGACAACCTGTAGACTATAGTGACAACTTAATTAAAAAATGACGGCGGTGCGGGAATCTTTACGGCGGCAAAGCCACCGCCCACGGGACAGGTTGCTTCGCTTGAAGTCACACCAAGCCGCCGCCCACGGGACAGGTCGTGCGCGAGGGCGGTGGCAGAGCCACGGCACGGGGAACCTGGTCGCGCGGGGGACGGCGATGCTGTGGTTGTGGCGCGAAGGTAATCAATGACGGGGCGGTTGTCCATGTCAAAAAGCAGAATTGCGAGCGAGGCTCGCAGTTTAGGGATTAATTTCACCGTGCACAGCACGGACACCTATTTAGGTTTGAATTATGACACACTCTCACATAGCGAACAAATTGAGTATCAGTGGTTTATTTTCATCGAACTGACATTACAACAGGAGTGTGCTCGCCGATGTGACGGGCACACTCCTGTTGCAGTTGGCAATGCGCCATTAATTGCCGTTGCCTGAGAGCAGTTTGTCAATAAGTTCGGTCACGTCGGCAATGGTTACATTTCCATCACCATCCACGTCGGCACTACCAGCGCCACCGCCCGAGAGCAAGAGGTCAATAAGGTCGGTCACGTCGCTGATAGTTAGCATGCCGTCACCGTCCACGTCACCAGGAATGACATCAAGATCCTTTTCAACCATGTTGACAAACTTGTACCAGTAGTCGGTCAACTGATAGTCCTCGGTAGCACCGATGGGAATATAGAGTGTCGCATTGTTATAGACAGTGGAAGTAAAGCAATTCACGCCACTCATCGACGGGGCAATCTCACTGCGAGAAATCACCGTCTCGATAGCGTTGCAGCCATTGAACGCATCGCCACCCAGAGTCGTCAGGCCGCGACCCAAAGTGACTGTCTTGAGGCCAGAGCAATTCCTAAAAGCATAGGTACCAATTTTCGTCATATTGTCAGGAGTCTCGACGTCTGTCAAACCAGTGCAGCCATCAAACATGTAAGAGCCAATGATGTTATTCTCAAACTTCACTTCGGTAAGTCCTGTGCAACCAGTAAAGATCCAACTTCCCAATGATGTGACAGACTTGGGAATAGTAACCGATTTAAGACTGCGACAATTGCTAAAAGCAGATTGTCCTATTGAAACTAGATTCTTGCCCAATGTGATGGTTTCAAGCATGTTGCAACCATTAAACGCACGTTCTCCAATGCTTGTTACACTATTGGGAATTATCATGCTTGTTATTGCCGTACAGCCAGAAAAAGCATATTGATCAATTGATGTGGTTTGGCTGGGAATTGTGAATTGGGGCAAGGACGTGCAATTATTAAAAGAATAAAATCCAATGGCAGTAATGTTATTACCAACGATAACCTCTTCAAGACTAGAGCAGTCACGGAAGCAAAAGTTAGGTATTTTAGTATTTTGGTTTCCAAATGTCACTTTTTTAAGAGAAGTACATTTTTCAAATAATCCAAAAGGATCCACGCCAATAGTCCCTTCATAAATTGACACATTATCAGGAATTGTCATCTCTACTAATGATGTACATTGGAAAAAAGCGCCTAAACCAATAGAAGACACACTACTAGGAATTGATATATTTGATAAAGCAGTACAACCGTCGAAAGCACGTTTTCCAATACTATTCAAACCTTCATTTAATGAAATAGCTGCTAATCTTGTACATGCAGCAAATGCCATGAATCCAAAGGATAGTGTAGTCCTTGGGAGCGTTATTGATGTCAATCGAGTACAACCGTAGAAAGATTGATCACCTATGTTGGTAACACCATCGTTCATTGTCAAGTTAGACAGGCGTGTGCAGCCCTTGAAAGCGGAATTACCGATGGTCGTTACGCCTGGCTGTAGAGTAACTCGGGAAAGGCCCGTGCAGCTCTCAAAGGCGCTTGTACCAATGGCATATACATTACCAGGCAAGGTTAACGAGGATAGCCCAGTGCAATTATAGAAGGCTTTTTCTCCTATCGTCAATTGGTCTTCTCCAGGTGTGAAGGTCAGACTTGTAAGACCCGTACAACCATTAAAAGCTTCTTTATCAATAGTGGTGACGCTGGCAGGGATTGATATCTCATTTAAACTTGTGCAGCCCAAAAATGCACTACCACCGATAGTAACGACACTATTGGGAATCGTAATGGCGGGCAGGCTGCGGCAATTCTGAAAAGCACCCCACTCAATGCTGGTGACACTTGCAGGAATATTGACACTAGTTAGTGAAGTACATCCGTCAAACATCTGGTCATCTATTAACTCTAAAGAGTTGCTCAGTGTGACTCTTTCTAGGGCAGTACAGCCCGCAAAAGCAGAACGGGTAATTGTCTTTACATTATCAGGAATTACAATTTCTTTTAATGACGTACAATTAGCAAATGTATTCCAGTAATCGGACCCCGTACCTCCAATCATTGTTAACCCGTTACCTAAAGTAACAAAAGCAAGACTTGTGCAACCCTGAAAAGCAAATCCCCCTATGGATACTACGCTATTTGGAATCGTTATACTTGTCAAGCTTGAACAGCCTGTGAATGTATAACCAGCTATTGTCTCAACGTTGTTACCTATGGTGACACTTGTCAAGCCCGTGCAGCCACTAAAACCAGCGAGTGATTTAACACTGTTTGGAATCGTGATACTCGTAAGTGACCGACAGTTAGCAAATGCACTCCATGCAATAGTTTGAAGATTATTACTTAAGATTACATTTGTTAAATTATAGCAATTCTGGAATATATTAAGCATTGATAATCAACGACTTACACATTAAACGGTAGAGAGGTGGATTTAGGGTTGGACAATGTCAGAAATAAGGAGGCAAAATTAACGTATTTAACCTTTGTTTGGGATATTCATTGGTTCGTCTGTGGATATTACTATGATTTCCTCAGGATCTACACCCTGATATAATCAGCTTGATTTTCATTCCATTGAATTAAAGCCCTTCCT
>ONOU01000017.1 GCA_900319525.1 uncultured Prevotellaceae bacterium | reverse complement strand
ATTACATAATTTTACGGATATGACAAAGCCTCCGCTTGGGAAAGTAGAGGCTTTTTTCATTTTTGAGGTATGTTTTGCAACAGCCTCCCCACGGGACAGGTCGCGCGCGGAGGGCCTGGCATAGCCACGGTACAGGGAACCTGGTCGCGCGCTGCATGGACTTGATGGATGGGTGGAGCGGAAGTGTTAATGGATGTTAAGGAATGGCGAAGGGTTTGATAAATTGAAATTGTATGCTAAATTTGCAAAAAAAATATAACATACTTAAGTTTATCAATTAAAAACCCAAAGTCAAATGAAAAAGTATCTATTATTGTTAGGATGTGTTTGCATCGTGCTTTCAGCCTTTGCCGATGATACGGCACTTACCAAATCGAGGTCATCATTTTTTACTGACTCTGCATTCTTGAGTATCGTCACAAGAATTGCTATTAGTGACCCTGTAACTAATGGTGGCAAACCAAGGCTTCCTGAAAAGCCACGTAGTACAAATCCTGGTAACGTCGCAGTTCGAAGCGGATCATCTTCAGGTAATTCACTTGCAAAGAGAGATGATCTGAGGGAATGGGCCCTTGAAAAAGTCGATCTTGTCGGGTTTCACATAGACCCTCTTGGAGGAAAGCCCAGGGATAAAGGCAGGCCACTTGGTATAACCCCTGGTGGCGTTGTGGTTGCAGGGGGAGCAAAAAAGCTGACCATTGATGATGTGACCTCATTGATTGATCAGTTGCTAACTGAAGGCCAAAGCAGCGCAAAGAACATCAGTGATGTCACTACGCTGATTGATCAACTGCTTACCCAGCCCGAATGATTTGACGTGGAAACATAGCATTGCCAGGAAACGTTCCGGTCTATTACCTGCAAGTTATAATGGAACAATTTCCTGGCTTTGCCCAGTGTGGCGGCTCGATATCAACGCCACGCATAATACATAAACTCCTAGCAACACAGCTATAACAATTTTCACATGCGTTTTACTTGGCTTTAGTTTAAAGTTCAGATAGGCTTAAGAAAAAACTGTGGGGAGGTGCCGTCGACTCAATTGGGGTAACTCCCCACTTTTGATCTAACCACATGTTTATGAAAAAATTATTAGCACTTAATGACATTTCAAAGATCTTTATTTCGTTTGTTGCAAATTTAGATTACGGCTCTCGATGTCGTCAACTTTTTTTGCCCCCAAATTCAAAAGTGTAAAAATTTTTTACACCTGAGTGTAAAATTTTTTTACACTTTTGCCTTCTCGACCTGTTTTTAACCGCAAATTGGCCATAATGATACCAGGGTGCTGCTTGTCGCTCTAGATAATGCTGCCCTGCCTTAAAAAGTTCATGAGGATGGTTTGGACATTGGACGATTATTTGTAATTTCGCTGCCGTTATGCAGAATTATGGTACAATATTGATTGTTGATGATAATGAGGCGATTCTCACGGCGTTGAAGTATTGCCTGATGGGAACGTTTGAGAAGGTGCTGACATTGTCCTCGCCCGAAACGCTCCTCACGCTGATGGCTCAAGAGCATGTGGACATCGTCTTGCTGGACATGAACTTCACCCTGGGCGTGAATAGCGGCCAGGACGGACTGCTATGGCTACAAGCCATCCATAAACGCCATCCCGAAGTCCCCGTGGTGCTGATCACTGCCTATGCCGACGTGCAGCTGGCTGTGCGAGGCCTCAAGCGTGGTGCCGCCGATTTCATCACCAAGCCTTGGGACAACGACGAGTTGGTGCGCAAGCTCAAGGATGTGCTTGACAAGGCCCGTGAGGTAAAGCCGCTTGATGAGTTGGAGGCCAGCCACATCAAGCGTGCCGTTGACCTGTGTGGCGGTAACCTGTCCAAGGCCGCCGATATGCTGGGCATCACCCGTCAGACTTTGTATAACAAGATGAAAAAACTGCAATGAGTACCGAGCTGTGGATTATTGCCGCAGTGGTAGCGGCGTTTGCCCTGTGGTTCTGGCACCACCAGCGCATGCTTGCCAGGCGTGCCCGCATGATGCAGGAGGCAATCCGTAACCGTGACCTGACCTTCAGACTGCCCACGCGGCACTTGTTCAGTGGCGAGCGTGCCCTGCAGGAAGCGCTCAACCAACTGGGTGAACACGTGCGTGAGCAGGTCAACCTCGGTGAGGTGGAGTCATGGGAAAAACTCACGCGTGTGTTGACCCACGAGATCATGAACGCCACCGCTCCCATTGCCAGCATCAGCCAGATGATGCTTACCAGCCCCACGGTGAAAGGCTCTGATCTGGAAGAGGGCGTGAAAGCCATTCACAACACGGTAACCCATCTCAATTCCTTTGTGGATGGATACCGCAAATACTCCGAGTTGCAGAAGCCAGTCCCCCAGATGGTCAATCTTGCTGCCGTCATCAGTGAAGTGGAACGCTTGTACCCCGATGTGGAATGGCATAACGAGCTGCAGGACGAGATCATGATCAAGACCGACCCGAACCTGTTGCGCCAGATTCTGATTAACCTGATCAAGAACGCTATCGAAGCCGGTGCCACCAAGCTGGGCATGGAGTGCCGCCAATCGCAGGAGGGCAGGGTGATGCTCTATTCCAGCAACAACGGTGAGCCCATTCCCGCTGATGCGCGTTCCTCGATTTTTATCCCGTTTTTCACCACCAAGCGCAAGGGCAACGGCATTGGACTGTCGTTGAGCCGCCGCCTGCTCACCATCCAGGGCGGAATGATGTCGCTACTCGATGATCCGCGACCAGGCTTCTATACCACTTTCCTGATGGAATTCCCTAGATAACAGGGTGATATGACCCTTTGACTATTGTCCGGCGCACTTTTGTTGAAAACTCTTGGGCTGAAAGGGTTGACTTTTCAAATAATTGCAGTAAATTTGCCTGTTAAAACATTTTGACAGGTAAGATGAAAGGTAAAAAGCAATTGTTAGCACTGGCCGCTGGCGCGATGGCGTTGGCCAGTATGGCCATCACCCCCGACTGGCAGGACCAAGTGGATGAATTGATCGCGCAGGGCGAGTTTGCCCGTGCCGAGAAGGTGATGAAATCCCTCCCCAAGAAGGTGCGCGTTGCCGACGCCGTGCGCATCGACTCGTTGCGCACCATCATGCAGCGCATCCGCACCGACTTCCGCATCACTCCCGAGGAGGGCGTGAAAAAGATTCGCGAGAAGATGCCCGAGGCTACTGATGCCCAAATCCAGCACTGGAAGGACACCCGCGCCCTGGAGGTGATGAACATCGACGGCAAGGAGATGTGGTTCCGCAAGAGTGTGGGCAACCTGTGGCTGCTGGGTAAGGAGTTTGCTGCCCAGAACGCGGCCGACAACCACGAGAGTTTCCTCACCCGCCGCAAGTATTACTTGGAGGCCATGCGCACGCCTGCCGACAAGAATAACGTGCGCGACTGGCGACGTGTGAACATCACGTTCACCCTCGACGTCAATGCCGACGCTGTTCCTGCCGGTGAAACATTGCGCGTGTGGATGCCGTTCCCCTACGAGAACCTGAGGCAAAAGAACATCCGCCTCGAGAGCAGTAACCGTGAGGTGACCTTCAGCCAAGGCAGCAAGCATCACACGGTGTATATGGAAGCCGTCGCCGAGAAGGGCAAGCCTACACACTTTGAATACACCTTCTCCTATGACGTGGGCGAGCGCCACTACAGCCAGCAGGACCTGATCGCCATGCTTGAGCCGTACAACACCGCCAGTGCCGAGTACAAGCGCTACACGGGCGATGAGCCGCGTCACGTGATCATCACCGACGACATGCGCGCCCTGGCCCGCAGAATCGTGGGCAGCGAGACCAATCCCGTGCTGCAGGCAGCCAAAATCTATGAGTGGATCGGCTATAACCTGCCGTGGGCCGGCGCCCGTGAATACAGCACCCTGGCCAACATCCCGCAGTATGTGATCGAGAACAATCACGGTGACTGCGGGCAGGTGGGACTGCTTTACATCACGCTCGCGCGCTCGCTGGGCATTCCCGCACGCTGGGAGAGCGGCTGGATGCTGCACCCTGACGAAATCAACTACCACGACTGGTGCGAGACCTATTTTGAGGGCATCGGCTGGATTCCCACCGACCCGTCATTTGGCCGCAGTGCCGTGGGAACGGCATTGAACGATTACTATGCCACCGGCATTGACCTGTACCGCATGGCCAGCAACGAGGGCGTGGGCGACGTGTTGAGCCCTCCCAAGACCTACATCCGCAGCGAGACTGTGGATTTCCAGCCCGGTGAGGTCGAGTGGCGCAAGGGCAACCTGTTCTATGACAAGTGGGACAGCCATCTCAAAGTCAATTCAATAACTCCGATAAAGAAATGAGACTCAAATCATTGATTATTGCATTCGCCATGGCGTTGACGACACTGGCCGCCATGGCTGTCACGCCCGATAAGGCCCTGGCCGAACTCAAGCAACGCATCGCTCCCGACAAGCGTACTGCCATCTGGGACGTCAAGGCTACCCAGCAAGCCAGCAAGTGGGTGCTGACGGGCACCGTAGGCACGCAGGCTCAAAAGAAGGCCATCCAGGCCGCTATGATCAAGAATGGCTACAGCGGCTATACCGACAAGATTACCGTGCTCGAGGACGGCATCCCCGCAGCCCGCAAGTGGGCCCAGGTCAAACTGAGCATCGCCACCCTGCGCACCGAGCCCAAGCACAGCGCCGAAATCGCCACGCAAGGCATTATGGGCGCTCCCGTCAAGGTGCTGCAAAAGGCCGATGACTGGTACCGTGTGCAAATGGCCGATGACTATATCGCCTATGTCCCCGAGAGCTCCCTCTCGTTCAAGACCGAATCCCAGATGAAGGCTTGGCGCAAGGCTAAGCGTTACATCGTCACTGCCTATGACTCGCGCCTGGTGACTCAGGCTCATGGCGATGAGACGGTGAGCGACCTGGTGATGGGTAACATCTTGGAATACAAGACCGAACAAGGTAAATGGATCAAACTGGCCACCCCCGACGGTAGAGTGGGGTGGGTCGATGCCGCTGATGTCGCTGAACTCTCGCAGTGGAGCCAACAGCAGTTCAGCGCCGCCCAGATCGAGAAGACCGCACGTCGCATGATGGGATCCAGCTACCTGTGGGGCGGCACCTCTACGAAGGTGACCGACTGCTCCGGCTTGACCAAGGTGAGCTACCTGAGCAACGGCATCATCCTGCAACGCGATGCCTCGCAGCAAGCATTGACCGGCAAAATCATGAAAAAGGGAACCGACTGGCACCAGTATGAAACGGGCGACCTGCTGTTCTTTGGCAACGAGAAGACGGGACGTGTGACCCATGTGGGCCTCTACCTGCGTGACGGCAAGTACATCCACTGCTCGGGACAGGTCAAGATCAACAGCCTTGACCCCACAGCCAGTGATTATCCTTACTTGTACTCCCCCTTGAGCGCCAGCCGCATCAAGGGCATGGTGGGCACAAAGGGCATCGTTGCCCTGCGCAACCATCCCTGGTACTTTTGAGAGGAGTGGGAAGTGAGAATACTTCCAGTTATTCCTGCTCATCCAGTTTATACAAATAGCTAGTAACTTAAAATTCAATATTATGGATCGTAGAAAATTTATTGCAGGAATGGGTCTGACGGCGATTGCCGCCGCATCGCCCGTATCGATCGACGCAGTGGATCGTCTTAAAAAGAGGAATGGCAAGAAAGTGCCCCGTGTTAACCAAATACCCAAGACCGGTAAATTGAAACTGTCGTTCTTCCCCTATGAACTCAAGCTGCGCCATGCTTTTAATCTGGCCCGCTACAGCCGCACCACCACGCCCGACGTGCAGGTGACGCTGGAGTATGAAGGCATCAAGGGCTATGGCGAGGCTTCGATGCCTCCCTATCTGGGCGAGAGCGTTGAGAGTGTGACCACTTTCCTGAACAAGCTCGACCTGGAGCAGTTCAAGGACCCCTTCTGCATCGAGGATATCCTGAGCTATGTCGATAGTGTTGACGAGAACAACCGTGCCGCTAAGGCCAGTATCGACATCGCCCTGCATGACCTGCTGGGCAAGATCATGGGTCAGCCCTGGTACAAGATCTGGGGCTATAATCCCGAAAAGACGCCCGTGACGAGCTTCACCATCGGCATCGACACCCCCGAGGTGGTGCGCCAAAAGGTGGAAGAGGCGCGGCCCTACAAGCTCATCAAGGCAAAGATGGGTCTGGATCAGGACCAGGCCACAATCAACATCATCAACGAGATGATGCCCGATGTGCCCATCTGTGTGGACTGCAACCAGGGATGGAACAACAAGGAGTATGCCCTGGAAATGTGCCACTGGCTCAAGGAGCATAACTGCATCTTCGTCGAGCAGCCATTTGACAAGACGTGGATCGACGAGACGGCATGGCTGCGTGAGCGCTCGCCGCTACCCATCATCGCCGACGAGGCTTTCCAGCGTCTGCCCGACATCGTTCGGTTCAAGGGCGTGTATGACGGCATCAATATCAAGCTGATGAAGAGCACCGGCCTGTATGAGGCCCACAAGATGGTGACGCTGGCCCGCGCTCTTGACATGAAGGTGATGATCGGTTGCATGACCGAGACCTCATGTGCCGTGACCGCTGCCGCCAACCTGTCGCCCGTCGTGGATTATGCCGACCTGGACGGCAACCTGCTCATCGCCAACGACCGCTTCACGGGCATGACTGTCGAGAACGGCAAGATTACCCTGCATGACCGTCCTGGCCTGGGCATCGAGTTGCTCAAGTAACCGTTAAATCAATCAGTTTCATGCGCCAGTACAAGGTGCTGGCGCGTGAAATCTCTATGTCTTTTTTATCACTTTCAAAACACCTTAGATGAATAAACATTATTGGGGACTCTGGACCCTACTGCTTGCGGCCCTATCGTTTTTTGTGGTCCTGTCGTTCTGGCAGGATGGCATCAAGGTGGGTGGCATCGACATCAAGACGGGGACATTTGTCCGTGATTTGAAAAACACACTAGCGATTAAAATCGATAGTGCCACCACCGATAGCGCCAAGGTCAAAGCCTGGCGTGCCCCCATGGACACGACAGCCAAGAATATCCTCTTTATTGGCGACTCGATGCTGGAGGGGCTGGCGCCCCGCCTGGCTAAGTATTGTGACAAGAACGGTCACAAGCTGGTCGAGGTGATCTGGTACAGCAGTTCCACCCTGTGCTGGGGTGAGACGGCGCGTCTCACCGAGCTCATCAACAAATATCACCCCAACTATATCTTTGTTTGCTTGGGTGCTAACGAGTTATATGTCCCCGACATCAAGAACGCACGGCGTCCCTACCTCAAGAAGATGCTTGCCGAGATGGGCGACATCCCCTACGTGTGGATCGGCCCTCCCAACTGGGACAAGGACACGGGTATCAACGACTTGCTGGCTCGGGAACTGGGCAAGGGATGCTTCTACCTGAGTGCCAACGACAAGTTTGAACGCAGCCGTGACGGGGCACATCCCACGCGCGAATCGGCCCACAAATGGATGGACCGCGTCATCAAGTGGATTGATGCCAATGGGGCCCATCCCTTCCGTCTTGATGATCCTGGTGAGGGCATCGCCCGCGCCTCACGCATTGTTGTCTATCAGCCCCCCGTATAAAGCCATGATGTTAAACGCCATTGACCTGACCCAACTGCTGTCGCTGTTCTCGTTCAACCGCGATGAGCCCATGCTGTTCACGAGCGGCCTTTTCTGGGTGCTGTTCCTCGTGTTCCTGCCGGTGTATGCGCTCTTGAAGTCGCAACGCCACAAGATGATGATATTTGTCATCGCCTTTAGCCTGTTTTTCTTCTATAAATCCAGCGGCTGGTTCTTCCTGCTGCTGGTGGCCACGTCGTTCATCGACTGGTGGGTGGCTCAATTTATCGATTCCAGCAAGAACCGCACCGAGCGTCGCATTGCGCTCACGGTTTCCTTGGTGCTCTCGTTGAGCGTGTTGCTGTTCTTCAAGTACAGTAACTTTGTGATATGGAACATCAACGAGCTCATTAACGGCAACTTCCAGCCGTTGGACTTGATACTGCCTGTGGGGGTGTCGTTCTATACCTTCCGCACCATCAGCTACGTCGTGGATGTGTATAAGGGCAAGATCCAGCCCACCGACGACTATATCGACTACCTCTTCTTCCTGTCCTATTTCCCCTGCCTGGTGGCCGGTCCCATTGTGCGGGCACGGGATTTCATGCCGCAGCTGCAGGAGAACAAACCTGCCACGCGCGAGATGATTTACGGCGGCCTGTTCCTGGTGATGTTGGGAATTTTGAAGAAGGCGGTCTTTGCCGACTATATTGCCCAGTACAACAACATCGCCTTTGGCAACCCGTCAGGATACACGGGCTTTGAGCTGCTCATGGCTGTATTGGGCTTCACGATGCAGATCTACTGTGACTTCTCGGGCTATAGTGACATGGCTATCGGTCTGGGCGGCATCATGGGCTTTGACCTGGGCATTAACTTTAACTATCCCTACCGCTCGCTGAATGTGACCGAGTTCTGGCACCGCTGGCACATCACGCTCTCCACCTGGTTGCGCGACTATGTCTATATTCCGTTGGGTGGCAACCGCAAGGGTAAAGTGCGCCAGCACATCAACTTGATGGTGACCATGCTGTTGGGCGGCCTGTGGCACGGTGCGGCATGGACCTTTGTGGTGTGGGGCGCGGGGCACGGCATTGCCCTGTGTGTCCACAAGCTGAGCAAGCCGTGGCTCGACAGAATTGAGAGCACGCCGGTCACGCGCTTCTTTTCATGGCTGATGACCTTCAGTTTTGTGGCCTTCCTCTGGATATTCTTCCGCGCCAATTCTTTCCATGCGGCCGATCAGGTCATTAGAGGCATCTTGACCGATTTTGAGTGGGCTTATCTGCCCGTGTTCCTGGCCCGCCGCAGCACTTGGTGCATCATGCTGGCCATCATCTTCGGCCTGCACTTCGTGCCCCGCCACGTGTGGGACAGGATGCGCGACTGGTTCATCAACGTGCATTGGGCAGTGAAACTGGTCATCTTCATCGTCCTCATCCAGCTGGTGCTCCAATTCGCCAGCGCCACTGTGCAGCCCTTCCTGTACTCCCAGTTCTAGAAAGGGTTTGATAATCGGTGGGTTGAATTTGTAGAGACGCAAGATTTTAATCATCTTGGCTGCGTCTCTATTTGTCCTTTGGCAATTAAGTAGCTAATCTTTAAATCGAATGTTAGCCTTGATCCCGTTAAATAACCCTAATATCCCTCGTGTCATTTTGGCATTGAGGGATTTTTTGTACCTTTGTCGTTTGAAATCAGAAATAAACATCAAAACAACAATATAAACAGAACAATGGCAAAACAGGAAGACGTTTTCAAGAAAATCGTGTCGCACGCCAAGGAATATGGCTTTGTGTTCCCCTCTAGTGAAATTTATGACGGCCTCGGCGCTGTGTATGACTATGCTCAGAACGGCGTAGAGCTCAAGAACAATATCAAGCGTTACTGGTGGGAGGCCATGACGCTGCTGCACGAGAACATCGTGGGCATCGACAGCGCCATCTTCATGCACCCGACCATCTGGAAGGCGTCGGGTCATGTTGACGCATTCAATGACCCCTTGATCGACAACCGCGACAGCAAGAAGCGCTACCGCGCCGACGTGCTCATTGAGGACGAGTTGGCCAAGATCGAGGAGAAGATGAACAAGGAGTGCGAGAAGGCAGCCAAGCGCTTCGGCGACAAGTTTGACGAGGCGATGTTCCGCCAGACCAATCCCCGCGTGCTCGAGAACCAGAAGAAATATGACGAGTTGCATGCCCGCTACGAGAAGGCGATGAACGACAATGACCTTGTCGAGCTCAAGCAGATTATCGTTGACTACGGTATCGTTGACCCCGTGAGTGGCACCAAGAACTGGACCGATGTGCGCCAGTTCAACCTCATGTTCAAGACCCAGATGGGCAGCAGTGCCGACTCGACGATGGACGTGTACCTGCGTCCCGAGACCGCACAGGGCATCTTTGTTAACTTCCTGAATGTCCAGAAGACCGGCCGCATGCGCATCCCCTTTGGTATCGCACAGATTGGCAAGGCCTTCCGCAACGAGATTGTGGCCCGTCAGTTCATCTTCCGCATGCGCGAGTTTGAACAGATGGAGATGCAATTCTTTGTACGTCCTGGCGAGGATCTGAAATGGTTCGACTACTGGCGCGAGACCCGCCTGCGCTGGCACAAGGCCCTGGGCCTGGGTGACGAGAAGTACCGCTTCCACGACCACGAGAAGCTGGCCCACTATGCCAACGCCGCCACCGACATCGAGTTCAAGATGCCGTTTGGCTTCAAGGAGGTGGAGGGCATCCACAGCCGTACCGACTTTGACCTGAGCCAGCATGCCAAGTTCTCGGGCAAGAAGATTCAGTACTTTGACGCCGAGTTGAACGAGAGCTACATCCCCTATGTCATCGAGACCTCGATCGGCGTGGACCGCATGTTCCTCTCGGTGATGTGCTCCAGCTACGAGGAGCAGCAGCTTGAGGGCGGCGACACCCGCGTGGTGCTGCATCTGCCCAAGGCCCTGGCTCCCATCAAGTGCGCCATCCTGCCGCTCGTCCGCAAGGACGGCATGCCCGAGAAGGCTCACGAGATCATGAATATGTTGAAGTTTGACTTCACCTGCCACTACGAGGACAAGGACACCGTGGGTAAGCGCTACCGCCGTCAGGATGCCATCGGCACCCCCTATTGCGTCACCGTCGATGGCCAGACCCTCGAGGATAACA
The DNA here is from genome assembly GCA_900319525.1 of uncultured Prevotellaceae bacterium. Classification (GTDB taxonomy): domain Bacteria; phylum Bacteroidota; class Bacteroidia; order Bacteroidales; family Muribaculaceae; genus Sodaliphilus. The sequence goes on along the minus strand of ONOU01000017.1, from coordinate 37,606 downwards.
CCGTCACCCTGCGTGACCGTGACACCATGCAGCAGGAGCGCGTCGCTATCGCCGACCTGCCCGCCATCCTCGCCCGCGAGTGCAGCCTGAACAACGTCCTGCGCAAGTTGATGTAATTTCTTTTAAAGGCTTTAGGTATTAGGCTTTAGGTTTGACACCTGAAAACCTTGAACCTGAAACCTAATGCCTAAAACTTGACAGATAATGAAGAAGTTTTTCTATACCGCAATCATGGCCATCGTGGCCATCACCTCGCTCAACTCCTGCCTGGGCAAGAGTATCGAGGATGAGTACAAGGGCTGGCGAGAGAAGAATGTGGAGTGGTATGAGCGCCAGGCTGCGTCGGGGCAGTACACCAGGATGATTGCCTCTTGGGACCCCTCGGCACAGGTGCTCATGCGTTGGCACAACGACACCATGCTGACCCGTGGCAACCTCAAGCCGTTGATTACCTCTACTGTTGATGTGAAGTACCGTTTGACACTCTATGACGGCACTCCCGTTGACTCGTCCTATCTTGTGGCATCGCCTGCCGACAGTATCTACCGCGCAAAGGTAAGTGCTAATGTCGAGGGCTGGATGATTGCCCTTACCCGCATGCACGTGGGTGACAGCTGCACGGTCATCATCCCTTACCAGCAGGGTTATGGCTCGACCAAGAGGAGCGATGTGCTGGTGCCATACAGCACTCTTGTTTTTGACATGAAGCTGGTGGACATCTACAAGTACAAGACCAATTAACACCAGTTGCCATACCGGTTAACAAGAATCCCCCGGGCCTTTGCCCAGGGGATTTTTGCAGGTAGTCAGTGCCGTGGCTGTGCCGCGGTCATTAACTCGGTTATCGCAGCGACAACTGGTAATTGTAGTACTTCTCGTTGCCGGTGATGTCCTCAACGACTTGGATGAAGGGCGGAAATTCCACCTCATCGCCCTCCTTGATGCCCTCGAGCTCGAGAATCTGCATACCTAGTTTAGGTTCGATGTAGGTGTCGATCTCGAAGTAGTGGTTTTTCCACACGAAGCACTTGCGCATCTTGCGGATGGGGTTGCGGTTGGGGTCGGCTATCTGCAGCAAGTCAACATATTGCTGGGCAGTGATGCGGCGCTCGGTCTCGATGGTCTTGTCGCTGCTCACCGTCTTCTTGATGGTCTGGAAATAGACATAGCTGCCCTGCCATCCGCGCTTGCGCACGCGCATCTCGGTACCTGGCTCGCTCAGCAGATAGGTCTGGGTAATCTCGCTCTCGGTATAGTCGGGGATGTCTCCCGTCACCTTGACGATATACTTGCGCTCCTGCTCGATGGGGCTAGGTACTCCCAGCACGGTCGAAATCTCGTTCAAGACCTGTCGCAGCTTGTCGTCAAAGTCCATGTGGTTGCCGATCACGCGCAGGTGGGGGTGACCCGTCCAGGCGCTCAGCACCTTGCGGTCGAGTTCGCGGGCCAGTTCTACGTCCTCGCTGCGGAACTTGTTATTCTCGTTGGTATAGAACTGCTCGGCACCAGCGGCAGCGGTCACCATGTGCAGGATGGCCTCGTAGCGGGCATCGCGCAGCTTCACGGTGTTAGTGCCCATCTCCTCGGTCAACGCCTGCCAGATGTCGGGCGAGACGTATGCGCTGATGTCCATCGTGCCGCGGTCGCACACGATGAGCACGGGCTTGCTGCACTCGCTGGCCATCTTGGCGAAGTGATCCTCCAGCGCCAGCTGGATATTCAATGTCGATTTCTCGGCTTCAAAGAACAGGGCCTTGTTCTGTGTCAGGTAGTTCACGCCAGCGCTGCTGAACATCGTGGGTACCTCGGGAATGGCAAACACCTGGAAACCCAGGCCGCTGAAGTGCTCGATGATGCGGGCCATAGCCGTCGTCTTGCCAGCACACGGGCCGCCGGTCAACACGATCTTGGTGATTTTATTGGTGATTTTATCAGTCATTTCTCGTTCGGATTTACTTCACAAAAAGAAAGCCAAAGATACACACAATCTTTCACCTGCACAACCTTTCCATCCTAAAAGATGTGAAAACTTGTGCAAGCCGAACGCCATGAAAACACGTTATCAATGGCTGAGGTGCAGCCAAGTTTATCCAAAACTTGTGCAAGCCGAACGCCATGAAAACACGTTATCAATGGCTGAGGCGCAGCCAAGTTTATCCAAAACTTGTGCAAGCCGAATGAAAACGACCTTGCTTAATATATCGAGGCTACGTGAAGCTTATTTAATACGTCATTTATCGATCATAGCAAAATCAATGACATCCAGCTTTGTTATGTCATCACCCAGTTTCATGGGTTTCATATTCTTGTAGATGAAAGACTTTCTTTCTGTGGTCTCTGTCTGGAATCTTCCCCCTCCTGTCAAGTACTCTTCTGTCAAGTACTCTTTCACTAAGATATAGTTGTCGTTGTTGTACTGAATCATACTATAGGCAAGATTGCGTCTGTCGCCGGTCCGCAGCACTTGCTCCTGCCCGTCAACAATGATAATCGCATCCGACGTGATCCTTCTAGCACTACCATGGTATTGATTGGTTACATCGGTTGTATAGCGGTTGCCAAGAATGTAAGACTTGCCACCGATCAATTTGACTTGATATATAATCGTATTTTCCAGTTCGTTGTAAGTGCCATTACGCCAATACCCTGTCCTGTTGTTTTTGTCAACATTAATGCCAATGAGCACGTCGTCGCCATCCGTGTCGATATAGCAAGACAACAGGTTGCCTTCCAAGCCTTGCATCGCAACTAACTCACCGTTTCTCCAGTAACATGCCTCTCTGCTGTACGATGGTGCCAATGTCACGTCGCCATGATGTGCAACCATTTGAGAAGATTTGAACTGTTCGTATGGTAAGGTATAGATGTGGGTGAAATTCTTGCAGAGCCATTCTTGACGTACAGGTTCATAGTACGGTTTCTGCAGCGTGTAGATGTTCCCGTCATCAACGCACATATTAACTATTTCCTCCTCGTGGCTCGAATAAATGATGTTGCCGTTCTTGATGACGTGATAACCGCCGTTGTATTTATAGGCAATAGCATACCAATCGCGGCCATCGGCTAAAAAGCGTCTGATCCAGGTTAAAGAATCACATTGATAGACGATGTCTCCCTTAGCAGTTATCACCCTGTCGCCGATACCTTCTTCTGTGCTACTGACTGCCAAATAGATATTCTCTAAGCTAACATCGGGACGACTGTTTGGCTCGTCATCGTTGTTGCAGGCCGTCAGCGTCAGCATGGCCAGCATCATAATCATCAGTTTTGTTTTCATAATCTTTGCGTATTAATATCTCTGTTGTAAGATTATATCATTTCTTTTATAAGGAAAGGCGGCGCTTGGCGAAGTGATCCTCGAGCGCCAGCTGGATATTCAATGTCGATTTCTCGGTTTCAAAGAACAGGGCCTTGTTCTGTGTCAGGTAGTTGATGCCGGCGCTGCTGAACATCGTGGGCACCTCGGGGATGGCGAACACCTGGAAACCAGACTGCTGAAGTGTTCGATGATCTGTGCCATTGCCGTCGTCTTGCCCGCGCAGGGGCCACCGGTCAACACAATCTTGGTGATTTTATCAGTCATTCTTGCTAATGGATATTACTTAAAAAAGTTTTCACAAAAAGAAAGCCAAAGATACACACAATCTTTCACCCCCCACAACCTTTCCATCCTAAAAGATGTGAAAACTTGTGCAAGCCGAACGCCATGAAAACACGTTTTCAATGGCTGAGGTGCAGCCAAGTTTATCCAAAACCTGTGTGCGAACCTGCGCCTGTGCATGAAGTGGTATCTCAAGAATCATTTATAACTTGAATGTGATGGGAAGGGTGAACCATACGCTGACGGGTTCCCCATTCTGCTTGGCTGGGATGAAATCGGGCAGCAGCTTGCAGACGCGGATGGCTTCGGTGTCTAAATAAATATCTACCGATTTGGCAACCTTGATTTCAGATACTTTGCCCGTTTTGTCCACGACAAAAGTCATGACGACTCTGCCTTGGATCTTTCTTTTGGCAGCCATCGGTGGGTATTTGACATTTTCTTTGAGGAACTCCATCAGGGCTCTGTCGCCTCCAGGAAACATCGGCGGCTGGAAATCATCGGGCACATCTGAACCTTCCAACGTAAGCGGCTTCATCTCATCGAACAGCTTGAAGGACACTGGTATCGTGTACGGCATGTCGACGGTTTCGCCGTTTTGCTTGGCCGGAACGAAGTCGGGCATCATCTTGATAACCCTGACGGCCTCTTTATCGAGGTCCTTGCGCACCGAACGGAGCACTTTGACATCATCGATTTTTCCCGTCTTCTTCACCATGAACTGCACGATGACCTTGCCTTCGATTCTGTCCTGAGCGGCCTTGGGCGGATACTTGATGTTCTCGTTGAGGAAGTTTATCAACGCTGCATCGCCACCTGGGAATTGAGGCGGGCACGTATCGTCAATCACTGTATCTTGAGCACTCACAGTCATGCATGCCAGCATCGCCAGCAGCAGGGTCATCAGTTTCTTTGTCATGTTCATGTTTCTACGCTTTATTTCAGATGCAAAAATACTATTGTTAAGTCACAAAGCCAACACCCAAATGGGTGTTTTTATCATCTCACAACCTAGCTGATATGTTTAGAAACGGTAGCCGATGGAGAGCTGGATGTTGCCGTTCTTGCTTTCATTGAAATCGTCCTTAAACACATTAGTGAGACCAAGGGTGTAGCGTGCTTGAACAAAGGCATTGTCTGTCAGGTTGTAGGTCGCACCAAGGCCCAAGCCGAAATCAACGGCTTTCGTGTACTTTTTGTTATTCGTGACATATTTGTTGTCAGGACCCTTGATGGTGTATTTGCTGTACACATTGAAACCAACTTGGGGACCAAAGTCAATACTGAAAGCTGGCGTTGCATAATATTTGAGCATCACGGGCACATTGATGTAGTTGGTCTGAAATGAAATCATCGTTTTTGACGAAGGCTCTTCTCCGACCCATCCTTCTTCATACAAAGATCTCTCGCCATTACCTTGTGATGCGAATACCACTTCGGGGGCAACAGCAAATAGGTTGCTGAATTGATATTCCATCATCAGACCTGCTTGATAGTTCAATGCCATCTTATGACCAGCATGTTTGCCCCAAAAGTTGGTCAAGTCAAGACCCACCTTGGCACCGAATTTCACTTGTGCGCTTGCACTCATGCATGCCAGCACCGCAAGAAGCATAATCAGTTTCTTTTTCATTTTCATCATAATCTTGTCTATTTATTAGTTATATTTCATAGATTCGTCTATCCACAAGTCATATTTCCATGTTTCGCCAAAGAATATGCCGTGTCCATCATGTTTCTTCTGCCATGCCGATTCATGGTTCCACACCTTGGGGTCAAGGCTTTTCTCTCCTATAGTGATGGATTTGATGTAGTACCAAAAAGGCGTTACTCCATCTTTCTCAAAACCGCTCAAACTTTGATTCACCAATACGCTTTTAGCCATAAAAACATCCCCAGATAATAATATCGCAAGAGTGTCTATTTCAGGTCGATAGTAATTGTCATAGCAATTAAAGCGTTGTCCATTCTTCTCGAAATAAGAATAATATGGAGGACATTTTATTGTCATCTCTATTGATATTGAATCTTCAGTTTGATTATGGATTCTGAAATCGTAAGATGAAACAAAATCACATGAGCCAAGCAGCATCATGATGAACAACGTAACAAATACTGATAATTTATTACTCGATTTCATATGCATATACTTAGTTATTTAACTAGTCGCAAAATTATTATATCATATTCTCGCTTGCAATACCCAAATGGGTGTTTTTTGCTGACTGAACTTGGAACATCTAGAGTAGTAAAGCTACTGATAATCTCTGTCCCTGCATAACGATTCATTATTGAATTCTCAGGGAATGGTGCTAGTACAAGTGGGCTGCGAACTCAATCTTGTAGCCGTTGCATAGGTACGACCCATAGATACCTCTGCACTGGTTATTGATAGAGATGTTGACGTCGGTGATGGTGTAATTGCCCCCGTAGGTCGATTCGGCTCGGTCGGCAACGATGGTATATCCATTGGGAGTCGAGGTCATCGGTAATCCCATGAACTGAATGACATCGGCCGCCACATTCCCGCTCATGTCGGCGACAAAGTTGTTAATCTGCAAGACGCATTTACTGCCCTGGTCGACAGGTGCAAACAGGAATTCAGACTTATCGTGGGTGATAAAGTAGCTGTCTCCAATTTTTCCGATTCGGACCTCGGAGGAGGGAAAATTGAGATAGGTGGTGGTGAAGATTTTCCCTATCTCGTTGTTGAACGTATACAGGATCACTCCTGTTGCGGTGTCAAAGAGTCCGACAGAGGTGCTGCCGTCATAGTCGGTCTGCATCGTCGGGTCGCGGAATGTATAGAGTGTGCCATCCCCGGTATATGCCACCTGCATTTCGCCTGTCGTGAACGTGTGGGGCTGACCATCGAAATCATTGTATTTACTGGTCAATTGGATGGTCCCTTTGGTGTAATTAAGCACTACAGTGCCTTTATGACTAAGGAATGCCACGTTATTGCCCTTGATGGTACGGCTATAGAAGTCAATTTCGGAAGTCTGTATCTCATCAGGCTGTTCCTCGGGTTCATCGTCGTGTCCGCAAGCTGCCAGTGTGGCGCCAAACATGATGACCAGGAAAAAGAAATAAGCCTCTTTTATTGTGATGTTGTTTGTATTGAAGTGTTTCTTATAGTCCATGATGTTATATAATTTTTAGGTCATTTATTTGCTTGCAAAGTTAAAGTGATATTACCGAAACTTGCAAATAATCGCAGTTCATTTAACGTTTTATAATCAGTTGTAGTTCAGTCATCTGAAAAACAAAAAGTTCATTTTGCAAAATAGCAAGTTTATTATCACTTCTGCAATACCCAAAAGGGTATTTTTAGCTACAGACCTGATGTTTTCTAAGATAAAAGCTGAATTGTGCCATGTTAACGCTATTATTACTATCGGGTGAAATGAGAAACGGGTGAATCCAATAGCACTTTTATGACCGAAGAGCATGAACGTGCAGATAACGTTTCTTCGAGAATTACGGTTGATCCCGAGAAATCAATCGGTGCTGACTCCAAGCGGATTGCCAATGCAGTTGGCGAACCTCGTTGGTTGCTTTCGGTTTGATGGCTATCCCCATCGATGGAGCCAAGGCAAAATGCAACCAGTATCACCAATATGGAACGAAAGTGTCTCATTTTCTCACTTCGTTTAGTTGTTTGACAATCTATCTACTCTATGCAAAAGTATATTGAGATTTCGGCATTGAGGAAGTTGATCAACGCAGCTTCGCCGCCAGGAAATTGAGGCGGACAAGTTTCGTCAATCAGAATGTCCTGAGCACTTACACCCATGCATGCCAGCATCGCCAGCAGCATAATCAGTTTCTTTTTCTTGTTCATGTCATAGATTGCTTTGTGTAATAATCGTGATTGCAAAATATGGAGCTGCAATACCATTTGGGAATTATTACAGGAACTGTTTAAAAAAGTCAATCAGGCAAATAGGGTCTCATGGCCACTGCAAAGCATTCGACGCCCAGAGTCTTCAAGTTTATCTTATCGAAGCCGGAGTCATGATAGGCTTGTTTCAGATCCTCAGGGATTTCTATATCGGGTAACATAATGGATTGCATGTTCTTGAGAATAACTGGTCCAGTACGCTCTCGGACAAGAATATAGATATCTTGCCCATAACCCACAAGCTGTTCAGCAGATGTGCCGATTTCGTCGCTTAATGTTGTCTCTTCTCCATCAATAATCACCGCCGCAACGCCAGTTATTCCTCCGACGTGCTGTTCGGTGGTTTTTCGTCCCACGATGACGGCGTGGCCATTGATCAGTTTGGAACATCTTGGATAAATGGTCAAATCATAGTTCTTACCATTCCACCAGTACTTGTTCTTCAAATCCTGAATGCTCTCATAGGTGATCAGCAGGTCATCTCCTTGAAGGTCAATCCCATAAATCCAATTGAAGCCTTCATCCAATCCATCAACAGGAAGAATCTCTCCATTACACCAGTAGTAGGGCAGTTCATCATAAACACCCATGGCAACTTTGCCGTCATTTATTGAAGACGTATTGTAATAAACATCTCCATCGACTTCATACCATCGCTGGAAATCTTTATACACCCATAACGAATGTGTGGTATAAGTATGTTCCTGGATGGTGTAAATGGTACCATTCTCAACAGCAATCCCCCAGATTCTATCTCCTGTCAAATATATGGATGTCCCGTTCTTAATGACATTGTAAACGCCATCACCACGGATGATGACAGCATACCAATCCCTGCCGTCAGTAGTCAGCGATTGAATACTGCATTCAGTATCTTCACATTGATACACAAGATATCCGTCAATGTTGTAAATCTCCTCGGGATAGCCATAAAAACCCGATGTGGCGAAATACATTGTTGTTGTCTCCTCGACTGGATTTGGAGGCGTCGGCGTGGGTTCGTCCTTACTGTCCTTACAACTTGTCAGCGCCAGCATCGCCAGCAGCAGTGTAATTAGTTTCTTGTTCATAGTTATCTCCTTTTTTATTGAGTTATTATATCTTTTGTTGCAAAATTACCAAACCCTAATTCCGTCCGCAATACCCAAATGGGTATAATTCGTACCAAAATAATGATTGCAAAGTTACATATGGTTCTATACATTCTAAAATATTTGTTGTTTCATTGTGTTTCTCCCGTACATTTGACGAGATTTACCATCGTTCAGATTTGGTTAAACATCAAATTACCAATCATTTATGACAATTAAGCTCTCTATAATTCATAAACACGGCTTTCGTTTAGTCGTGAAACACAGAGAAACAATTGTTGCTTGGTTGTTCGCATTATTCTACCTAATTTTGTGCCCTAGAAACGAACTTCAATATGAGTACCAAGCTATTTTTTATCCAAATTCTGTGTGCAACCTGCTTGTGCATGTTATTCTCATGTTCTGACAAACGTGCTTTGGGAGACTATGAGAAGATTAAAATGATTGGCGATGAAGATCCCAGCCATGCTCTTGCCATGCTTGATTCTCTGGAGATCGAAATCCGAGAGCAGAACGATTATGTCAGGAATAAGTATGATTTATTACGCATCAGGCTGAATGACAAAGCATTCAACACAGCGAACTCTGACTTGATGATAAAGAAACTGCTCGAGTATTTTGAGGAGAAAGGTTCCTTGCCTGAGAAACAAGAAGTAACCTACTACGCCGGTAGCGTGTACCGTGATTTGCAAGACACGCCGCGTTCCATGGAATACTTCCTCAAATCATTAGAATATGCACAAAATGATGGAAGTGATTGCGATTCGCTGATGATGCGTAACGCCTACTCCAATCTGAATGACCTCTACTATAAGGTAAATAATTATGATGCTGCGGTCAAGATGGCACAGGGAGAACTTGAGATTTCCAAGCGGATGCATAAAGACGTTATTCTACCATACTTGCACCTTGGCACGGCATATCTTGCACAGGAAAAACAACAGGAGGCCGAAAAAGCCTTTGACGCCGTCTTGGATGAAATCATCCGTTCAAAAGACATCTCAAGCCATCAGTATGAACTGCTGTATCTGTTAAATGACTATTCCTACATGAAGCGATTGCCCAAAGCCAGGAAGTGCTTTTCGATGATAGAAATGGACCCATTAGAAGAGTTTTCCGATTTCCCGTGCATGGCATTTGCCCAGTATTACGATTTATGCGGCAAAACTGATTCGGCCATCGTTTACTGTAATCTGGTGCTGGAAAAGGGACAGACATCTATAATCAATATGACGCGTCAAGGTTGTTGCATCGGATTTATAACAGGCGTGGTGACGTGCAAAACGCAAACCGATATGCTGCGTTTTATATGGCCCTGAGCGATTCATTGGACTTCGGGAAACGCCAGGAACTGGCGGCAACGGTGAACAATCAGTTTCAGTATCACTTAGACCAAAAGAAAGAGCAAAGCCTGAAAGACGAGAAAGAAAGGTACAAGAACACGCTCATCATTGTAGCGTTGGCGGCAATACTGCTGGCAAGTATCGGTTATATGCTTTATGTCAGAAGGCGCAGCAAGCATCTGAAGGAAGTGCTTAATCTTTCGACAGAACTGCAGCAAGTTTCAAGTGATGAGAAGCAACTGCGCAGGGATATTGAACAGAAGGAAAAGAACCTGGAAAAATTGAGGGCGTCATTAGAGAAAACGACTGATGAACTCAGCGACGTGAAAAACGAGCTTGAACGAGTTAATGCCGAATTGTCGGAATATGAAGAAGCCTTGAAAGAAAGAGAGCAACAGTTGTCGGAGAAGATGGACCAAAACAAGACCGTTATCCAGATGCTCCATCAGTCTGAACTGGAAGGCAAAGCCGAAGATGTCATTTATGCTATCAGGCAATCTTCAGCGGGCAAGAAAAACATGACATCTGCTGACTGGAAACAGCTCTATCATGCAGTTGATGAACTTTACCCGTCATTCAAGGAGAGGCTGTTGGCTAAATTAGGTAATTTCACCGAACGACAGATGCAGGTATGTTACTTGATGCGTATCGGGTTGTCCAAACCTCAGATACAGAACATGACCAACCTCTCACGCGTCACCATTTGGCGATGGGTAAAGAAATATGATTGGGTCTTGACGAGTGATAACGAAAACGGGGTCGCAGAACAGAATGATCAAAACGATGTGACTTGACCAGTTTCCTGCTTCGTACTTCATCTATCTATGTCATTGTTTAAATCATGGCGACATAAAAGCCGTGTCGTTTTATCGGCATGGCTAATTTACGGTATTTCTTGCTTATGACTTTGATTTAAGCAGAAACTTTATCAGCGGAGGAATTTGAACATGCGGAAAATTGTAGATGCATATTTTACACCATGCTCTTTGTGATAAGAAAAGTCAGAATTTCATGCCGAAAGCGAGCTGGATGTTGCCGTTCTTGCGGTAGTTCTCTATGCTGTATGCAGTAGTATGTCTCATCTTGAACGCTTTGGTCAGTCCCAAGGTGTAACGTAGCTGAATAAAGGCATTCTTATCAAGGTCATAGGTGCACCCCAACCCTAACCCGAAGTCTATTGGTTTTGTCATGTCTTTATAATCTGTGGCTTCGTGTTTGCCCTTCGTGTACTTGCTATACACGTTGAAACCCACTTGCGGGCCGAAGTCGATGCTGAAGTCTTGGGTCGGATAATACTTGAGCAGCACCGGCACGTTGATGTAGTTTGTATGATAGTGTTTATCACTCCTGATGAAACCACTCATTTCACTTCCGTCATCAGCCTTTTCCTGTCCGCCCTGAGCAGCAAACACGACTTCAGGACTAATGCCGAAGTGGGGATGGAACTTGTACTCCATCAGCAAGCCTGCCTGATAATTAAGCACCATATGGTGTCCGCATTCCTTCCCCCAAAAGTTGGTCAAGTCAAGACCCACCTTGGCACCGAATTTCACTTGCGCGCTGGCGCTCATGCAGGCCAGCATCGCCAGCAAAAGGGTAATCAGTTTCTTTGTCGTATTCATAGTCTGTTTCGTTTAGATGATTCTTTCGTTGCAAAGTTACTGCAAATGACCGGAATCAGCAAATAATCGCGGTTCATTTCTTCTTTTGTAAGTGTCTGTAAAACAGATGTTTGAAAAATAAAGAATTCATTTTGCTAAATAATCTCTATTTTACACCTTGAATTGTATCACAGGATGCGCCCTGCAAGACGGATGGTGACCACAGGAAAGACCGTGTTGCGACCGAAGGTAGAGTCATTTTCACTCATTTGGGTATTCACTATTATTTAGTCAAAGCAGTCCCCGGTCTTTGTTCTTCTCGTCGTCAAATTTTGATTGGTTCTTGACTTTGAAGCGCTTGTTGTTGTTCAGACGGAATCCCACCCTGAGCAGTATGAGGTTGTCATAGGTCTTCAGGTTCAAGCGTTGATGCTCTTTATAGAAGTCAGTATCAATGGCGCGTTGCTGATACTCCCGCACGCCTAACCGGATGGGAGGCAAATAGGTGAGCGAGACATTGATCCTGTCGTGCCAGAAGGTCTTGAACAATGTGACCGCCCACATGTCCTGCTCCTGCTGCTCATATCCTTGAAGCAAAGGCACCTGGCGCAACGAGCGTGAATAATCCACCTCAAGTCTCGTCTTGAGCGGGTTGATATAATAGGACAAGTTACTACTGAAGCTCAGATTGTTAGCATGGTTTTTATACGTGTCCCAACTGATGTTCATATGAGAGTACTGCAATGAGTTGCTCCATGTGAGGTTCTTATTGATGCTCCAGTTGTGCATGATCAGGAACGCGAGTGCGGAGTGTCTAGAGTTCACGAATGACTGCTGATACAATCCATCCACGTGACTATAATAGTCGCTGATAGCATGCTTGGAGGACTGATAAACCCCCGCCAAGATGAGATTCTGCCACAGCACCGCCTGCAGATTCACTTCGTGTTTCAAACTGGGTTTCAGCCCAGGATTCCCTTGAAAGACCATCCTCTCGTCCAGGTTGTAGCCGATGGGCGATAACTGATACAGTTTTGGGTATTCCATCCTTGTGGAGTAGTCGGCGCTGACCTGCACATTCTGTGAAGGGACAAAATTCAGCGATGCCGCAGGTAGAAGTCGATTGTATGTATTGGAAGTAACCTTGTCACTAATATGGATAGACTCGAAGGCCAGTCCTACTCGTCCGCTCAACTTGTCGTTCAACGTGTAATCGAGATAGGAGAACACATTGTGCCTGTTCTCATCTGATTTTGTAACAGGAATATTACGCTGGCCGAATCTGTAGAGGGTCCAAGTGGCCGAATATCCAAAATCCACAGAAAGCTTGTCATTCGGGCTGAACACGGCATCAACGGTTCCCTTGTAATAATTCTTCTTGTGGGTGGAATAGACATCGTTGAGTAAGGTTTCATGCATCGAATAGGCATTGCGATTGTTGGTCTTGAATAGGTTGTAGTTCAAGTCAGCATATAGCTTCCAATTTTGGCAGATGGTCCAGTTATAGATAACAGAAAACTTGAAGTCATTGCTTTTCACGTCATTGCCTATCAGTTCGCTAAAGTTGGTTGGCACATTGTCCGTGGAAGTGCCCGTGTAGTCATATTGGGTAGAATGGCGCCTGTTGTCATGTATAAAAGAGCCCCGCAGTGATAGCGTCTGGTTGTCGGCAACTTTCCAGTCCAGACCAAGGTTTGCCGCATGCGCATTGCTCTTATTGTGGTCATTGGGATTGTCCGTAGTATATTCCTTGCTGGACAAATCGGACAGGCCTGGATAGACCTTACTGTAGGAAATCGGGTAGTTCCACCTGATGTGGCCATAGACATAGCCAACGTTAAAGTTCCATTTCTTGTCGGTGTGCGAGTACTGGATGTTGGGCTGCTCATTGACAATGTGGTCATCGCCATTGTTGCCAGGCGATACAATCGTGAAGTTGTTGATGGACAAGCCGTTTCCCGCATAATCATTTTTGAGTTTGATGTCAATGACATATTTATAGCCGGCAATAACGTATCTGCCAGGCAATTCATGGATGATTTCTATCTCCTTGACCCTTTTAGGATCGATGGCCCTGACATAATCAAAGTTTCGTTCCTGCCCGTCAACGACCACGAGGACCCGCTCGTCGTTCTTAACGCTGATTTTTGATTTCAATTGGTCGAACTTCACACCAGGCAGCAAGTTCATTATATCGAATACATTGGTAACGCCCTTGCGGTGGTTTTCAGTGATTTTAAACACATCGCTTTTAGGCTTGTGCTTGATCAGGCCCTCGGTGAACACCAGCTCGGGGAGCGTGATCTCCATGACAGTATCCGGCTCATTTTGCCCAAGAGCTTCAAGGAACAAACTTCCGAGCATTAAGAATATCCATAATCTTCTCATAATAAATGATTTATTTTATAAATGAGTTTTTGTTGAAGCTATATTAATCGGTTTGGTAAGGGCGTACGAAGCCCTAGATGGGTATTTCTTCCCCACTTGGGGATAGAAGGCGCCCATTTTATAAGAGGCTTGAAATAAAGGCGTTAGTCGTTGCGATACTCGAGGATGTCGCCAGGGGTGCAGTCCAGGACGCGGCAGATGGCATCGAGCGTTGAGAAGCGGATGGCCTTGGCCTTGCCCGTCTTGAGGATTGAGAGGTTGGCGATTGTGATGCCCACGCGCTCGCTCAGCTCGTTGAGCGACATCTTGCGGCGGGCCATCATCACATCAAGATTCACGATAATCATGGCGCACAATGGGGTTAGATGGTTAACTTCTGTTCCTCGGCAGCGTCACAGGCCAGCTTGTAGAGCATGGCGACGATGACCGCCACAATCGCATAGACAAACGGGGTGTCGGTCAGCCCCCATTCATATTGGTCAGTAGCCGAGCAGGCAAAGCCCATATTGTCGCTGATAAACGAATGGATAGGCAGCACAATGGCCATGATCCACAACAGCACCACATTGGCACGGTTGAAAATGGTTCCTCCCTTCAAGTGCTTGAGAATGTTGAACACAAACGCGCCCATCAATGCCGCCAGCGTGAGAATCATGATGCGGTTGATCGCAAACATGGTCAATTTTAATCCCATGCGCGGCGATCCCCAATTGATGACGCCCCTGCCGCTTCCTGTGGTCAAGACAAAATAACTCTGGAAGGCATAAAACGCCACCCACAAGACAATGCAGATGAGTGCAAACACGCACACGATTTTTAATGCTTGATGAGATGTCTTTTTCATAATGCACAACTATGTTAATGATTATTTCCGCCACAAAGATATATCAATTTATTGAAAAACGATAAATATATCACGAAATTTAAGAAAATTTAATTCTTTGTCGAAAAAAACTACGGCAAGGCGCATGACCAAACCTCACGCCACAAAGGAAGCCCCCGTTAGGGCTGGCCATGGCATAGGCAGGGGGTGCACTCGGCTTCGCCTCGTTGCACCCCTGCCTATGCCCTAATCGCCCTTAACAGGGCTTTTCCCCGGACGCCCTAATGATTCTGTTTAAAGGGCGCTGATCTTGGCAAGCGTGGCTGCCGTGTAGTAACGGTTGGCTAATGAATGTCTTTAATTTCTTCGTAGTTTTGTGAGCCGTTATTAACGACATTGTACTTTTGTTTCTTGCCGCCTGAAAATTTCCATCTCAGAGAGATGCCGATACTTTGGACTGGCGTGGTATAGTCGTACGTGATCTTGCAGCCATTGGCCTGCCTGTCATACTTGCGACGGTCACCAAGCACGCTGAATGTGAAAGTCAACTGCAACTTGTCTTTGCACATGGACTTATATATTTGTCCGTAGACATTCCAGACGGTATAATAAGTGCGGTCATAATTTTTGAATGTCGGCTCATAATTGATGTTCAACATGCCACCCCAACCGTGTTGAAAACTAAATGTGTTGTACATGGCGTAATACTGACGGAGCCTTGTCTTGCCATAGTAAACACCACCTAATGTCAGATTTTCAGGGCAAATCTCATAACTTCCTGACAGTTTCGTTGTCCACGGTTTTACCGGGCTCCAATTCACCTCAGCACCCACACCATACGAATTATGAGCTGGCAGATTGATAGGGGTCGTATAGAACAAGTCATGGGCAGTAGGGCATTGCCTGGTCTCCCAATTGATAGAATTTCGTGTCCTTGCATAGATGGCATTCAGGTTCAATAGGTTGCGGAACATGGACACGCCAGCCATAACCATATCTACTGTTTGAACCTTCAAGTCGGGATTACCGACAGTGTAGTTGTATGGATCAGTCCAACGAACGGTAGAAGATATAACGGAATATGGTATCTTGCCAAGTATTCGCTTGTAGTTAATCATTAGGGTGTGCTTCCCATTACCCCCTAATGGCGTCATCATCTGCACTGTGGGATTGATTCCCCATTGGGTGTTGGAAGATGTCTTGCCATCATCCAAGGTCTTATACCAAATCCTGTTCAACTGAAAATTGACGCCTGCACTGTACTGGATTTTCCAAATCTGCCCCATAGCTGATGCGTATACCAGTGGAGTCAGACCGCTCGTGCGTGTTGCCACTTGGCTTGTTTGGAATCGGTCGGAACCGTCAACCGCACCAACAGATGGGGTATATTTTGATGAAATAAATTGTAACGATGCGCCATATTTCCAAACCAGCTTTTGACTGCGTGGATCTGTCAAATCCACCGAAAACTTATACATGTTCAACGTGGTTTTATCCTCCGACGTGCTTGACGGATTCTGGGCATAGGTATAGTCTGATTTGCTGTCAGATTGGCGGTTATAGTAGTCACCGATCATTTCCAATGTTGCTCCACGTTGGCTAAGGGACGACGTATTATACTTCAGTGTCGCTTCTTGAATAAGATAACTGTTTCTGGTATCCACACTGGACAGACCAGTCGCGCCCTTGTCCAAAGTAGTGGTCTTGGTTTTGTTGGTCGCGATATAGTAACTGCCTCCCAAATAACTCTTATCGCTGATGTTGTGGGTTAGACTCAAACGGTTCCTGAAAGTATGCCACCTATACTTTATTTTTTCATCGATTTCAGTAAGCATATTGTTGGTCGGATCCCAGATTGACTGCTTTGCCGTCTCTTCTGGCTGGAAGAAATCCAATGAGAGGTTATCATAGATGCTCAGGTTTTTGTATCGATAGTAGATTAGACCACCGAGGTTTTCGTTGCTGAAACCGAATGAAGGTTCATATTCTGCACCACCCCACAAAGAGCCGTAATAGCTGCCCTGTGAAGGTTTGCGTAATGTGATCTCAATAGTTCCTCCGGCACTTGCGGCATCGTGATTGACTCCCGCAAAATATTTAACCTTCACTTTATCTATCACGTCCGCGGGGATGTTCTTGAGTTCATCTATAGATGGGAGTTTTACTCCATCCACATAGATTTCACTCACCGCCAAACCATTGATACTGTAAATGCCTTCTTTTTGCGTGACACCGGGAAGAAAAACCAGCATATCTGATGCCTGCTTGCCCTTGGCGATGTCTGATGAACGCAGGTTGATGGTATAGCCAGTGGCGTTGTGCTGGATTCTCGAACCCTCGATGGTCACGGTGCCGAGTGAATACTTGTCGGGCTGCATCTTGATGGTGCCGACGTTGTCACGATTGCAAAGGCGATAGGCGGGCTTGTAACCGACGTAGGTGATGCGGGCGATGACCTTACCGTGGTCGTTGGGGATGACGAAGCGGCCGCTCTCGTTGGTCACACCGCCGCCCACCATCGTCGAGTCGGCAGGGTTGAGCAAGGTGACGTTGGCGTAGGGCAACGGCAAGTTGTTCTCGTCAACCACCATGCCCTTGAGGTGGTGCTCGGTCTTGTGAATGCACTCCACATAGATCTCACCTTTCTCGCCTTGGGTCATGCGGATGGGATAGAAGCCAATCATCTGGCGTATGGCCTCGGGCACGGGCTTGTTCTTGACACTGGTGGTAATCGTAAAGTCCTCCAGCTCGTTATAGAGGAAGTAGATCGTGTAGTCGCGCGATTCGTCGGCCAGTTGGCGCAGGGCATCGGCAAGCGATGCGTCATGGTAGTTGCGGGTCACGCGCTGGGCTTGTGCTGAGACGATGGTCATGCAGCACACAAGGAATAAAATGGCTTTTCTCATGGTATTACTGCACGATTAATCGGTCTTCTATTTGCTCAATGGTTACACTCTCGAAATGGCTCATGTCGTCCAACACTTTTTCCAGTCCTTCACCCTTGTTCCACACAAAGTGGAAGCGCAGGTTGCGGGCTTCCTCATTCTGGAACTCGACTGTCAATCCATAGAAGGCCGCAATCTCACCAAGCATCTGGTCCAGTGGGCTGTTGTCAAATACCTTAGGCTCCGTGTCCTGGACTGCTGTAGTGTCTGACCCGGCGGCCTCTGCCGGGCTGTCGATTGCCCCGCCAGTGGCAGGCGTGGCTGTATTCTCGGTCTTTGGGTTGGATTGGTCAGGCGTGGTGATGTGGCGCACAGTATAAACCGCTGCCCATGCGATACCTGACATCATCAAAATGCCAAGCACGGTTGCAGCCACCCTGAGCCACAGGCGTTCACGCCGTTGCGGTACCAGATGTGTTTGCTCAAATCGTTTCCAGGCCACGTCCACATCTATGGGCAGAGAATGGCTGCGCTGGCTGCGGCGCGCACGGGCGACCTGCGTGAGTTGGCGATAGAACTCGCGCGTCTCGTCGTCATGGTTGACGGCATCTTGGATTTCTTGTTCACTGTAACGCTCGGGTTTGTCGAGCATTTCCAGCAGACGGTCGATGTTGTTGGTAGTTTCCATAATGGTTGGTGTCGTTAAAGGAATGATTTAATACGACTGATACACTGACGCAGATACTTATAGACGGCGCCCACGCTGATGTCAAGGCGCGAGGCGATTTCCTGGAAAGTCAACTCCTCGTCAAAGCGCAGGCTGAAGATGGTGCGTTGCGGCTCTTCGATATGTGCATCCACGATGGCGTTGATCTGTTCAAGTTCGGCCGTTATTTCCTCGATGCTGTGCGATTCATTGGCCTCGTCAAGCGGATGGAGGTGCTTGAATCGTTCCCGAAGCTGCATGTTCCTGATGTGGTTCATGCAGCGATTGCGCACGGCACTCATCAAGTAGGCTTCGGCCTTGCTGCCCATCATCTGGTACTCATTTTCCAGCAGGCGGGCAAACACGTCCTGGACCACGTCTTGGGCCTCGGCATCATCATGCAGCAAGGTTCTGGCCAGATGTGTCATCTTACCGTAATGTTGCCTAAACAGGCCCTCAAGTATGCTCTTGTCATTCATGTCAGTGTCTTCGTTCTATATTAATGACACATCAACCGTTCGTTTTTTCACACTCTGATGATTTTTTTTAAAAAAACGATGACAAAAGTACCTATCAAAACCGATACCCACAACCCCCAAAAGGGTGTACATTATTAGAGATAGGACTAGTGTGGATGCTTCCGGATAAAGCGATGTGAACACAATCAATAGTGGCCCATCAAAGATATGTATATCAGATTTAGTCGAGGTTAAACCGAATCATGCTAAAACACAATCGTGAGGTTCGAGAAAACTTACTCAAGACTGACAAGTATTCGGACAAAATCATATAACAAACCAAGTTGTGTTTTCTAACACATCCGTAGCTTAATCACATTTAGTTATACTAGTATTGATCATGATTGTTGTTCGGAAAATGGTCGGAATATTCTAGACTTTCCGGGCATGCAAATGAACTCTTTTTCCCTATCACGAATTATTAATTACCCATATTACCATCAATCCTGTGACAACTGCAATAAAAATACTCATCAGAGTTCCCGCAAGCACATACTCAGATTTACGTGTTTGGGAGTATCTGATAATTGACTTTGCTGCTATCAGCAGCCCTATCGCATCGTAACGTTGCATAATGACAAACATTAAAATCAACCAGCGCTCAAGATTACCAATCAGAGCTCCTGCATTAAAATCACGTTCCGGCTTATCAGGCATATTCACGCTGTAATGCTTTAACGTGAGTTTAATGAGGATATTAGCAGGCTTCCAGCAAATAATGATTGCACATGCTAAAGCTATTTGCTTAGGCTGAATTCCAAATGGCATACACCATTCATTCATCGAGATCCACAACCAGGTAATGCCTGCTATGACAATGATATGCAATAGCTGATCAACAACAAACCATGTCACTTTTTCTTCACGATACGATTTCCACATATCTATTGCAAAGTGTGTAATCCCAATCACTAGAGCATACCACCAGAAACTCACATTCCACACTGCGAACCACGAGAGTGCAAATACTACAGCAGCATGCTCATAATGATATGGGCTGTGCCATTTCTTCTCAACTTTGTTCTGACACGCATTATTGCTTTGCAAGACAAAATCGGCCATCAGATGAGCCAACAGTAAGCATAAATACAATCCTAACCACATATATTGCGAAATTCTATTTTTTCGAAATCCTTAATTGCCGTATTTAGCAGTCCCCATTGAGCACTTGTCGACCTCATATTCACTGACGACTGATAGATTCCAAGACGTTTGCTAATTTCCACCTCCTTAAATCCCAGCATCTTGAAGAATACAACTTCAGCCTGTTTTGCAGAATACGTATCCACAAGATTACTCAACAAGGCCACATATGACTCCAACAAATCGCTGAACGAGTTGGGAGCATTATCTATCTCAAACGCAACGTATATGTTATCCCTTCTGCTTATTTCATCCAGATTCCTTCCCGACAAATATATGGCTGGTCCGTTGATAATATCTTCAGTCTTATCAGCATAATTAATATCTGCAATGCCAATAGAAAACCTAATGCCATGTTTTTGTAACATCTCATGACAATCATAGCCTACAGCTTGTATTTTCACGAAAAGTTTAATCAGGATTGCAATCCTTAGTACATACCAATATTCTGGCACATAGCATTCTATGCTGTCCCCCCTAACAATTCTAGCCCAGAACCCTGGATAATCTTTCTCAAAATCCTCCAAAAGATCACGCAATTTATTGCGTAAATCTATCAACTCCTCCGTTTGTAATGAAGTCGATCGAACGATATCAGCCGAGATTGTAGCTATCATATATCATTTTTTTTGCAAAGATATCAGCCTTTTTTTAGATAGCCAAACGATATCAGCTTTTTTTTAGATATTTTTGAATTATCAGTACTGATTTAGGTATGAAGCCAACTATGTTGAATCCAAAAATAATTAGTTTTTTAAAAGGGGAACACAAAACCACTATTTTGTATCTAGTATAAGCTAGTTTTGCCAAAGCAAGACCCAGCCGAGGATGTGGCATCACCCTCGGCTGACCACGGTATCGAAGAAGCTATTTAGGTCTTATGGGTGGTTGCGCTCGTCTTGACCGGCATGGCTACCCTTGTAGCGGCTGCGCATTATTTCTTAAATCTTCTCGAATAGTTTGTGTCGGAGCGGTTTTGTGCACCACGCACGCGGCTTTGGCCAAATTTCTGTGTATATCTTATCTGTAAAGATATGTTATTGGTTTGGGGCTTTTCTCGATATGCGTATGATTCAGTGTTATAGTGATATGCCGGCCTATAATTTAGCAGGTTAAAGGCATCAACACTAATAGTCCCACCGAACTTGAATTCCTTGCTGAATGATGCGCTGAGCAAATGCTTATGGTGCCCTATTCTTAATACTCCCTTCAATGGCGTATAGTAGTTATAACTCAATGTGGCCCTGATACCACCCCTGGAAGAAAGATTGAAGAAATTGCGAATTCCCGCTTCTCCACTCCATATCTTGTAACTTACATCCTGGCCATCAATTGTACCTTGGTCACGGTCATAAACAGCGGTTGCATTTAACGACATTCGCCAGATTCCGTTAAAAAATACCTTTTCTACGTTGCAATAGAGTGAGAATGACTGCTCGTTTCCATAATTTGCCACACTGCTCACTGTGGTATTGTTCTCAGCGAGAAAACGATACTCACTGAAGGCATCAGAGCCATAACTATAAGACGCTCCAATCATATAATCTCCGAGAAACCTATAACTCAAATTCATATCACTGTAAATCATCGGTTTAAGATAAATGTTTCCCATACTATAGGTATTCTCTGAAGTCCATATCTTAAATGGATTCAAATAATTATAAAAAGGTCGCACAATAGAACGAGACAAGTCCAATGCAATTCTGTGGTTGCCATTCGCCAAATCAACCAACAAGCTTAATCGTGGAAAAAAATTCCAATAATTGCGGTTGAATTTCTCATTTGAGCTCACTTGATGGCCCTTGACACGTGTATTCTCGGCACGCAATCCCAGGGTGGTGCTGATTACATTGCTCCACTTTTTGTCATACGTCATGTATAAGGCATTCACCTTTTCATCATACTCAAACAGATTGCTGCTTCCCTCGTTTTTGACATATTCCTTTCCATCATGATCCAGGCGAACAAAATCATTAGAAAGATGTGAGGCATCAAACTCATACCCAGACTCGAGTGCACTGCCATCATTAAATGAGTGGTTATAACTTCCCTTAAATTCATATCCATAGCTATCTACGGTGGTATTTTGCTTAAATAGGGAATATGGGACAACTTCGCGAGATTCTACTCCGCATGCATATTCCATAGACCCCAAAGAAGCGTTTACCGATGAGGAATAATTGGCACTCACATCCAGATTACTTCCCTTATCGTCTGTCTTGAGATGATAATAGGCCACGATACTCATCTCTGGCTTTCTGTAGGGATTATCGGTTTCAGAGTATGACTTAGAATACTTGTCAATTGTGCCTCTAAGATAGTTTGAACTTACAGTCGTAGACTTACTGTTACTTTCAGAGCCGCCGATATAGAATGAAGTTCCCAGGGTACTTCGCTTTGTCAAGTCATACGATAGACTGATATTTCCATTCAAGAAATGGCCTGTAGTTAGACTATTGCTGGAATTAAGAATATCTGTATAACTGTCTCTATAATTATAGGTCGTCTCCTTTTCAGTTTGCGAATTGTAATACAGATAACTCAGATTGGCCGAGGCATTAAATTTATTCTTTGAATAGCCTAAATACAGGCTCGCCCTTGGCGTTATTTTTTCTCCAAGATATGTTGCGCTCACGCTTGCGCTTCCCGTTAGTCCCTGATTGGGATTCTTCTTCATGACAATATTCACAATTCCTCCTGTAGTCGATGCCTTGTGAGAACTATTGGGAGACATGATAATCTCAATCTTCTCAATCCTGTCGGCAGGTACTGAACGCAGCATCTCCATCAGCGAGGCGTTGCCCATCACTGGCTTTCTGCCGTTAATATATATCGTGGATGTACCCTTGCCTAATATACTGACGGTATTGTTCTCTACGCATACCAACGGAGTATATCGCAGTAATTCATAACTGTCAATACCCACAAGCTCAGAAGGACTTGGCTTATATATGAATTTACCAGGTTCTTGCTTTAGTCTAGCAGCGGAAGCGGAAACTACCACTCCATTAAGCCGCGTTGCATCTGGCTGCATCTTTATGGTGCCCACGTTGTCACGGACGCACAGGCGATAGGCGGGTTTGTAGCCGACGTAGGTGATGCGGGCGATGACCTTGCCGTGGTCGTTGGGGATGACGAAGCGGCCGCTCTCGTTGGTCACACCGCCGCCCACCATCGTCGAGTCGGCATGGTTGAGCAAGGTGACGTTGGCGTAGGGCAACGGCAAGTTGTTCTCGTCAACCACCATGCCCTTCAAGTGGTGCTCGGTCTTGTTAATGCACTCCACATAGATATCGTTGTTATCACCCTGAATCATCTGGATGGGATAAAAACCTATGATCTGGCGAATAGCATCAGGAACAGGTTTGTTCTTGACGTTGGTGGTGATCGTGAAGTCCTCCAGTTCGTTGTAGATAAACACGATCTTGTGGTTGCCTGTCTGCTGCTGGATATACTTCAGCGCGTCACTCATCGACACGTTCTGGAAGTTGCGGGTGACGCGCTGAGCCGTTGCAGTGTTCACCTGAACAAACAATAACAATATGATGAATAAAAGACGTTTCATTCCTTCTTGTATTGATCTGGCAGGAAGTACATAAATAGATTACAAGTATAAATTAGAAACTGCCTGTGTCAGAGTCCTTATTTCGCAGTTTGCGATCTATCTTAATGTTCTTTCCTGTAGAGAAGTCGTAACTGAAACCGAGGACAAACATCGACTTATTGTCATTAATCCACGTTTTATAGGTACTTTGCAGGATGCTTGTCGGCATGCTATAGCCGGAATAGCGTGAGCGGGTGAATAACCAATAGTCAGCGGCGAAGATGCGCCAGTTCTTGTTTTGCCAAAAAATTTGTAGGTGAGATTTGTTCTCGCCGGCATCCAGTGTGGATCCATTGAGGCGTTTTGACACGATGTTCCCTACATAGGAGGCTCCCCAGTTGCCCTTCCGGAACTGAATGGCATAGTGGAGCGGTGCCCACGTATGATGGTAGTGTCCGATAATGGGGCTACTGACCGTTTGACGAGAGACGTAGCCCTGAATGGCCACCGTCAGCACCTGACTCTTAAAGGGGCTAATGACCAACATGTATGACCCACCCAAAGCACTGCTATAGTTGGCATTTTCGTTAGTGCCCACAATATATTGCATGCCGTTAATCTCTTGCTGGGTATAATAGCGTTTGATAGGAGAATCGGAATATGAATAGTATAGTCCAACTTGGGTTTGTAACCAGCCGAGGTTCCACTTGTGGATAAGTTCCGACCGATAAGTGTTATAACTCTTCAGATACGGATTGCCAATACTTAGCACACCAGGAATGACCAGGCTGGCATTGTTGCTGAGTTGTGAGATAGGGGGCGTATTCGATTGTGACGAGGTAACCCATTGTAGGCTCATCGTCTTTGATAGATTAGTACTCAGGATGAGTTTTGGTGTGAAGAGCCAATGAGAGTCGTGAGCATCAGTATTGTCTTGGGTCACTTGTGTGGCTCCTGCACCGATACGGTACATCAATTTTCCGAGATTGCCACTATACTCGGCATACATATAGTGCTGATAACTGGCAGATGAGTATTCATAGTCCTCATAGCCTGAAAGCACGTTGCTGATGGTGGCATTCGAGCGTCCGAACGATCCACGATAGCCCAGGCTCAGGTTGCCCTTTTCCCATTTCTTAGTATAAGCCAATTCACCAATAAAGGAGTACTTGTTGTTCTGCTGCTCTTGGTTGTCTGACAGCCATACCTCACCGTCGCTGACGGCCGTCTCCTCAGCCCAGTTCTTTCTGCTGTTGTGATAATAGGTGCCCACGAGGTCGATCGACAGTTCTTGATTTTTAGGCAGCGTTTTCTGGACATACACGTTCAGGTCTGGACCAAATGTGTTCATGCGGCTGCCAAATTCGCCTTTCCCCGCAACTGAGGTGTTAAGTGTTGATGTGTTTTGGATATCACTCCGTCCATCGCTATGCCTGTGGCTGAAGTGGGGCGTTGCCACAATCTGTACCGCTATGTCGTCAGATTTGTTGTAGGTGTACTTAATGACGGGGTCGTTCCAAGTATAGCCGAATTTGTCGTGGGTCTTTTTTTGATAGTTGTAATGAACAGGAGACGCTGGTGCTGCGTCGTCGGGAAGGTACCTTTGCAGTGTATAGTCGTAAGTCTGCTCACCGTAGCGCTTTGAATAGTCTCTCATGTTGAACGAATAAGAGAGTGAAAACTGATGGTTGCCCGAAGTCAGGTTCAGGTAGGCCTCATCGTTTGTAAAGCCCGTCGTGAAGGCTGTACTTGCCTCGATGCCTGCATTGATGCCCGTCTCCATCCGCTTGGTTATCACGTTGATGAGTGTGCCGGCATCGGCATAACGGGCAGGAGGGATGTTGTAATATTCCACCCTTGAGATTTTATTGGCAGGAATGCCCTTAAGGTCAATGTCTGAGGCTGCTATGCCATTGATCAGTATCTTCACGCTGCCGCCGTCCATGCGCTGAATCTTATTGCTTACCAAATCAATCTTCAGATCTTCAACGTGTTCCAGCAGGTCACGGACATTGCGGGCTTGCCTTATTTGCTCAATAGTGAAGGTGTGGACAGACTTATCCACATAGTTCATGATACGGGTACCTTCTACCGTCACACCGTTGATGATATACTCAGCAGGTCGCATCTGGATAGTGCCAATATCGCCAACCTCGCAATTACGATAGTAGGTGCGATAGCCGACAAAACTGCACTTTACGACGACACGTTTGGCCTCAGTAGGAATCACAAAGCGGCCGCTCTCATTGCTGACGCCTCCTGTGAGCAGCGTTGAGTCGGCAGGGTTAAGAATAGCAATGGTTGCATATGCCAATGGCTGGCCTTGTTCATCGACGATGGTGCCCTTGAGGTGGTGCTCGGTCTTGTGGATGCACTCCACATAGATATCGTTGTTATCACCCAGGATCATCTGGATGGGATAGAAACCGATGATCTGGCGAATGGCATCAGGAACAGGTTTGTTCTTGACGTTGGTGGTAATAGTAAAATCCTCCAGCTCGTTGTAGATAAACACGATCTTGTGGTTGCCGGTCTGTTGCTGGATATACTTCAGCGCGTCGCTCATCGACACATTCTGGAAGTTACGGGTTATGCGCTGCGCGTGTGCTATGCCTGCCAAGGAGCACAGCAATAGTATCATGGTAAAAAGTCTTTTCATCACTTGCCCTCCTGTGCTGATTCAACAATGAGTTTGTTGCCCTCACGAGAGATGCTGAGCGACTCGAAGTGGGACAGCATGTCCACGACCATGTCGAGCGAATAGTCCGGCTCCCACTCATAATAGAGACGCAACGAGCGCACATCGTCACTGCGGTATTCCACGTCAACATGGTAATAGGCAGCGAGTTCGGCCAGCATCTGCTCCAGCGGCACATTGTCATAGAGCCGGGGCTCGGCCATGACAGTTAGTGTGTCGGTCGATTGCTGAATGGCCTCTGGAGTCTCGTCGGCAGTGATGGCAGGGGCTTCAGGCTTGACAGCAGCGGTCTCCTCTGTCGTCTGCTTTTGCAGGCCGAAGAAAC
This sequence comes from uncultured Prevotellaceae bacterium, assembly GCA_900319525.1. Lineage (GTDB taxonomy): Bacteria > Bacteroidota > Bacteroidia > Bacteroidales > Muribaculaceae > Sodaliphilus. Next base: position 11,036 of record ONOU01000017.1, on the reverse strand, counting down.
CTGTCTTGACGGCAGCGTATGAGACTCCAAAGAGAACCAAAGCAATCGCGGCGGTTGCTGCAACCTTGCGCCACAAGGGGATGATGTCGGCACGAGGACGTTGTGACTGGGCCAGACGTTGCCATTCGGCATCGATGGTCTCGCCGCTCACCTCGGGTGAGGGGGCGGTGCTCTTGACTTTCGCCATCAGGGTATAAAGTTCACGGCACTCGTCATCGGCAAGGATCTCTTGCCATTGTGCCTCGCTGTAACGCTCGGGTTGTTCCAGCATCTGGAATAGTAAATCGGTCTTGTTCATTGCTGCTTAGTTTTAAGTCTCAAGTTGTAAGTTTTAAGTTGGCATCCGCCCTTCTTACACCTCAATAGTCTGTTAGCGTTTGATGTAATTGACGGAGTGCGCTGTGCAGGTGCTTGTAGATGGTGGTATGGCTCACGCCCAGACGACGAGCGACCTCGGTCAAGGCCACCCCCTCATGAAAATGCAGGCGTATCACCTCTCGGCACACAGGCGGAACCAGAGCATCGATGCCCTTGCTGAGCACTTCGATTTCGCGCTCAAGGTCCTCGGGCGATGTCTGTTCCGCTATCGTGTCGGGAATGAGGTACTGCTGCAATTGGGCATGCAACTTGCGGTCACGCATCACGTTCAGGCACTGGTTGCGCACGCATGACAACAGATAAGGCAAGACGGTCGTTTCACGCAGTTCCGTTTGTTCCACAAGCAACTTGGCAAAGACGTCGTGCACAACGTCCTTGCTGTCGTCATCGTCGTGCAACAGCAGGTAAGCCAGCCGATGCATCGCACTGTAATGCTGCCTGAACAACCCCTCGATATGTCTTTCTCTGTCTGTCATACACTCTATATACACACAGGAACCGATTTTTTAAACCCCAGGCGGCTTTTTTCTCAATTTTTTCTACTCGGTATCAGTTTTAGCGTTACAAAATTAACAATAAACATAGTAACCCGCAATACCCAAATGGGTGTTACGGGAACTCGCTGTGACGGTCAAGGGGTTGATAAAATGACGATTATGTGAATTTGACTCTAGTTGACAGGATTCTTGTCCCTTCTTGCCTGAGTTCTGGTGTGTTAATGCGGATATCACAATCAACGACAAAGATGGTATCGGAATGTTTAGAGCGAATCACATTCTCATCATGCATGTCGCTCAAGTAAATATCTGGGGTGGCGTAAGTCCAGTTTCGCGGGTTCTTTAGCTCAAATCCCATTTGCCGCATATATGTTGCGATTTCCTCGTCGCTAACTGGTTGCCCATCGATAAAAGGTTGCTCAACAATTATCTTGAATTCTCCTCGCTTGTCACGTCCAAAGCCTAAAACAAAGAGACGTGTCTCTGGGAAGTAGGTGTTGTGGAGAGATATACGGTCCAAGGCAAATACGGGCTGAATAAAGTAGTCAAGACCTATAGACTTGATGAGTGTGGTGCCATGGTCATAGACGATTGCTTCACCGCCTTCGGCAATCTGTTCCCCAAGGCTTTGTGACAATACTTCTTCAACACTTTCGGTCCACAGACCAACGGCCTTGGCCCATTGCTCAATCACTGCTTCTTGCTGCGTTGCGCATTGGCGCTCGCTTTGGAAGTTGTTGAATGACGCTTGATGGCCGCTATCTGTGCCAACTTCTGCTCCCGCGAGCAGGGATGCAATGACATTTGTTGCACCTCCCGTTGCGCAGCCATGCTGTTCTTGCGGTGAAAATCGTTGATATACCAACGCGCTGCTGATGAATTGCTCTGCATAACGGTCAAGTTTTTGCAGACCATCGGGCGTGAAGCCATCGGCTATAATGGAGCGGATTGATGCCCAAAAATCTGCGTTGTTCATTACTTTTAATGGATATAATCTATTATTCTGCTGCAAAAATACAACCATTTTTTTGAAATTGCAAATGTGTATAGGCGTGCCTCCAGCGACAGTTTCTATACACCATTATCCCCCCAGTGAATCAGGTTTCCTCGCTTACGGTCGGCAACCTGATTTACTGGGGGGTACTCAGATGTCCGCCTTCCAGGCGTCTACTACCAATTCTGGTTGATCTTTCCAATGCGATTTTGGTGCGCTTTCCCTGGATATGCCTTATGTGCAACTGATTATACAATAGTCGGCCGAGGATGTGGCATCACCCTCGGCTGACCACGGTATCGAAGAAGCTATTTAGGTCTTATAGGCGGTTGCGCTCGTTTTTAACTATCGAATATCTATGGTCTACAGTGATTTCATGATGGCGCTGTTGATGACGGGATTGATCTGAACGTCGCTGCGGTCGGTCTTTTTGCCGAAATTGAGGGCGTAGGTCACCTTTAAGCTCACGTTACGGCCTGCCGATTCGTTCATGCGCCAGCGGTCCATGTCGTAGCAGCCATAGTTCATCCACTCGTGGCTCTTGTAGTAGTGGCTGAAGGGGTTGTTAAGCCGTAATTCCACACTCCAGCCGCTGTGGTTCCATCCGGCCAAGAAGTCCAGTTTCATGGGGTCATGCACCAGGAACGGCTCGCGGATGTCGAGTTGCGTGGATGGGGTCCTGAAGTTTGCACTGAACTTGAAGTCTCCCTGCAACCAGGTCACGCTGGCACTGCCGCGCACGATGGCCCGAGACAGGTCATACACATCGCCGCGTACAGCGTTGTACTCGCCTATACCCGTCAGGCCCACGCGCAGGCGGTCGCTCAAAGCACTGAATGACCAACTCGCGCTGAGCATGTTGCCATAGAAGTTACCGTCATTCAGTTTCTTGTCATAGATGACCGACGGGTCGGCATAGTACTGATGCACGATGTTATTGAAGTAGATGTAACTCATATAGGAGACAGCCAGTGAGTGCTTGCCCCACTGCTTGCTCAGCGACAGCGTGTTGCTCAACACCTTCAGGGGCTCGATGTCGGGATTTCCTTGCGTGGCCTCAAAGAACGAGACGGGCAGCGTCATGCTGTTCTTGTTGCTGGGGTCGAACAGTGTGTGGGTCAACACGCCGTTCAGCGAGAGCGACAGATCCTGCCGCGGAACATAGGTGCCGCCATAGTAGGCGATGGGGCTGCAGTAATTGTAGTGCCTGCCGCCCAGCGACACCGCCGAATTGGAAACGCCAGCCGTGGCATACCACGACACACTGCCAGCCGAACGGCTGAACTGCAGCATGGCCGTCGTGACATTAGTGATCAAATGCTGATAGCCGGTCGAGGTGCCGCTATAGTGATCCTTGTAGTTGGTGAGCGTGTGCCCTGCCGTCAGCATCAACATCAGTTGATTGGCAAACGTCTTGAAGTAGAGCCCTTGCCCAGCCAATGCGAAGTTGTCTTCCTTGACACGCGAGGTCACTGCGCTCTTGCCGGTTTCCTCATACAGGCTGTGATAGGTATTGTGGCCATAGCTACCACTGGCGACAAACTGTATGGTCTGACTGGCGGGTAGCCACTTGGTGTATTCAAGCGAGATATTGGGCGACAGGGCCTTGCTGTCCGAGCGACGATGCATGGTCGTGGTATCGGCGGGATAAATCACGGCAGTTGTCATGTCATGGGCCGGCACGGTCGCTGCATCCAGACCGAGGGCAAGGTTGAAGCGGTGGGCATCGCCCTTGTTGGTCAACTCAAAGCGCACATCCTCACTGTGGTGGCGAGCGAGAGCATGGTCCGGGCTGTAGTAGCGTGTCAACTGATGCCCGTCAGCAAAAGTATAGAGCCCCGACTCCTCGACATAACTGTGGTCGCGATCCCACTTGCTCTTGGCAGCCAGCCGCAGTTTGGTCTTGCCACGGGTGTAATCGACCGCAGCCACATACTCGCCACGCTGATAAATGAACCCCTCGTCGGCTGAGAGATAGACGTTGCCGCCCGAGTTGCGGACAACGTAGTTGAGCACTGCCGCTTTACCGGTCCATTTGCATGAAGGAGCACGCAGATATTCCACGCTGGCCACATCCTGTGCCTGTAGCATGGCCACGTCCTCGGCTCGGGCTGCCACGCCATTGATGCACAGCACTACTTCACTGCCGGTGTGTGTTGTCACCGATTTATCCTGCGGCGACACCACCAGGCCCGCAACATTCATCAGTTCCGTCAGGTCTAGCGCATTGGCAGCGTGCTTGCGCAGAGCAGCCGTAGGCACCAGAATGGCCTTGTCGGCCGTCTCAATCTGCCCCTTGGCCGTCACAACCATCTCGGGCAACGTGTCATTCATCACGCTATCACATTGGGCCGAAACGTCTTGAGCCGAAACACTTAAGCCCATGAAAGCAACCGCAACTAATGCTAATAATATTCTCATACCCCTAAATCATGTATTTGAAATTATTCTGCAAAATAATAGCAAATAATTAGCTCATACAATACCCAAAAGGGTGTTTCCCGAATAGTTTAAGACTAAATAAGACAAAATAACTCAAAAGGGTGTTTTTTGAGGCAAATGACCTGCTTTCGTTTACTATTCAAAAAAAGTAGTATCTTTTCAACACACAATTAAAACAAATAATTATGGCTACAGTGACTATCACATACGATGGGCGTAATAGCTAAGCAAGATGGTTTCTTGACTTGTTATTCTCAACTGGTCTATTTACCAAATAACAAGCGCACTATGGAAGCTATAAAAGAGGCTCAAACTGGTGAATATGCTGGTGAAATTGATGTCTAAAGTATGGATGCAATGTTGCGCTCGATGCAATGAAAAAACTGATATATATCGGCAATGATTTCTTGTTGATTTGGATGGATGAACCCCGCCCCATTGATGCTTGCTTATCAGTTCGCGCGTTGGTCGCTTTGCTTGTTGATGCGGGCGTTGCGGTAACCATTGTTGAGGGTATTGAAGACGTATTGCACGCGCAATGTCACGTCTCGGGTATCGTAACGGTTGCGTTGCCACTGACTGACGTGACCGTAGTTCTGGCTCCAGCGGGGAGTGATGGCCTGATTGAGCAAATCATTCCCCTCGACGGTGACGCGCAGGCGATTGTCAAGGAAGCGCTGGGTATAGCCCAGGTTGATACCGAGCGAGCGTCCCGTTCGGGTCAGGTCCACTTGCATGGGGCTTGTATAGCGCACCGAGCCGTAGAACTCACCATTCTTGCAGAATTGCCAGCGGGCTTGGGCATAGGCACTCATGGACTGGCTACGTGTGGATGGATTGAGGTAGCCATCAATTCGGTCAAATTTGGTGTGGAACAGATAGCCGCTCAATGACGCATTGACGCTTACTTTTCCGAAAGTGTGCGAGTAATCAGCATACAAAGCCCATGTGTTGCTATAGCGGCAGTTGACAGGAAAGTCAATGATGGAATAATCGTCGCCGTAGGGCAAAATAGCTGTGAAAATGTCATGAAGGGTACAATTAAATGAGGCCTCCACGCTGAAGTCCTTGAGGTTAGCGCTCAGGCTGGCATAGTGCCAGGTGTACTGCTTTAGGTCAGGATTCCCCTTGCTGTAGTGAAACATGGATTCATAGACGATAGCAGGATTAAGTTGAGACATCGACGGGAAGCCGCCCGATACGCTGTATTGTGCCTTCAACTGGTAGTTGTCGCTGATGGTGTAGAGCAGTGACGCATGAGGCCGCAACGAGGTGCGTTTTTCCTGCTTGTTATCAGTGCTGTCGCCCTGCTTGAGCCTCGTGTCATTATAGACGACTCGCAAGCCCACCTCAGGTTTCCAGTTGCCGTAGGCACGCTTCCACGAGCCATACCAAGCACCAGTGAAATCGTCGCGATGGCTGGGCTGAACTGCCTCATTGTAGATGTAACTGTATTTGTTGCTGATCCAACTCAGGTTGGTGCCCACTTCAATTTCGCTACCCAGAATGGGAAAGGCATAATTGGCCTCACCGTCCCACAGGTTGTAACGGTTCTGGGTGTGAGTCGTGTTGATCGTCTCGTCACCGTTGGCGGGTGTGAGGGTGATAGTTCGCATGTTGTCCGATGTTCGCCTCGAGTAACTTACCGTGAGGGTGAGCGTCTTATCGTCTGAGGGCTTGTAGGTCAGTCCCGCAGTGGCATTGTGGTTGTGCCTATTCCCATTGGGTTCATGTTGTAATTCGTTAACAACGCTATCCACACCCAGATAAAGAAGGTCATGGAGAGAATAATGGGTAAGTCGTCCTGCACTCGTGCTGCCTGAGTATTGCGCGATGAGTGTCAATTGTGGTGTGGCAAAGTAGTTGATGCCTGCATTCCAGTACCAATTGTTGCGTCGGTAGGTGAAACCTCCATCCCTGGAATCGTCCAAAATAAGGCTGCCGTCATCAGGGTTGGTGATAGTCGTCCGGTTATAGTCATAGGACTTGCCGTTGCTGAAGGTGTAGCGCAACGAGCCATTGAGCGCCCATTTCCCGTATTTTGCATTGGCATTGGCCCATGTACTCTCATTCACACGGCGCCGGAATGCAGTGGAGCTGCCCACACTCAGTCCCAGATAGTCCTTCAACCCCTTTTTGAGCGTGATCTTGATAGTTGGCCCTGAATAGCGGGCACTCAAGTCGCGGATGATTTCCACCTTGCTCACTTGGTTGGACATGAGGGTAAGCAGCAGGTTACGGTCGGTGACCTTGCGCTCATCGATGTAGATTTCTCCCACGCTCTTGTTGTCGCCTGTCTTGATGTCGTTCTCGTCGTTGACAATGAGTCCGGGAGTCCAGCGCAGCATGTCGATAAGGGTTCCCGCATCAGCAAGGAAGGTTCCTCCCAGATTGCTGATGGTGTAGTTCATGCCTTCGCGTCTTATAACGGCCTTGGGGGCCTCGACGGTAAGCTCTTGCAGTTGCACGTTCAGGCTGTCGTCAGCCGCGGTGGCGAGGCTGTCGGTCGGTTCTGCTGCCTGAAGTTGTATGCTCAACAGCGAGCTCAGTGCAATAAGGATAGTTGTGATGATGATTCTCATAATGATATTGATTTTAGTTTCTTTGCTGCAAAATTATTGGTAAGCGTAGGAGCCTGCAATACCCAAAAGGGTGTTTTTGCTAGATGGATTTCATCAGCACATACATGTCATTGATGACTCGTCATCGATGCTGTACTGCTACACACAAATAACACAAAAGCGCCCATTTTTTAAACACCCAAAAGGGTGTTTTTTTGTGTATACGCAAAATAATGTGTACTTTTGCTCTATCAAAATATCATGATTATGGCTCGGATTGAGGATTTCTTTATCATGGATAATGCGGTGACGGGTGTCACCGACGAGGATTACCGTAACATACAGGACGTTGTGGACGCGGTGGATGCGTTCTCGCGCATGACCTACAAGAGCGTATATATCATCGACTACTTCAAGAAGAATTTCCTCTATGTCAGCGAGAACCCGTTGTTCCTGTGCGGCCTGTCGGCCAGCGAGGTCAAGAAAATCGGCTATAATTTCTACATCGACAATGTGCCTGAGGAGGATCTGGAGCGACTGTTGATAATCAATTCCTCCGGCTTTTATTTCTCCAAGGACATCCCTGCGGCCGAGAAGCGCTATTACACGCTGTCTTACAATTTCAGGGTCATCAACACTGTGTCCAAGAAGGTGCAGACCATTAACCATCAGTTGACGCCCCTCAAGATGATGCCCGACGGCAGGATTTGGCTCGCGCTGTGCGTGGCCTCCATCCCCACCAAGCAGAACGATGACACCATCCTGATGTTCAACAACCGCACGCACGAGGGGTGGAACCTGAATCTGGAGAGCGGCACGTGGAAGTCGGTCCCCTACATCACCCTCACCGAGCAAGAGACGCAGGTTCTCAAATATTCGGCCATGGGCTACACTACCCAGGAAATCGCCCGGCTGATGTTCAAGTCGTTTGACACAGTGAAAGGCTACCGCAAGAGCATCCTGGAGAAATTTGAAACCGACAGCATCACCGAGGCCATCAACTTCGCCATGATCTACCGCCTGATCGACTGACGCCGCTTTAAAACAACAATAAATACAACAAATACAAATCGTTGAGAACCAGATTTGTATTTGTTGTATTTGTTGTTTTCCTTTTTATGATCAGAGGGTTGTCAAGGTTATACCAATCGGCGCTTGACAAACTCGACGATGAGTTGTGCGGTTCCCTCGATGCCTAGCAGGCTGGAGTCGATGCACAGGTCATAGCTCTCGGCATGGCCCCACAGCTTGTCGGTGTAGAAGTTGTAGTACTCGGCGCGCAGCTTGTTGATCTTGTCGCTGCGTTTCTCGGCGGCCTCGCGCGTGTTGCAGTCGCCGCGTTCCATGATGCGGGCAACGCGGTCATCAATGGGGGCGTGCAGGAACACGCTGATGACAGGGCAGTAGTCGCGCAACACGTAGTCGGCTGTGCGTCCCACGATTACACAGGGCTTGCGGTCCACCAGCTCCTTCATCACCTGGCATTGGGCCTTGTAGATGTTGTCGTCGGTCATCATTGCCGTCTCGCCCACAAAGGTCGAGCCCGCCATAGCCAGATTCAACGGCCACAGGCTGGGAAAAAACTTGGGTGTGCGCTCGTCGGCAGCCTCAAACATCTCGGGGTTGATGCCGCTGGCCTTGGACGCCTCGAGCAATAACTGCTTGTCAAAGTAGTTGATGTCCAGCAGTTGAGCCACGCGCTGGCCCACTTCACGGCCACCGCTGCCAAACTGGCGTCCGATGGCAATCACATAATTCCGGTTGTTTTTTAGGTCCTCGTTCATTGTTATAGTGTCCTTTTTCGGTTTCTAGTCTTGAAAATGGGCGGGCCTTTCCAGCGAGTCTCGGTCGGCATTCAGGTCCTCGTTGATCGTGACTGTCTTCCACTTGAACCCCGTGCTGGGCGACCACTCGCCGATGACGTTGGTGGGATAGCGTGGGGTGGGGAAGTCAACAAACTCAAACTCCTGCACAAATTTCACTTTGCCCTGCCGCTTGAACGTCTGTTCCAGCAGTTCCTGATTGTCCTTGCCCGTGAGCACGACAAAGTGGTAGCGCTTGTGCTCCAGCTCGCCGTAGTAGATGGACGCGTCCTTGCTGCCGCGGGTCACGATGTCGTCGTTGCGTGCGGCAATGGCTATCGTGCCGTCGGTATTGCCCTCCAGCAGCAGCACGAAGGTGCGGTTCTGGTAATCCTCGCTGGCGATGGTGTCCATCACTTGGATGATGGCGTCAACGAGGCTGGCGTCGGCTTTCTTGTTGAAGGTCAGGCGCTTCACGTCAGTGGTGATGGTTTTGTCGGGCAACGACTTGCGTTGTGACAGGGTCAACTGGCGGGTGACAATCACTTCATCATCCTTGGCCCACAGGCTGCCCGATGTCAACATCATGGCCACAAGCAATATGATAATCCGTTTTGCTTTCATCTTTTCAATCGGCTAAGTTACACATTTTTTAGATACGAGGCAGTGGCTAAGGTTTAATTTTTTGTTTTTATGTCTCAAAAATTTTCTGGCGTTTCCCACATTATATATATGGGTAACGAAAAGACTTGAAAATAGTTGCCGATGTTCAGATTTTTATGATTACTTTTGTGTCCTTGAAAAATGATTTTGAAGATATGAAACACCTTTTCTATTTGATAGCGATTATGCTGGTGGCTTGCGCTCCCAGGCCTGCCGATCAGCAGCAAGAGGCCCATGCCGCCACGATTACCCAGATGCGTTTCCATTGCGACCGCGACACTACTGTGATCAATGACCTGTTGGCAAAAGGCCATCAAACCGGATATGACAACGCCAACAAACTCGTGGAATTCTATGCCCGAGAGTTGCTGGGTACCCCCTATGTCGCTCACACGCTCGAGGGTGACGAGGAAATGCTCACCATCAATATCCACGAGCTCGATTGCCTGACCTTCATCGAGTCGCTCTATGCGTTGACGCGTGCCACACTGACTGACCGCTACTCCTGGCGCGACTTTGCCGCCAACATTGAGAATGTACGCTACCGTGGCGGTGTGATGGGCGACTATTCCAGCCGTATCCATTACATCAGTGAGTGGATCATCGACAACCACATGCGGGGTAACCTGGTAGAGATTACTCCCGACCTGCCCCATGCCGCCTATATGGTCAAGAACATCGACTATATGACCCACCACACCGACAGTTACCGGCAACTCAAGGATGATTCGGCTATGGTCGAGAAGATCCGCCGCTATGAGTTGCGCAATCACCGCTTCCCTTATCTCAAGCGCTCGTGGCTCAACGACAAGGCTGTGAAAGCCGAATTACGCTCTGGCGATTTTGTCACCCTGGTCACGTCAATCGAGGGCTTGGATGTGTCGCACAACGGCATTATCATTGTCGATGATAAGGGCGACCCTTATCTGCTCGACGCCTCGATGTCGGGCGGCAAGGTGATGCTTGAGAGCAAACCGTTGTTCAAGTACCTTGAGAATTCCAAGAGGAACATCGGCATCCGCGTTTTCCGCATGATGCAGTGATATGCGGCGCCAGTGATGGAATAGGGTGGGGAAAATGGCCTGAAACGCCGTTTTCCCCCTTTTTTTGATGTTCGGACGAAAAAAGATGAAAAAAATCGTGTTTTTTCGTCTTTTTTTGGACCCCTTTTCGAGACCTCCGGAATGATGCTTTTTGAGCCAAAAAATGCCAAAATCCGGTTTTCAAGAAAAAAAACAAATTTTTTTTGAAAAATTTTTTCTTCGCTTAACGTGTTTTGTATCAGTGTAATAAGTCAAAAATCGAGAAAAATGTTAATAAATCGGGTGAAAAAAAGTTGCCGAAAAATTTGCCAGTTTCAAAAATGGCAGTACCTTTGCACCGCTTTTCGCCACAAGGGTGGCGTCAAACAATAGCTCTTTGACATGTTTGCAGCAACGAGTAGTACAAGAGACAAGGGATAATTTTTAGGAATTGTCCTCGTCGATTCTAAGTCGTTTAAAACGATGTATAACAGGCAGTAAGATACGAGATTCAACCTGAAAAGAGGCCAGGGATTTGAACACTGGAGACTTCGGTCGAGTGTTGCGTTTTCATTTTAATCTTTTGTAAAGAAGAGAAACGATAATACAACAACGAAGAGTTTGATCCTGGCTCAGGATGAACGCTAGCGACAGGCTTAACACATGCAAGTCGAGGG
>ONOU01000043.1 GCA_900319525.1 uncultured Prevotellaceae bacterium | reverse complement strand
GATTTCCTTCTTTTCTTCTAATGAATGGTGCTTATACATAATGAACCCCAAAAGTTTTTTGTCCAACTTTTGGGGTCCACTTCATTATGACACACCCTCCTTAAATTTATAGCGTCATGTGATCTGGGGGAGGCTGGGAACTAAGCGTAGCTGTGTAGGCCTCCCAGTATAAAGTTGACGCCAAAGTAGGTGATAAGAACGCTCAAGAATGCGATGACACAGTAGCCGTGAAAGAATTGTGGCTTGCGGAACATGGGTAAAGACTGGCCGTGCAGGGGTAGGGCATAGATGATGAGGGTGATGAGGGCCCACACCTCTTTAGGATCCCAGCTCCAGTAGGATCCCCACGACACGTTGGCCCAGATGGCTCCGATGAACACGCCGATGGTGAGCAGGAAGACAGCGGGATAAAGAATAATCTGCCCGATAATGTGCAGTCGCTGCCCCACTGCATGGTCGCGTCGCAAAATCAAGGCCATCACGCCTCCCAGCATGAGGAATGCGAGCAACGAGTATGCTATCATGATGACTGCTACATGGATGCTCAGTAACGGGGAGGCCAGCACGGGCATGAGTTGGGTGATTTGTGGGTTACTCTCGCCAAAGGATGCCACCATCAATGCCAAGCCTGCCGTGAGGATGCCAAAGGGCAAGACAAGCATTGACCTGCGTGCCAGCAGCAATGAAATCAGGATGGTTGCCCAAGACATGAACTGCATCGTCTCAAAGCCGTTGCTCATGGGCACGTGGCCGCTGATGATCCATCGCAGCGCGAGTGCGATGGTCAAGTAAATTAGCGCGAGTGCAAGAACGGCTGTAGTCGTTAGGTTTGCCCATCTCGGTAATTGACGTGTGCGGGCTATACAACGGCATGTGATGGCAAAAAGAAGGATGCCCAAGGTGGCTAAGGCCATCGCTAGCGGGCGGTCCCAGTTGATGCTGTTGTATAGTTTCTCGGACTTGAATCGAGTCGTGCTAGGCAGGCTGTTTCCGCATTCCTTGACCTGGTATTTCTTGAGTTTGGCGATGAATTGAGAGGCTCCGTTCCAGTCCTGGCTGGCTACCTTCTCATAGAGGTAGTCCATGCCGCTGCGCATGAACAACCACTTGCCGTCGTCGATGTCGTGGGGAATGTCAAGCGAGCCGTGACTGTACCATTCGAGTGAACCTTTGTGATTGAGGGGGAAGAGCTTGATCATGGTGCCCGCGGCTACCATATTGGCAATCTGGTAGCGTTCGTCGGCTTCTCCCAGGGCGCGGATGGTGGCTTGGTCATCGATGGCCTGCAAGCTGTCGATGGCGGAGCGCACGTTGTGGTCCAGTGTGGAGTTCACCTTATTAATATATGCAGCCATGGAGTTGTTGTTGACGGTGCCGTCAAGTGAGCCATAGTAAGCGTTGCGCACGCTGAGGATGTTGTCGGTGAAGTCGGCAATCGAGTTCCAGCTGTCCCAGGACTCCACGTCGAGGACGTTGCCTGAGTTAACGGGGTCGGTGATCTTGGTGTTGCCCACCTCGTCGCTGATGTCGCTTGCACCGGTCAGAATCTGCTCCATGGCGGCCAGCTGGGTCTTGTAAAGGGTATTGCCCGTCATGCCTGCATTCACCATATTCTCGCCGTAGTCAAACGAGGGCTCTAGCTCAAACTCTTCAAGAATGCTTCGCTTGGCAGCGGTGATGTCGTCCATGCCGGCCCAGGATGCCTCAAGGCGGATTGTCTGGTTGGCAAGATCCTGTGCAACAGCGGCGTTATAGATGAGCTCAGCCTCGCCGATCTCATTCACGTTGCGAGGGGCACCATCACGGAATAGAACATACTCCACAGCGTGGAAGCCCAGCAGGCCATAGCCCAGCGTGGCAAAAGCGTCGGCAGCAGCACCGTCTGTGCTGTATGAGAATAGAAAATGGTGAAAAGTGACCCCATGGCTTATGCCAATGCAAAATGTGCCTGAAAATAGTGATGAGCTTATTGTGCTTTAAATCAGATGATTGAATATTGTGCATGCTGACTGTTGAGAATTTTTTTTGAAAAAAAGTGCGAAAAAGTTTGTCAGTTCGGGAAATGGTTGTACCTTTGCATCCGCAAACGAGAACGCCCCGTATCTCGAAGCACAACGATAGATGCCTCTTTAGCTCAGTTGGCCAGAGCACGTGATTTGTAATCTCGGGGTCGTTGGTTCGAATCCGACAAGAGGCTCAAAGAACATAACACAATGGGTAGATTCCAGAGTGGCCAAATGGGGCAGACTGTAAATCTGCTGCGTCATCGCTTCGGTGGTTCGAATCCATCTCTACCCACATGTTTTGCGGAAGTAGCTCAGTTGATAGAGCATCAGCCTTCCAAGCTGAGGGCCGCGGGTTTGAGCCCCGTCTTCCGCTCAAGAACAAAACGAATTGCCTATGTAGCTCAGGGGTAGAGCACTTCCTTGGTAAGGAAGAGGTCGCGGGTTCAAATCCCGCCATCGGCTCAACGATGTAGAACGCTTCGCCTCTCACTGATTGCGGGTTAAAGTTATCACAAGAGGTGGAGTGATTTACGCAATACACTAGAGTAATATTATCATTCAATTTCAATAACAACAACTAACAAGTTATGGCAAAAGAGCATTTTGAAAGAACAAAACCGCATGTTAACATCGGTACTATTGGTCACGTTGACCACGGTAAAACTACCCTGACCGCAGCCATCACCACCGTGCTTGCAAAGGACGGTGACATCGCTGGCGACAGCGTTCGTTCGTTTGATTCGATCGACAACGCCCCCGAGGAGAAGGAGCGCGGTATTACTATCAACACCGCTCACGTTGAGTATGAGACCAAGAACCGTCATTATGCTCACGTTGACTGCCCGGGCCACGCTGACTATGTAAAGAACATGGTTACTGGTGCCGCTCAGATGGACGGTGCTATCGTAGTTGTTGCTGCTACCGACGGCGTTATGCCTCAGACCCGCGAGCACATCCTGCTCGCCCGTCAGGTGAACGTTCCCCGTCTGGTTATCTTCCTGAACAAGTGTGACTCTCCCGATGTTGACGAGGAGATGATCGAGCTCGTTGAGATGGACGTTCGTGACCTGTTGAACGAGTATGAGTTCGACGGTGAAAACACCCCCATCATCAAGGGTTCGGCACTGGGTGCCCTGCAGGGTGACCCCAAGTGGGAGGATACCGTTCGCGAGCTGATGAACGCCGTTGACGAGTGGATTCCCCTGCCCCCGCGTGATCGTGACAAACCCTTCCTGATGCCTATCGAGGACGTCTTCTCAATCACTGGCCGTGGTACTGTTGCTACCGGTCGTATCGAGACTGGTGTCGTTAAGGTCGGCGATGAGGTTCAGATCATGGGTCTGGGTGCCGAGATGAAGTCGGTAGTAACCGGCGTTGAGATGTTCCGCAAGATCCTCGACGAGGGTGAGGCTGGTGACAACGTTGGTCTGCTGCTCCGCGGTATTGACTATAAGACGATCAAGCGTGGTATGGTTATCTGCCACCCGGGCGTTATCAAACCCCACGATCACTTCAAGGCTTCGATCTACGTCCTGAAGAAGGAAGAGGGTGGTCGCCACACCCCGTTCCACAACCACTATCGTCCCCAGTTCTACATCCGCACCCTGGATGTGACCGGTGAGATCATGCTCCCCGCTGGTGTCGAGATGGTAATGCCTGGTGACAACGTCGAGATCGACGTCAAGCTGATCACTCCGGTTGCTTGCAGCGAAGGTCTGCGTTTCGCTATCCGCGAGGGTGGCCGCACCGTAGGTTCGGGTCAGATCACTGGCATCATCGAGGACTAATCCATTAGTCAAAAAAATCCGTCAAGTGATGCCAGTCAGACCTTTTTAAATACGGGAATAGCTCAGTTGGTAGAGCGACGGTCTCCAAAACCGTAGGTCGTGAGTTCGAGCCTTACTTCCCGTGCAACAAGAAAGACGAATAAACAAATGAAAGATTTTTTTAATAACAGGCTTACGGATATCAAGGAATCTTATAACGAGCTCGTTCATAAGGTTTCTTGGCCTACTAAGAGTGAACTGGCCAATAGCACTATCGTCGTGATGGTTGCTTCCATCATCGCGTCGCTGGTCATTTGGGTAATCGACCTGTGCATCAATGAAGTGATGCATCTCGTGTACGGTGTGGCCGCCTGATGAGGGCTGCTGACCGTCCTGCGCACTCTTGTGCGCGGCGTGTTTAATCCATGTATTTTTTAACAAACTGTCACTGCACTAGTCACAACTATGTCTCAAGGTAAGCATCAGTGGTACATCTTGCGTACTATCTCTGGTAAGGAGATGAAGGTGAAGGAGATGATCGAGGGTTACAGGAAGAACAATCCTGTGTATGCCGAGAATATCTCGCAGATACTTGTCCCCACCGAGAAGGTTTACACAACGCGTGCCGGGAAGAAGGTTCTCAAGGAGAAAGTCATGTTCTCGGGTTATGTGTTTGTTAAGCTCGAGCTTACCCCTGATATCGAAGTGACGCTGCAGGACACCACCAACGTGGTGAACTTTGTGCGCTCACGTGAAGGCGATCGTCGCCCCGAGCCCGTGCCCGAGCAGCAGATCTTGACGATGCTGGGTCACGCCGAGGCGCGTGAGATGGAGGCCGCCGATGCTGTCAACGACTATGTCGTCGGCGAGTCGGTAAAGGTCAACTTCGGCCCCTTCAGCGGCTTTATCGGTGAGATCAAGGAGATCAATGCCGAGAAGCGCGAGCTCACGGTGATGGTAAAGGTATTTGGACGCGAGACGCCGCTCAAGTTGGATAATTCGCAAGTCGAACGCGAGTAATGCCATTGCGGTCGATGTTACGCAACCGCGGCAAAGCTTGCATTGTTTTTTAACACCTATATAAATTGAATTTGTACAATGGCTAAAGAAATTGCTGGACAGATCAAATTGCAGATTAAGGGTGGGGCAGCAAACCCCTCACCTCCCGTAGGTCCTGCTCTGGGTTCTAAGGGTATCAACATCATGGATTTTTGCAAGCAATTCAACGCCCGCACCCAGGCTAAGGCTGGCAAGGTGTTGCCCGTAGTGATCTCCTACTACGCCGACAAGAGTTTTGACTTCATCGTCAAGACTTCTCCCGTGCCCGTACAGCTGCTGGAGGCTGCCAAGGTAAAGAGCGGATCGGGTGAACCCAACCGCGTTAAGGTGGCTTCGGTAACCTGGGACCAGGAACTGTTTTACATTAGCCTCGGCTATGCGTATGGTGGCCGGAACAGCAAGAAGTATGGGTATCACTGTAAAGGGTCAATTCCCTGAGAACGTTTAAAAACTTTATTGATTATGAGTAAATTAACGAAAAATCAGAAGTTGTACAACGCGAAGGTTGAAACGGGGAAGGCTTACACCCTTGAGGAAGCTGCAGCATTGGTTAAGGAAATCACTTTCACCAAGTTTGACGCTTCTGCCGATATCGACGTACGTCTTGGTGTGGATCCCCGTAAGGCCAACCAGATGGTTCGTGGCGTTGTATCTCTGCCTCATGGCACTGGCAAGCAGGTTCGCGTCCTGGTTCTTTGTGGACCGGATGCCGAGGCCGCTGCTAAGGAAGCCGGCGCAGATTATGTCGGTCTTGAAGAATACATCGACAAGATTAAAGGTGGCTGGACCGACATCGATGTGATCATCACTCAGCCCCAGATCATGGGTAAGGTAGGTCCTCTGGGACGCATCCTGGGTCCTCGCGGCCTGATGCCTAACCCCAAGAGCGGCACCGTTACTCCTGACGTTGCAAAGGCTGTCAAAGAAGTGAAACAAGGTAAGATCGACTTTAAGGTCGATAAGGGTGGTATCGTACACACCTCTATCGGTAAGGTGTCCTTCAGCCCCGAGCAGATCCGCGACAACGCTGCCGCGTTCATCAACACGCTCATCAAGCTGAAACCCGCCGCTGCTAAGGGTACGTACATCAAGAGTATTTATCTTTCAAGCACCATGAGCAAGGGTATCAAGGTTGATCCCAAGTCGATTGAGGCTTAAACATTTTAAAACGATTGAAACGAAATGAAGAAGGAAGATAAAACTTTATTGATCGACAAGATCAAGGAGACTCTTGACCAGTACAGTGTCGTTTATCTGGCTAACACCACCTCGCTGAATGCCGAGAAGACCGTGGACCTGCGCCGTGCAGCGTTCAAGGCTGGCATCAAGATGATGGTTGTCAAGAACACCCTGTTGAAGAAGGCCATGGATGCTTGTGACATCGACTATAGTGGCCTCTATGACTCCCTGGCTGGCCCCACGACCCTGTTGCTGAGCGACACGGGTAACGCGCCTGCTAAACTCATCAAGGAATTCCGCGGTAAGAAAGAGACCATTCCCGCATTCAAGGCTGCTTATGTCGAGGAGACCGTCTATGTAGGCGAGCAGAATCTCGACGCCCTCGTGGCCATCAAGAGCAAGAACGAGCTCATCGCCGATGTTGTGGCATTGCTGCAGTCGCCGGCCAAGAACGTTATCAGCGCTCTGCAGTCGGGTGGCAATAAGCTCCACGGAGTCCTGGAAACCTTATCCAAAAAAGAAAATTAAACAAAAAACAAAACAACAACCAATTTTAAATCCATACTATTATGGCAGATTTGAAAGCTTTTGCAGAACAGTTAGTGAACCTTACCGTAAAGGAAGTTAACGAACTCGCTCAGATTTTGAAGGACGAATATGGCATCGAGCCCGCCGCTGCAGCTGTTGCTGTTGCTGCTGGTCCCGCCGCTGGTGCAGCCGCCGAGGTTGAGGAGAAGACTTCGTTTGACGTTGTCCTCAAGGCCGCTGGTGGTCAGAAACTCCAGGTGATCAAGAAGGTGAAAGAGCTCCTGAGCCTTGGCCTGAAGGAGGCTAAGGACATGGTTGACGGTGCTCCCTCAACCATCAAGGAAGGTGCTACCAAGGACGAGGCCGACGCTCTGAAGGCTGAGCTCGAGGGTCTTGGCGCCGAGGTTGAACTGAAATAATAGCACCCCGTTAACGGGTGTTTGGGTTAAGAATCACCACGCTTAGTGGGTTCTTAACCTTTTTGTGTCAATTTTGACCACTACATCATGATTCATCGGAGTTGCCCCAGGCTGTGGGCTCTCCACGGTCTGGGGTAACACTGCCGATGATGACTGGCCCTCAAGCACTTGACGGCTTGAGATTACCGAAGATAATCGGTGCGAAGTCATGCGATTATTCTGCATCTACACTATCTCTCATTTGAGTTCACACTAACTTTTCTTTGTCAATGTCAGTTTCAAAAAAAGAACGAGTAAATTTCGCGCGAGTTAGAAATCCATTTCCTTATCCCGATTTCCTCGACGTGCAGTTACAGTCATTCCGTGATTTCCTGCAACTGGATACACCGACTGAAAAAAGAAAAAACGAGGGACTCTATAAAGTTTTTGCCGAGAACTTCCCCATCGAGGACACCCGCAACAACTTTAAGCTCGAATTCCTTGATTACTACATCGACCCGCCTCGCTACACTATCGACGAGTGCCTTGACATCGGCTTGACCTACAGTGTACCCCTGAAGGCCAAGCTCAAGCTGTACTGCACTGACCCCGACCATAACTTCCCGACTGAGATCCAGGACGTTTATCTGGGTTCGATTCCTTACATGACGGATAAGGGCACCTTTGTCATCAATGGTGCCGAGCGCGTTGTCGTTTCACAGCTGCACCGTTCGCCAGGCGTGTTCTTCGGACAGAGCCTGCACGCCAACGGCACCAAGCTGTATTCGGCACGTATCATCCCCTTCCGCGGATCGTGGATCGAGTTCGCTACCGACATCAACAATGTCATGTATGCCTACATCGACCGCAAGAAGAAATTACCGGTGACCACGCTGCTGCGTGCTATCGGACTGGAAACCGACAATGACATTATTCAGGAGTTCGGTCTGGCCGAGGAGATCAAGGTCAACAAGACTAACCTCAAGAAGGCTGTGGGCCGCAAGCTCGCCGCTCGCGTGCTGCGTTCATGGAGTGAGGACTTTGTTGATGAGGATACCGGTGAGGTTGTAAGCATCGAGCGTAACGATGTCATCATCGATCGCGATGTCGTGTTGCAGGAAGAGAATATTGCCGAGGTGCTGGAGTCTGGTGTGGCTACCATCCTGGTTCACCGCGAGGACGTCAACACGAGCGATTACCAGATCATCTTCAACACCCTGAACAAGGATACCTGTAACAGTGGCAAGGAGGCGGTTAACTTCATCTACCGCCAGTTGCGCAACGCCGAGCCGCCTGATGACAATAGCGCCCGTGAGGTGATCACCAACCTGTTCTTCAGCGAGAAGCGCTATGACCTAGGTGAGGTGGGCCGTTTCCGCATCAACGCTAAGTTGGGCCTGACGACCGATCCTGACAAGCGTGTCTTGACGCGTGAGGACATTATCGAGATCATCAAGTACCTCATCGGCTTGATCAACAGCAAGCAGGATGTCGATGATATCGACCACTTGAGCAACCGTCGCGTGCGCACCGTCGGCGAGCAGCTGTACAACCAGTTCGGCGTCGGCTTGGCCCGCATGGCCCGCACCATCCGTGAGCGCATGAATGTGCGTGATACCGAGCAGTTTGCCCCCATCGACCTGATCAACGCCAAGACCATCTCGAGCGTGATCAACACGTTCTTTGGTACCAATGCGTTGTCGCAGTTCATGGACCAGACTAACCCGCTGGCCGAGATTACCCACAAGCGCCGCATGAGCGCCCTGGGTCCTGGCGGTCTGTCGCGTGAGCGCGCCGGCTTTGAGGTGCGTGACGTACACTACACCCACTATGGCCGTTTGTGCCCGATCGAGACCCCTGAGGGTCCCAACATCGGTCTGATCTCGTCGTTGTGCGTGTATGCCAAGATCAATAACCTTGGATTCATCGAGACGCCCTACCGCAAGGTGGAAGACAGCAAGGTGGACCTCGATAACGAGCATATCATCTACCTGACCGCCGAGGACGAGGAGGATCGCATCATCGCTCAAGGTAATGCGCCCCTGAACGAGGACGGCACCTTTGTGCGCGACCGTGTTAAGGCCCGCAAGAATGCCGACTTCCCCGTTGTCGCCCCCGATGAGGTGGAACTCATGGATGTGTCGCCCCAACAGATCGCTTCGATCGCTGCCGCGCTCATCCCGTTCCTGGAGCATGACGATGCTAACCGCGCCCTGATGGGTGCCAACATGATGCGTCAGGCTGTGCCTCTGTTGCGCAGCGAGGCTCCTATCGTCGGCACCGGTATCGAGCAGCGCATGGCCTATGACAGCCGCACGCAGTTGCAGGCCGAGGGCAATGGCGTTGTTGAGTTTGTTGACGCCAGTGTGATCCGCATCCGCTATGACCGCAGCGAGGACGAGGAGTTTGTCTCCTTTGACAGCGCTGTGAAGGAATACAAGTTGCCCAAGTTCCGCAAGACCAACCAGAGCACCACCATCGACCTGCGCCCCATCTGCGAGGCAGGTGACCATGTGGTCAAGGGCCAGATCCTCACCGAGGGTTATTCGACCCAGGATGGTGAGTTGGCACTGGGCCGTAACCTCAAGGTGGCATACATGCCCTGGAAGGGTTACAACTATGAGGACGCTATCGTGATCAACGAGCGCCTCGTGCGTGAAGACATCCTCACCAGTGTCCATGTGGACGAGTACACCCTCGAGGTGCGCGAGACCAAGCGTGGCATGGAGGAGTTGACCAACGATATCCCCAATGTGAGCGAGGACGCTACCAAGGATCTGGACGAGCGCGGTATCATCCGCGTGGGCGCTCACGTGATTCCCGGTGATATCCTCATCGGTAAGATCACGCCGAAGGGTGAGAGCGATCCCACCCCCGAGGAGAAGCTGCTGCGTGCCATCTTTGGTGACAAGGCCGGTGACGTGAAGGATGCCTCGTTGAAGGCTAACCCCTCACTCAAGGGCGTTGTTATCGGCACCCGCCTGTTTGCCCGCGCCGTCAAGAAACGCACCCGTGGCGTTGACCCCGAGATCGAGGCTCTTGACAACGAGTACAAGGCCCGCCAGGATGAGTTGCGTGAGATTCTCATCGAGAAGCTCAACACGCTCACCGAGGGTCGCATCTCGCAGGGCGTGAAGAACTACATGGACGAGGAGATCGTGCCCAAGGGTGAGAAATTCACCCGCGAGATCATCATGGGTATCGAGAACTATGACAGCATCAACCTGAGCCGCTGGACGGCCGACAGCCGCCGCAACGAGCTCATCCGTGCCGTCGTGATGAACTACCTGCACAAGAGCAAGGCATTTGAGGCCGAACTCAAGCGCAAGAAGCTCGACATCAGCATCGGTGACGAGCTGCCCTCGGGCATCATGCAGCTGGCAAAGGTTTATATCGCCAAGAAACGCAAGATCAGCGTCGGTGACAAGATGGCAGGTCGCCACGGTAACAAGGGTATCGTCTCGCGCGTCGTGCGCCAGGAGGATATGCCCTTCCTCGCCGATGGTACTCCTGTGGACCTTGTCCTGAACCCGCTGGGTGTGCCCTCGCGTATGAACCTGGGTCAGATCTTCGAGGCTGTCCTCGGTTGGGCTGGACGTGAACTTGACGTCAAGTTTGCCACTCCCATCTTTGACGGTTGCAGCCTTGATGACCTCAACGAGTGGACCGACAAGGCCGGTCTGCCGCGTGCCGGCACGACCCAGCTCTATGACGGCGCCACTGGCGAGCCCTTCGACCAGAAGGCCACTGTCGGTGTGACCTACTTCCTCAAGCTCGGTCACATGGTCGAGGACAAGATGCACGCCCGCTCGATTGGCCCGTACAGCCTGATCACCCAGCAGCCCCTTGGCGGTAAAGCCCAGTTTGGTGGCCAGCGCTTTGGTGAGATGGAGGTTTGGGCACTGGAGGCCTTCGGCGCCAGCCATGTGCTCCAGGAGATCCTCACTGTCAAGAGTGACGACGTTGTGGGCCGCAGCAAGGCCTACGAGGCCATTGTCAAGGGTGACTCCATGCCCACACCGGGTATCCCCGAGTCGCTCAACGTGCTCCTCCACGAGTTGCGTGGACTGTGTCTGAATGTGAAACTCGATTAAATTACCGCTTTCTACAACTATGGCTTTCAAGAAAGATACAAAGATAAAGAACAATTTCACCAAGATTTCCATCAGTCTGGCATCGCCCGACGAGATCCTGGAGAACTCGCATGGTGAGGTCCTCAAGCCCGAAACCATCAACTACCGTACCTACAAGCCCGAGCGTGACGGACTGTTCTGTGAACGCATCTTTGGCCCTGTCAAGGACTATGAGTGCCATTGCGGCAAGTACAAGCGCATCCGCTACAAGGGTATCGTCTGCGACCATTGCGGTGTAGAGGTTACCGAGAAGAAGGTGCGCCGCGAGCGCAGCGGTCACATCGAGCTGGTTGTCCCCGTGGCTCACATCTGGTACTTCCGTTCGCTGCCCAACAAGATTGGCTACCTGCTGGGAATTCCCACCAAGAAGCTCGACATGATCATCTACTACGAGCGTTATGTCGTCATCAATCCTGCTGGTGTGAAGTATGATAACGGTACCGAGACCCGCGAGCTGCAGAAGTATGACCTGCTCACCGAGGACGAGTATGTCGCTATCCTCGACAAGCTCCCCAAGGACAATCAGGCACTGGACAATGACAATCCCGAGAAGTTCATCGCCAAGATGGGCGCCGAGGCCATCTACGACCTCCTTGCCGAGCTCGACCTGGATTCACTGGCCAATACCCTGCGTGACCGTGCCTACAAGGAGAACTCACAGCAGCGCAAGACCGAGGCCCTGAAGCGCCTCCAGGTGGTGGAATCGTTCCGCGCCAGCAAGGGTGTGAACCGTCCTGAGTGGATGATCCTCAAGGTCATCCCCGTGATTCCGCCCGAGTTGCGCCCCCTCATCCCGCTGGATGGTGGCCGCTTTGCCACCAGCGACGTCAACGACCTGTATCGTCGCGTGATCATCCGCAATACGCGCCTGAAACGACTCATCGAGATCAAGGCTCCCGAGGTCATCATGCGCAACGAGAAGCGTATGCTGCAGGAAGCTGTTGACTCGCTGCTGGACAACTCCCGCAAGTCGAGCGCTGTCAAGAGCGACGCCAACCGTCCCCTCAAGTCCCTGAGCGATAGCCTCAAGGGAAAGCAAGGACGTTTCCGTCAGAATCTGCTCGGTAAACGTGTGGACTACTCAGCCCGCTCGGTTATCGTTGTAGGTCCCGAGTTGAAGATGGGTGAGTGCGGTATCCCCAAGGACATGGCAGCCGAGCTGTACAAGCCCTTCGTGATCCGCAAGCTCATCGAGCGCGGTATCGTCAAGACGGTCAAGAGCGCCAAGAAGATTGTGGACCGCAAGGAACCCGTGGTTTGGGACATCCTCGAGAATGTGATGAAGGGTCATCCCGTGCTGCTGAACCGTGCACCGACACTGCACCGCCTGGGTATCCAGGCCTTCCAGCCCAAACTCATCGAGGGCAAGGCCATCCAGCTGCACCCGCTGGCATGTACGGCATTCAACGCCGACTTTGACGGTGACCAGATGGCTGTTCACCTGCCGTTGGGCAACGAGGCTGTTGTCGAGGCTCAGATGCTGATGCTCGAACCCCACAACATCCTTAATCCCGCAAATGGCGACCCCGTTACCGTTCCTTCACAGGATATGGTACTCGGTCTCTATTATATCACCAAGCTGCGCAAGGGCGACATGGGCGAGGGATTCAAGTTCTACGGCCCCGAAGAAGCCTTGGTAGCCTATAATGAGGGCAAGGTGGCCATGCATGCCATCATCAGCGTCATTGTTGACGTGGTGAACGAGAACGGCGAGCATGAGTCGAAACTTGTCGAGGAGACCTCGGTGGGCCGTATCATCTTTAATGAGACCGTGCCCTATGAGATTGGCTACGTCAATGAGCTCATCTCCAAGAAGTCGCTGCGCAACATCATCACCCGTGTCATCCGCAGCTGCGGTGTGCCTCGTTCGGCCAAGTTCCTGGACGATGTGAAGAACATGGGTTACTACATGGCATTCAAGGGTGGCCTGTCATTCAACCTGAATGATGTGCTCATCCCCGACCGCAAGGCCGAGATCATTGCCGAGGGTGATGCCCGTGCCGACCAGATCAAGATGGACTATGACATGGGTGCCATCACCGACAACGAGCGTTACAACCAAGTTATCGATATCTGGACCAACGTGAATACCGAGCTCACTAACGAGCTGATGAAGCAGATCACTGCCGACAAGCAGGGCTTCAACTCAGTATTCATGATGCTTGACTCTGGTGCCCGTGGTTCTAAGGACCAGATCCGTCAGCTCTCTGGTATGCGTGGTCTGATGGCCAAGCCGCAGAAGTCTGGCGTTGAGGGAGGTCACCAGATTATCGAGAACCCGATTCTTGCAAACTTCAAGGAGGGTCTGTCGGTGCTCGAGTACTTCATCTCGACCCACGGTGCCCGCAAGGGTCTTGCCGATACCGCATTGAAGACCGCCGACGCCGGTTATCTGACGCGTCGTCTGGTCGATGTCGCTCACGACGTGATCATCAACGAGGAGGATTGTGGTACCCTGCGCGGACTCGTTTGCCGCGAGGTGCGTAACGGTGACCGCGTTGTCGCCACGCTGGGCGAGCGCATCCTGGGCCGTGTCTCGGTTCACGATGTGGTTGATCCCACCACGGGTGACATCATCGTCAAGAGCGGTGAAGAAATCACCGATGCCATCGCTGCACGCATCGACAACTCGCCCATCGAGTCGGTCGAGATCCGTTCCGTCCTCACCTGTGAGGCCAAGCACGGCGTTTGCGCCAAGTGCTACGGACGCAACCTGGCATCGCACCGCATGGTGCAGAAGGGTGAGGCTGTCGGCGTGATTGCCGCACAGTCCATTGGTGAGCCTGGTACACAGCTGACCCTGCGTACTTTCCACGCCGGTGGTGTGGCAAGCAACGCTTCGGCAGTTTCCAATATCACCTCGAAGTATAACGGCCGCATCGAGATCGAAGACCTGCGCACCGTTAAGGATAAGGACGGCGTGGACATCGTTGTGGGACGTATGGCCGAGATGCAGATCAAGGATCCCAACACCAACATGGTGCTGACCCATGCCCCCATCGAGTATGGCTCCAAGCTGTTCTTCCAGCCCGGCGACATGGTTGCCGAGGGTGACAAGATCTGTGAGTGGGATGCATTCAACGCCGTTATCGTCAGCGAGGTTGAGGGTACCCTGCGCTTCAAGAACCTGATCGAGGGTGTGACCTACCGCGAGGAGTATGATGAAATCTCGGGCAATGCCGAAATTTTCATCATCGAGACCAAGGACCACAACCGCATTCCCGAGGCCGAAGTCATCGACGTTGAGGGTAATGTCGTGAAGGCCTACTCGCTGCCCGTGCGCGCCCACCTCATGAAGAAGGATGGTGAGGAAATTACCGCCGGTGAGGTATTCGTCAAGATTCCGCGTTCGTTCTCGGGTGGTGCCGGTGATATCACCGGTGGTCTGCCCCGCGTTACCGAGTTGTTTGAGGCCCGTAACCCGTCTAACCCCGCTATCGTCAGCGAGATTGACGGTGAGGTATCCTTTGGCCGCATCAAGCGCGGTAACCGCGAGATTACGGTCAAGAACCGCATCGGCGAGGAGAAGAAGTACCTCGTGCCCCTGTCCAAGCAGATCCTGGTTCAGGAGAACGACTTCGTGCGTGCCGGCACACCGCTGTCCGACGGCGCCATCACTCCTGCCGACATCCTGCGCATCAAGGGTCCCACGGCCGTTCAGGACTACATCGTTAACGAGGTTCAGGACGTTTACCGCACCCAGGGTGTGAAGATCAACGATAAGCACTTCGAGGTTATCGTGCGCCAGATGATGCGCAAGGTGCGCATCATCGATCCGGGCGACACCCGCTTCCTTGAGGAGCAGACCGTCGATAAGCGTGACTTCATGGAGGAGAACGACCGCATCTGGGGCAAGAAGATTGTCACCAACAGTGGCGACAGTGACGAGGTCCAGAACGGTCAGATCCTCACGGCACGCAAGTTGCGCGACATCAACTCGTCGCTCAAGCGCCGTGACATGAAACTCGTTGTCGTGCGTGACGCTGTGCCCGCTACCAGTGAGCAGATTCTGCTGGGTATCACCCGTGCAGCGCTGCAGACCAGCAGCTTCATGTCGGCCGCATCGTTCCAGGAGACCACCAAGGTCCTCAACGAGGCCGCCATCAATGGCCGCGTGGATTACCTGGAGGGCATGAAGGAGAACGTCATCTGCGGTCACCTCATTCCCGCCGGTACCGGTCTGCGCGAGTATCAGACGCTCGTTGTCGGTGACAAGAACGAGATGGCTCTGGCCGAGCAGGCACGCCAGGAGCGTGAACTTGCCGGCGTTGAAGATGCATGACAATCCCAATGATTTTGCCATCAACTTCAACTTGAATGATAATAACTGGAAGAAGACTGAAATAATCGTATATTTTCCATAGTTAATTTGTTTATTGAGATTCCGGTTCGCAGTGATGCGCGCCGGAATTTTTTTATTGATGTCATCAATTAGGTATCAGCATTTTATTGTATCTTTGCACCGAGATTTGGTGCCTGGGGCTTAACACCCCGGGTGAAAAGGGAACCAGGTGGGAATCCTGGACAGACGGTGCTGCTGTGAGCTCCCGGAATCTGTATCCCGCACTTGACCACTGCGCTTCATCCTCACGAGGCATGGGAAGGTCAAGTGGCAACAATGGGGTAGGGGGCGAGTCAGAAGACCTGCCAAGTCGCAAACATAGAAACCCGGATCAATGCGTAAAACGTTAGTAATAACACTCTTTGTCCTCATGTCTGTCTTGTGCGCGCATGCTCAGGAAGGCGTGCTCGCACATCAAGCCGACTCGGTGATGGCCAGCGTGGGCCACGGGCGGCTGGACTCGATGCAATATATCCAGAATGTCATTATCTATGGCCGTCGCCCCTACGAGGACGTGATTCCCGCTCAGGAACTCACGGGCAAGCAGCTTGAGGGTTTGAACAGCCATTCGGTGGCCGATGCCGTGCGCTACTTCGCCGGTGTGCAACTCAAGGACTACGGTGGCGTGGGCGGCCTCAAGACGGTGGACATCCGCTCGATGGGTACCAACCACATGGGTGTCTTCTATGACGGCATCCAGATCGGCAATGCCCAGAACGGGCAGGTGGATTTGGGCAAGTTCTCGCTTGACAACATCGAGGCCATCTCACTGTACAACGGCCAGCGCAGCAACATCTTCCAGAGCGCCAAGGACTATGGCTCGGCAGGCACCATCTACCTGCGCACCCGCCGTCCCAAGTTCAAGGACGGCAAGCGTGACAACTTCAACGTGTCGTTCAAGACCGGCTCCTTCGGTTTGGTCAATCCCAGCATCCGTTGGGAGCACAAGTTGAGTCGCTCGGTGAGCTTGTCGTTCAATAGCGAGTTTACCTATGCCACGGGCAAGTACCGCTTTCGCTATATGCGTCATTACAGCGACGGCTCGCTGGCATGGGATACCACTGCCGTGCGTCAAAACGGCGACGTGCGGTCCTATCGCGTCGAGGGCGCCGTCTTTGGCGTCATGAGCAACGGCAAGTGGCATGCCAAGGCCTACTGGTATGACAGCCGCAAAGGCATTCCCGGAGCCATCGTCAACAACGTGTGGAAGCATGCCCAGAAGCAGTGGGACAGTAATTTCTTCCTCCAGGGAGCCTATCAGCGCAAGTTCACCGACCGTTACGAGATGATGTTCAATGCCAAGTACTCGCGTGACTACCTGCATTACCTCAACCCCGACACCACGTTGATGTATATCGACAACAAGTTCTGGCAGGACGAGATCTACCTCTCTACCGCCAACAAATACACCATCCTCACCGATTGGGACGTGAACCTGTCGGTGGACTATCAATGGAATAGCCTGGACGCGACGTTGACGGGCTTTGGCTATCCCATCCGTCACACGGTGCTCACCGCACTGGCGACGGCATGGACGTGGCACGGTTTCAAGGCACAGGGCAGCCTGCTCTACACGATGGTCAACGACCGTTCGTCGGCGCGATTCAATGGTCAAGTGGTGGGCAAGGTGAGCAAGTACATGAACAAGTTGACGCCGGCCGTCTTCCTCAGCTGGCAGCCGTGGCAGGACAAAGAATTCAACCTGCGGGCCTATTACAAGCGCATCTTCCGTATGCCCACGTTCAACGACCTGTACTATACCGACATGGGCAACATCACGCTTGACCCCGAGTATGCCACACAGTATAATGTGGGATTCCTCTACCGCCTGTTGGCCGACCGTGGCCTGCTGGCCGGCATCAAACTGAGCGCCGATGCCTACTACAACTATATCACCGACAAGATTATTGCCGTCCCCAAGGGAACAGGCCAGTACCGCTGGATGATGATGAATGTGGGAATAGTAAAAATACGTGGCATCGACGTGAGCGCCCGCACCACGTTGAATCTGCCCGCCGATGTGATTCTGGACATCAACTTGAGCTACACTTACCAGAAGGCTCAGGACTACACCAATCCCGACGACAATGGCGATGGCGGCACCTATAAGGGCCAGCTGGCTTATATCCCCTGGCACAGCGGTTCGGTGGTCGGTCATCTGAACTGGCGAGACTTTGACTTGAATTACAGCTTCATCTATGTGGGAGAGCGCTACCACACCAGTGCCAACACCCGCGAGAACCACGAGCAGCCCTGGTACACCCACGACCTGTCGGCGGGCTATCTCTTCCATTTGGGCAAGACGACGTTAAAGGTCTCAGGCGAGGTCAACAACCTCTTCAACCAGTACTATGACGTCATCCTCAACTATCCCATGCCGGGCCGCAACTACAAACTCATCCTCAAATTCGACATCTAATGAAAAGGATATTCTACATATTGCTCCCATTGCTCCTGCTGGCAGGGTGCCGTGAGGAGGTGACCATCTTCCTGCCCGAGCATGTCTCGGTGGCGCAGCCCGAATATACCGACATCGAGGGTTTCTACCTCCTGTGTGAGGGCAACATGGGCTGGAACAAGGCCACGCTCGACTACTATGACTATGCCTACGGCGAGTATGTGCGCAACATTTTCTCTTATGCCAACCCCACCGTGCCTAAAGAAATGGGCGATGTGGGTAACGACATCGGCATCTACGGCAGCAACCTGTACTGTGTCATCAATTGCTCCAACAAGATCGATGTGCTCGACAAGTACACCTGTCAAAAGAAGTACCAAATCAATATCCCCAACTGCCGGTTTATCCGCTTCTACGGCGGTTATGCCTATGTGACCAGCTATGCGGGCCCTGTGCAGATCAATCCAAACTATGAGCAGCGCGGTTATGTTGCCAAGATTGACACAGTGACCATGCAGGTCGTTGACACCTGCATTGTGGGCTTCCAGCCCGATGAACTCGAGATTGTGGAGGGCAAGATTTATGTTGCCAACTCGGGCGGATACATGGTGCCCAACTACGAGAACACGGTCTCGGTCATCGATGTGGCCACCTTTAAGGAGGAGCGCCGTTTCCCCGTTGCCATCAACCTGTGTTGGGTCAAGGGCGACCGCCATGGCATGCTGTGGATCGCCTCACGCGGTGACTATTATACCCGGCCGAGCAAGATTTACGCCTACGACACCCGCAAGCAGCAGCTCGTTGACAGCATCGACTGCCCGGTGAGCAACATGTGGCTTGATGGGGACTCGCTCTATGTCGTGAGCACGCAGTGGAGTTACGTGTCGATGAGCAACACGTTCTCCTATGCGGTGATCGACACGAGGTCCAGGCAGCGGGTGAGTGACAATTTCATCACCGATGGCACCGATAAGGATATCGTCATCCCCTATGCTGTCGCTGTCAACCCGATAACCAAGGACATCTACGTCACCGATGCCAAGGACTACGTCTCCCCGGGACGTCTATACTGCTTTGACCGCTACGGCGTGAAGAAGTGGGACGTGCGCACGGGCGACATTCCTGCCCATTTCGCCTTCTTGGGTAACAATATCAATGAACATTAATACTATTACTAGTAAGATATAACATGATATGAAACAGTTAAGAAGCATATTTGTCATCGCTTTGGCGATTATGGCGGCCTCGACCTTGTGGGCCAACCATCCCTGGCTCACGCGGGTCTATGAGTACCGCCCGGCTCCAGGGCAGTTTATCAACACCATGCCGGTGTGCAGGGTGGGTGAGCCCGTGGATAGTGTGCTGGCGCGATGCCAGGCGGCCATCTGCGGCCACATCGATACAGTGACCACGACTTTTCATGGCCAGACCATCACCCGCATCGATACGGTCTGGGCCGAGAGCATGATTTCGCTGGGCGGATATGGCGGCTATGTGATCGTTGGATTTGACCATCCTGTGGTCAATATGCACACCTATGACTTTGAGATTCAGGGCAACGCCTTCGTCAGTGATCGCGAGACTCATGGCGGCAGCAGCGAGCCTGGAATCGTCATGGTGGGCGTGGACATGGACGGTGACGGCGTTCCCAGCGACGGCGACAAGTGGTATGAGCTGGCAGGCAGCGAGTACCATCATCCCAAAACTCAGCACGACTATGAGATCACCTATTATCGGCCCAACGAGAGCAAGCAGCGAACGCCAAGCCGCGTGGATCCTTATCTCAACGACACGACCTACATCCGCTGGACCAGCAACGATGTGGACCCCGACAGCACCAGCGGGTACATGAGCCGCAACACCTATCACGCCCAACCCTATTGGCCCTTGTGGCTGCAAGGGGAGGAGACCATGACCTTTAAGGGAACAAAATTGCGTTGCAATGCCATCGACATGGGCGCAAATGAAGGGAATGCTTACTATGTGCAGTATTTCTTTGACTGGGGTTATGTCGATAACCTTCCCAACAATCCCGCCCGTGTGTCTCAGCCAGAGGGTATCTATAATCCCGGCTTCAAGATTGACTGGGCTGTGGATGAGCAGGGCAACCATGTCAACCTCACCCACATCGACTTCATCAAGATTTACAATGCCATGAATCAGTACTGCGGTTGGACTGGCGAGACCTCCACCGAGGTAGCTGCCGGCATCGACTTTCATCCTGATGCTGAGTTGCCCCAGCCCCTTGTTGGTGATGTGAACCACGATGGTGAGGTCAACATTGCCGACGTCAATGCGGTCATCGAGGAAATCCTGTCGGGAGACGCGACATCCAGTGCCGATGTCAATATTGACGGAGAGGTGAACATCGCCGATGTCAACGCAGTCATTGATGTTATCCTGCAATAGCGGTAGCTGCTATCGTTTCCCGTGATTTGCAAAATAGAGACTGTTGCAAAACTCGGTCGTTGAAGTTGCTGAGAATTGGATGGAAATTGTCGAGAATGGATTTGTCGGTCTTTTTTCGTAAAATCCATTCTCGTGGGGTTATTTTTGCCCCAGAAACGTAAAAATGAGTGAAAAAACAGCGTTTTATGCTGTTTTGTGCGAGTTTCT
>ONOU01000026.1 GCA_900319525.1 uncultured Prevotellaceae bacterium | reverse complement strand
TGTGCGCAACAGTTGCATCAATGTGATCCGGCACAAGCAGATGCGTGAACGCTTTATGAAACTCTATTCAAATAGGGCCGAGCCGCTTGCCGATGGCCCCGACGATTCTCTTACGCTTGCCGAGTTGCGGGAATACATCGACAACAACCTGCCACCACTATCGCGCCGCATCTTCACCCTGCGCTTCTTGCACGACATGACTTGCCAGCAGGTCGCCAATGCCGTGGGCGTGAGCCGCGTGACAGTTCATCATCACTTGTCACAGTCATTGGAGAAAATCAACGCTTACTTCAACAACTCAAAACGATAGACGTTATGGAACAGAACGATAAAATCCGTCTCTTGCTCGACATGCACGAGCACCCCGAGAATTACACCGACGAGCAGCTGGCCGCTATGCTCAAGGATGAAATGCAGGAGCACCTGGCCACCGCCAAGCGGGCGATGACCGATATCCCCGTGCCCGATGTGGATGCCGAGTGGCTACGTTTCGAGCAGGAGCACCTTAACGCCCCATTGAAAAACCGCCGCTGGCTCAAGGTTGCCGCCATGATTGCGGGCGTGATCATGCTCTCGGCCTTCACCTATGCCTCGGAGGAATCGGCCGAATCGGCCTCACGTGTTGCAGTAGCCGATACAATAGCAGTCGTGGAGGAACCTGTGGTATTTGACAACCTGCCGCTCGGCCAGATGCTGGAAGGTATCGCTTCCCGTTATGGTAAGCAAGTCGAGTTCCGCAACGAGGAGGCTCGTGACTTGCGCTTCTACTTCGAGTTGCATCCGGGCGAAGAGTTGTCGAGCGTCGTGGAGCGCCTGAACATGTTCGAGCGCGTGTCAGTCAGCATCGAGGGCAATACAATCGTGGTGGAATGATGACTAGGCGCATGATTTATCTCGTGGCATGCTTGTCCATGGCCACGGCTGCCTTCGGGCAGCGGGTAACGCGGACGTTCAATGACGTGTCGATGAGCGAGGCGCTCAAGTGGCTCAATGAGCGGGGTGGGGAATACAACATCAGTTTCCTGTATAACGACCTGGAGGACTTCAGGGTAACGACGTCGGTCAAGAACAAGTCAGTGCCTGATGCCATCCAGCAGTTGATCGGTTTCTATCCCATTAAGATGACCGTGCAGGGCAAGGACATCGCTGTGGAATGCCCCTTGCGGGAAGCGACGCGCTACAAGGGCACCGTCCTTGACGAAACGGGCCAGCCGTTGCCCTACGCCAACGTTGCGCTGCTCTCACCGCTCGACTCGACGGTTATCACCGGTGGAGTGACCAACGAGAGCGGCCTGTTCGTCATCCCCTGTGACCAAAGCGGCGTGCTGGCCCGCATCACCTACGTGGGCTACCGCCCCGTCTATCGCCACTGCAAGTCGCCCCACCTGGGCACCATCAAAATGCAACCCGACCAATACACCCTTGGCAGTGTCACCGTCAAGGGCTCCAAACGACTTGTCCGTCCCACCGATCGTGGCCTGCTGGCTAATGTGCAGGGCACCGTATTGGAACAATTCGGCTCGGTCACCGAGATGCTGACTCACCTACCCTTAATGATGAGTGACGGCAAGATTGCTGGCCACGGCACGCCCGAAATCTACATCAATAATAAGAAAGTGCGTAACAAGGCAGAACTCGACCGCTATCGCGCTGACGAAATCCTCTCGGCAGAGATCATCACCAATCCCGGCCCAGAATACAGTGCCGATGTGACTTCGGTCATCCGCTTGAAGACCGTGCGCAAGGCGGGCGAGGGCTGGAGCGGCAATTTCTCGGCAGCCTACCGCCAAGGGAAAGAATACTATGCCAGTCTAAATGCAGCCCTGAACTATCGCACTCCTGGCGGCATGGACTTTTTCGCTCGAGGGTTTCTGACCGATAACAACTTGGTCATTAATGCTACGTCCCAGGACCAATTGCAGGCATCCTCCACATGGGATTACCAGAAAGAAGCCTCGTGGCTTTTCAAGGTCAAGTACTACTTTGCCGACCTTGGCTGGAACTGGGAAATCAACGACCGCCACTCGGTGGGCGTGACCTACACAGCCTTCAATTACATCGGTAACAGTCTGACCCGTCGTGAGATGGACGAGCAGACTTGGCGTGACGGCATTCTCGTTGATGGAGGCCACAGCAGGACAAATACAGTCGATAAACCTCGCATGAGTCACACGCTGAATGCCTACTACGCTGGCAATGTCGGCAAGTGGAACATCGACTTCAGTGCAGATTTCTATCAGTCAGCGTCTCTTAAAGAGATGGAAGGCGGCACCGAAGGCTCGACCACAGTCAGTAGTCAAACCAACTCCAATAATCGACTTTTGGCCGAGAAACTGGTCATCACGGCCCCTGTGCCCAAAGGCGAATTGACCTTTGGCGAAGAAGCCTCCTCGGTCCATCGCACTCATGACTTCATTCAGAGTGGCTTCTCGGCCGATGGCCATGTTCGCCAGCAGACCTATATCTGGTCGCTTTTTGCTAACTACGCCTTAAAATTGGGCAAATTCTCAATCAATGCCGGCCTGCGCTGGCAGAACGAGTATAACCAGTATGAAAGTAACGAGCAGCACAATGCAGAGATGAGTCCTGATTATTCCTTTCTGATACCCCGCCTCTCTATTTCCTATATTACTGACTACTGGCAGCATAGGTTGGCTTACAATTGTACTCGTTTTAATCCGAATTACGGATTCTTCTCCACCGCGGTCAATTACCGCAGCAAGTATGAGTATGATACAGGCAATCCCTATTTGAAGCCCATGACAAAACATAGTTTCACTTGGAGCTCTTCTTGGAAATGGATTTATGCCGAGGTCTTTTATGAAGACATCAAGAATAATATACGTTCGTTCCAGACCGCCTATGACGACGTGAACCATCCAGGCGTTGTCATCATGGACTATCGCAATACAAAGATGGAATACTATGGTATCACTCTGAACTTCTCGCCTAAGGTGGGCATCTGGCAGATGAACTATTCAGCAGATCTCTATTTTTGTAATGAAGATGTTTATCGGTTGGGGATGACCCACAAGTGGAACGGGTTAGTTTCCAGTTTCTCGCTTGATAACACGTTGATGTTGCCACACGATTGGCTTCTGAATGTGAATGGGATGATCACGCCTTACTGTGAGTCTGGTCCCAGTCAGACAGAAGCCAGTGGAAGCCTTAATCTGCGCATTGGCAAACAATTCCTGAAGGATAAGAGTCTGAGTATCGCTTTGGTTGCCAAGGATATCCTGCACACGCAATCAAAAGAGCAAGTCGCTTATGGGGGTATCAACTTCCGCACCCACTACCATGAGTATCAAGATAAGCGCCGCATCGGCATCGACCTCTCTTGGAAGTTCAATGCCACCAAGAGCCGCTACAAAGGCAGCCATGCCGGACAGAGCGAGCGTAACCGCCTGTAATCAATGTTATGCAGGTAATAGCTTCAACATATCACCCAATGCAATTCACCCTCTCACCAGCGACAGCGAGAGGGTGGAATAAGGGTGTTGCTCAAACGCTATTTGTCACCATAATGCCCGTAGGCGGTGAGAACAAGCACAATGACTTCAGTATCTTGAATTTCGTAGACCAATCGGTGCCTCTTGCTGATTCGACGGCTCCATTGGCCCGAACGGTCACCAGCAAGTGGCTCGGGTTTACCTGTTCCCGTTCGGGGATGCTCATAAAGTTCACCAATGAGGGTGATGGCTTTCTGATAAGCCTTTGGCTCATTAGTAAGCAGGCGTTTCAGGTCTTCTTCAGCTTTGGGAGCAATGATTACATTGTATTTCATAGGCTACGGATGTGTCGGTCCAACTCTTCAATATTGGTAAATGAGCGGCCCTTGCCATCAGCTATTTCTTGCTTGGCTTCATCCACACGGGCAAAAAACTCCTCTTTTGTCATCTGTGAATCTTCTTCTTGCTTTTGGGCTGCTAGTTTTTTCAGATACCTTACAGCACGTTTAAGCAGTGCTTCGTCTTCAGCTATCACGCCCATAGCTCGATATAATTCTGCGTTTAATTGTATTGGTGTCATAATTGGAATGGCTTTGATTATGAATACAAAGATACATGAAAATTTTCTATTGTCAAATAAAAACTCAGATAAAAAAGCATGAATCGATTATATACGTTATTCTTTCTATCAGTTCTATCTTTGTTTTCTCCCGTCTTTGGCCAGCGAGTGACGCGCTCGTTTGATGACGTGTCGATGAGCGAGGCGCTCAAGTGGCTCAACGAGCGGGGTGGGGAATACAACATCAGTTTCCTGTATAACGACCTGGAGGACTTCAGGGTGACGACGTCGGTTAAAAACAAGTCGGTGCCCGATGCCATCCAGCAGTTGATCGGTTTCTATCCCATCAAGATGACCGTTCAGGGCAAGGATATCGCCGTGGAATGCCCCCTGCGTGAAGCAACGCGCTACAAGGGCACCGTCCTTGACGAAACGGGCCAGCCGTTGCCCTACGCCAACGTGGCCCTGCTCTCACTACGCGACTCGACGGTGATCACCGGCGGCGTGACCAACGAGAGCGGCTTGTTCGTCATCCCCTGTGACCAAAGCGGCGTCCTCGCCCGCATCACCTACGTGGGCTACCGTCCCGTCTATCGCCACTGCAAGTCGCCCCACCTAGGCACCATCAAAATGCAGCCCGACCAATACACCCTCGACGGCGTCACCGTCAAGGGCGAACGCCCCCAGTACCAGATGACCACTGGTGGCATGACGGTGAATGTTGCGGGCACGGTGCTCAGCGACATGGGTACGGGTATTGACGTGCTGGGCCAGTTGCCGCGTGTCGATGTCAAGGGCGACGGCCAGGTGAGCGTCTTTGGCAGTGGCACACCGCTCATCTACATCAATAACCACCCGATTCAGAGCAATACCGAGTTGTCACGCCTCAAGTCGGGCGACATCAAGTCTATCGACGTGATTACGAGCCCAGGTGCGCGATACAAAAAGAATGTGTCGTCCGTCATCCGCATCTACACGGTCAAGCCCCAAGGAGATGGCTTCAGTGTTAGCACCATTACCAACGTGCGCAACAACCACGAGTGGGGTGGATATCAGGACATTAACGTGAAATACCGCACCCACGGCCTGGAACTGTTTGCCGAGGGTTACTGGCGTAGCGCATGGATGGGTGAGGACAATGACATTAATAATGACTTATTCTTGGAGGATGGCACAGTGCATGTCGATCAGACGGGTGACACCAAGTACCGCAGCAAGTCGCATTATGAGCAAGTAGGCTTCAATTACGATATCAACGACAACCATTCGTTGGGCGCTTCTTACACCTTGAGCGGTGTCAATATTAAGAATGGCAGCGTCATCGGTGAGCAACAGATATGGAACAACGGTGTGCTTGAGGGTAGCGTCTTGTATGATGCCCTCGTCAATCGCAAACAAAATCCGTTGCACGATGTCAATATGTATTATGTGGGCAAAGTTGGCCAATTGTCAATCGACTTTAACGGCACGTGGTATTGTCGCAATGAACGCAATACTGATGAACGCACTGAATTAAGCGATGAACTTGATGACCGCCATGTGCTCACCCAGAGTCGCCAGCGTAACCAGATGACCGCTGGCAAACTCATCCTGAGTCACCCCCTGTGGAAGGGTACCGCCAGCATCGGCACTGAGTTGACCTTTACCCGCACCGACGGCACCTATTCCAACGACGACCAGTCCCATTTGTCATCCGACACGCGCATCCGCGAGAATAACAGTTCGGGCTTTGCCGAGTATGACTTCACCCTGGGCAATTTCACTTTCGGCGCCGGACTGCGCTTTGAGCACATCAACTCCGACTACTATTCGTCAGGCATCCGTGAGGAGGAACCCAGCCGCACCTATAATGACTGGTTTCCCAATGCCTCCGTTGCCTGGAAGAAGGACAAGTGGAACTGGCAACTGAATTATAGCCGCCGCATCAATCGCCCCAGCTATTTCCAGCTGCGCAATTTCATCCAGTACGATAACCGTTACACCTACGAGGGTGGCAATCCACTGTTACGCCCACAGCTGAACCACCGTTTGGAGTTGTCGGCCATCTACTCGTGGCTGAGCCTGCAGGTGCGCTACACTTACAGTCAGAGCACCATGTGCTGGGTGCCCGTGTTGGAGCAGGACAAGCGTTATGCCCTGCTGTGTACCCACA
Source organism: uncultured Prevotellaceae bacterium (assembly GCA_900319525.1). GTDB lineage: Bacteria > Bacteroidota > Bacteroidia > Bacteroidales > Muribaculaceae > Sodaliphilus. The sequence continues at coordinate 29,622 of ONOU01000026.1, read as the reverse complement.
ACTATGGCGATGCTCAGCGCTTGTTTGCCTCGCTGGTGGCTGCACCTCGTTTCGGCGTCTATCGGCCCACGGTGACGCTGAGTTTCAACAAGGTCTTCTTTGATGCCGAGCAATATGGCTCTCGTTTGACCCATCACAGTCCGTTGTGGCGGTTTGAACTGAGGAACACCTTTGTCCTTCCTCATTCCTGGACAGCTGTGCTGGGTGTGTGTGTCGCAAGTGATGCCGATGACGAGTTCCAGAGTGTCAAGCACTATTGGACGGTTGGGGCGCGTATCAACAAATCCTTCTTCAACAAGGCGCTGCTGGTCAACCTCTATGCCGACGACATCTTCAAGACCAGCCAGGAACGATGGACCACCTACGGTATAGGCACCAATTTCACCAAGGATTGCTACAACTTTGACCGCACCATCGGCATGACCGTGACCTATAAATTCAATGTCACCCGCAGCAAGTACAAGGGCACTGGCGCCGGCAACGACGAGAAATCCCGCCTGTAAGTGAGAATCTCAATTCACCCGCATTGTAGAGACGCAAAATCTTGCGTCTCAAGGGTGGATTTAGGTAAAGCCTAACGATTGGAGACGCAAGATTTTGCGTCTCTACAGGCCTTCAGAATGCATACTTGTTGAAATACTAAGGAGTATTTGTAGCATGTCGAAAAAAGACGGTCGCGGGTGGATGCACCTGCGACCGTCAACATGAGGTTTTTTCTGGGTGTTATAATGATTGTTAGTGTCTCTAGTCCTTAGTTTCTAGTTTCTAGTCCTTAGTCCTTAATTAGTTGGCGGATGCAACTATTAACTATTAACTATTAACTGTTAACTGTTAACTGTTAACTATTAACTATTAACTCACTTGATGATTCCCATCTGCTTGCCGATCTTGATGAAGGCGTTGATGCACTTGTCGAGGTGCTCACGCTCGTGACCGGCCGATACCTGCACGCGGATGCGGGCCTGGCCCTTGGGCACAACGGGATAGTAGAAACCGGTAACGTAGATGCCTTCCTTCTGCAGCTCGGCAGCGAAGTCCTGCGACAACTTGGCGTCGTAGAGCATCACGGCGCAGATGGCGCTCTGCGTCGGCTTGATGTCAAAGCCAGCAGCGATCATCTTGTCGCGGAAGTAGTTCACGTTGTCCACCAGCTTGTCGTGCAGAGCGTTGCTCTCCTTGAGCATCTTGAACATCTCGATGCTGGCACCCACGATGCCGGGAGCGATGCTGTTGCTGAACAGGTAGGGACGTGAGCGCTGGCGCAGCATGTCGATGATCTCCTTGCGGCCAGTGGTGAAACCACCCATAGCACCGCCAAAGGCCTTGCCCAGCGTGCCGGTGAAGACGTCGATGCGGCCATAGATGTTGTACTGCTCGGCTACACCGTGGCCGGTCGGGCCAACGACACCTGCCGAGTGTGACTCATCGACCATCACCATGGCGTCATATTTCTCAGCCAGGTCACAGATCTTGTCCATGGGAGCCACGTTGCCGTCCATCGAGAACACGCCGTCGGTGGCGATGATGCGGAAGCGCTGCTCCTGGGCCTGCTTCAGGCACTCCTCGAGCTCGCCCATGTCGGCGTTGGCATAGCGGTAGCGTTTTGCCTTGCACAGGCGCACGCCGTCGATGATCGAAGCGTGGTTCAACGAGTCGCTGATGATGGCATCCTCGTCGGTCAACAGGGCCTCAAACAGGCCGCCGTTGGCGTCAAAGCAGGAACCGTAGAGGATGGCGTCCTCGGTGTGGAAGTAGTCGGCGATAGCGGCCTCAAGTTCCTTGTGAATATCGCTGGTACCGCAGATGAAGCGTACCGACGACATGCCGTAGCCGTGGTGAGACATGGTCTCGGTAGCGGCCTTGATCAAGCGGCTGTTGTCGCTCAGACCCAGATAGTTGTTGGCACAGAAGTTCAGCACCTCGTCGTTGGGCTGCACCTTGATGTCGGCGCGCTGCGGGGTGGTGATGATACGTTCGTTCTTGTACAAACCGGCAGCCTGGATGTCGGCAAGCTCCTTCTGGAGATGTTCCTGGAATTTTCCAAACATGATAAAATCTATTTTAAAAGGTTTGACATTAATAGTATGTTCTAATTGACCACAAAGGTAATGGTTTTTTTCTAAAGTTTTAGTTTTTAGAATGAATACTTTCACCTAAAGCCTAAAGCCTAAAACCTCACTCATTGTCGGCACTGGAGCCAACATGGCCCTGGCGCATGGGCGTGAGCGCCTGCTGGGGCTCGCTGCCGGGCTCCTGTTGTGCCTGCTGCTGGCTCGCGGCGTGGCTGCGGCGTTTGCGGTGATGCCAGCGGTCACTGTTGGTGGAGGTCTCCTCGGTGGATATCTCGTTTACGGTTTTAACTCCATCAAGTCGCTTGCCGCCATTGAGCGCATAGAGTTCATACTGCTCGATGATGGCGATGAGCTTGGTGGGGTAGTTGACGTCCTCGGCATAGCCGCAATCCCTTAACCCCTGAGCCCAACTGCGGTAGTCGTTTACGTCCAGCTGGTACAGCACGCTATAGCGTGGACCTTTAAGAAACTTGGTGTGGTCAAGGAAGGAATCCTCGGGGGAGCCATATTTGCGGTAGCCCACCTGCTTGAGTGAGTCGCAACGGCCATACACCTCTCCCTTCCAGTGATAGGCCTTGATGCCAAAGTGGTTGTTGGCCTCTTGGGCCATCCTGCTCTGTCCGACACTGCTTTCTAGAATGCCCTGGGCGAGCGTGATGCTGGCGGGCACGCCATAGTCCTTCTCATGCTGCAGCGCAACGGTCTTGTAGCGCTCGATATAGTCCATATATCGTTGCTGTTTGGTCTGTGCCGGCGCCGAAATGGCGCAAAACAGCGCAAAAATCAAGCAAAAATGCGATATTTGCTTGCTTATCGAAAAAAAATCTATAATTTTGCGTTCAAAGTTCAAACTCATAATTCCGTTTATGACCGAAAAGAAAATCACCACAAAGGTACGAGTTTATTCTTATAATGAACTCACCGAGGAGCAAAAAAAATTAGTTGACATGGCTCGTGAGGCCACAACGCATTCATATTCACCCTATAGTAACTTCAAGGTCGGGGCGGCATTGATGCTCGACAACGGCGAGGTGTTTATCGGTGCTAATCAGGAGAATGCGGCCTTTGCAGGCATCTGTGGAGAGCGCTCCGCACTCTATGCTGCGGGAGCCAAGTACCCTGGTGTGCCCGTCAAGTCGGTGGCCATCACATCTTTCACCCGCGACGAGTTTGTCGAGGAGCCCACAGCGCCTTGTGGCGTGTGCCGTCAAGCTTTCCTCGAGTTTGAAAAGAATGCTCATCCCATTGAACTCATCCTTGCAGGCAAGGAAAAGATTTATGTCCTTGACAGTTTCATGTCCACCATGCCTCTGTCCTTCACCGAGTTCTAAATTTTTTCTTTGACCTTCACGCCAAGTCATTAATCCCCTGGATTATCCAGTTGACATCAACACTTTAGAGACGCAATAACCTTGCGTCTCTAATCATCTCATGCGGTCAGCTCCCCACGCCTGTCATGTCGATGTATTGCAAGCCTCTGGCTTGCACACCCCCGCACCGTCAGTGAAGCGACAAGCGCTGCTGCCATTGTTTCGTCATCCAACAACTAAAAACTGACAACTAAAAACTGACAACTAAAAACTTTTCACTACCTTTGCAGGTTGTAATCAAGAAAACCAAATAATTAACGACGATAATGAAGAGTAACTTAGACAAGAAACTGATTGGGTCGCTCACACTGGGCGACGTGATCCGTTTTGTGATTGCGGTGGTGATTTTTGCCGCCATCTCGTGGATTTATTTCTATCCCAACGACGTGAACGGAGATGTCCTGCAGCAGAACGATATCATGCAGGGTCTGGCCAACGGCCAGGAAGTCAACTCCTATGAGCAGCAAACGGGCGAAAAGTCCTGGTGGACCGATGCCCTCTTTGGCGGTATGCCCACGTTCCAGATCGCCCCGTCCTACCAGGGCACGACGATGCTGTCACCGGCATCGGTGATCTATCGCTTGGGATTCCCCACGCCTGTCAGCTGGATTTTTGTGCTCATGCTGGGCTTCTTCCTGTTGATGCTGGCATTCAAGGTCAAGTGGTATTATGCTGTGCTTGGCGCCATTGGCTACGCCTTCTCGAGTTACTTCTTCATCCTGATGGGTGCGGGTCACATCTGGAAACTGATGGTGCTGGCCTACATCCCGCCCACGCTGGCAGGCATCGTGTGGTGCTATCGTGGCAAGTATCTGGGTGGTGCCGCCGTTGCCGCCTTCTTTGCCGCGTTGCAGCTGGCCAGCAACCATGTGCAGATGACCTATTACTCGATGTTCATCGTGGTGGCCATCGTCATTGCTTTCCTTGTCAAGGCAATCCTCGACAAGCAGATGGGACGCTGGTGCATCGCCACTGCCTCGCTGGCGGTAGCAGCAGCGCTGGCTCTGGCCGCCAACTCACCCAACCTGTTCATGACCTACAAGTATTCGCAGGAAACCATCCGTGGCGGACACAGTGAGCTCACCCCCAAAGGCGAGGACGCTGTCAACGCCAAGCCCACAAAGGGCGGTCTGGATAAGGATTATATCACGCAGTGGAGCTATGGCAAGGGCGAGACTTTCACCCTGTTGATGCCCAATGTCAAGGGTGGTGCGACCATCAAGCCCGAGAAGGGGGACAGCCGCATGCTCGCCTTGAGCGGCACCAAGAAGGCCGAGAAGATGGTCAATACAGGCCAGATGGGGCAACAGGACTACCAGATCCTGAGCCAGTTCCCGCAGTACTTCGGCGACCAGCCCATGACCAACGGCCCCGTGTATGTCGGTGCCCTGATATGCGCCCTGTTCCTGCTGGGCTGTTTCATCGTCAAGGGCCCCATGAAGTGGGCCTTGCTCATCGTTACCATCATCAGCATTCTGCTCTCTTGGGGACACAACATGATGTGGCTCACCGACTGGATGATTGACCACTTCCCCATGTACAACAAGTTCAGAACCGTGGCATCAATTCTGGTCATTGCCGAGATTGCCATGCCCATACTGGCGGTACTGGGTCTGCGCGAACTGTTTAAGGAGCCTGATGGCTGGCGCAAGCACCGCGTCGCCTTGCTGTGCTCGTTTGGACTGACAGCAGCCATCTGCCTGGTTACGGCTTTGTTCCCGGGCATATTTGGCCACTTCTCGGCCGAGGAGCACGAGCAGCTTGTCGCTTCGGGCCAGATTCAGCAATATCCCAGTGTGGATGTCGCTATTGCTGCCGTGCGAGGCGCACTGGTGAGTGGCGACGCATGGCGCAGCCTGATCATCATCTTGCTGGGATTTGGCGTCATTTTCACGTTCCTGAAGGGCAAACTCAACGAGATGGCCGCTACCCTCATCATCGCTGGCATTGTGCTGGTAGACATGTATGCGGTCAACAAGCGCTACATCAACAGCGACTCGTTTACTTCCCATTATGATGTGCCCGAACAGTCCTTCGTGCCTCGTCCTGCCGACCAGCAGATCTTGCAAGACAAGGACATGAACTACCGTGTGATGGACGTCCAGCACTTTGGCGAAGCCATGCCCAGCTATTTCCACAAGACCGTCGGCGGTTACCATGCCGCTAAGTTGTCGCGTTACAATGACCTGATCAATAACCAGATTGCCAAGAATAATGTCCAAGTCCTCAACATGCTCAACACCCGGTATGTCATCGTCGATGACCAGACGGTGCAAGGCAACACCGAGGCCCTGGGCAATGCCTGGTTTGTGGATTCGCTCACCTATGTTGACAATGCCGACCAGGAAATGGTATTCCTTGACAATTTCAACCCTGCCCGCAGTGCCGTGGCCGATGCCAAGTTCAAGAAGCAACTGGGTGATGCTAGGGCGGTTCAACCCGGCGATACCATCTATGAGACGTCCTATGCGCCCAACCACTTGACCTACAAGAGCCACAGTGCAACTGGCGGCCTAGCGGTCTTCAGCGAGGTTTACTTCCCCTGGGGTTGGAAGGTGACGGTTGATGGCAAGCCCGTTGAGATGGGTCGTGTGAATTACGTCCTGCGCGCCCTGCAATTGCCGGCAGGTGACCATGAGATCGACTTCAAGTTTGATCCCGATGAGGTGAAGACAACCCAGACGTGGGCACGCATTGCCGTCATCGCCATCTACCTGTTGCTGCTGTTGGCGCTGAACTATGCTCTGTTTGGCGACAAGCTCTTTAAGAAGAAAGAGGACGTTGCGTCAACCCAAGCTTAAAGCCTGATGTCCTGGAAAAGATATTGGACCGCATGGAGCCGCTACCACCACAGTAGCGGCTTCGGCATACATTCTCCCTATGCTTACCGGTTTGTGCGTCACGTGTGGCGTCAGCCTTTGCCCTACTATGCCTATGAGGACATCCACCAGCTGATAGACACCATCAAGGCATCCACTACTAGTCGCGAGCGCCGGGAAATGGACCTGATCGATGAGCGGGAGGCTCGGTTGCTGTTCCGGGTGACAAATTTCTTCAATCCGCCCCGCATCCTGCAAGTGGGGGCGGCCACAGGCATCGAGACTGTCACCATGCTGGAGGTGTGCCGCACGAGCCGCCTCTATCTCTATGATGCCCAATTGGAGCAAAAGGCTCTCGCCGTGCGCGTCCTGCAGAGTCAGCTTGACCGTATCGAGTGCTATGATGACCTAGCGGTGGCCGTGGATGAATTTCTCCAGGCATCAACAGCCGGAAAGCCTGCATTGGCACTCATTAACGTGCCTGTTGACCAGGCCGCAATCAAGCGGCTGATAGACTCTGGAACAGTGATGGTGATGCGCAACCTGCACCACAATGAGGCAATGCGTGGCTCTTATGAGTCGGCCTGTGCCCTCATGGACAAAGGACAGACCTATACCAATGGAAAAATCGCTATCCTCTTGCCTAACCCCAAGTTGCAGCGCGAGGACTTCCTCCTGTGGCTATAGTGTTGTGAAATAGGAATTTTAAGTTTCTGAAGCGGTAAACACATCAAAACTTGAATAAGAAAGAAATCCGCCCCAGGCCTCAAGCCCAGGGCGGATCGTTGTTTCTATGCCGTCTTGATTACTTCTTCATGGGACGGACAGGCATCTGGGGACGAGCGGGCTGCTCGTTGGGATCCTGTACACCGAGGGTCTCGATGTCAAAAATCAGGGTCTCGTTGGGCTCGATGCCGCGATTGCCCTGAGGACCGTAAGCGAGTTCACCGGGGATAACAACGGTTACCTTGCTGCCGGGCTTCATGAGCTGGATCATCTCGGCGAAGCCGGGGATGACTTGCTTCAGGTTGAAGGGCACGGGGTTCTCACCGCTCTTGTCAAACTCGGTACCGTCGATGTGGCGACCTACGTAGTTCACCTTAACGACGTCGCTGTCGCTGAAGTTCTTGCCCTCACCGGCTTTGATCACCTTGTAGGCGATACCGCTCTTGGTAAAGGTGTAGTTCTTGTCGTTCTTGAGCTTTGCCATGTAGTCCTCACCGGCCTTCTTGTTGGCAATAGCCTTGGGAGACTGCTCCATAGCCTTGTTCAGCAGAGGCTCAATCTTGCTCTGCAGGGCCATCATCTCTTCCTGACCCATGGGAGTGGTCTTCATGATGGCGTCACGCAGGTGCTTCATGAAGAGGCTCTTGTTGATGGGCATACCGCACTGCTGCTCGATGCCTGCATAGAGTTGGGCAATCTGCATACCCATCTGCAGACCGGCCATGAAGTTCTTGCTGGTGTCAGCATTAGCGATGTACTCCATACCCTTGAGGGCCTGCTCCATGTTGACGGTGGAGTCCATGCTGCGCAGCTGCTGGCCCATACCGGCGCCATACAGGTCACCAAATGCCATGCTCAACGAGTCCATAGCCTCGTTGCTGCCACCTGCCTTGCTGTTGCAGCCTACAAAACCTACGGCCAACAGGCCGGCAGCTGCAATTGCTAAAATCTTCTTCATAATAATAAAAAACCAGTTTTTTAAATGAATTGAATGTTGTTATAAAAAATATTGTTTAGTCCTTCTTGTTCACCTTGATCAACTCGACATCAAAGATAAGGGTCGAGTTGGGAAGGATCTGTTCGCCGGCACCCTTTGAACCGTAAGCCAGCTCACTGGGAATGAACAGGCGGTACTTTGCGCCTTCACTCATCAGTTGCAGACCCTCGGTCCAGCCCGGAATGACTTTGTCCAGAGGGAACGTGGCAGGTTCGCCGCGGTCAACACTGCTGTCAAACACGGTGCCGTTCAGCAGGCGGCCGGTATAGTGAACAGTCACCTCATCGGTGGGACCGGGCTTGGCACCGGTGCCCTCTTTCAGTACCATGTACTGGAGGCCGCTCTTGGTTTGCACAACGCTGTCGTTCTTGGCATTCTGCTCCATGAACTCACGACCGATGGTCTTGTTGTCCTTGATCTGCTGGCCGTACTCGGGAGCAGCTTGCTCGGTGCTCTCGCTGGTCGAGGTGCTGTTGCCGCCGCAACTTGCCATTCCGGTCATGAGCAGCGCTGACAGTGCGATAAAGATAAACTTCTTCATTGTCTCTTGAAATATTAGTTATTTCTTTTCTACCTTGATGAGCTGGACGTCAAAGATGAGCGTCGAGTTGGGCTGAATCGGGCCGGTGCCATGGGGACCATAGGCGAGATTGGAGGGGATAAACAGCCTGTAGGCAGCACCCTCGCGCATCAGCTGCAGTCCTTCGACCCAACCGGGAATCACTTGCCCAACAGCAAAGGTGGCGGGCTCGCCGCGTTCCACGCTGCTGTCAAACACGGTGCCGTCGATCAGCTTGCCGGTATAGTGTACGGTAACCACGTCATTGGGACCAGGCTGCAAGCCATCGCCCTCTTTCACAACCTGGTACTGCAGCCCACTGGCGGTAACTTTCACGCCATCGGCATTCTTGTTCTGCTCGAGGAACTCACGGCCCATGCGCTCATTCTGCTCTGCGCCTTGTTTTTCCAGATTGGTGAAGAATTCGGTAACGATCTGTTTGGCCTCGTCAAAGGTCATTTTCTGCTCAGCTCCTTCATAGATGGCTCTCAAGCCGTCAGCGAAATCGTTGATATCCAATTTCTTGATGCCTGAGCCAATGAAATTTCCACCCATGCTCAAGCCTAATGCGTAACTCAGTTTATCCATTGAAAAGTCTTCTTTTTTGTAAAAAACGGTGCAAAGATAGTGATTTATGTGATTGGCTGTACTTTTTTAGAAAAAATTTACTATTTTTGCTATCACATTCAAGAGTTAACCAGTGATATTGTATTTAATAAGCATATAACTATGAGCAAGAAGAAATTAGTAATCTCATCGGGAGCGGGCATCAGCGCCGAGAGTGGCATTAAGACCTTTCGTGATGCCGATGGTCTGTGGGAGAATTATCCCGTGATGGATGTGGCAAGCCATGAGGGCTTCCTGCGTAACCCGTCACTCATCCACAAGTTCTATAACGAGCGTCGTGCCCAACTGCTGGGTGCTCAGCCCAATGCAGCTCATCTGGGGCTGGTGGAACTGGAGAAGGACTTTGACGTGCGCGTCATCACCCAGAACGTGGATGACCTGCACGAGCGTGCCGGCAGTTCCAGCGTGCTGCACCTGCATGGCGAGTTGATGAAGGTGCGCTCGTTGCGTCGTGAAGACCGTCTCTACACCTTGCCCTGCGACGACTTGAGCGACAAGGGCATCGAGACCAGTGTGGACACCCGTGACCCCTATGGTGACCCTGTCCGGCCTCACATCGTCTTCTTTGGCGAGGCTGTGCCCAATATGGAAGATGCGGCACAACTGGCCCATGACGCCGACATCTTTGTCGTCATCGGCACTTCCTTGGTGGTTTATCCTGCCGCCGCGCTCATCCAGTATGTCAAGCGTGGAGTGCCCATCTACTACATCGATCCCAACCCGGCCTCGGTGCCCGATTGGGTCCATGTCATCAAAAAGCCCGCTACACAAGGCGTTGCCGACCTTATCGACATCCTGCGTAGCTGATTGTTAGCCTGGTGACCGATGAATCCGATAGCCCTGCGGCTGCTTAACCAGCAACTCATCAGCCCCCAATTCAGCGATCCTGCCGATGTGGTAGCTCACATGGGCGCCATTCAGGCTCAGGAATACCGCATGATGCGTTGGGGTGTGGCTATGCGCACCCGCAAACCGTCGTTAAAAGCATTCAAGCAGGCGTTTGATAGCGGTCTGATTGTCAGGCTGCACTTGATGCGTGGAACATGGCAGCTTGTGGCAGCCGAGGATTATTGGCCACTGCTCCAGCTGTGTGCCCCCAAGGCCCTCGCGGTTATTCAGGGTTGGATGCACAGCAATCGCGTCAGCATCGGCGATGAAGAAGCGGCGCGTATCCGTGAGATTCTTGTCCAGACGGTTGACGACAAGGGCAGCGCGGTGAAGGAGGATTTTGTGCAAGCCCTTGCCATGAGAGGCATCACCATGGATGAGCACCGCTTGTCCTATCACCTGCGCATGGCCGAGTTGACGGGCACACTGTGTAGCGGTGAACTGCTGCCCATGAAGGCTTCCTATTCACTCGTGAGCGTTAAGATGGGACCTCAAACTCGTTTTGACAGGGACGAGGCTCTGTTGATGTTGACGCGCAAGTATTTCAATAGCCGCCAGCCCGCTACACTCGAGGACTTCGTGTGGTGGTCGGGGCTCAATATCGGCGACTGCCGTCGTGGCATCGCAATGATGGGCGATGCCATTCACATGGTGCGGTGGCAAGGCCGTGAATTCTATTTGACCGAGGATTGCCGTACGCGAGGATTCCGCAAGGACCGTTACCATCTCATTCCGCCTTACGACGAGTACCTTATCAGTTACAAGAGTCGTGACATCGTTCTCTCGCCAGACTATCGTCATCGGGCACACAACAATAGTGGCATCTTCCAGCCGGTCATTGCCCATGATGGCATGATCTGCGGCAACTGGGCACCGTTCAAGCAGGGGAATCTGATGGAATTCTTCCTGGGTGACCATGAGACCGACTTGCAGCAAGAATGGGCACGATACAGGAATTTTCAATGTAAATGAAATTCGTGTGTGCTTATTGACTTAATGGATAAAACGAACAAGGGACAACCATTGGGCTATCCCTTGTTTAATTTAATGTTGTCTGGATGTTGAATCAGTCCTTGAACTTGATGATTGTGTCCTCGCCGGCGCGCAGGGTAATGATGTCTTGATAGAGCAGCCGCTCGTTCTTCTGGCGAATCATTACCTGGCGGGTGCCTTGCTGCGCTCCGTATCGCATGCCCACGACTTTCCCGTCAATTATTTGTGCGGTCGAGGCCTGGAATGTCTTGTCCAGCCCTGATATGTTGACCCACAGGTCATCATACTGCTTGCCAGACTCGCTGACGAACACCATGAAGCCAAAGGTGTCCCGCGTCGCATAGTCCTTGGCCAGTTTGTAGCTGTTGTCTGAGCATCCGCTCAACAACAGGCAAGCGGCACCACACAGGGCTAGGAGCAATCGTCTCATTCAGGAGATGCTTTACTTGTTGATGCCGAACTTGATGCGCAGTTTCTCAATCATGTCCTTGGTCATTGCGTCAAGGTCATACTCGGGCTTCCAGTCCCACTCCATGCGGGCACAGGTGTCGTCCAGCTTGTTGGGCCAGCTGTCGGCAATGCCTTGACGCAGCGGGTCAACGTCATATTCCATCTCAAATTCGGGAATATACTCCTTGATCTTGTGGTAGATGCAATCTGGGTCAAAGCTCATTGAGGCGATGTTGAACGAGTTGCGGTGCACAAGACGCGTCGGGTCGGCTTCCATGATCTCGATGGCGGCGCGCAGGGCGTCGGGCATATACATCATGTCCATCAGGGTGCCGGCGGCGATGGGGCAGGTGAACTTCTTGCCTTGAACGGCACTGTAGTAGATGTCAACGGCATAGTCGGTAGTACCGCCGCCCGGAGGTGTTACGTAGCTGATCAGACCGGGGAAGCGTACCGAGCGGGTGTCAACGCCAAACTTCAGGGCGTAATAGTTGCTCAAGAGCTCACCGGTTACCTTGGTCACGCCGTACATCGTGCGTGGCTGCTGGATGGTGTCTTGAGGGGTGCCGTCCTTGGGCGCGTTGGGACCAAACGAACCGATGCTGCTGGGGGTGAATACGGCGCAGTGTTTCTCGCGCGATACTTCCAGCACGTTCATCAGGCCGTCGATGCCGATGTGCCAAGCCAGTTGGGGCTTGTTCTCGGCAACGGCACTCAGCAGGGCTGCCAGGTTATAGATGGTGTCGATGTTGTACTTATCTACAACGGCTCCGATTTGCTGGGCGTTGGTGATGTCAACAATTTCCGAGGGGCCGCTCTCCAGCAATTCGCCTTTGGGCTCTGCTCCGGGAATATAACCAGCAACCACGTTGCCCGTGTAAATACCTCTCAACTTCATTGTCAGCTCCGAACCGATTTGTCCTGTCGAGCCGATGATCAGGATATTTTTCATTACAATAATTCTATAATATGTTCAGGTTTATGTTGTCTTATCAAGCGGCAAAAATACACCAATTCTCATAATTGTGCAATATTGATACGGATATTTTTTTAAGCTGTCTCGTGATTCGGCGCCAGAATGCCTATGGCTCTAGACTTGTGCAGGCCATAGCGATAGAGGATTGCAAGATTTGTATTACCTTTGTGGTGCCAATGAGAATGTCACGTCACATATTGTTTATCGTCATTGCGTTGATGTCAATCGCCGCATGGGGACAGGATGTCCCGGTTGACACGGTGGTGGCTGCCGACTCGACAGCCCAAATGAATAGGTTCCAGAGAATTAAGGAGCACGTCAAGGAGCTCGTTAAGGACCGCATCGAGGAAAAGATGAATGAACCTTACGATACCGTCCGCGACGGTACTTACTGGTGGCGGGCCATGAAACATGGCAAAGTGGACTTGACGGGCAAAACCATCCATTATCCCAAGTTTCTGCGTTTTGCCTGGAGGGTCTATAAATGGGGTGACAAGACTTTCAACAGCTACGACACATCCTATGTGGTGAGCACAGGCAAGAACTGGAAGTTAATCTACAAGTCCAACATCTGGAGCGATAATTACCGGGGTGAGCCATCAGTCGAGAATATGCATGTGGACATGCGCAGCAAGCTGGCTGCTAATATGGGTCTCCAACTATCGTTTATGGCAGTAAGTGTGGGCTATACATTGGGTATCACCAACCTGATAAATGGCGAGAAGGTATCTAACAAGGTCGATTTCTCCTTTACCTGTGCACGGTTTGCAGCCGAGGCCTATTATATGGAGAACCGAGGTACCGTCACTGTGCGGGTGAGAGGAAGAACCGACGGCGAGAAATGGAATGCGACCCTTAGGGAATTTGGCGGGTTCCACCGCAAGGCATATGGTATGAGAGCCTATTACTTCTTCAACAATCGCCGTTATGCCCAGGCGGCCGCCTACTGCTTCTCCAAGTACCAGAAGCGTAGCGCCGGCTCGTTCATTGCCGGCATCTGCCTGCAGCACCGAGACATGGGCATTAACATGGAGGAGTTCCCGCCATTCGTTCTGGATCAGATTCCGCCAGGTCAGGAGATGCCTCACTTTCTCTATAATGACTATTGCCTGATGGCTGGTTATGGCTACAACTGGGTGCTAGGCACAAAATGGCTCCTCAACTTGACGGTAGCGCCCTATATGGGTTACCGCCATCTGCTTGCCACACAGAACGTGGACCGCGCCAGTGCCTGGTCTGTGAATATGCGAGTGCGTATGGGAGCTATTTATAATCACAAGAAATATTTTGTGGGGCTGCAGAACTATGGAGACTTCCATCGCTACAAGTCCGAGAAGAACTATTTCATTGGTTCCCTGCTCGACTTCACAGCCCTCGTGGGTATCCGCTTCTAGAAAATGGACGGCAAGGTGGACTTTAGGCCTGCTTGCGGTATTCGCTGGGAGACATTCCCGTCTGGGCTTTGAACAGCCGGGTGAAGTGTTGTGCATAGAGGAAACCTAACCGATAGGCGATTTCGCTGATGCCCTGGTCGCTCTCACGCAGCAGGTGTTTTGAGCGCTCGATGATGGCATACTGGATGTGGTGTTGAGCCGTGGTTCCCGTCTCTTTCTTGATCAGATCGCCAAAGTAGCTGGCCGACAGACAGGCCTTGTCGGCAAAATAGGCTACCGAGGGAAGTCCATTGTGCTCGGGACTGCCGTGCTCAAAGTATTCCTTCAACTGCCGCTCAAATTGCGAGAACACCTCGGAGCACTGCTTGTGGCGCGTGATGAATTGGCGGTCATAGTAACGCATGCAGTAATCCAGCAGCAAGGAGATGGCATCGGTGATGAGTGTTTGTGAGTGGTGATCCACTGGATGCTCAATTTCTGCCCCGATCTGCTCGATCAATGACATGACGGTTATTCTTTCCCGTTCGCTCAGGTGCAGGGCTTCCCGCTGGCCGTAGTCAAAGTACGTGTAGTCATGTATCTTTCGGCCCAGCGGCGTGCCGTGGATGAGGTCGGGATGGAACAGCAGTCCGCGTGAGGGTGGCATGGGCAGGTCATCGCGCCACTCGACGGTGACGGTTTGCCCTGGGGCAAATGTCACGATGGTTCCATCTTGATAGTCAAATGTTTCACGTCCATAGCGCGCAGTGCAGCCTTCGCCCTGTTTCAAGAAAAGGGCGTAAACCTTGTACTGCACTGTGGCGCCATTCATCCATTCGGGTGTTGAATCATGATTGATGACTGTCACCAGTGGATGTAGCGTCTCCTTCCCGTGCCATTTGTTGTACTGGTCAATGCTGTCAAGAACGTATGTGCCATGCTGTTTCATGGTGCAAAGATAAGGATTAAATGTGAGAAGTGAAGCTGTTTCTGCAATTATGGTATTTATTTCCGTAATTCGTTTAAATCCCAATGATTTAAATGAGTGTAATTTTGCATTGTATTTAACAAACTGAATGAAATGCGATATGAAACGGATTCTTTTAATTATGGCGATTGTGATGGCTTGTTGCTCGGCACATGGCGTGGCTCGCGCAGCCAGTGTGAATGAGGCCGGCAAGGTGCTGGTGGTTTATTACAGCTATACTGGTAATTGCCGCCAGATAGTGGAGTCACTGACTGATCAGATCGATGCTGATGTGATGGAAATCGAACCAGCTGAAAAGGGTTTGCAGTACGATGCCAACAACTACGCCTTGGGTACCCAACTGCTGAATGCGATTAACGCAGCGCCCGATGATCCCGACAGCTATCCCGCTATCGACCCTGTGTCGATTACCGACTTGAGCGGTTATGACAATATCATCATCGTCACGCCACTGTGGTGGAGCCAGATGGCGGCCATCATGCAGACTTATCTCTTCAATTATGGCCCGCAAATGGCAGGCAAACACGTGGGATTGATAGTGTCAAGCCATTCGAGCAGTATCTCTCGGGTGGTGGCCGATGCCCAGCGCCTCGTGCCTGACGCCGTGTGGATGGGTGATGCCTTGTGGATCAGGGCCAGCAACCATTCCAACCGTGCCACGCTGATTCAGAACTGGATCAACACGTTAGACTTTGCCGCGGGCCAATCAACGATGGAAAAATTGTACATCACCATCGATGGCGTGACCCAGTCGGCAACGCTTGTCGATAATGCGGCCACACGTGAGCTGGTGACTAGGCTTCAGACCGCTCCAATCACGGTGACGCTCAATTCCAGTGGTGGCTTCGAGATCTGGGGGCCGCTGGGCTTTGCGCTCCCCACGAGCAATGAGCAAGTCAATGCCCAACCTGGAGACATCGTTCTGTACAATGGCAGTAACATCTGCCTCTTCTACGGCTCTAACTCATGGAGCTACACCCGCTTGGGACACATCGACGACTTGACCCAAAGTGAGTTGAGAACTTTCCTCAAGGCGGGAGAAAGCAATATCAGCGTGACCTTGTCGCTCACCGCCGGCACTGCTGCAAAGAGGGGTGATGTGAATGGCGATGGCGAGGTGAACATCGGTGATGTGACCGCATTGATTGACCTGTTGTTGAGCGGTGAAACGGGCCCAGAGGTTGCTGATGTCAACGTGGACGGTGAGGTGAACATCGGCGATGTCACCAGTGTGATAGATTTGCTGCTCGGTGGTGGCGCCAAATGAGATCCGCAAGCAATTATATATTTAAAAACAGATAATAGAAAGGCATGAAACACGTTTTATTTATAGCAGCGCTTATGGGCATCATGCTCGTATCCTGTAATCAGAACAACCAAACTGAAGAAAAAATGAATACAACATTAAGTTTGACACAAGAATGGGACAAAACGTTCCCCAAGAGTGACAAAGTAAATCACAAGAAGGTGACATTCAAGAACCGCTATGGTATTGAGTTGGCAGCCGACATGTACACACCCAAGGATGCCAATGGAAAACTTCCCGCAATCGCGGTAAGTGGCCCCTTTGGAGCGGTCAAGGAGCAGTGCAGCGGCCTCTATGCCCAGCACATGGCCGAGCGCGGTTTTATCGCTATCGCCTTTGACCCCTCATTTACTGGTGAGAGTGGCGGTGAGCCTCGTCGTGTGGCATCTCCCGACATCAATACCGAGGACTTCCTGGCGGCTGTTGATTTTCTCTCGGTTCAGGACGATGTTGATCCCGAGCGCATCGGTATCATCGGCATCTGCGGATGGGGTGAAATGGCAGTTAACGCTGCTGCTCTTGACCCGCGCATCAAGGCTACTGTGGCCTCAACCATGTACAACATGAGCCATATCAATGCTTGTGGTTATTTTGACAGCGAGGACTCGCAGGCGCAGCGAATGGAAAAACGTAAGGCCCTGGCAGCACAGCGCACCGAGGACTTCCGCACGGGAACGAACAAGCGCGCCGGTGGTGTCGTTGACCCGCTGCCCGAAGATGCACCGTTCTTTGTCAAGGACTACTATGACTACTACAAGACCAAGCGTGGCTACCACGAGCGCAGCGGTAACAGCACCGATGGCTGGAACGTGACCGGTTGCCAGTCCTTCCTCAATCAGCCCATCCTGGCCTATGCTGATGAGATCGAAGCTCCTGTATTGCTCATCCATGGAGAGAAGGCACACAGCCGCTACTTTAGCGAGATGGCATTTGAGAAGATGACGGGCACCAAGCCCAACGGCAAGAGCATGGTCATTGGCAACAAGGAACTGATGATTATCCCCGATGCAGTCCACACCGATCTCTATGATGACGTGAACGGCAAGATTCCTTATGACAAGTTGGAGCAGTTCTTCAAGCAGAATTTGAAGTAATTCAAGATTGATAGACATGAAGAGCCCGCAAGGTCGGTGATTATCGGCGTTGTGGGCGTTTTTTTGCATTTGGCCATGCCCGTGTTTTTATGAAAGATGTCAAGGGGAATTGGAAAAAATGCGGCGGCATGGAAGCCCTTTGGGCGAAAATGATTATCTTTGCAGATTAGACAGAAATAAATCCGGCAAACTAGTTTGTAATCTGATGAGTGAGAAGTATATCGTATCGGCGAGAAAATACAGGCCCTCAACCTTCCGTAGCGTGGTGGGGCAGCAGTCGTTGACCCACACGCTCAAGACGGCGATAGCCAGTGGACGTTTGGCGCATGCCTACCTCTTTTGTGGCCCGCGAGGCGTGGGAAAGACGACTTGTGCCCGCATTTTTGCCAAGACCATCAACTGTGAGCATCCCACGCCCGATGGCGAGGCTTGTAACGAGTGCCCGTCGT
The DNA here is from genome assembly GCA_900319525.1 of uncultured Prevotellaceae bacterium. Classification (GTDB taxonomy): domain Bacteria; phylum Bacteroidota; class Bacteroidia; order Bacteroidales; family Muribaculaceae; genus Sodaliphilus. The sequence goes on along the minus strand of ONOU01000026.1, from coordinate 11,935 downwards.
GCATCGCGTTCAACGAGCAGCGTTCCTACAACATCAATGAGCTGGATGGCGCGTCCAACAATAGTGTTGATAACATCCGTGACTTGACCGAACAGGTGCGCATCCCGCCGCAAACGGGACGGTACCGTGTCTTCATCATCGATGAGGTGCACATGCTGTCGCAAGCCGCTTTCAACGCATTCCTCAAGACACTGGAGGAACCGCCTGAATATGCCATCTTCATTCTCGCTACCACCGAGAAGCAGAAGGTGATTCCCACAATTCTGTCTCGCTGCCAGATTTATGACTTCGCGCGTATTACCGTTCCCGACATCGTACAGCAACTGCAATACGTCTGTGAGCAGGAGTCCATCGAGGCCGAGCCTGCAGCCCTCAATGTGATCGCCCAGAAGGCCGATGGAGCCATGCGTGACGCCCTGTCCATCTTTGATCAGGTGGCCGCATCGACTCAGGGCCACATTACCTATCAGAGCGCGTTAGATAACTTGAACGTGCTGGACTATGATTACTACTTCAGGCTGGTTGACACTTTCCTGTCGGGTGATGTCATGCAGGCACTGCTGATTTATAAGGAAATACGCGACAAGGGCTTTGATTCGCAATTCTTTATTAACGGCCTGGCGCAGCACCTGCGCGACTTGATGGTCGCGAGCACACCACAGACGCGTCAACTGCTCGAGATGAACGATGAGGTGGCTCAACGCTATGGCGAACAGAGCGCCAAGTTGTCACCGCAGTTCTATTACCGGGCCCTGGACCTGTGCAACAGCTGTGACCTGAATTACCGCAATGCCAGCAGTAAGCAGCTGCTGGTAGAACTCACGCTCATCAAGCTGTGCCAACTGGTGGCTCCTCAACCGACACAACAGGCTGTTCAGCCCCCAGTCCAGAAGATTACCCCACAGCCGCAGCCTCAACAAGCGCCTCCACGTCAGGCAGCGCCCGCTCAGCGGCCTCAAGCGCAAGAACCTAAACCTGCTGCCCAGCAGGCTGCTGTAGTTCCCCCGGCTCCTCATCCGGCTCAGGCTGCCTCGGCTCCCCATCCGGCTCAAGTGGCTCCCCATCCGGCTCAGGCTGCCTCGGCTCCCCATCCGGCTCAAGTGGCTCCTCATCCGGCTCAGGCTGCACCGCGCCCGGCATCTGCAGGAATGCCTGCAGGTCGTCCTGTGGCACGGGTCGGTGGCAACGGTCCGCGCATCATGGTCAACGTGAGCAATGACCCGCAAGCCCAGCAGCAGGAGGCCGTTGCTGCCACTGTTCCGCAGCGCTCCCGACAGTTTACCGGCGAGCAGATGCAGGCTGCATGGCAAAGCTACATCGACCAGCATCCCCAGGAGAGGGCGCTGTGCACAACCATGTCCTATGCCTTGCCCAAGCAGGTAGAGGGCAATGCCGAGCACTATGTGATGATCGTGGGCAGCCCCACCGAGCAGAAGAATGTCGAGGAGCACAAGCAGGCGTTGCTGCAGTTCCTGGCCGACCAGTTGCAGAACGACCGTCTCGCCCTGGATGTGAAGGTGAGTGAAGTGCCTATAGATACTCCCAAGATTCTGTCTCCTCGTGAAGTCGTGGAGCAGATCAAGCAGCACAACCCAGGCTTTACACAGTTCCTGAAAGATTTTGACTTGGGACTGGCTTGACGGCACTTGCCGTTAAAGCGGCGATATGCTGGCAGCTTTTACCGTAAAGAAGTTGTCGCTGCCATTCTTCAGCAGCCTATACTCGCTGTGGTTGCCCCATGAGGCTGGCTTGTCCTCGATGGCAGTATCCTCGCCCGTGTCATTGTTGACGTAGGGCTCGATGCGCTGCTGCCACGAGCGGATGCGCGCCTGTGAGGACGCGCGGTCCATGAGGGCGTTTGGAGCGTCAATGAGCCCTTTGAGGTAAGTGATATATTTCTGTTTGAAATCATTGAACCTGAGAATCCTGGCAATCAGGCGATTGTTATTGTTTCCCCAGTTGAGCGGATTTTGCCGGCCGGCATCGTCCTGCACGCCGCAACGCAGGCTGGTCCCCAACGTGTTATCGTAGTCGTAGGGGATAAAGAAGAACTTATAGCCTGTCAATCCCTTGCCGTTAAAGTAGATGTAATAGTTGTTGGCATTGTTCCAGTAGTCGTCCCACATGCCCACGGCCACGTTGACAGCGTATGTCTTCAAGAGCAGATCCACGTCGGTGACCTGTTGAATCCAGGTGTAAAATTCGTTGTCATTGAGGCCGTTGAGCTTGTTCATGAAATCAACAAGCTGTACACGGGCGCTGTCAAACTCCTCGGTCTGTGTTTCCAATGTGTAGGCATGGCGGTCGTCGGTGTCGTCATCATACCAGATGTCGCCGTTGGGGTTATTGAGGCCTGCCGCGCTGTTGCGGCATTTCCACAGGTAACCTTTGTTGGAACCGAAACGGTTTTTCCTGTCCTTGAGGTAGTGCTTGTCAATGGGCTCCATCAGCTCGTACACACCGTAATACGCCTCCTTGCTGTCTCCCTCAACATGGAGCCACAGGCGGCAGTAGTTGTCGCGGACTGCAGTCCATACGCCCGCGCGGCGAAAGAGCTCGTAACAGAAAACCTCGCGCACATAGGCCGGATCATCCTTGAACCACTTGAGATGCAGTTTGCGCACGCCCTGAATGGTGTGGGCATCATCATCGGCAAATTTGCGCAAGTTCACGCCGAAGTGGGCATGATGCCAGTCGGTGTTGTCGCGCTGGTGCATCTGGCCGTAACTCCCCTCGGGGCGGCGGCGCGATGTGTTGCCCTTGAGCCGCAGGCCCACATTGTCGATAACGGTGGTCTCTCCGTCCTTGACAAACGAGAGTGTTGCCTGCACATACTGTGTCGTGAAGGCATTGGCATCATACAATGCTAGCAACCTGTTCCACTCGGCGAGGCTCACGTTCAGGTGCACCTCGGGCAGGACTTCATCATCCCACACGTAATCGTAGCCCTCCTTGACGGGTTCGGGTAGTTCGCCGCCCAGCAGCAAGTCGATAACCGCATTGACATCAGCAATGTTGATTTCGTCGTCACGGTTTGCGTCGCTCCTGTGACGCTTGTCATAGTTCGCAAACCCTCCTAACAGGATGTCGATGATGCCGTTGACATCGGCAATGTTGATTTCTCCATCCCCATTCACGTCTCCCACCTGTAGGCTGAAGGGGTCGGGTAGGGGAGGTTCCTGGTATTCGCTGATGGAAAACGTGAGATTGCTCTCGTCAAATGTAAAGGTGTAGTCTTTCCCTTCTCCAGTAAACTTGTAGGAATGGTTGTTATTGCTCTTCTGGGTCGTATAGGTGTTGTCCACGGTGACTTCCTGGCTGCCACCCTGATTGGGGCCATAGCGGTAATTGGCGTTAAAGACGTTCCAGTCACTGCTCTGGCCGTCGGCAAACACAAACCATACTGTGCCGCTGATGCTCACAGTTAACGTGTAGGTGCCATTGCCTTGATCGGTCATCTCGACGCCTTGACCTGGGTTCCAGTCGCCAAAAGGGTTGTTTCCCACCATGTATATGGCTGCTCGTGCTGGCATAATTGTCAGCACGAGAGCCATTAAAGTCAATAATCTATAATACTTATTCATCTTGAATTTTGGCTGGTTTCAGTTCTCTATAGCTATAGCTTCTATAGTTATTCCTCGTACCAGGTGGAGTACATGAGATAATTCTTGGCGATTTTCACGTTGATTTCGCTGGCCTGCTTGGGATCGACCATCTTCTTGAACTTCGCCGGGCTGCCGGCCCACAGCTCGTGGGGGCCAACCTTGGTGCCACCCAGCACGACGCTGCCGGCTGCGATGATAGCACCCTCGCCGATTTCTGCATGGTCCAGGATGACACTGCCCATGCCGATGAGGGCCATGTCGCCGATTTTGGCGCCATGCACGACCACGTTGTGACCGATGGACACGTCGTTGCCGATTTCGGTGACCGATTTCTCGTACAGGGTATGGATTACGCTGTTGTCCTGGATGTTGACACGGTTGCCGATGGTGATGGTGTTTACATCGCCACGCAGCACGGCATTGAACCAGATGCTGCAATCGTTGCCCATAGTCACATCGCCCACAACGACGGCGTTGTCGGCCAGAAAACAGTTCTCTCCAATTTTGGGCTCATAGCCCCTAACTTTCTTGATGATAGCCATTATTTAGTTTTTAGTTCTTAGTTGTTAGTTTTTGGTTTTAAATTTCTTTGGTCTTGGCGGCGAGCCAGGCAGCTTCGTCAGCATTGAGCAGCGGGGTGATGCGGTCGCGCACCATGCGGTGGTAGTCGTTGATCTGGGCCACTTCCTCGCTGGTGAGCATCGTGCGGTCAATAAGCTGCAGGTCATAGGGGAACAGCGTCAGCGGCTCAAAGGTCAGGAAGTTGCCAAATTCCTCGGTCTTCTCGGCCTCGACAGTGAGCAGCAGGTTCTCGGTGCGGATGCCATATTCGCCTGTCTTGTAGAGCCCAGGCTCGTTGCTGGTAACCATGCCGGGCTGCAACCTGACGTCAACCAGATTGGTGCGGATGCTCTGGGGCCCCTCATGACAACCCAGGAAGTGTCCCACACCGTGTCCCGTGCCGTGACCATAGGTCATCGCCTCTTGCCAGAGCGGCATGCGGGCCAGCACGTCGAGTTGGCAGCCCGTAGTGCCCACGGGGAACTTGGCGCGTTGCAGGGCCAGGTGTCCCTTGAGCACAAGGGTAAAGTCATGCTTCTCCTGGGCAGTGGGGTTGCCCAGGGTGATGGTGCGGGTGATGTCGGTAGTGCCGTCGAGGTATTGTGCACCGCTATCCACAAGCAGGATGCCCTCGCCGTGCAGCGTCGATGCACTCTCGTCGGTAGCCTCATAGTGCACGATGGCACCATGCTCCTTGTAGCCGCAAATCATGGCGAAGCTGTCCTCGCGGTACAGGTCTTGCTGGGCACGGAATTCCATACCCTTGTTCCAGACGTCCACCTCATTGATCGTGCCGCTGGGGGCAGTCTCCTCGATCCACTTGAACAGGCGTACCAACGCGGCTCCGTCGCGCTCCATGGCGTGGCGGAATCCCTCGATCTGCACATCGTTCTTGATGCACTTCAGGTCGGTGATGGGCGAGCGGAAGTAAACCTTCTGGCACTGCAGGGCGTTGGCCAGGGTGTCACTCACGCGGTTGGGGTCGATGAGGACGACCTCGTGCTCGCTCACACGCTCCAGGAAATGAACAATGTCGTCATAGTTACGCACCCTCACACCACATGCTTTGAGATGCTGGCGCACCTCGTCGGTAACCTTGTTCTCATCGATGAACAGTTCCCTGTTGCTGCGTGAAATGTAGGCATAGGCAATGGCAACGGGCGTGAAAGCCACGTCATTGCCGCGCAGGTTCAGCAGCCAGGCAATATCATCAAGAGCAGTGACCAGCATGGCTGTGGCATCGTTGCCTTCCAGTATCTGCAACAGGCGCTCGAGTTTGTCGGCAGCTTCTTCGCCGGCATATTGAACATCGTGTACGTAGGCTGGCTCGCTGGGACGGGCAGGACGGTCGGTCCAGACTCTTTCGGCAGGATGGAACTCAGTGACGAGCATGAAGCCGTTCTCACCACAGAAGCGTTCCAGCCTGTTGGCCTCCTGCGCGTTATAGAGCATGCCGTCGATGGCGATGACCGAGTCCTCTTCCAGCACTTGCTGGAGCCACTCGTGGATGGTGGGATCATTGCCCATATTCTCCTTCATCATAACGAAGCCGCTGTCCTCCAGCTCGATTTCGGCCTGCAGGAAATAGCGCGAGTCGGTCCACAGGGCCGCTTGGTCGAGGGTGACCACAGCCGTGCCGTTACTGCCAGTGAAGCCACTGACCCAGTCGCGGAACTTCCAGTGGTCACAGATGTATTCACTCTGATGCGGATCGGTGCCGGGAATGATCACGGCATCCACATTCACGCGGCGCATCTCCTCACGCAGCGCCTCAAGATGAGAAAACGTCTCTCTACTCATTGTACTATAGATATTTTGTCGTTAGATTTCAAATTAATGACCTGCAAAGTTACAATATTATCATCAAAGAATGCCATTACTGTTCTGTAAATAATCAAGCAAGAATAATAAGTGGATGATTTTCATTATATTAACGATGTTTTCGCATGTGGAACTTACTTTTTAATCCCGTAGGGCTGTCAGGTCATAGGCAGGAGTGTAGCGAAGCGGAACTCCTGTAAATAAGTACCATACATGAGCAATAGCCCCATTAGGGGCGACACTCTGTGCGTCAAGGTTTTACTGCCGCCCCGATGGGGCTAAGACTAGTGCGGTTTACTACTGCAGGGGTTGCGCTCGGCTTCGCCTCACTACACCCCTGCCTATGCCCTGAGCGCCCCTAACAGGGCTTTACCGGACACTATTGTTTTTTTCAATCCTGTACCGAATGGCCGTTAAAGAATTAGTGCCGGCGCGGTGAGGCGTCGGCACTAATTTGGTCAGGTTGTTTCAGTTGTCAACAGGTTGTTGCTGTTGTCTGAAATAAAGAGGGTTACTCGGCGGGGGTGATGACACCGTCGCGCACGGCCTTGTTGTAGTCGGTCTCGCGGGTGGGGATCATGTAACGCCACTCGTTCTTCTCCTCGGGGGTGATGGTCACTGCCAGCGTGGTCAGGAAGTTGCCGCCATCCTCATAGGTATGACGGACGAGGGTGTCTTTCCAGCGCTTGAGGTCAAACCAATCGAAGCCTTCGCCCCACAGCTCGATGCGGCGATAGAGCTTGATCTCGTTGAGCAGGTCGGCGCCCGTCTTGTTGCAGCTGTACTCGGGATCGCGGCCCGAAGTCTTGTTCAGGGCAACGAGAGCAGCCTGTGCACCGCTGGTGTTACCCAGCATATACTCGGCCTCGGCCTCGATAAGCAGCATCTCGCTGGAGCGGAAGTTGTTCAGCTCACCCACACCGGGGGTGTCGTTGCAACGTACCTTGAACTGCATGTAGGCATAAATCGTAGCATTGCTCAAGATGTCGGGATGACTGGCACGGGTATCCTTAGCCAGTTGGGTGCTGTTGGCTGCCACACCAGTCGTGGTGGTGTAGGTGTAACCTGTGGGATCGAGCCACCACTGACGACGGATGTCGCTTGCGGGAATCTGATTGAATAATTCCCTGCTGATGCACTTGGGATAGTTGCGCACGTTACCGGCATTGCTGTTATAGGCAATGTAAGCATGGTAGCTGTAGTAGTACAGCGTCTGGTCGGTAGCGCTGTAGCCACCCCAGATCCACTCGCTGTTGTGGGTGCAGAAACCGTCGCTCAGCAACTGGCTGTTGGTCATCAGGTCGTGACCCTGGCGGGCCAGCTTGGCATACTTGGAAGCGTTGCTCCAGTCGCAGCGGTTGAGGGCTGCACGGGCATAGGTGGCATAAGCTACCTCGATGTCGGGCAGGAAGAACTCGTCGGCAGCACGGTGACGGCCTGAGGACTGATAGAGGTTAATGGCCTCGTCGAGGTCGGCATAGATCTGGGCATAAGCATCGGCCAGTGAAGTCAGCGGCAGGTCACCCACGCTCTCGTCCAGACGGAGCACAAGACCCGGGCAGGTGCCGTTGTCACTGTCCACCCAGCGCTTGCAGTAGATCTGGGCCAGCATCATGTAGGCATAGGCACGGAAGGTGAGACCCTGCGCCTTGAGGAACTGCTTGTCGGCCTCAACGCCCTCGGCCTCGTCAACGTGCAGGACGATACTGTTGGCGTTGCTGATGAGCTTGTAGTAGTAGAACCAGGGATAGTAGGTGTACAGGCTGTTGGGGGTGTCGTGCACATTTTGGTTGATGAGCGATGCCCAACCTGGCAGGTTCACGTAGAAGTCCTGGCCGGGATAGTTGCCGTACCACATCTTGATACAACCCTCGCCGCACATACCCTGTGTGCTCAGGTACTGGTTCATCATCACGCGGGCGCAGCCATTGACGGCCAGCTTGACGTTATCGGTGTTCTCGAATACGGTCGTCGTACCTGTCTCGGCGGTCGGTCCGGTCTTCAGATAGTCTTTAGAGCACGATGACAGTCCGAGAGCAACTACACCTGCAATCAGTATATATTTGAAAATTTTCATAATGTATTCAATTTAATAATGTAACGATTGTTGATTAGAAACCGAATTTCACACCGAACGAGAACACGCGCGGGGTTACCATGTAATCACCCACATAACCGCTGAAGTTCTGCTGGGCATTCATACCCTTGCGGGCGGTCTTGGTGTACAGGTTCTCGACGGTGGCCGTGAGCGAGATGTTGGTGAAACCGATCTTGTTCAAGATGAAGTTCGGCAGGCGGTAGCTGAGGCCGATGTTCTTAACAATGAAGTAGTTAGACGAGGTGATGTAGCGGTCGCTGGTGGCGCTGTTGTAGCTGTTGTCACCCGAGTAAACAGCGGGCGTGCCCTTGGGATCAAGACGGTTGGCGGGATAGTTCACGTAGCTGTCGTCGCCTTCACCCACGGTCATGGCCTTGATCTGATCATCGGTGTAGGTGACGGCGGTGCCATCGAGGTCCTTGGTCCAGGCCTTGGTCATGTCGGCATGGATGGCACTGGGAGTGCCGCCCATCGAGGTCAGGCTCTGGTAGGTCCAGTCGATACACTTGCCGCCCAGCTGGAAGGTGAAGATGCCGCTCAAGGTGAAGTTCTTGAAGTCAATCGTGGGATTGAAGCTACCATAGAACTTGGGTACTGCCGACCCGTGCCACTCGCGCTTGCCATAGGTGGCAGGCTTGTAAACGTAGGGCACACCGTCGATGACAACATACTCTCCTGTGGGGATAGCCTCACGTTTGGAGATGTCCTCGCCGTCTTTCAGCATACCGGGAACATAGAAGTCATGATCGTTGAAGGTGTAGAGCGCCCTACCAGTCATATCATCGATGCCCTTATAGGTATAGGTGTAGAACTCATACATCGAGTGACCCTTGCGGTAGTTGTACTGGCCGCTCTGCATACCGGCATTGTACTCATCCTTCTCGTCGCTCACATTGTAGATGTCCGGCATCTTGGTGATCTTGTTCTTGAGGTAAGTCAGGTTCAAGCCCATGTTCAAGCGGAAGTCGGTGGTCTTTACAATGTCGGCGTCGGCCGAGAGCTCAAAACCTTGGTTCATCATGTTACCGATGTTGACCTGTACCTGTGACACGGCGCTGCTGGTGCTGGTGGCACCGGCCGACAGTGGCTGGTTAAGGCCGAAGATCAGGTCATGCGAGCCCTTGAGGAAGTATTCGATGCTGAAGTTCAGGCGGTTGTACAGACGGCCTTCAAGACCAACACTCAGGTTCCTAACCGACTCCCATGTCAGGTTCTCGTTGGTCAACTGGGTCTTCACCAGAGCGCCCATGCCACCATTGACGGTGATGTCATACAGGGACATGTAGCTGTAATAACCGGCCGAAAGGTCGTTAGCAGCCTCACCATAGGCGATACGGAACTTGAGGTTGTTGATCCAGTCATACTTGCGGATGAACTCTTCACGGCTCAGGATCCAGCTCGCACCGATGCTGTAGAAGTTGCCCCAGCGATGGTCCTTGTGGAAGCGTGAGCTACCGTCGCGACGGAAGGTGCCCTCAAGAGAGTACTTGTTGTCATAGACGTAGCGCAAACGGCCCAGGTAGCTCTCCTTGCGGTCATTATCCTCGTAGTCATACAGGTTCTGAATATCCGAGAAGTTGACCATGTCGATGAGGCCGCTCAGCGACTGATTGGCCTTGTAGCCATACAGGTAGTTGTACTTGTAGTAGTAGCTCTCGTGGCCGAGCAGTACCACAAAGGCGTGACGGTCGGCATAGGTCTGGTTCCAGTTCAACAGTTGCTGGAGGGTGAAGTTCTTATAGCGTGTGATGCTGCGCTTGGTGCGGGCATTGTTACCCATACCGTCACCGATAATGGCGTTGTTGTAAGTGCGGTTCTCGGCGTTGCGCACATTCAGGTCGGCATTCAGGGTAATGTCAAAGCCATAAGGCAGCACGAAGCTGACATTGCCTTGACCATTGAGGGTGTTGCGGTAGGTCTTGTCGGTATCCAACTCGATCTCCCACAGGTAGTGGCGGCCCGAGTACTGGGGACGTCCATTGTCTTCACCGCTGTCATAGATCTTGTTGCCCTCCTCGTCCAGTACGTAGGCACCGTTAGGTGACGCCAGGTCGTGCTGATAAACAGGATAGATGGGTGCGATGTTGCGGCAGTAGCTGAAGGCGTTCTTGTAGCTGCTCTCGCTATCGCTGTGGAAGCGGGTGAGCTGGTGAGAACCAGACAGGTTCAAACCTGCCTTGAACCAGGTCTTGGGCTCCAGGTTGACGCGGGCACGGCCACTGATGCGTTCGAAGCCCGACTCCTTGGTGTAACCGTCCTCCTTGGTGTAACCCACGCCCAGGTAGTAGTTGGCAGTCTTGGAACCACCATCGCCGCTGAGGTTGTACTCCTGGCGGAAACCGCTGCGGATAGCGGCCTTGAACCAGTCAAGGTCACCGGCGATTTCGCTCTTGATGTTAGCATCATCCCTGAGCTTGTAGCCATTGAACAGATTGTCGCTGGGCTGGTCAAAAATGTTGTAGTGCAGATAGGAACCGATGATTTCCTGATTGGCTTTGCCCATCGCATCAGCCCAACTCATGACCTTGGGCGTGCCGTCGGTGTTCTCGCCAGAGTTGCCGGCAGTGTGGATCTCACGCACGTAGCTCTGCATCATGGCGTTCATCCACTGGCGGGCATCCATGCGGTCATACTCGGGAATACCGCGGTTGTAGGTACCCATCATGATTGATGCGTTGATGCGGGCCTTGTCGTTGCGACCCTTCTTGGTGTTGATCATGATGACACCGTTACCGGCGCGGTTACCGTACAGGGCCGACGAGGTAGCATCCTTCAACACGGTGATGCTCTCGATATCGGCGCTGTTCAAGTCGCTGATGTTGCCGCTGAAGGGTACACCATCGATGACATACATGGGGCTGTTGTCACCGTTGATCGAAGTGAAACCGCGAATGCGGACCGATGCACCGCTACCGGGCTGGCCGTAGGTCGAGTTGACCACCAGACCGGTCGTGGTGCCCTCGAGTGCCGAGGTGACACTGGTCACGGGGCGTGCATCGATCTGCTGTGCGGTTACCTGTGACACGGCACCGGTGAGCTCACTCTTCTTGGCTGTACCATAGGCAACTACCACAACCTCGTCCAGGTCCTGGGTGTTGCTGTAGAGCTCTACAACCATGCCATTCGAGGCCTTGACGGTTGTGGGCGTCATGCCGATGTAGGTAATGTGCAGTTGACTGTTTGAATTGGGCACGGTCACGGTGAAACGGCCATCGAGGTCGGTGGCGGTAACCGTCTTTGTGCCTACAACGGTGACTGTCGCACCGATGACAGGTTCGTTGTCACTGGCCTGTACAACAGTACCTGTGACAGTGACCTGCGCGAGTGCCGCTGAGCATGTCAGCAGCAGACTCAAAAGCAGTAACGAGAATTTTTTCATACACGTCAAGTTTAGTTTAAATGTTTATATTAAAATAAATTAAATATCAAGGTCATAATGTGGGTGGATCGGGGTGTAAGTGTGCCACAAGTTGCATGTCCTTAAAAATAAAATTTTACAAAATTACTACAAAAATTTTAAAAATAAACTTTAATTAAGAGAAAAACGTGTTTTTTTATTAAGAATTTCAAGTTTTTTATGTGACTGAACCACTCAACAACTCGAGGATAAATTGCTGAAACAGCGATGGCAACGCTTGTCGCTTTCTTGACAGTGCGGGGGGTGCAAGCCAGAGGCTTGCAATACATCGACGTGGTTGTGCCTTTTACAAGGTGGCGGCCTGTGATGCGTTGACGGCAGTGCGGGGGGCTTCAGAGGCTGTTGCAAAACATACCTCAAAAATGAAAAAAGCCTCTACTTTCCCAAGCGGAGGCTTTGTCATATCCGTAAAATTATGTAATTTTACGGTGC
>ONOU01000004.1 GCA_900319525.1 uncultured Prevotellaceae bacterium | reverse complement strand
CTGGTGATCCTGCTGCTGGGCGTGGTGATGGTACTGTTTGGCGTCGGCAAGACGCTCATCAAGGGTGACTACAAGCAGGGTATCTGGCCTGCGGGCATCGGCACCGTGCTGGTGGTGATGACGCTGTTCTGGGTCTTGGGCTACAACAACACGGCCTACTTGCCCTCGCTGCTCGACGTGCAGAGCTCGCTCACGCTGCGCAACAGTTCGTCGAGTGAGTTCACACTCACCGTGATGAGCGTGGTCTCGATTCTTGTACCTTTTGTGCTGGCTTATATCGCTTACTGCTGGTACAAGATGGACCACAAGAAGCTCACCAGCGACGAGCTCGACCACACCGACCACAAGTATTAGTCCATTGAGCGCAGGCGCTCAATGGAGGTCTAGGGTCTAGAGTTTAGGGTCTAGGGTTTAGAGTGGCATCCGCGAGGTGGGTGCCACTTTATCATTATACTGTGTCGGGTGGGGTTAGTGGCCGCGTTGTTGGCGCTTGGTCATGAAGCCTTCGGTAATCTGGCTGTAGTCGTCAACGTCCTTGTAGAGAATCCAGTAAACGGTGCCACTGATGTCGCCCTTGTCTCCATGGGGCACCACATAGGCCTGGGCAAACTTCCAGCCGAACTGGCCGAGGTAGTTCATCGCGTCAATCATCGAGTTGAACTTGATTTCCTTGCCGCTTTCATCCACAATCATCGACTCGCTCATGGCTCCTAACCATGAGGTGCTCTGGCCAAAGTCGATGGCTACGTTCACCTTGGTGCTGAATGGCCTGGACGAGGCTGACAACTCGGCATACACCCGCTTGCTGGCTGGATTAAAGCCCTCGACCTCGGTAATCTGTGCAGGAGCCACCTCTACCACATCCTGGGCATGGGCAACGCCCAAACCCATCATCAATACAAATAATAAGATAATCTTTCTCATGTCCTACTCAATTTATTGGTTTCATTACTTGAATAACGCAATCCACCCCCACGATATTCTATAATACCGCCTCATTTTGTGACTACACTCTTCAAAAACCGCCTGCCCACTTATGGTAAATTTCATGATTATAGCGTTTGTTGTGGATTGCGTTCCATAAAAATTATGATTTTTCAGGAATACGTTCCACAAAAATCGATATTTTTTTTGGATTTATTGCGAAAAGACCTTATCTTTGCGCCTGAAAAACAATTGATTTTGATATGATTACGCGCAGCATTGAACAAAGAATCCGTAAACAGTTATTTGGCGGCCGGGCTATTGTCATCATGGGCGCGAGGCGCGTAGGCAAGACCACGTTGTTTCGCGAACTGCTGGAATCAGAGGATAACGTCTTGTGGATGAGCGGTGATGAGCCAGACGTGCGCGGCTTGTTTGAAAACATAACTTCTACACGCTTGAAGGCCATCATTGGGAATGCTCGTCTTGTGGTGATTGACGAGGCTCAGCGGATTACAGACATCGGCATCAAATTGAAATTGATTACCGACCAGATGCCCGAAGTCCAACTGTTGGCGTCGGGCAGTTCGTCATTTGACCTTGCCAATAAAATCAATGAACCGCTCACTGGCCGAAAATGGGAATACAAATTGTTCCCGCTCTCGTTTGCAGAACTGGTCGGCGAAACAAACCTGCTTGAGGAGAAGCGGATGATACCCCACAGGATGGTCTATGGCAGTTATCCCGATGTGGTGACGCATCAGGGCGACGAGATTGCGATTCTGCGCGAACTCACACAGAGTTATCTGTATAAAGACATCCTTGAGTTTGATAAAATCCATAAGCCGGACAAACTGGCGAAACTGCTACAGGCATTAGCCTACCAAATAGGCTCAGAGGTATCATTTAACGAATTGGCTCAACTGTGCGACCTGGACGCCAAGACTATTGCCAATTATGTGACCATACTGGAACAAGCCTATATCATTTTCCGCTTGGGATCGTTCAGTCGCAACCTGCGCAACGAGTTGAAAAGCAGCCGCAAGATATTCTTCTATGACAATGGAATCAGGAACGCAATCATCGGCAACTTTTCCCAAGTGGAGAACCGTGACGACGTGGGAGCCCTGTTTGAGAATTATGTCATAGCTGAGTGCGTCAAGCGCAAGGAGTACACTGGCGACTATGCCAATAGTTGGTTCTGGCGCAACACCAACCGGCAAGAAATAGACTATATTGAAGAAAAAGACGGCCAACTCAATGCCTTTGAACTGAGGTGGAATCCCAAACGCAAATGCTCAGCGCCCTTGTCATTCCGCAACGCCTATCCCAACGCCTCGTTTACCGTCATCCATCACGACAACATCGAGGAACTGCTCCTGTTCCGATAACAAGACACCTGGAGAAAGAATTGGTCATGAGAAGAATTAATTGTACTTTTGCAGCCTTAAAAAAACGAAAGAATCATGAATGTAAAAGTTAACGATATTGTGCGGTTCCTCAACGATGTTGGGGGAGGCCGCGTGTCCAGAATTGACGGCAAGACCGTCTATGTAGAGGACGAGGATGGCTTTGAGCGCCCCGCGCTGGAGCGCGACGTGGTTGTGGTGGGACAGGCTGGCACCAAGGCATCGGCCTATGAGCGCCCGCTGGATATTCGCGCCCGTCAGGTGGAGCCTGACAAGCCCGCTCCCAGGCCTCAGTCCGCCCCAGAGCCCGTGTTGCCTATCGAGGAAACGCCCGAGGGCGAGGTGCTTAACGTCGTGCTGGGCTATGAGGCTCGCGAAATCAAGCACTTGAACACGACCACGTTCTATGCCACGCTGGTCAACGACTCTAATTACTTCCTGTATTTCACCTACATGACGCGTGGTGACGGTGAGGGCGAGTGGATTACCCGCTATCACGGCATCGTCGAGCCCAACATTCAGCTGGAACTCGAGGAGTTTGGTCATGATGACCTCAACAATATGACGCACATCGCTGTGCAGTATGTGGCCTTCAAGCAGGGCAAGGGCTTCAAGCTCAAGAACCCCGCCCTGATTGAGCAGCGCCTTGACGTGACCAAGTTCTACAAGGTGCATTGCTTCCACGAGAATCCCTACTTTGACGTACCCGTCATCGCCGTGGAAATCGTTACCAACGACCGCCCCGCCCGCCAGATGCGCATTGACAGCGGCGAGTTGGAGCGTGCCATGAAGGAGAAAAAGCGCATGGACCGTCCACAACGCAAGCCGGTCCAGAAGAAGACCGACCCCAACGGCATCATCGTGCAGGACCTGCACATCACCTCACTGCTCGACAACCTCAACGGCATGACGCCCGGCGCCATCCTGGAGTACCAGATGGACAAGTTCCGCGAGGTGATGGACGCCAACCTGAGCAAGCACGGCCAGCGCATCGTCTTTATCCACGGTAAGGGTGAGGGCAAGCTGCGCCAGCACCTGCTGGGTGAACTCAAGCGCCGCTATCCCCGTTGCACCGCACAGGACGCCAGTTTCCGTGAGTACGGCTTCGGCGCCACCCAAATCACCATCCACTGATACCCTCTTCTTAGTTTATAACGACTACTATTTCCCGTAAAAGAAAAAAGCAGGTTGTCTGATAAAGGCAAGGTTGTATGATGCTATTTCAGGATGGGGAAGCGGAATTGGCGCAGTTGACGTTCCAGTTCTTTCTCGTGGCCGCCGCAGTACTCATTGCACAGGGCGTGGAACTGGGGTGAGTGGTTCATGTGGGTGAGGTGGGCCAGCTCGTGGCAGATGATGTAGCGCACCAGCACCTCAGGCAAGAACATGAGATTGCGGGATAGCTGGATGACTCGCTTGGCTGTGCAGTGGCCTAACTTGCGCATGCCGCGTCCCACTTCAAAGCCGGCGGGTTGCAGTTTCAGCTCCTGAGCGACTTCACGGGCATAGGGCAGCAACTCCTTGTTGGCGATATAGCCCATGGCCTCGCTGATGCGGTCAGAGATGTATTGTTTGGCAGAGAATTCGTCCAGATCGGTGCTCTCGTGCATCGTCACGTGGAGGACGTTGTCGTCGTCCCACTCGGTCTTGAGGTAGCCGGGGCGCGGGTTGGTGGGTTCGATCACCACACGGCACCTGAAGCATTCCATCACTTGGCCGAAGTGGAACGAGACGGCTTGAGGTTGAGGCAACCGGCGCAGTTGCTCGCGGTTGATATCGAGCATCTGTTGCAGCTGGGTGGCGCCAGCGCCTAGCGGCGCCCGCATGAGCAGATGGCCGTCGGCATGATAAGTGAACCGCACCGTGGTCATGCCCCGGCGCAGTTCCACATATACTTTCCCAAATTCCTTGTCCTCGATATAACCTTTCATTGCCTAAACTGAAAACAATAAATACAACGAGTACAATCTGATGAAAATGAATGATTTGTATTTATTGTACTTATTGTTTTCCGTTTGTTTGTGTTGTGGTTTAGAACTTCGTGATGCCCATGATCTCACGCACATCGGCCAGCGTCTTGCTAGCGCGTGCACGTGCGCGCTCAGCACCCATCTCCAGGACGCGGTGCAGGTAGGCGTCGTCGTTCTCGATGTCGATGATGCGCTCGCGGATGGGGGTGGTCAGGGCCACGATATCCTCGGCAATCTCTTTCTTGAGGTCGCCGTAGCGTATCGAGCAGTTGTTGTAGGCCTCGGTGAAGTACTCCACCTTGTCGGGGGTGCCGACGAGTTTGAGGATGGTGAAGAGGTTCTGCACAGGCTCAGCCATGGGCTGGTTGGGTTCGGTGGGACCACCGTCGGTCACGGCGCGCATCACCTTCTTGCGGATGGCTTTTTCCTCATCCACCAGATAGATGCAGTTGCCCTCGCTCTTGCCCATCTTGCCGCTGCCGTCCAGGCCGGGCACCTTGACGGGCGCGCTACCGAAGTTGAAGTTCTGCGGCTCCTTGAAATACTCGGTCTTGTAGAACGAGTTGAAGCGGCGTGCAAAGCGGCGCGTGAGCTCCAGGTGCTGCTCCTGGTCCTTGCCCACGGGCACGAAGTCGGCTTGCTGGATGAGGATATCCACAGCCATCAGGGTGGGGTAGGTCAGCAGGCCGGCATTCACGCGCTTGTTGGTGCTGGCACCGATGATTTCCTTAGCCACGTCCTCGTCGTCATCGCCCTGGTTAGGGGCGGTGATGCCCAGGGCCTTGCGGGCTTTGTCCTTGAAGGCGGCGGTGCGCATCAGTTCGCCGATGCCCACGTGCATGTTGAGCAGCAGGTACATCTCGCTCACCTCGGGCACATCGCTTTGTACAAATATTGTCGATTTCTCGGGATCCAGTCCAGCGGCCAGATACTCGGCCAGGATGTGACGCACATTGGTGTGCAGCTCCTTGGGGTCGGGGTTGGTGGTGAGTGCGTGCAGGTCGGCGATGAAGTAATAACTGTCGTATAAACCCTCGTTCTGCATCTTCACAAAGTTACTCAACGCGCCCAGGTAGTTACCCAAGTGCAACTGTCCCGTGGGACGTATTCCACTCAAAACAATCTTCTTGTTATCCATATTCAAATTCCTGTAATTTTTATTTCAATGGCCACAAAGGTAGTAAAAAAGTTTTTAGTTGTCAGTTTTTAGTTGTCAGTTTTTGGCACCGAGATAATCACTCTACCAGTTTGAGGAGTTGGGGGGCGATGCCGGGGCAGGCGGCGAGGATGCAGATGCCGTGGTTGTCGCGGTAGCGCTTGACGGTGGCTCCGGCCTCCTGGGCGATGAGTTCGCCGGCGCAGGCGTCCCACTCCTTGAGGTTCAGTTCCCAGTAGCCGTCGAGCCAGCCTGCGGCGACATAGCACAGGTCCATCGCTGCCGAGCCGAGCCGCCTGATGCCCCTCACGCGAGGCATGACTTGGGCAAAGCGGTCGAGGTTGTTGTCGGGGTTAGTGGCTTTGTCATAGGGGAATCCTGTTGAAATGACGGCACGCTCCAGCGTGGTTGTGGCCTTGGCCTGCAAGCGGCCATAGGGGCCAAAGGCGCCCTTACCCTTGATGGCATAGAACTCCTCGTCGAGCGTGGGGGCATAGACGTAGCCCATGCGTGTCTCGCCGTCCACTTTCAGGCCGATGGAGATGCAATAGGTGGCCAGTCCCGCACTGTAATTCACCGTGCCGTCCAGCGGATCGATGATCCATTGCGAACTGGCCTGCAGATGATCGTCGCCACTCTCCTCGCTCAGGATGGCGTGTCCCGGATAATGGCTGTGGATGTAGTCGATGATGATGCGCTCGCTGCCCTTGTCGGCCTCGGTAACGATGTCAAATGCGCTGCCCTTGTCCTCAATCGAGAGGTCACGGCGGCGAAAGTGTGCCTTCAGCACCTCGGCTGCATTGCGGCCCATGGTGCGTGCGTCCCTGATCCAATCCTGTTCCTGTGTGGTAAAATTGTTCATTTTCATAATTGTGTCCTGTTTTTATCTATTTGAAACCTTGATATCATAAAAAAGGGAGCGACTTGCTCGCCCCCTTTTTTGTCCTATTCAACCGTCGTTGCTTCACTGCCCTCAGGCTCGATGGGAATCTGACGCTTGAAGACTTCCTTAAAGGTGATGAGGGTCTCGCTACGTCCCAGGCCCATTTTCATGAATCGGTCATGGATGACTTGCAACAGGTGGTCGTTGTTCTGGGCATACAGCTTGATGAACAGGTCATACTTGCCGGTCGTGAAGTAACACTCTACCACCTCGGGGACCGTTTTGAGCCTTGCCACCACCTCGTCAAACTTTGACGGGTCGTTAAGGAAGAAACCAATGTAGGCACAGGTCTGATATCCCACCGATGCGGGATTGATCAGCGAGATGGAGCCCTTGATGACGTCCATGTTGTAAAGTTTCTGGATGCGTTGGTGAATAGCTGCACCCGACACGTTGCAGGCGCGTGCAATTTCCAAATAAGGCTTTCGCGCATTGAGCGACAGCATCTTTAAAATCTTGTAGTCTAGTGAATCGAGTTTAGTAGCCATAAGAATATATAGTTTTTTACAGATGAATCAAATAATAATTATGCATTATAAAACGTTCATTTACAAAGCACAAGGGATATGAGCAGGGGCGTTCATAACTTGTGCGGCTGCAAAAATACAAAAAAAATCTTAGAATAGTGATAAATTATAATAAAATTTCAAAAAAATCTTCCCATATTGCAAATTTTCAGAGCCTATACTTTGAGAATTTTCCCGCTAGTGAGCGCCGTGACTGGGATCAAGAAGTGGCGCTGATTGATGAGGAAGACCGCTTTCACCTGTTGGGCGCTATAGATGATGGCGCTCTTGTGGGCTTCATATCCTATTGGATGCTTGAGGAATGCTGTTACATTGAGCACCTGGCTGTCTCGGCTCCCCGCCGTTGTGCGGGACTGGGCGGCTCCCTGCTCCGGCATGTGGCCGGGTTGGGAATGCCTGTCCTGCTCGAGGTCGAGCCGCCTGTTGATGAAATTACCCGACGCAGGGTCGCATTTTATCAGAGTCATGGCCTGCTGCTGCGTGATGAGGTGCCTTACATCCAGCCTCCTTACTCGCCTGGACTGCCTCCCGTGCCCATGTGCATCATGACTTCACCCGGCATGACGGTCTCGCAGGTGACGGCCTGTGTCGAGGAGCTGCGCCGTGTGGTGTACCGTTGTAGCGAGTAAGGCCTTTTTTGTCTTTACCTATTGGCGTTGTGACCGAAATTGTGTAACTTTGCGGCATTATGATACTTAAAGAAGCGATAGAACAACTGCGAAGCGGGTTGGCTGGAGTGGCCGATCCCCATGAGGTGCAGGCGATGATTCGTGTCATCTGTGAGGATGTTTTCAACTATGACCCGGTAGATGTGGCCCTGCGTCAAGAGAGTGTGCTTCCCGATTTTGCACAGCAGCGTATCACCGACTTGATTCACCGGCTGCAACGTCACGAGCCGCTGCAGTATATTGTAGGCAACGCGCGTTTCCACGGTCACAAGTTCAAGGTGACGCCGGCGGTGCTCATTCCCCGTCCCGAAACCGAACAGCTTGTTGACCTCATTGTGGATGAGAATAAGGAAAGTGACCTGCGTGTGCTCGACATGGGCACCGGTAGCGGATGCATTGCCATCTCGTTGGCTCGGGCGCTAAAGTTCGCTCAGGTCGATGCGCTGGACGTCTCGCGGGATGCGCTGGCTGTTGCGCGCGCCAATGCCGAGGCGCTGCAGGTCAAGGTGCGCTTCTTTGAGAGCGACATGCTGGCACCGCAGCCGGCGGCAACCTACGACATCATTGTGAGCAATCCGCCCTATATCTGCTGGAGCGAGCGCGAGTCGATGGAGCGCAATGTCAAGGACTATGAACCCGGGCAGGCGCTGTTTGTCCCCGACAATGACCCTCTTTTGTTCTACAAGGCCATTGTGCCTTATGCCAGGCAGTCGCTGGAGCGGGGAGGCCGCTTGTATCTGGAAATCAATCAGCGTTTTGGTGCCGAGGTGAAGCGTTTGCTCGATGAAAACGGCTTTGACGAGGTGCGCATCATCGATGACAGTTATGGCAAGGTGCGCTTTGCAGCGGCTAGGATGGCCTAGAGAATGACGGTCATATCTTGCGGTATAACTGTCCAAAAATCATTGAAATTCACGTGACTAGCAAGAGGTGTCGGCGGTGATGCCTCTTTTTGTGAGGTTTTATCAGAGCCGTGGCGAGCCATGCCCACGCGGCAGAGGGGGCGGCTTCGCAACTATGCGTGGTTTTATCCATAGACGTTTTGGCTGAAGGGCCACGCTGATGGCTCGAGTTCGTTAAAAAGGTGTAAAATGGGGCGGTGCTACCTTAATAATAAAGAAAAATTGGGCAAAAGACCGAATTTTTTTGTAATTTTGCCGTTTGTAAAAAAGCGAATGAATATAAAAACGATAATGATAAAGAAAACTCCGCTATACCTGTTGCTGGCGATCGCCGTGTTATTCTCGACGTCGGCGTCTTTCACCTCGTGCAAGAAGGATAAGGACGATGACGATGATACTTTCACTTATAGCAGCAGTACCCAAACCACACTCGTGACGGGTTTCTCACTGCAGGCCGACGCAGAAGTGCTGGCCAGCCTGGACTCGGTACACTTCACTATTGACTATGACCGTGGCCTGATCTATAATGCCGACTCGCTGCCTGTGGGTACCAAAGTTACGGGACTGAAAGTGAATGTCAATTTCCTGAACAACGTCTCGTCGGCAGTGTTCTCGATCACCGGTGCAACCCAGCAGGCCGACACTACGATAGAATATACCGCATCGATGAGCCAGAAGCTGGACTTCACGGGACAGACGATGCTCAAGGTGACCTCGGCCGACGGTTTGCAGGAGAAAAACTATGAAGTGAAGGTGCTGGTTCACAAGGTGAACCCCGATTCACTTGTATGGCCCGTCGAGTGGCAACGTCAGCTGCCTGGTTTCAGCGAGGGCGCCATGGGCTGCAAGGCTGTGGAGCATGACGGCCAATACCTCATCATGATGTATGACGGCATGGCCTGCCAGCTGCTCACGGCGTCAAGCATCAGTCAAATCACCTGGGAAAAACAGTCCTTTATCCCGCCGTTTACTCCCCAAGTGTCAACACTCACCGCGACCGACAAAGAGTTGTACGTGTTGAGCACCGATGGCGCGCTGTACTGTTCGCCCGATGGCCTAGAATGGACATCGTGTGGCGTGACGTGGCACAGTTTGCTGGGAGCCTATGGCGACCGCGTGCTGGGCATCATGAAGGGTGACGATGGCTACTACCACGACGAGTATCCCCGCAGCGAGGGCTTTACCGCAACCCATGTCGAGGACGGCTTCCCCGTGAGCAACTCCTCGGGCATGATCGAGACCGACAACTCATGGACCGTGTCACAGCAGGCCATGATCGTGGGCGGCATTGATGCCAACGGCAATCTGCTGGCCGATGTGTGGGGCTATGATGGGCAGCGTTGGGGCAAAATCAACAATATTCACAGCCAAACATTGCCTGCAATCGCCGACGCGACCCTTGTCCCCTATTTTACCTACAGGAGATTGGCAGGCGTGCGCCGTTACGCCATTCAGCCGACGTGGTATGTCATGGGCGGTAGGCTGGGCGACGGCTCGCTGAATGATGACATCTACCTGTCCAGCACCCAGGGTATCACCTGGTCAAAAGCCGACTCGACAATCGCCTTCCCCAGCTATGTGCCCGAATTCTATGGTGCCCAGGCAATCGTGAGTGTCGAGAGCATGACGGCATCGGGTGCTAACTACCTGCCGCGCCGGATCCAGTCGCCGGTGACCTCATGGGATTGCCCGTTCATCTATCTGATCGGTGGCTATGATGCACAGGGAGAGTTGATCCCCTACGTGTGGCGCGGCGTGTTTAACCGCATGACCAATTATCCCGTGTATTGATCTCGATGAAGAAATCGTTGTACATAGTGTTGCTGCTACTGCTCGTGACTGTGCCTGCCGCATGGGCACAGCAGTACAAGTATGAGATAGGCCCCGTGCTGGGTATGACCGGCTATCTGGGCGAGACCAACAACGGCAACCTGTTCAAGCATCCCAGTGTGACGGGCGGTGTCATGTTCCGCTATGCCCACAACAGCCGTTGGGCTTTCAAGGCCAACTTGAACTACGCCAACATTCGCGGCAACAGTATGTATGACGAGACTGTCTATCCTGATGGTAATAACTATTCCATCTCCTCCAACCTGATTGACCTGGGCCTTACCGCCGAGTTCAATTTCTTGAACTTCGGGCGTGGTCCCCAATACAAGAAATACAAGCCCATCAGCCCCTACATGGTAGCTGGCGTGGGTTTCATGTTTGCAATGAGCAATGGCCACAACAAGGCATCATTCACTATCCCCCTGGGCATCGGTGTGAAATATAAATTCAAGGACCGCCTTAACCTAGGCTTTGAGTTCACGATGCGCAAGGAGTTTAACGACGGTGTGGATGGTTATAGCGACCTGTTTGGCATCAAGCACTCGTTTGGCAAGAATACCGACTGGTATTCGTTTGCCATGTTCTCGGTAACCTACGAGTTCGGCAAGCGGTGCATCAAGTGTAATTATATAGAATAAAGAATCATCAATGGCATCACTCAGCGACAAAATAGGGCAACTCGACCCGACGCGCATACCGCGTCACGTGGCCATCATCATGGATGGCAATGGCCGTTGGGCCAAGCAGCATGGCCATGAGCGCAGTTTCGGCCACGAGAATGGTGTGGCTACCGTGCGTCATGCCACCGAAATAGCCAGTGAAGTGGGCGTGAAATATTTGACCCTCTACACCTTCTCGACCGAGAACTGGAATCGTCCGCAGGACGAGGTGGATGCGTTGATGAACCTGATCGTGGTGAGCATCGAGCAGCAGACGCCCGACCTGATCAAGAACAACGTGCGCCTGACGACCATCGGTGACATGGAGCGGATGCCCGAGTTTGCCGCCAACCGCCTGCGCCGCTGCATGCAGGACACGAGCCACTGTACCGGGCTGGTGCTGTGCCTGGCGTTGAGCTACTCGTCACGGTGGGAGATTGTGGAAGCCTGCCGCCGTCTGGCCCGAGAGTCGGCCAGTGGCGACATCAATCCCGATGACATCGATGATGCCATGTTCTCGAGCAGGCTGGCCACAGCCGCCATGCCCGACCCCGATCTGCTCATCCGCACCGGCGGCGACCTGCGTGTGAGCAACTACCTGCTGTGGCAGATAGCGTATAGCGAACTTTACTTCACTTCAAAATATTGGCCCGACTTTACCAAGGAAGACTTTGTCGAGGCGATAGCAGACTTCCAGGGGCGTGAGCGCCGCTATGGTAAAACGAGCGAACAGGTTAGTAATGAACAAGAAGCGTAATATTTCAATGAAGAGAAACAAACATATATTGACCTCTGCTGTGCTGGCTCTGGCAGCACTGTTTCCCGTAGCGGCCAACGCCCAGGAGACGCGCACGGTCAATGATACGATCTATAATCCCAAGATTATCTTCACGGCATCGCCCACACAGTATGAGATTGCCGGCATCCGCGTCGAGGGTGTGGATAACTATGATGAAAACATCATCATCGGTTACTCGGGCCTGGCAGTGGGCCAGCGCATCGACATTCCTGGCGATGACATCAAGTCAGCGGCCAAGCGCTTCTGGCGGCAAGGCCTGTTCTCCAAGGTGCAGATCCTGGTCGAGAAGATATATCACGACCAGGCTTGGCTGGTGTTTAACCTGCGCCAGCAGCCGCGCGTATCCCAGGTGAACTATAACGGCATGAAGAGCGGTGAGAAGAAAGACATCATGGAACGCCTGAGCTTCCAGCCCGGTAGCCAGATGACGCCCAACATCGCCGACCGCATCAAGATCATTGTCGAGAAGTATTATGCCAACAAGGGTTTTGGCCAGGCAACGTGCGAGGTCGAGCAGGTGCCCGACTTGAGCAAGCAGAACGAGGTCATCGTCAACATCAATGTTGACAAGCACGAGAAGATCAAGGTCCACAAGATCTATATCGATGGTAACGAGGTGCTGAGTGACCGCAAGATCAAGCGCACCATGAAGAAGACCAACGAGAAGAAAGATATCTGGAAAATCTTCTCGCAGAAGAAGTTTGTCCAGAGCGACTACGAGGCCGACAAGCAGCTCATCATCGACAAGTATAACGAGAAGGGATATCGCGACGCGGTGATCGTCAAGGACAGCGTTGTCCCCTACGACGAGAAGAGTGTTGACGTCTATCTTACCCTCAATGAGGGCAAGCGTTATTATATCTCAGACATCACCTGGGTGGGCAATACCGTTTATCCGTCGGTGATTCTTGACGAAGTGCTCGGTATCAAGAAGGGCGACGTCTATAACCAGAAGCTGCTCACCAAGCGCACCCAGGAGGACGATGATGCTGTTTCTAACCTGTACCTGAATAACGGTTACCTCTTCTACCAGCTCGTTCCCATCGAGAGCAAGATTGAGGGCGACAGCATCGATCTGGAGATGCGCATGTTTGAGGGTAAGCAGGCCCGCATCAACAAGGTGGTCATCAATGGTAATGACCGCCTGTATGAGAAGGTCGTGCGCCGCGAGCTGCGCGTGCGCCCGGGTGACCTGTTCTCCAAGGAGGACCTCATGCGTTCGGCCCGCGAGATTGCCCAGACCGGTCACTTTGACCCCGAGAAGATGGACATCCGTCCCGAACCCAATGCCGACAACGGCACTGTCGATATCATCCTGAACCTGGAGAGCAAGGCCAACGATCAAGTCGAGCTCAGCGCCGGTTGGGGTCAGACGGGTGTCATCCTCAAGGCGTCGCTCAAGTTCACCAACTTCTCGATGCAAAACCTGCTGCACCCGTCGTCCTACAAGGGGCTGATCCCGCAGGGCGAGGGCCAGACGTTTACCATCAGCGCTCAGACCAATGCCAAGTACTACCAGGCCTACAGTGTGTCTTTCCTCGACCCGTGGTTTGGCGGCAAGCGTCCCAACTCGCTTTCGGTATCGGCTTTCTATAGCCGTCAGACGGGTATCAACCAGTCCTTCTATACCCAGCAGTACCAGAATGCGATGATGAGCATGTATAATAACTATAACTATTTTAGTATGGGTGGCTACCCATATAGTTATGGTGGATATAACTACTACGAGAACGCCTATGACCCCAACAAGTATCTCCAGATGGCCGGTGTGACGGTAGGCTTCGGTAAGCGCCTGAAGTGGCCCGACGACTACTTCACCTTCATGGCTAGCGTGAGCTACCAGTGGTATAGCCTCAAGAACTGGGAATACCTTTATTATATGAGGAACGGTGTGTCCAACTCGATCGTGCTGGGTCTGACCCTGCAGCGCAGCAGTATCGATAACCCGCTCTATACCCGCAAGGGCAGCACCTTCACGCTGTCGTTCAATGCCACTCCTCCGGCCAGCCTGTTCGGCAAGAAGAACTGGAAGGCCCTGAGCCAGAGCACGACCGAGGCTTCCAAGAAGGAGCTCTATCGCTGGATCGAATACTGGAAACTCAAGTTCCAGGCTCGCACCTACACACCGCTCACCGACCCCGATGGCCGCTGGACGCTGGTGCTGATGACCCGTGCCGACTTTGGTCTGCTGGGCAGCTGGAACAAGTGGCTGAAGTCGCCGTTCGAGACCTTCTATGTGGGTGGTGACGGCATGTCGGGTTCCTATACCTATGCTACCGAGACCATCGCCCTGCGCGGCTACGAGAACGGTGCGTTCACGCCTTATGGCTCTGAGGGTTATGCCTATGACCGCTTTGCCATCGAGTTGCACTTCCCGCTCATGCTGTCACAGAGCGCCACCATCTACCCGCTCGTGTTTGTCGAGGGCGGTAACGCGTGGACTCACGTGAGGGATTTCAATCCCTTCAACATCAAGCGCTCGGCTGGTGTGGGTGCCCGCATCTTCCTGCCCATGATCGGTATGATGGGTATCGACTGGGGCTATGGCTTTGACACAGTCTATGGTCAGAAGGGCGGCAGCAACTTCCACTTTGTGCTTGGTCAGGAATTTTAACACGATTAACTTAATCCAGAATAAACGAATTGCCGCATTCGCAGTCTAAAAGTCGATTCAAACACAAACAGATAACACAAAAAACGAAGAAAACATGAAACGTATCGCTTTAATTGCAGTGGCGCTTGTCGCTGGCTTTATGGCCGCTAACGCCCAGAAGTTTGCTCTTGTGGACATGGAATATGTGCTGAAGAACATCCCCGCCTATGAGATGGCCAATGAGCAGTTGAACCAGGTGTCGCAACGCTGGCAGCGTGAGGTGGACGAACTCAAGAAAGAGGCCGACACCATGTATAAGAACTACCAGAGTGACATGGTCTTCCTGACCGATGACCAGAAGAAGAAAAAAGAGGCCGAAATCACCGAGAAGGAGAAGGAGGCCCAGCAGCTGCAGTACAAGTACTTTGGCCCCCAAGGCGAGCTGTTCAAGAAGCGTCAGTCGCTCATCAAGCCCATCCAGGACGATGTGTATGAAGCCTGCAAGAAGGTGTGTGAGGAACGTGGATTCCAGATGATCATGGACCGTGCAAGCAGCCAGAGCATCATCTTTGCCTCGCCCCGCATCGATGTGAGCAATGAGGTGCTCGAGAAGATGGGTTACAAGTGATTCAAGTTTCGAGAATCGAAACTTGAGGTCTAGAGTCTAGAGCTTAGGGCTTAGGGCTCTGGAGTGAGAGAAAAAGAATAATACTAGTATACTAACAAAAAACAATTTTTTTAGACATGTTTAAAAGATTTATGTTCTTAGCCGTTGCGGCTACTATGATGTGCCTGAGTGCACAAGCTCAGAAATTCGGTTACATCAACACCAGCGAGATTTTCAACGTGATGCCCGAGAAGGCTACCGCTGAGAATACATTGAAGACCGCAAGCGACAAGTATGAAGTGGAATTCAAGAACCTGCAGGACGCGTTCCAGAAGAAGATGAGCGACTATGAGGCTGCCGACAAGGATGCCACCACACCCCAAGCCATCAAGGACCGTCACAACCAGGAGTTGCAGGACGACTATGTAAAGATCCAGAATTTCCAGCAGACCGCAGCCCAAGACTTGCAGCGTCAGCAAGAGACCCTGCTCGCTCCCATTACCCAGAAGCTGCAGAACGCTATCCAGGCCGTTGGTGCCGAGGGTGGTTACACCTTCATCTTTGACCAGGCTGCCGGTGCCATTATCTATACCGGTACCAATGCCGAGGACGTAAGCGCTAAGGTGAAGGCCAAGCTGGGTATCAAGTAAGCATACAGTGACTTATTGATAAATGTAAACCAACAAAGCTCCCTGCCGGCCGCATGCCGCAGGGAGTTTTGTTCATCTGAACCGAGTTGCAGGAATAAAAAAAAGACATTACCTTTGTAGCAGATAAGTATAATAAGGTGTAAAAGATTGAGAGAATGATGAGAAAAATGATCTTGATGGCAGTGGCATTCTTGCCGCTGATGATGATGGCTCAGGCCAGGATAGGGGTCGTAAACTCCCAGCAGCTGTTTGACCTCATGCCCGAGAAGGCTGCTGCCGAGGCGCAACTCAAGGCGTTGAGCGACAAGTTTCATGCCGAGTATCAGCTGTTGCAGAACGAGTTTGATAAGAAATATGCCGATTACCAGACCATAGCTGCCGATGCATCTATGCCCGAGACTATCAAGGAACGGCGCGTGCAGGAGCTGCAGGAGAGCGACAAGAAGATGAGGGAGTTTGAACGCCGCGCGGCCAGTGACATTGCCGCACAGCGCACGGCCCTCACCAAGCCAATTACCGACCGCGTGCAGGATGCCATTCGCACTGCCGGTGAGCAGGGCAACTTTGACCTGGTGCTCGACACAGCGGTCACACCAGTGGCCTATACTGGCCCGGCAACCGTCGATATCACCCCGATGGTCAAGGCCCTGTTGGGACTGCAATAAAAGTGAATTGTTGAGTAAGGAAAATAAAAACCTGCATCGCATTGTGCGGTGCAGGTTTTCTAGTGATGAGGGTGGAAGATGGGGCTCGAACCCACGACCTTCGGAACCACAATCCGACGCTCTAACCAGCTGAGCTACGTCCACCATATATCGCGTTTTCTCTCAAACGCGGGTGCAAAGATAATGCCATTTTTGTTCCTGTGCAAGAAATAGGTGAAAAAAATCAATGTTTTTTGTGATGAGACGGTACGGGTCAACGCTTGAAACCTGTTTTTATCGCTCGACAATCTCGGCTGGAGCGATGCGGTCGCTACCCTTCACAAACTCTCCCATTGAGAAGACCCCTCGCAGGTTGATATCACTATCGAGCAGCAGTATGTCGGCGTCCTTGCCACGTTGTATCGAGCCCTTGCGGTCATAGATGCCCATGATTCGGGCCGGTGTCTCGCTGGCCATGCGCATGGCATCCTGCAGTGGCACATCGACCACGCGCACCATGGTCTTGATCAGGCGGTCCATGGTGGCGATGCTGCCGGCTAGCGCGCTGCGGTCCGATAGCTTGCACACGCCGTCCTCGATGATGACGCGGGGGTCAAAGGCATGTTCGCTGTCGCTATCGGTAACAGCCAGGGCATCGGTGCACAGGGCTGTGCGTTCAACGCCCTTCATGTGATAGACGAGGTTGAGCAGTGTTGACGGCACGTGGATACCGTCGGCGATGACCTCAACGGCCATGTCCTCGAGCAGATAGACACTCTCGACGGTGCCGGCGTGCTTGAACTCGCGCACGTTGTGAAATCCAGGCATGGCATTATAGAAATGGGTCGCTAGCGTGTAGCCCGCGTCCCATGCGGCCTTGACGTGACGGTACTCGGCAGCGGTATGGGCGATGGCGGCCACGATGCCCTTACTGGTGATATATCGGCCCATCTCGGCAGCGCCGGGAAGCTCGGGAGCGGTGTCCCATCGCCTCATGCAGTCAAAGTCCTCGACGATGTGCCGGTACTCGTTAGGGTCGGGTATGCGGATGACTTCAGGCATTTGGGCTCCAGCCTTGCTGGGATTGAGGTATGGCCCCTCCATGTGCATGCCCATGATGGTCGATCCTGACTCGCGCATGAGCTCGTCACAGGTCATGCAGGCCCGCTCCATCATGTCGATGGGTGAGGACGAGAGCGTGGCATAGATGGCTGTGGTGCCGTGCTTCAGATGGGTGCGCGCCACGGTCTCAAACGCCTCGCGCGTGCATTCCTGGAAATCACAACCGCCGCCGCCATGGCAATGAAGGTCGATTCCGCCGGGAACGACGTTCATGCCGTGAGCGTCGATGGTCTTGTCCATTCCATCCAGCTGCCGGCTGCTCTTGCTCACCTCCTTGATGCGGTTGCCCTCGATGATGACAGAGCCCCCGTTGATCCATCCCTCAGGTGTGAGCACATGGCCATTATAAATCTGAGTCAGCATTAACAATCTTTTTTGTCCTTACTTGAAATGCAAATATACGGCATTTTTTGTAATTGTGTGCAAGAGGGTTACATTTTTTTTGATTTATTGACATAAATTTAGTAGAAAGGGCGAGAGTCCATCGATTATCTGGGCCGTTTTTGTCTTGATTTTTGGGTCGTTTGTCAAGATGATTTCGCCATTTGTCATGAAGTGGGAATTCTGCATTTTGTTATTTGAGAAATTCTGGCTTACTTTGCCATGATGCTGGTTCAATGTTGATTGGACAGTATGCGATTTATTTACATTATTTATTATCAAAAAACACCACTTAGTTAAACTGAAATGAAGAAGATTGTTTTAGCACTCATCGTTGTCCTGATGGGCACGATCGCAGTCAATGCACAGCCGCGACGGGCCAATATGAGTCCGGAGCAGATTTTGAAATTAAGGGTTGATCGCCTGGACAAGGCACTCACGCTGACCGAGGAGCAGAAGGCCGAGATCACCAAAATCTACAGCGAAGAGATGGAATCGGTCGAAAAGGACAATGCAGCCTTCAATAAGCGTGGCGAGAAACCCGACGAGGCAACAATCAAGGCTAGAAAAGAACACGCTAAGGCAAAGCGTGAAGCCACTGATGCCAAGATAGAGGCATTGTTGACTCCCGAGCAGGTAGCCAAGTATGCTCAGATGAAGCAACGTACGGGACAACGTCCCGACCGCCGCGACCATCATGACCGTAAGGCTAGTCGCCCTGACAAGGCTCCCAAGCAGGGACAATGCTGCAATGACTGCAAGGACGGTTGTAAGAAGGAAAAGTAGTAACAACGGGATGAAGTGAAGACAATATAATCGTGTGTGTGTTTTGAAAGTGGAGGGTATTTCCTGTAGAAGGAAGTATTCTCCTTTCTTTTTGTATCCGGTTCACCTCAGGGCCGGTCACGGCATGAACGGTGCGGCTGGCGAAAAAGGCCGTCATCATGCCAGCGAAAAAGATTAGAAGATGTTAAAAAGCGGGTGTTTTTACTTAAAAATGGCGGATATGCGACTCAAAAATACCGGTAAAATGAAAAAAAATTGCTACCTTTGCATTAAATCTAGAAGATAAACAAGATGGATGTAAAGAAAGTTTTATTCATATCGCAGGAAATCGCGCCCTACGTCCCTGAGCGCCGTTTGTCCCAGATTGGTCGTCTGTTGCCACAAGGTATTAAAGAACAGGGGATTGAGGAACGCACGTTTATGCCCAAGTATGGCATGATTGCCGAGCGCAGCAACCAGTTGCACGAGATGATCCGTCTCTCGGGCATGAATGTGATAATTGATGATACTGACCATCCCCTCATCATTAAGGTGGCGACCCTGCAACAGGCTCATTTCCAGGTTTATTTCATTTACAATGAGGACTACTTTGCCAGCAATCGTATTGATGAACTGGAAATGAACTGCTCGGTAGAGGACAACGATGAGCGCAGCATGTTCTTTGTCCGTGCGGTGATTGAGTCGATACGCAAGATGCGTTGGGTGCCCGACATCATCCAGTGTACCGGCTGGATTTCGGCACTGGCACCGGTTTACATCCGTTCGCTGTATGGTGACGACCCATCCTTCCGTGACGCGAAGATTGTGACAGCGCTGTTCAACGAGCAATTGCCCGCGCCGCTGGATGCCAAGTTGAGCGACAAGATGCGTCAGGACGGCATGACCAAGACCGCTCTCAAGCCCATTGCCGGTAAGGAATTGGGATATGATGAACTGATGGCCTATTCTCTCAAGTACAGCGATGCTGTCATCACTTGTGAGCCCGGCATCAGTCCCGCGGTGATGGAAGCCGCTTCATCGCTGCCCACGCTCGACTTCACGGCTAGTGACGACGTTACCAAGGTAACCGAGTTCTACTCGTCATTGTTTGATTGAGAGGCGCATACATGTGCCGCGCGCCATTTCGATATTCTTAAATAATTGTACTTATTCATTTCGAGAATATGAAACATCTTTTCATGGTGATACTGGCGGCAGCTGTGCTGCTCGGCCTGCATTCGTGCACCGATGAGACTATCGGTGTCTCTATCACCGACAGCGTTTCCTCTATTATTGAGGATTCCTCATTTGTGATTACAGGGCACTCGGTGCCCAATCAACGCGTGCAGATGCGCACGACCACCAAGATGCTGGGCGACCTCAGTGCCGGTGGATTTGGCCGTGTGACTGCCTCGGCGGTGACCATGTGGATGCCGGCTGCAGCTATCGACACAGCACGCTTGACCGCACAGTCCATCGACTCGTGCCGCCTGATCCTGCGCATGCCCTATACGGGTGGCTATACCGGCAACAGCCAGTCCCCGATGCGCCTCGAAGTGTATCGCCTGAACCGGGAATTGCCTACACCCATTTACAGCGATTTTGATCCGACCGATTACTATGACAGCAGCGACCTGCTGGCCTCAGAATCCTACTCCCCGACATCAGGGTGGATCGAGACGAGCGTCCCGCTGACGACGTTAGCCGACCAGGACACCGTGCGTGTCATCTCGGTGCCGATGCCTGTGGATGTGGCCCGTCATGTCTTTAACGCTTATGTTGCCGATCCGTCCAAGTTTGTGAGCCCCAAGTCGTTTGCCGACATTTTCCCGGGCATCTATATTACAAACAGCTATGGCAGCGGGCATGTGCTGAACATCAGTGCCACCGAGTTCAATGTCTATTTCCACAGGCATGTCGTCGTGAACGACACTACCGAGGTGGATTCGTCCTTTGTCCAGACTTATCTGGCTTCAACGCCCGAAGTCGTGTCAAACAACATCATCCACTACGAGATTGATGATGCTGTCAAGCAGATGGTCGATGCAGGTGAAGCTATCATTGCCGCACCGGCAGGCTATGAGGTGCAACTGCGTTTCCCCATCCAGGAAATCATCGATAAGTATCAGGCCAATGTGGGCAACAACCAGTCGATTATCAACACGTTGACGCTTGAGTTGCCTGCCAGTGTCCCCGAGACCGAATACAACATCCAGCCGCCTACCTACCTGTTGATGGTGAAGACGTCCAAGAAGGACAACTTCATCAACGGCGACAGTCTGGCAAACAACAAGGATTCGTTCTATGCGGTCTATAACGAGGCCGAAAAGAGTTATATCTTCACCGGGTTGCGCGAGTATGTGCTCAACATCATCAACAATCAGGGCGGTATCGCTACCGAGGACGACTTCAACTTCACCATTACGCCTGTCGATGTGACCAACTACACTTATCCGCAGACCTATTCCTACTATAGCTATGGCACAACAAACACCGTAGTCACCAAGATTTCCCCGATGGTGTCTCGCCCAGCGATAGTAAGATTACTGCTCGATAAGGCCAAGGTAAATATCTCCTACAGCAAACAAATTGTGAATTAAAGTTTGTGAGATTGGAAAAATAGTGCTACCTTTGCACCCGCATTGCAAGTAATCGCAGTGCACCAAGCCGCAATAGCTCAGTCGGTAGAGCATTTCATTCGTAACGAAAAGGTCGCGGGTTCGAGTCCCGCTCGCGGCTCCACCAATGGACGGGAAGACAATGGCGTTTTCCCGTTTTTTTAATTTTTCAGGATTATGGAAATCACCGTCAAGCAATACATGGAACGTCAACCAGGCAACCCTAAGGTGCAGGAAACCGACCAGTTCTACCTGTGGATTGCCCTCAGGCTGGCCAAGTTGTGGGACGAGTCCCCCTGGCTGCGTGGCCTGGCCGATGACGTCAGATGTGACGTGGTGCTCGCCGTGACCGGCTATTACCAGGATGTGGTGGCCGACGGTGGCCTGTGGCGCTCGTTCACCAGGCTGCACAGTGAGCGCTATGGAACCCCGTTGCCACACTATGGCAGGGGAGAGGAGTATGTGGACTATGAGCTGAACCTGGATGATGTGCGCTACGTTATCTGGTGGACGATTGCTGGCGAAGCCGGCAGCGAGGCCTTTGCGCCCCTTGACAAGGAATTGGAGGCGCTGGCCCTGGCATTCCACAAGTTGCTGGACGAGGAATATGAGCGGGCACCCGTGCCGCGCCAGTTCTGCATCGCCAGCGAGGTGGACTTGGACAATCCGGTTGATGCCCAGCGCATCTATGATTACGCCTACTGGCTTTATTGGCGCAGTTTCCTGTTGCGCCCCTCGTCCCAGGCCGTGATGGAGCGTGCCATGCCCCAGGCCCATGCCATTATTGAGCGGGCAGGCCAGAGTGATGCCCGCCCACTGCTGCAGGAGCTCAACGAGCGGCTGATGTTCAGTGAGCCAGCCGGCCCCATCCCCTTATCGACGGCCCAATGGCTACGCCTCATCGTCGATGACCAGCTGCCATGACGCTGCTGCCGGGCAGGACTTGCGAGCTGGACAGATAAACAAAATCACGCCAAACCCTGAACAAGGTTTGGCGTGATTTTGTTATCGTGGAGGGGACCGTGGCTATTACAGGCCGCGGCCGTGGCAGTTCTTGTACTTCTTGCCGCTACCGCAGGGGCAGGGATCGTTGCGGCCGATCTTGGGACCCTCGTTGCGGATGGGACCTACGGGACCCTGGGGACGGGGACCGACTGGAGCCGCATTGGGACGGCTGGGGTCGGGCTCGCCGCCGCGGTTCTCGCTATAGCGCTGCTGGCGGGTCTGGGGCTCACGCTCCTGTACGTTCTGTTGGGGCGGTGCCTCGGGAATCTGACCGCGCATGAGCACGCCAATCGACTTGCCGTTCATGATGCCAACCATCTGCTTGAACATGTTGAAGGCTTCGGTCTTGTAGATGACGAGAGGATCCTTCTGCTCGTAGCTGGCGTTCTGCACGCTCTGGCGCAACTGGTCCATCTCGCGCAGGTGCTCCTTCCAGTTCTCATCGATGGTGAGCAGCATGACAGCCTTTTGCCAAGCCTTGGTGAGCGACTTGCAGTGGGTGTCGGCAGCCTCCTTGATGTCAATGACGATGCCAAAGGTGCGCTTGCCGTCGGTGATGGGCACGCGGATGAGGCCCTGAGGCTCCATGCCGTTAGCCACCTGGTCGGCTACAATCTGCTGAATAATGGGATCGGCTACCTCGCTCAGGCGGTCCATCTTGCGGTTAAAGGCCTTGAGAACGGCATCGTACAGGATTTCCTGCTTCTTGCCGTCGTCCATGCGGCGGTATTCCTCCTCATTGAACGGGGGCTCGATAGCATAGTTCTTGAGAACCTGCATCTGGAAGTCCTCGTACTCGTCGGGGCCGAACTTGTCAACGGTATCTTCAACGCTGTCATACAAGGTGTTGATCAGGTCCAGTCCGATGCGCTCACCGATGAGTGCATGGTGGCGGCGGGTGTAAATCACCTTGCGCTGGGCATTCATCACGTCATCATACTCGAGCAGGTGCTTACGGATACCGAAGTTGTTCTCCTCGACACGTTTCTGCGCATTCTCGATGCTCTTGGTGACCATGTTGCTCTCGATGGCCTCGCCGTCCTTGAGTCCCAGGCGGTCAAGCGTCTTGACCACACTCTCGCTGGCAAACAGGCGCATCAGTTTGTCCTCAAACGAAACAAAGAATACCGATGAACCCGGGTCGCCCTGACGACCGGCACGGCCTCGCAGCTGGCGGTCCACACGGCGTGACTCATGGCGCTCGGTACCGATGATGGCAAGACCTCCGGCCTCCTTAACGGCGGGCGAGAGCTTGATATCGGTACCACGACCGGCCATGTTGGTGGCGATGGTCACGACACCCTTGCCGTCGATCGACTGACCGGCCTGGGCGACGATGTCGGCCTCCTTCTGGTGCAGCTTGGCGTTGAGCACGTTGTGGGGAATGTGGCGCAGGTTGAGCATGCGGCTCAGCATCTCACTGATCTCGACGCTCGTGGTACCCACCAGCGTGGGACGTCCGGAGTTGCGCATGGCCTCGATCTCGGCAATGACGGCGTTGAATTTCTCCTTCTGCGTCTTGTAAACGCGGTCGGCCATATCGTTGCGGATGACGGGCTTGTTGGTGGGAATGGTGACGACGTCAAGCTTGTAGATGTCCCAGAACTCACCGGCCTCGGTCTCGGCGGTACCGGTCATACCTGCCAACTTGTGGTACATGCGGAAGTAGTTCTGCAGCGTGATGGTGGCAAACGTCTGAGTGGCGGCCTCGACGTTCACGCCCTCCTTGGCCTCGATAGCCTGGTGCAAGCCATCGCTGTAGCGGCGGCCTTCCATGACACGTCCTGTCTGTTCGTCCACGATTTTCACCTTGCCCTCGGCATCCACGATATACTCGTCATCGCGGTTGAACAGGGTGTAGGCCTTCAGCAGCTGGGTGACGGTGTGCACGCGCTCGGCCTTGACCGAGTAGTTGGCGAGCAGCTCGTCCTTCTTGTTGGTCTTCTCCTCGTCCGAGAGCGGTTCGTTGGTCACCGCCGACAGCTGTGCGGCGATGTCGGGCAGGATGAAGAATTCGGGGTCGTCGGTGCCCTTGGTCAGCACGTCGATACCCTTATCGGTCATCTCAACGGTGTTGTTCTTCTCGTCGATGACAAAGTACAGGGGATCGGTGACGGTGGGCATCTCGCGGTTGTTGTCCTGCATGTAGTAAGCCTCGGTCTTGAGCATGGCGTTCTTGACGCCTTCCTCGCTCAGGTACTTGATCAGGGGCTTGTACTTGGGCAGACCCTTGAAGGCGCGGAAGAGCCTGAGCGTACCCTCCTTGACAGTGGCCTCGTCGTCGCTGGCCATCATCTTCTTGGCATCGGCGAGCAGGCCGGTCACCAGCTGGCGCTGGGCATTATACACGCGCTCCACGTTGGGCTTGTAGTCGTTAAACATCTGGTCCTCGCCCTTGGGCACGGGACCCGAGATGATCAACGGCGTGCGGGCATCATCGATCAAGACGCTATCGACCTCATCGACGATGGCAAAGTTGTGGGGGCGCTGCACCATGTCCTCGGGGCGCATCGCCATGTTGTCGCGCAGGTAGTCAAAGCCAAATTCGCTGTTGGTACCGAAGGTGATGTCGCAGTTGTAGGCATCGCGGCGCTGCGGCGAGTTGGGCTCGGTCTTGTCGATGCAGGCGACGGTCATGCCATGGAACATATACAACGGACCCATCCACTCGCTATCGCGCTTGGCCAGGTAGTCATTGACGGTTACCACGTGCACGCCATTGCCGGTCAAGCCATTGAGGAAGACGGGCAGGGTAGCCACGAGGGTTTTACCTTCACCAGTTGCCATCTCGGCGATCTTGCCCTGATGCAGCACGATACCACCGATGAGCTGTACGTCATAGTGCACCATGTCCCACTTCATGTCGTTGCCACCCGCAATCCAGTGGGTGGTATAGATGGCCTTGTCGCCCTCGATGGTGACAAAGTCCTTGCCTTGGGCGGCCAGGTCACGGTCGAGCTGGGTGGCGGTCACGGTGATGGTCTCGTTCTCGGCAAAGCGGCGGGCTGTCGATTTCACGATGGCAAAGACGGTGGGCAGCACCTCGTTGAGCTTGTCCTCAAGGACGTCGAGAATTTCCTTCTGGATATCATCGACCTTCTTCCACAGCGGCTCGCGCTCCTCATAGTCGAGGGTCTCGATCTCGGCCTTGATGCGCTCGATCTCGTCTCGCTTGTCTTGCACCGAGTCGTTGAGCTGCTGGCGGATGTCGGCCGTGCGCTGGCGCAGGGCATCGATGTCCAGTGCGTCAATCTCGGGATAAATTGCTTTGATTTGATTGACAATAGGGGTGATCTTCTTGAGGTCACGGGTTGACTTATTGCCAAACATTGATTTCAAAATGTCACTAAGTCCCATTTGATTTGTTCTTCTTGTTGTATATTATTGTTTTTGTTTTTTCTCGTTTTTTCTTGTCGTGATTGTCGAATCTAATCGGCAAAGATACAACTTTTTGGCTGATAAATCCTTATTGGATAAGGATAAATCACCCGCGATGGTAAAAAAAGCGGATTATTGCAGTGCTAACCCTTGCTGGCGGTGGGGCCGCGTGTGGTCTGGGCTCCTAGCAGCACATTCACCGAGGAACGCATCACCAGGGCCGCCATCAGCGGGAAGAAGGCCCAATCGCCCACCTGCGGCTGCAGGCGCCAGAACATCATGAGCAGGAACACGATCACCGCATTGATGATGTGGAGCCAGCGCGCGATGGGGCGTGTCTTGTTGATCCAGGGCAGCACGGCCAGCAACAGCAGCATGGGGTTGAGCCACAGGATGTTGATATTGGGAGAGGTGGCCTCGTGGGTCGAGAAGCAGATGAGGAAAAACAGGATGCAGCCTGCCAGGCCTCCGGCTGTAAACAGCATGGAGTCATACCACCGCGACACATCGCGGCGTTTCCAGTCCCGCAGGGTGATGCCGCATGTGAGCAGCAGCACGACCAGCGCAAGTGCCATGGGCGAGAGGTACCATGGCGTGGGGGGGCGCACCAGGCCATCGGTGCTGGCATCGATGGGCACGGTAGTCGTTTTGACCAGCGGCACCTTCACGCTGTCGGTCTTGAGGGTCGCTCCGGCCACGGCATCCATCAGTTTCATGGGAATGAACATGGCGGCGCGGTTGGTGATGGCGGTGTCAGCATCCCAGCCCAGCACCAGGTTGATGCCGAAGCGTTCCCAAGCATAGTTCTGGCAGTAATGTGCCAAAATGTCACGATAGGTCGTCCCCTCGCGGTACAGGATAGGGTATTCCAGCGCGTCGCCCGTGGCCATCTCGATGATGTCGCGGGGGCGCGTGGAGCAGTTGTCGCTCAGGAATTTATAACGATAGATGCGGTTCTCGGGCTGCGCGTTGTTCCACAGGAAGTCACGCACCATGATGGCCTTGTCTTGAGGCAGGTTGAGCTCCTGCTCCACCATGCGGCGCCCCTCCATACCCATTGTGGCATAGGCCCGCGGAACGGGCTGGCAGATGTAGTCGGTCTTGCCTAGCATGAAGCGCCACATGAACGCAGGAGCCTGGAAATCAAACACTCCGTAATTGAAATATAGATCAACAGGGCCTTGCTGGACGCGGATCTCGCTATGTCCCCAGATGTTGTGCGGCTCACTGCCGGGATAGAACGTTACCAGGCTCACGCGCACCGAGTCCTCCTGCTGCTCCTGTGCCTCATCGGGTTTGGGCAACTCTGGTGCAGCATCGATGGTCCCTGTTGCACACAGGGCGCATATCATCGTCAGGCAGTATGTCCTTAATAGCCGTTGCATCTATTCATTAATTAATATGGCAAGAATGGTGCCAATCACAATACAAAAGTAAATCTTTTTCTCGGGTAATCAGTGCGAAATGGCTATAAAAATGAAAAAGCCCGGCTCTCACGAGTGGGACTTTAAATTTTATGAATAGAATCTGTATAGAAAAGTGCAATATCTCTTTGTTTGACGCTGCAAAGGACGGAATTTTTTTCAATACCACAAAATTTTTTGACATAAAATATGGAATTATTTTGCAATTTTTAGCAAATCAACGGAGAAAGGTAACTATTCAGAGAATTAACGAGTCGCAAATCTTCACGCCGCAGAGTTTTATTGCTCGCTGGGCGAGCAGCTTAGAGCTTAGGGCGGCATCCGCGTTCTTTTAACTCACGCCGCGTTATCAGGCTGTTGCAAAACTCGACGCAGTTTTTTAATCGGCCGCAGCACGATCTCCCGTTTGCTGGGCGAGTTTTGCAACAACCACATAAATGTCACAAATAAGCGATTTTGTACGAAAAATAATAAAACATTGTT
The DNA here is from genome assembly GCA_900319525.1 of uncultured Prevotellaceae bacterium. GTDB lineage: Bacteria > Bacteroidota > Bacteroidia > Bacteroidales > Muribaculaceae > Sodaliphilus. The sequence goes on along the minus strand of ONOU01000004.1, from coordinate 82,342 downwards.
ACAAGACTTGTCGCAATCAAGAATTGTCATTAACTTTGTAACCTGTAGAAAACTAAAGTGCACCTAACAACTGTAAATAACTATTTAAGAAACAACGATTATGGGATTACTTGACGAACTTCAAAAGAAATTGGAAGAAGCTGCCCGCCAGGCACAGCAGGGCGGAGGCGGTCAAACCACGGGAGGTAACGAGATACCCAATCCCTGGGATCAGGCCCCACAGCAGCCGCAACAGCAACAAGTGCCTAACTATCCTCCCGGCTATCAGCAGCCGCAAATGCCCAACCAGCAGCAGTACCAGCAGCAATACCAGGCCATCATGCAACAGATGCAGCAGCTCGTGCAGCAGGCCTACCAGCTGGGTTACCAGTATGGCGTGGCTGTGGCTCAGGCAGGCGGCTACCGCGCTGGCCTGATGGACGACCAGCAAGAGGAGAAGTAACCAGAATTCTCCATCACATCTCACACAAGATTGTGTTGCATCCCTATGGTGCGACACAATCTTGTTGCATTTTCGTCCGTTCCGTCCGTTCCGTCCGCGTGTGCGTCTCTTGGGCAGCACTTGGTATTGTTTAACGATTGGAGCCGTGCAAGATTTTGCGTCTTTTTTGGGGGTGGGCACTGCGTTTCCGCAAGATGGATTCAATATACATCGTGGGTTTTGTTATATCTCTATGTTTCAGTAAGATAAATTGCCGTTTGTGATTAACACGCATATACATCTGGGCAATAGCCCTTTTTCAATTCCTGTTTTATGGTTAATTTTGCCAGAAAACTATAAGACATGAAAAAGTTGCTTTACATCTTGCTCATTGCATTGTTTGCCGGTTGCATCAAGGTAAACGATGCCCCTGTTGCCGAAGAAGATGCTGCATTGGTCTCGTTGCTCAACGAATTGGACAAATGCCAAGAGAGCGGGGAGCACGGGAAGCGCTTTAAATTGTATTCACAGATTGCTGCTGAATATGAAAAGAAGAACCTCACCGGGTTGCAGAAACAATATCAGCAGAAGATGCTGAGCGAAGCGGAAGCTGTCAACCATATTAATAAGGTGTATGGTCATGCGCTCATGGCCGAAGCGCTGCAGCGACTGGCCACTGCCTATATGGTAGAGGGAAATCTTGACAGTGCCTTGATTGAGGCCCATCAGGCTTATCAATTGGCTCCCAAGGACACTGTGGACTTTAGAGCCCAGACGCTCTTGCTGCTGGCTCAAATACACCTCATGGCCGGGAATGGCGACAGTGTCGAGCATTACACCCAGGAGGCTAAGCGCATTTATGCTAAAGTCGTCCAGAGCGACCTTTATCGCATCACACATGCCTATGGCCTCAACTTGCAGGGCAGGAATGAGGAAATGTTGGCGCTTCTTCCCTCCTATATAAATGAGAGCGGAATCCATGGTCAAGCCGAACTGACTCGCCTCTTGATGTACCAGCATGAAGAGGCTGAAAAATGGCATGACGCTTATGACGACGCCATTAGCCTGATGGATATTACCGACAGCATCGCAAGGACTGAGGCCTCTGAAAACATGGCGCGAATCCATGCTCTCCAGCACGAGCGGCAGATGGAGTTTCAACGTGCCGAACGCAAGGCGGGGCAGGCACGGCTATATGCCATCATTATCGGGGGGTTGTTATTGTTACTGGCGGCATCAGTTGCAGGGCTTTTCTATCGCCGCAAGGCCCGCATCGCTCATGCCCGGGAACTGGAGGCCATGCGACTCTCAGAAGCGGCCCAAACCAATGAGAATTTGGTGCGGGAAGAGAACATCAAGTTACAACGCTTGTACTACGAGCATCTGTATGCCATCATTCTGCCTATCCTCAATGCCCATCGAGGTAAGAGCGGGCATATCAACCTTGAGGAATCGTCCTGGGAACTGATTGAGAAAAATACCGACATGGTTCTTCCTGGATTCACTTCCCGCCTGCGGAGGCAGCACCCCACACTCACAACCGAGGATGTGCGTTTCTGCTGCCTGTTGATGATGCGGGTGCCGAATGCGCTGTTGGCTGACGTTTATGGCATAGCGCCCACGTCGGTCGCAGTCAGGAAACAACGCATGAAAAAGAAGCTGGACAACGATATACAGAATCAGAAAATTGAAGATTATCTAAACCAATACATAATATGAAAATGAAAAGAACACTATTCACGCTCTTGTGTCTGATTTCACTTCTGGTGCAGGCATATGCAAGCAGCATTTGGGAAGCAGGCTCGCAATGGGATGTTTATTATACCTATGCCCCTACTGGCGCTGAAGATAGTATTGAAGTGGTTGAGTATAAGTTTACTTATCGCCTTCTTCCTGCCGATGATAACTATATGGCTCTTGAACAGACTTTCACCAATGCTGATGGCGAAGCATTCACCGAAGTGCAAGGCTATATTCGTAATGACCACGATCGTGTCATCTATGTGCGGCCAGTGCTGGAGGACGGGAGCATTGGCGATGAATGCCTCCTCTATGATTTCAGTGAGCCATTCGAATATGGCGGCACAGTAAAATATGGAGTAATGGGTGGTGAAGTCAAGGAGCTGTCTATTGATTGGCAAGAAGACTGCTTGGATTACTACATGATGAACAACGGGGACACACATTGTTTGCCGGCATGGAAGGGCATCATTTATCAATATGGCTACATCGGTGGGCCTATGGATCTTTTCCTGATGCATGCCTCTCCTGGAAAAACCAAACATCCCAAGCCAACCAACATCAGTCATGTCATCTTCTCTACGAAGGGTGGCCACAAGAAAACGCTCTTGTGTAGTGATGAAGGCGAGGATGATATCATCATCCCGTACAATGAAATGTTGACAGACAGCACCATCTGGGAATGCTTGGCAATGGACACCGAGCGACTTGACCTCAATAACACTTACACTATTCATGTTAAGGGTGATACTGTCGTTGGCAAGCGTCGCTGCAAGCAGATTTATTCCTCAAAGTATGATCTCCAGAAGACCATGTTTGAAGAGGGGCGTAAAGTGTACATTGTCAATGAGGATGGTCAGCCAGAGGTTCTGCTAGACTATAACCTGCAAGAGGGTGATAAACTTGATGATGTGACGATAGTTGTAGGTGAGTGGGATCAAGAAAATCAGGGCTATCACTATAGAACCATCACCATCGACACTGGAGCTGATTGCCAATCTTACTTTGCAGGTGACACAGCGCCATGGGCCTACGACCTGATTGAAGGCATTGGCGTCAGCAAGGACCAATACCTTAAGCGGCTATTTATTGATGAGGAAAACACTTTCTCTTATTTGATGCGCTGTTGGAAAGACGGTACTCTGGTCTATAAGATGCCGCAAGAGTACGTTCCTTTTGTTCGCGAGGGCGTCAAGTGGGTGTATTACTATGACAATCCCATTGTGGGCTTGGGGTATGAGGATGGCTTTATCCCATTCGGTAAGCACTACTATACATTAGAAATGAAGGGCGACACCATGATTAACGGCAAGAGCTACAAACCTGTACACCTCTACAGCGGCGAGAGCATTAATGAGATGAACGACACCGTTCCGGTCTATCTGCGCGAAGAGAACAAGGTGGTCTATGGCATCATTCCCGACGACAAGAGGTATTATGAGTGTCCTATCGGTATTGGAACAGAGGTGGAAGGCTTTGATATACGATCCACAGTACAAACAGGCGTGGAATTCATACTCTATGACTTTAATGATCCTGCCGGCTTCTATGAGTCGTTGGACAATCATGTGTTCCTCCATTACGACCATGCAGAGTCGGCTCAGGTTGGACGTCATCTGACCCAAAAGCATATCTTTAACCATAGAGTTGATGATGGTGTTATTTTCGGCAATGAGAACATCATTGAAGGAATTGGTTTTGTCGGTGAATCACCGGGAATGTCCCTTAACTACTTCTATGGCATCACTATAGGAATGGACCAAGTCATCAACCGCTTAAGCCATGTCATCGAGGATGGAGAGATTGTTTATAAGACCAAATGGTATAAAGAGCCCGTGCCTGACGATTACGAGTATGTGCCCTTTGTTCGTGAGGGAGTGAAGTGGGTGTACGCTTATAACAATCCATTCTGGGAATACGTTTTGGATATGCCTGAAGGCTTGCAATATTACAGTTTTGAGATGAAGGGTGATGTCCAAATTGGAGATAAAACCTATAAGCCCGTGGTATTGACCCATTACTTGGACAAAGAAGGACATAATAAGGAAGTCGAGGATTATACCCCCATTTGCCTGCGTGAAGAGAACAAGGTGGTCTATGCCATCCATCCTGACGGCATCCAGCATCCTCAATGTCCTGTTGGTTACGGTTGGCATATTAGTGATCCATATGATGGCCTGCCAATCTATACAACCAGTGAAGAGTTCATTCTCTATGATTTCAACGACCCGATAGAGCTTTACTTTAATAATGAAGACTTTTGGAGTGAAGTTGATTATGACGGGACTTGGATGATGGCCATAGGTGGCGGGAAGCGCAAATGCCATCATTATCAATCCTGGTATAGTGAGGATGACTTCATTATCGAGGGCATTGGTTATGACGGCATGGCGGGATTTCCACTATTTTACTTTGAGTCGTTTATTACCGGGTTACAGGTAGGTTATGGACTAAGCCATGTCATTGAGGACAATAAGATTGTCTATACCGGACGTTGGTATGATCCGGGAACCTGCGTCGGCATCGACGAGGTGGTAACTGATCAGGTGAGACGCCCGATAGACGACAACTACTACAACTTGATGGGCCAGCCTGTGGGTAAGGAGGTTCCCTCCGCCCCAGGCATCTACATCCACCAGGGCAAAAAGATTGTTGTCCGCTAAGGATTAAATAGCATCTCTCCCGTATTATCATCAACGTATGTCTTAGCGGGGAGTTCTAGGGCGTTCAGGTTGCCCAAACTGTCGGTTGTCTCGTTGGTATAATGGACGTTAATTGACCGATATACAATCGTTTGGTTATTACACAAGGTTGTGTAACACAAATTTGTGTTACACAACCTTGTGTAATCCAAAAATACTTATTATCTTTGCCAACAAATCTTCGGGAAATGGATAAGAAAAAGAGCTTCATATTTGGCACTGCTGTCAGTGATTACAATTTCATTGGCCGTGAGTTGGAAACGCGTCGCCTGATAGCGAATTTTCAGGAGGGCATCAATACCATTTTGATTTCGCCTCGCCGCATTGGCAAAACCTCGTTGGTCAAGCGAGTAAAGCAATTGCTGGAGCAACAGCAGGATGTGATAGTGGTCTACATGGACATGTTTGCCTGTAAAACCGAATATGAGTTTTATAACGCTTTGACGGCTGCGGTGCTCAAGCAGACTGCATCTCATGCCGAGAAGTGGATGGAGTATGCCAAAGAATTCCTGGTGCGGCTCACTCCCAAAATCACCTTTTCTCCCGAGGCGAATACCGACTTTTCCCTATCACTGGGGATTACCCCCAAAAGCCACACACCTGACGAGGTGTTAAATCTTGCCGAGGAGATTGCACGCAAGCGTGGCAAACGCATTGTGGTGTGTATTGACGAGTTTCAGCAGTTAGGGGAGTTGCCGGACTCATTGACAGTGCAAAAACGCCTTCGCTCGGCATGGCAGCACCAGCAACTGACGTCTTATTGCCTTTTCGGAAGCAAGCAGCACCTGATGAGCACTATTTTTCAGCGGCGCAACATGCCTTTCTATCAGTTTGGCGACATGATTTTCTTGGGCAAGATTGCTACCGATGAGTGGGTAGACTATATCGTTCAGCATTTTAATGACCGTAACCGCATCATCTCCAGTGACTTGGCCAGACGGTTGTGTGCGACGGTTGATAACTATTCATCCTATGTTCAGCAATTGGCCTGGCTCTTGTTCACCAGACTCAACGAGGGGGATACCGCTACGGACGAGCAGTTTGAACTGGCGGTCAACGACTTGCTCGATGCCAACGAGGCGCTATTCATGCAGCAGGTGGAGCCACTCTCGGCCTATCAGATGAATTTCCTGCGGGCCATTGCTGCCGACCATCATCAGGGATTTGGGGAAAAGGAGATACGTGAGGGCTTTGAGCTGGGCAGTCCCTCCAACATTACCCGCTTGAAGAGTTCGCTCATCGGCAAAGACCTTATAGAGCCGCGTCAGCGAGGAACACTCTATATCACAGACCCTGTGTTCCTCATGTGGATGAAACGTCGCATGATGTAGCAGAAGGGAGTGATAAGAAAAATCCAACGGTTCATGACCGCTGGATTTTTCTTTTTTTTGGGGCAGACTTGCAATGCGGTTAGCCGCACTGGAAGTACTCGTTGACGAGCTGTGAGGTGCGCTTGGGATCGTGCTCGATGTCGTGGCGCAGGGTGCGGTCGTTGAAGGAGCGCAGCTGTGCGATGATACCGTCGATCATGTGGGCGCTGAAGACGCCTCTCTCCTCAAATGCGCCACGCAGCTTCTCCAGGCAGTCGGCACTGGCCACGCAGCTGTCGGGCAGGCAGTCGAGCTCGTTGAGGCGGTCGGCGTTGGCGGCATCGTGGATGTTCACGTCAACGTAGGTCTTGGCGGCCAGTTCGAGGGCGTTCTCCATCTCGAAGCCGTGACGGCAGGCTACGCACAGGCCGGCCAGCAGCTGGTAGATGTCGGCCGAGCCGTCCGGCGAGCGCATCTCGACGGTCTGCTTCTGGGTGGTGTCAAAGTTGCTGGCGGGCTCCAGCGGATTGGCGATGCGGCACATGTCGGCGCCAGCGGTCCAGCCCAGAGGCACGCGCACGAGAACCGAGCGGTTGCGGTCACCCCAGCATACGTTGGTGGGAGCCTCCTGGTGGGGTACCAGGCGGAAGTAAGACATCGGGTTCTTGTTACCGAATGCGGTGATGGCGGGAGCCAGCTCCATCATGCCGGCGATGGCCTTGCGGGCCTCGTCGCTCAGGACGCCCTTGTCGTTGATCATCATGTTGCGGCCGTCCTTCATCATGCGCATGTGGATGTGCAGGCCCGAACCAGCCTTGCCCGTGGTGATCTTGGGGGCAAAGGTCACATTCAGGTCGGCGCGGAAGGCCAGGTTGCGGATCACCCACTTGGCAATCATCAGCTGGTCGGCGGCGTCGAGCACGGGAACGGGCAGGAACTCGATCTCGTTCTGCTCATACACCACGCCGTCCTGCTCAAAGTTACCCACCTCACTGTGGCCGTACTTGATCTGGCCACCAGCCTTGGCGATGTAGTCCATGCACTGCTGGCGGAATCCGTTGGTCTTGGCATAGGGCATCGACTCGTGGTAGCCGTGCTGGTCGCGGGCGGGGTAGAAGGCCACCGAGGGGCGGATGACGTAGTACTCCAGCTCACCCATGGCGTGGTACTCCATGCCGGTCACCTCGCGGAAGGCCTGGGCGGCTTTCCTCAGCGTCTGCTCGGGAGAGCTCTCTAGCGGGTTACCGTCCTTATCAAAGAACGAGCACAGCATGCACAGCGTGGGAATCTCGGCAAACGGGTCGAGGAAGGCGGTGCTGAACCTGGGCAGCACATACAGGTCGCTCGAGCTGGCCTCAATGAAGCTGAACAGGCTGGAGCCGTCAACGCGCTCGCCACACGACAGGATCGTGCGCAGGTATTCCTTGCTGCTGATGACAAAGTTTAGGGTCTTCAACTTGCCGTCGCCGCCGGGGTACATGAAGTTGACCATGCGGATGTTGTTCTCCTCAATGTAGCGGATGATGTCGGCCTTGGTGAACTCGTGTGGTTCCTTCTGCAGGTAGGCCACTACCTGGTTGGCGTTAAGTGCCAGAATTTCGTTTTCCAATTTCTTTTAATAATGTTAAGGGAAGCCGCCGGCGTTTTTTGAATTGCCGATAAGGGTGTTTACAAGTCAAATAAATCCGAACGTCTTCGCAGGTTAATTAATGGTCTTTAGTTTTCGGCAAAGGTAGTGCAAGTCGAGCACATAACAAAAGAATTCATTCTTTTTTTTGTCGAGACGCCGCCTACCTTCGCCGTAAGGCAGCGTAGTGCAAGTCGAGCACATAACAAAAGAATTCATTCTTTTTTTTGTCGAGACGCCGCCTACCTTCGCCGTTATTCCCTGTCGCCATTTTTTTCTGATGCGCAGTTTTTTATCAATTATTGTCTGTTATTGAGCAAAAAACGTTACCTTTGGGAGGACTTGCGAAACTTTTATTAGAATTTCAAATGATGGTGAAGAAGATAATGATCGTCACGGCCCTGGCGGTGTTCAGCGCCTTGTGGGCTGTATCCCAGTCGCTGCCGCAGTTCTCCAGCGACGATTTTGACGGCTGGATCTATAATAACCCTGGCATATCGTTGTCCAGTTCCAGCATCGGCGGGGGCAAGATTGTGCTCTATGTGGCATCTAACGGACTTGCTCTCAGTCTGGTATCTCCCGTGTTTCCCTGTGCTGGCATGGACAGCATTTCCTGTCAGGTGACCTGGTTCACCAGGAATTTCGCCGTCAGCGGCTTTGACCTGTCAAGGACGGCCCTGACGCTGGCCATCGACGACGAGGAGGGGATTCCGCTTGACTCCGTCACCGTGGAGCCCTCCGCCGTTGGGGTGAGTACCCATCACTTGTCGTTCACCATTGCCGTGCCCCATGGGCTGACTGCTGCCCGAATGCGCTTTGTGGCCTGGAAAGCCAATGTGACAAGTAGCGGCGCCGTGCGGGCAGCCACCTTCACGGCGGTGTCCGCTTCACCTCAGGGGCCTGTGCAGCCGGGCGATGTGGATGGCGACGGCAAGGTCAACATCAGCGATGTCACCACCCTGATCGATTACCTGTTGAGCAGTTCCAGCCCGGTCAACGGCGACGCCGATGTGGACGGCAACGGCACAGTCAACATTAGCGACGTCACCACCCTCATTGACATGCTCCTCACGGTAACGTGAAATCCCACGCCCGCAAAGATTCTTTTGCGAGCACTTGCGAGCAACACCTTAAAACTTAGCGACTTGGCGTCTTGGCGTGATGCCCGAGAGGCGTGAGGCCAAGAGCGCGGATGCCCATCTCTAAGCTCTAAGCCGCTCGCGACAGCGAGCATTAAGCATTAATCATTATGAGAAAGGCCGTAGAGCATCACCACGACAAAGCAGACAGCCGGAACGATGAAGGACAGGTTCACGGCTGGCATGAAGGTGACGTTGCTGTCGATGATCATCGCCTGAACGGCGGGCAAGAGGCTGCCGCCCAGGATGGCCATGATCAGTCCCGCCGACCCCAACTCGGTATCCTCGTGAACGTCGCCCAGCGCCAGGCCATATATTGTGGGGAACATCAGGCTCATGCAGGCCGACACACCCACCAGGCAATACATGCCCGCCTGGCCGCCCACCATGATGACGCCGCTCAGCAGCAACAGCGCCAACGCGGCAAACACCGCCAGCAGGCGCCCCGGCTTGAAGAATTTCATCAGATACATATTCACAAAGCGCATGAGGCAAAACAGCACCATCGCCACGATGTTGTAGCGCTGCGACAGCACCTCGGCGGCCTGCTCGGTCATGCCCTGGGTCATGAACACGCGCGTGCCATACTGGATAATAAACGTCCAGCAGGTGATCTGCGCCCCCACATAGAAGAACTGTGCCACCACGCCGTTGCGGTAGGCTCTGCCTGCCAGCAGCCGCCTGATGGCAGGCAGCAGCGGCCGGTGCTCGTCACGCCCTTGCTGGCGCATGGCGGGAATGGGCACCACCAGCATCACCACCAGCAGGGTGACCAGTACCACAGCCAGCAGGGCATAGGGCTGCACCAGCACACCCAGGTCGCTCTGCTTCAACGCCTCGAAGCTGGCGTCGTCGAGCGTTGCACGCTGTGCCGTGTCTAGCGGCGACAGGCGCGCCTGGATAAAGTTCATTGCCACAAACATGCCCGCCAGCGACCCGATGGGGTTGAACGACTGGGCCAGGTTCAGGCGCCGTGTGGCCGTCTCGCGGTCACCCATGAGTAGGATATAGGGGTTGGCAGTGGTCTCCAGGAAGGACAGGCCGCACGTGAGGATGAAATAAGCAACCAAGAAGGGCCAAAAGCTGCCGATGCTGCGTGCCGGGATGAACAGCAGCACGCCCAGCGCATACAGCGCCAGACCCGTGACGATGCCGCTCTTGAACGTGTGGCGACGGATGAACAGCGCCGCCGGCAGCGCCATGCAGAAGTAGCCGCCATAGAAGGCCACCTGCACCAGTGTGCCCTGGGTGACACTCATGCGGAATATCTTGGAAAACGCTTTCACCATCGGGTTGGTGATGTCGTTGGCAAAGCCCCACAGGGCAAAGCAGCAGGTCACCACGATGAAGGGCAGCACATAGCTCACGCCCTCATGCGTAATCAACAATCGGGATTTCTTCACATCTTTCATAAATGATATAATTACTCTCAACACCTAACCCCTAGACTCTAGACCTCAAGCTTCAATCCCTCTTGAAGCTTGAATATCCGTTCCATCAGTTGCCACTTGGCCGTCGATGGGGCAGCGGGGTCGCAGCCCTGGAACTGGGCGACATAGGCCTCCCACTCGGCTTGACGGGGTCGGGTGGGTAGGCGGGCATTGTCTTTTTCCCAGTCAAAGTCGTCGGTCGTGTCACAAATCATGAAAAGGCGGTTGCCGTGGATGTAAATCTGCATGTCCAGGATGCCGACACTGCGGATGCCCGCTTGGATCTCGGGCCACACGTGGGCATGAGCCTCTACATATTTCTCTATCATCTCGCGGTCGTCGCGCAATTCAAGGGTCTGACAGTAACGTTTCATGTTTTAGTTGTTAGTTGTTAGTTCTTAGTGGGCATTATGTTCTTATAACCAATGGAATGGCTCCATCGGGGAAACTCTGGCGGTCCCGGCAGACGAGCGCCAGATAACCGCCACCGCCAGCACCGGGCATCTTCCAGGCCAGCACGCCATCCATGGCGCTATAACGGTCGATGTAGTCCTGCACGCCAGGCTGGATCATCGCGGGGAACATCGCCACCTGGGCCTCAAACGAGGCCTTATAGGCGCTGGCAAAGGCGTCAAGGTCCCTGCGCTGTATCGCCTGCCAGCAATCGTCGGCCGCTTGGGCCAGAGCTTTGACCTTCGGGGTATTGATGTCCTTGCCCTCGACCACGCTGCAGCCCGGGCGACGGGGAAACATCGGAATCATGCACAAGTGCTCCTCAAGCCAGCCGAGCAGGGTGGGGTCACAGGTGTATTCAATCTTCTCGGGCCAGAAGGCTCCATTATAATAATGTCGAGCAAGTCCGGGCACACAGATGCCGATCGCATCCTGTGCACCGCTCACGATGCCGTCGCTGCGCTCGGGGTCATTCTCGAGGCAGAAGACCAGGCGTGCCAGCATCTCGGGATCCATGTCGGGCAGGCGGTAGGGCCACACGCGCTTAATGGTGTTGCGTGTGCTCGTGGACAGGCCGCAGCGCTCACGTATCTCAAACGTCGGCTCCAGCGAGATGGTCAGCGCCCAGCCAGGTGCATGGCACGAGACATAAGGCTGGTCTATCCAGGTGCCGGCCAGGTCGAGCCGCGTGGGCAGCTGGTCGAGCGACTGTTTCAAGGCGGTGCTGCTGCGGGCCTGCAAGCCCTCGCCGGGCTCGCGCTTGAGCACGATATAGTCCATGCCGCGCTCACGGCACAGCTGGCGCTTGTCCTCACGGTCGCCATCCTCGTTGACCACTAGGCAGTCGGGGTGAACGACATCGAGGGTGGGGAGAAAATCTAGAAAACCGTCGCCCTGGTTGATGAAGGCCTCCTTGACATAGCGGATGGCGCTCACCATGAACAGGCGCTCCTGCTCGCTGTACATGGTCTTGTGACCCTTCAGCGCCTCGATGGTCTTGTCGCTGCCGATGCCCACATACAGGTCGCCAAACTGTGACGCCTGCCTGAAGAATTCCACATGGCCTGAGTGCAGCAGGTCATAGCAGCCCGATACAAAAACTTTTCTCTTCTTATTCACTGTCGTGTTACTGATAATCGGTTTAAGGCACAAAGTTACAATTTCCAGCGAACAGGAGCATCATTAGCGGCCCGAAAAATAGTTGATGGACATTTTGCCCGATATTTTTGTTTTGTGGCAAAAAATAGACTAACTTTGTGACCAGCAAATACCAACCAACAACCTAACAACGACAACTATGTACACTCAAGAGAACGGATTTTACATCGCTCACGGGCCCAACGGACCCATCAGCATCCTGGGTAATATGGCCAACCGCCACGGCCTCATCGCCGGTGCGACGGGAACGGGCAAGACGGTGACCCTGCAAGTGATTGCCGAGAGTTTCTGCAAGGCGGGCGTGCCCTGCTTCATGGCCGACATGAAGGGGGACCTGTCGGGCGTGAGCCAGCCGGGCAAGCTGTCCAGCTTCATCGAGAAGAGGCTGCCTGAGTTTGGCATTGATCCGGACAGCCTCACCTTTGAGGGCTGCCCGGTCAGGTTCTATGACGTTTATGGCGAGCAGGGCATCTCCATGCGCTCGACCATCGGCGAGATGGGCCCCGACCTAATGGGACGCATCATGGGACTGAACGAGACCCAGACGGGCGTGCTCAACATCCTGTACCGCATCCTCGACGACAAGGGCATCCTGCTCGACGACCTCAAGGACCTGCGCTCGGCACTCGACTGGCTGTCCAAGCACGCCAAGGAATACACGACCCAGTATGGCAACGTGTCCACGGCAAGCATCGGCGCCATCCAGCGGGCACTGCTCCAGCTCGAGAACCAGGGGGCCGACAAGTTCTTTGGCATCCCCTCGTTTGACATCATGGACCTGCTGGCCACGCGTGACGGCAAGGGCGTGTTGAGCGTACTGGCAGCCGACAAGCTGATGCTGCAGCCCAAGCTGTACTCCACCTTCCTGCTGTGGCTGTTGAGCGAGCTCTATTCCACCTTGCCTGAGGTGGGCGACCTGGATCTGCCCAAATTGGTCTTCTTCTTTGATGAGGCGCACATGTTGTTCGAGGGCACAAGCAAGGCCTTGACCGACAAAATCGAGCAGGTCATCCGCTTGATCCGCAGTAAGGGCGTGGGCATCTTCTTCATCTCACAGCTGCCTACCGATATCCCCGACGTGATCCTGGGCCAGCTGGGCAACCGCGTCCAGCACGCCCTGCGCGCCTACACGCCTCGTGACCAGAAGGCCATCAAGGCTGCTGCCGAGACCTTCCGCACCAACCTCGCCTTCAAGACGGACGAGGCCATCACGGGCCTGGAAACGGGAGAGGCCCTCGTGTCGTTCCTCGACGAGAAGGGTGCCCCCAGCGTGGTAGAGCGCGCTAAGGTGCTGTTCCCGCTCAGCCAGATTGGAGCCATCACCGAGGGGCAACGCCTCGACATCATGAACGCCAACGGCGATGTCAACCGCAAGTACAAGGAGGCCGACGAGCGCGAGAGCGCCTTTGAGGTGTTTGCCCGCGAGGCCGAGGAGGCCGCCAAGGCTGCCGAGGAGGATGCCGCCGCCCGTGAAGCCGAGAAGGAACAGAAGGCCAAGAAGAAGGAAAAGACCATCTGGGACAAGGTGTGGAAAGCTGTCGTCACTGCGGTGACCGGAACCCTGGCTACCATCGTGGGCAAGAAAGTGTCGGACACCATCACGGGCAAGAAGAGCAAGGACACCAGCATCAAGGACGCCGCGGGCCGTGCCGCCAAGAACGCGACCAGTGCCGCCGGACGTCAGATCCTGCGCGACATCCTAGGCAACGTCATCAAGTAGAGACACCCCCGCCGCCCCGGGCTAGGGTAGAAGATGTGGATACATCAAGAATGGATACATTATTATTTTTATAGATAAGGTTGTTATAGATGTAAACACATCGGGATAGATCTACACAGTAAAAATCAATCGGTCCCTGAGGAGAATCTTCTTCAGGGACCGATTGGTGCTTAGTTGGGTTTGTTGTTGTTCTTCTTCTTGTACTGGTAATGGTTGCTTTAGTTGTTGTCTCGTTCTCGACACTCACAAGGCTTGCCGGCCGCATCGATAGCAATGGTTGGTTGTATTTGGTATGGTTTGTTTTATAAAATATTAATGTGCGGCAAAAGTCGTTATATTAAGTGTGTTCGCGACCGGCTAAGCCTAACGAGTGAATTAACATTATTATTAAATCATTTATTTCTCATTTATTTTAAGGGTCCAAATTGTTCAAAACGGCCATCGTTGTAAAAGACGACGATGTTGACTACACTGCGACCGTCGGGGGCCGACGCTCCTCCGCGCTGTGGCATCCTGGCGGCAGAGTTGTTGCGCATGATGCTCTGGATGGTCTCGTTCATCGACGAGGTCGACGGGATGCGCTGGGCTGTCTTGGTGGCCTGGCGAAATCCTACCGGCTCATCATCGTCAAAGGAGATTGCTCCGCGAGGGCCCATGTCCTCGCTTTGACCGCCCTGGTTCTTGAGTGCGATAGAGGTGTTGTCGGTTTGCTCATTATTATTATCGCCTCCACCCAGGATCATCTCACCGTCACCAAACATGAGCCACATCACGTTCAGGCTAGGGTAGGCGCGGTGGATCTTGCTGATGACCTCGTCGCTGACTTTCTTGTTGCGTCCGTTGAGCAACTGGGATAGGGTAGGACGAGGAATCTCACACGTGTCCGCAAACTGAGAATTGGAAATCCCAGTCTGATCAAGAAACATTTTTAACCTCGTTACAATATCCATTTAAGAACAATTTTTTGTTCGCGCTCAAGTGCGTGAGAATTCAATATTCACCAGACTAAAATTATCTGGCTTGACTCTTCGATCAGGGAAACCTCCCAAAATCGCCCAAAATCTCAAAAATTCACTGTTTGCGTTTTTTAATTTTGGGATTGCAAATTTAGAACGAAAAAATGAAACCACCAAATTTAAAAACGAAAATTTTAAAATTTACAGTTATGTTTTCCAAAATCTGACAACTTTTGCCCAATTTCAAAAGTAAACAAATTAACTTAAACTAATACTATATAAATAGTACTATAATACACTATAAAACAGCGATTTATGTGATGTGCAAACGGGGCATTGGGAAGGGTTGCTGCCATAATGTTCAATACATGTAGCAAAACTCGAGAGTTTCAGCATAAAATGCTAAAAATCAGTTAGTTGTAGTAATATTTAAAGGATGTTAATTGGAAAAATCGGTCGTTTTGTAAACTTTACGGCTGCAAATTCGTGTTTTTTATAGGTTAATCGCATCTGTAAACACCCGCAATCGGCCCGAAATTGCCGGTTTTGGTTTCAATCAGCGTGTTTGGATACGCAAATCAGTAGCGGTTTTCAAAGCCGAATTTAGGGTTGGTAATTTACCATTTTTCGTTTTCTGAGTGCTCAACTCGATTTCCTTGCGATATTTTCCAGCTATATGTGCAACAGCCCGATTTTTTAAAAAAATGATGATCTATTCACATTCACAAATTTGTCAAATAATGACAAATTGTATTTATTTATCGGCATTTATGAACCTTTTCTATTGATGAAAAGACCAATTAAAAGACGCCCTAGAAAACAGAAAAAACCGCTATTTTTGAATGATTTTTGGCTCAGAGGGCCAATTTGGTGATTTTTGGCCAAAAAACTACATTTTGACCAAAATATCGATACCCGTTATCCACCCTTAGATGTCTCTGTTTTCTCCCAACCAACAAGCATTTAAGGGGTGCCTAAGCCTTAAATTTCTGGCTCCAGATATCTTGAATTTCGGACATTAAATAACAAGTTTTGGGACCGGAATTTTGCCTCAATTTGCAAATTTTCTGGTCCCAAAACGGAGTGCTTTTTGATTTTTTGCTTGCTTTACCTGTTGCGCCAGGTGTCAAAAACGGGTTCTCATCGTATGCAGAGCCCCGGGATTTTTACTGTTCGAGTTCAGGTTTGAGGAAGCGTGCGGTAATGGAGTGTGGGTCTTGTGCGACCTGTTCGGGAGTGCCGCTGGCGATGAGTTGTCCGCCGTTCCTGCCCCCCTCTGGTCCCATGTCGATGATATAGTCGGCACACTTGATCACGTCAAGATTGTGTTCGATAACAATGACCGTGTTGCCCTTATCGACAAGTCTGTTGAGCACACCCAGCAGCAGCTTGATGTCCTCAAAGTGGAGTCCCGTGGTGGGCTCGTCAAGGATATAGAGGGTCTTGCCGGTGTCTTTCTTGGCCAGTTCACAGGCCAGCTTGACGCGTTGACATTCGCCACCCGAGAGTGTGCTGGAGGGTTGTCCCAGCTTGATGTAGCCCAGTCCCACATCCTGGAGCACCTTGATCTTGCGCAGGATTGACGGTATCGCGTCAAAGAATTCCACAGCCTGGTTGATGGTCATGTCAAGCACATCGGCAATGGACTTGCCCTTGAACTTGACCTCGAGCGTCTCGCGGTTGTAGCGCTTGCCGCCACACTCCTCACAGGGGATGAGCACGTCGGGCAGGAAGTTCATCTCGACGGTCTTGTAGCCGTTACCATTGCACTTCTCGCAGCGCCCGCCGCTGGTGTTGAACGAGAATCGTCCAGGCTTGTAGGCGCGAATCTTGGACTCTGGCAGGTGGACAAAGAGATTGCGGATGTCGGTAAACACGCCGGTATAGGTGGCCGCATTGGAGCGCGGTGTGCGTCCCAGGGGCGACTGATCGACTGTGACGACCTTGTCCACATGTTCCAGTCCGGTAATGCTGTCATAGGGCATCGGGGCCGTGTGTGAGCGGTACAGCCGTTGACTGAGGATGGGCTGCAGGGTCGCGTTGATGAGCGTTGACTTGCCGCTACCGCTCACGCCTGTCACGCAGATGAACATGCCCAGCGGCAGTGTCACGTCCACGTTCTTGAGGTTGTTGCCGTGGCATCCTTTCAAGGTCAGCGCCTTGCCATTGCCCGCGCGCCGTTGCTTGGGCACATCGATGGTGCGGGTGCCGTTGAGGTAGTCGGCGGTGAGGGTATGCTGTTGCAGCAGCTCTTGCGGGAGGCCTGCAAACACGACGTGGCCGCCCTTGCGCCCTGCCATTGGCCCGATGTCGATGACATAGTCGGCCTGCAGCATCATCTCCTTGTCGTGCTCGACCACCAGGATTGTGTTGCCCTCGTCGCGCAGGGTCTTCAACGCGTCGATGAGGCGCTGGTTATCGCGCTGGTGAAGCCCGATGGAGGGCTCATCCAGGATATAGAGCACGTTGACCAGCTGTGAGCCGATTTGGGTGGCGAGCCTGATGCGCTGGCTCTCACCGCCCGATAGCGTTGCCGAGTTGCGGTTGAGTGACATGTAGTCGAGGCCCACCTCCAGCAGGAAGTTGAGCCTGGCGCTGATTTCCTTGACGATCTCGCGGGCGATTTCCCACTGGGTAGGCGTGACATGGTTGTGCAGGTCGTCAATCCAGTCACGCAGCTCGCTGATGTCCATAGCTGCCAGCTGGGCGATGTTCTTGTCGTGAAGCTTGAAGTGCAGGGCCTCGCGGTTGAGCCGGGCGCCGCCACACTCGGGGCAGGTCGTGCGTGTGAGAAACTGGCCGGCCCACTTCTGGGCGGCGCTGCTGGCCGTGTCGTCCTGCTGCATCTCAATATACTTGATTACGCCGTCAAAGGTCAGGAAATAGTTGCTGGTGCTGAGCGTCTCGGTGCGCAGGTTGAGCCGCTCGTTGGTGCCGTTGAGGATGTCGTTGAGCGCCTCCTCGGGCAACTCGTTCAGGGGGGTGTCGATGGTGCAGCCATATTTCTCGCAGATGGCGGCAATCTGCCAGAAGATCTGCACATTCTTGTATTTGCCCAGCGGCTGAATGCCGCCGGCCCTGATGGTCATCGTCATGTCGGGCATGATCTTGTCCCGGTCGATGATGTTGACATATCCCAGGCCCTTACAGTGCGGGCAGGCTCCCAGCGGGGAGTTGAACGAGAAATTGTGAGGCGCCGGTTCCAGGTAGGACAATCCCGTGGCTGGATCCATGAGCGAACGGCTATAGTAGCCCACCTCGTCAGTCTCAGCGTCCAGAATCATCAGTTGGCCGTTGCCTTGCTTGAAGGCCAGCCCAACGGTGTCTGCCAGGCGCTTGACGTCTTTCTTGCTGGCTTTGAGACGGTCCACAACGAGCTCGACGCTGTGGTTGACATAGCGGTCAAGCTTCATGCCGAAGGTGATTTCCCGTATGACGCCATCGACGCGCACATGGATGTACCCCTTCTTGCGCAGGGTCTCGAACAGGTCCTTGTAGTGGCCCTTGCGGTTCTTGACCAGTGGCGCGAGGATGTAGATGCGATGCATGTTGTACCGTTCCAGTATCAGGCTCAGGATCTTGTCGATGGTGTACTTGACCATACGCTCGCCCGACAGGTAGGAGTAGGCGTCGGCGGCGCGGGCATACAGCAGCCTCAGGTAATCATAGACCTCGGTTGTCGTGCCCACGGTGCTGCGCGGGTTGCGGTTGACGGTCTTCTGCCCTATCGAGATGACGGGGCACAGGCCGGAAATCTTGTCCACATTGGGCCGTTCGAGCATTCCCAACATGTTGCGGGCATAGGAGGAAAACGTCTCCAGATAGCGGCGCTGCCCCTCGGCAAACACCGTGTCAAAGGCGAGTGAAGACTTGCCGCTACCGCTCAGTCCCGTTATCACGGTGAGTTTGTCATGCGGTATCTCCACATCAATGTTCTTGAGGTTATGGACTCTCGCTCCCAGCACCTCAACACAGTCGATTTCCTGCCCGTTCAGTTTCATTTAACTCGTGTCTTTTGATATATATTATGTCCTCTTTATTTGGCTACTCAACAGTAACACTCTTGGCCAAATTGCGCGGCTGGTCCACATCAAGACCTTTCTGCACGGCAATGTGATAGGCCAGCAGTTGCAGCGGGATAACGCTCAACAATGGCGCTAGACACGCTATCGTGTCGGGCACCTCGATGTATTCCGAGACGATTTTCTTGACGACCTCGTCCCCCTCGGTGATGATGGCTATGATGCGTCCGTTGCGGCTCTTCACCTCCTGCATATTGGAAATGATTTTCTCGAGCAATTGGTGATGTGTCGCAATAAAGACAACAGGCATTTCTTTGTCGATCAGAGCAATGGGGCCATGTTTCATCTCGGCCGCAGGATAACCCTCGGCATGGATATAACTGATTTCTTTTAGTTTGAGAGCACCCTCGAGGGCTACAGGAAAGTTCCACTTACGTCCCAAATAAAGAAAATTGTGAGCATAGGTGAATATCTTGGAAAGTGTCTCGATTTGACTGTTTTGGGCCAAAATGCGTGCTATTTTATCGGGAATTACCTGCAATTCATCAATGACCTTCTGATATTCTTCGTGGCTTATGGAACCTTTCGCGTCACCGATAGCCAGCGCCAGCATGGTCAGCACACACACTTGCCCGGTAAATGCTTTAGTTGAAGCGACACCGATTTCGGGCCCCACATGAGTATAGGTTCCCGTGTCGGTGTTGCGTGCGATACTGCTGCCCACGGCATTCACCACTCCGAACACAAAGGCTCCAGCCTCTTTCGCCAGCGATACCGCTGCCAATGTGTCGGCAGTTTCTCCACTTTGCGATATCGCGATCACAACATCATCGGGATAAATGACGGGGTCGCGGTAGCGGAACTCACTGGCATACTCCACATCGACAGGAATTTTGCAGAAGTGCTCGATGAGCTGCTTGCCGATGAGCCCGGCATGCCATGATGTGCCGCAACTGACAATGATGAAACGTCTTGCCTGGATAAGACGCTCGTGGTGCTCAGTAACAGCGCTGAGCACTACCCTGTGGTGTTCAGGCAAGAGCCGGCCACGCATGCAATCTTTCAGCACATTAGGCTGGTCAAAGATTTCCTTAAGCATAAAATGAGGGAATCCGCCCTTATCAAGCATCGCCAAGTCCAGTTTCACGTTCTTGACCTCGACAGGAACATCTTCGCCGGTGAGGGTGTGGACGCGCAGGTCCTCGCCGCGTCGGCACACGACCACCTCCTCATCGTTCAGGTAAACCATGCGAGTGGTGTACTCCACAATAGGCGAAGCGTCACTGGCGATGAAGTACTCCTGACGGTCATCACCGATGCCTACTACCAGCGGACTGCTCTTGCGGGCTGCCACCAGGCAATCGGGGTTGGAACGGTCAAGCACGACAATGGCATAGGCGCCGATGACACGTTTCAACACGGTTTGTACAGCAACCTCAAGATTCACACCCAGACTTTGCTGCACGTATTCAATGAACTGAACCAGCACCTCGGTATCTGTCTCACTTTGGAAATGCATGCCACGCTCCATCAACTGATTTCGCAGCACGGCATAGTTCTCGATGATGCCGTTGTGAACAAGAGTAAGATTGCCGCTCTCTGAAACATGTGGATGGGCGTTTGCCGTCGTCGGGCCACCATGCGTTGCCCATCGTGTGTGAGCAATTCCGATTGTCCCCGAGCGGTCCTTGTCTTCACTTTGGTTTTCCAGTTCTGAAACCTTGCCCTTAGCCTTATAAATATTTAATTTGCCATCATTAGCAATCATCGCAATGCCCGCGCTGTCATAACCGCGGTATTCCAAGCGATGCAAGCCTCCAATCAGTATTGGGTAGGCTTGTTCCGTTCCGATGTATCCAACAATTCCACACATGATTTTATAGTATTAAGTTTTATATTTATATCAATCCACCACCCAATCCTTGTTGTAAACGGTAAAGGTGCGTTTGCTGCGGTACAGGTCGCTCTGCTTGGGCACGCGCACCTTGTAGGTCTTGCCGGCAGAGTTGGTCAGCTTGGTGGAGCGTATCCAGGGATTGGCCTCGCGCAACTGGGCATAGGTGATGCCTTTGCCCAGGGCCCAGTCTATCCAGCTGGCAACCGGGCCGGTAACGTCAACGGTAGTATAGGATACGGGTTGGTACAAATGCTTGCGGGAGAAGCGGTAGCCATAGCGCTTGGGAGCCTCCATGACCAGTTTGTAGGCAATGATACGGAATACATATCGTGACGTCTCCTGCACCAGGTACAGGTCAAACGAGTTGTCCACCTTCTGCTTCGAGAGCTCGTTAGAAAGCCGCTGCATGCCGGCATTGTAGCTGGCGGCGACGGTGGGCCAGTGGCCATATTTCTTGTAGGCGGCCTTGAGATACTTGCAGGCCGCGACAGTGGCTTTCTCGGGGTCATACCGTTCGTCCACCTCGTCGCTCACCTCCAGCCCATAGTCGCGCGCTGTGCCGGCCAGCAGCTGCCACATGCCGGCAGCCTTGGCGCTGGAGTAGGCGTTGTAGTCCATCGAACTCTCGGTCACGGCAAGGTAGAGGAAGTCCAGAGGGACCCCCTGCTCTTTTAATATCTTGGCCAGCGAGGGAAAATAGCGGTTAGCGCGCTTGAAACACAACTCGGTGGTCGTCTGGCCGTAGATGATGCCTGTCAACTCGCGGTCCAGGCGCTCGGCCATGTCCAGACGGTCAAAGCTCACTTTCTCGCCGGCAAAGGTGACACTCGTCGGGATATCGGGGCTTGCCGTGGTGCTGAACACGGGTGATGCTGTGTTGCTGGGCTTGCTGTATTCTCTCTTGAGCTGGGCGTTCATGGTTGCCGATGTCAATATCAGCAACGCCGCCATCAGTATGGTCTTGTTCATGACTAGGGAATAATTGTGTATTTGGTGAAGGCTTAATAACCGCCGGTGTCGCCACCCATGCCGCCCGAGGTGCCGCTTGCACCCTTCTTGTAGCGCAGGATGGTGATGTCGCCGCGTTTATTGTATTTAGTGCCGTCACTACCTGTCGCTTTCACTACATAGTAGTACACGCCGGTGTCCACCAGACGGCCCTTGTAGGTGCCGTCCCAGCCTTGGCCGGGATCAGTGAACTCACACACACAGGTGCCCCAGCGGTTGAAAATCCAGCAGTGGAACTCGACAAGCGACTTGTAGTATACCTTCCACACGTCATTGACACCCTCGGTCGAACCCGGAGAGAACACGTTGGGGCACACCAGCTCGCTCTCGCTGACGTTAATGGTGTAGGTGTCGCCATAGTACTCACACGTGCCCGCGGCATTGGCGACCATGTAGCGCATATAGTAGGTACCTGTTTCGTTAAAGGTGTAGTCCACCTCGTCCTGGTTATATTGCAGGATGACGTTCTCAAAGTCGGGGTCGGTGGCCATTTCCCACTCGCGATACACGACAGCATCGGTAGGATAGCCCGTGAACACGATGTGTACAGGCGCCGAGCCGCCCAATCCGCTGTCCAGGCCTTTCTCGTTACTGTTGTCTCGCAGTTCTTGCTCGGCGCTGGAGCCGCAGCTCACGGCCTGGGTCTGGAAGTACACTTCATCGATCCCCTGTTCCATCCCCCATTGGTTCAAGAAATAATCGCCCCTGAGTGAAAACTCGGTGTTGCAAAGCGGCGGTGTGATCTCGACACCCTGGTCCAGAGCGGCAAAGCGCTCGACAACCTCCTGCTCCTGCCAGTGGGTGCTGTCGTCCCACACCAGCGTGTTGTAGGTCAGTTTGATATCGCGGTCCAGCACCTGGCGGTGCCCGTTGATGGTATAATAAGGGATGGCATTTCCATGGCCATCGATGTTGAACGTGAGCAGGTTACACGGCGACTCGTTGTTGATCGACATGTCATTCAACTCCAGCATGTAGTCGGCATAGTTCACAACCCAGTAGTAATGGGGCCTTGTGCCTTCCTGGATGATGTAACCCATATTGGGAATGACTTGACTGAGCGTGGTCGATGATCCGTCCCACCTGATGCCTGAAATCGTCTCGGGATAATTCCAATTATTTGAATTGTAGCTCGTCCAGACTGCAGGCTCGCCAGATGATGAAGCGAAGGACATCCCCACTCCCTGGGTGTCAAAGATCACAAATATCGATTCCAAGCCTGTGCTCTTGTCGGGTGTGACCACGATAGGAGCATATTCTCCATAACCCGTAAACGACACCTGGCCGACCGCCGACAACAAAGCCAGCGCAGCCGCCATGAGCATAATCATTCTCTTGTTCATAGTGCGCACTTGATTTTTCTTTTATTACATTATATATAACGTCAATGTTGCCCTGCTTATTGCGCGGCAAGACATTATTATCACCTGATTGCCGCAGGCCTGCATCATGGTCATGAGAGCTATTTTTCATATAATAATTACATTATTATAAAAATAATGCTTACCTTTGCACGCTGTAAAACCATTTATGGATTGATAACTAATAACTAACCATATCAGTTTTTCAAACAAAATTTATGAGTAAGGAAAAGAAATTCATGACGTGTGACGGCAACCAGGCTGCTGCTCACATCAGTTACATGTTCACTGAGGTAGCCGCAATCTACCCCATCACTCCGTCATCAACCATGGCCGAGCACGTGGACGAGTGGGCCGCCGCTGGCCGCAAGAACATCTTTGGCGAGACCGTTATGGTCCAGGAGATGCAGAGCGAGGGTGGTGCTGCCGGTGCCGTTCACGGTTCGCTGCAGGCTGGTGCCCTGACCACGACCTATACCGCGTCACAGGGTCTGCTGCTGATGATCCCCAACATGTACAAGATTGCCGGTGAGTTGCTCCCTGGCGTGTTCCACGTTTCGGCTCGTACGCTGGCTAGCCACACCCTGTGTATCTTTGGTGACCATCAGGACGTGATGGCAACCCGCCAGACGGGCTTTGCCATGCTCGCCGAGGGCAGTGTGCAGGAGGTGATGGACCTCGCTGGTGTTGCTCACCTGTGCGCCATCAAGGCTCATGTCCCCTTTGTCAACTTCTTTGACGGTTTCCGCACCTCGCACGAGATCCAGAAGGTTGAGGCCATGGATCAGGAAGACCTGCGTCCCCTCATCGACATGGAGGAGCTGGCCAAGTTCCGCAAGGGTGCTATGAACCCCGACAAGCCCGTTACCCGTGGTACTGCCGAGAATCCCGACGTGTTCTTCCAGCATCGCGAGTCGTGCAACGATTACTATACCGCAGTTCCCGCTATCGTCGAGGACTACATGAACAAGATCAGCGAAATCACTGGCCGCAAGTATGGTCTGTTTGACTACTATGGTGCCAAGGATGCCGACCGCGTCATCATCGCCATGGGCAGTGTGACCGAGGCCATCCGCGAGACCATCGACTACCTCACCGAGAAGGGTGAAAAGGTCGGCCTCGTTGCCGTGCATCTGTATCGCCCCTTCAGCGCCAAGCACTTCCTCGCAGCCGTGCCCAGCACTGCCAAGCGCATTGCCGTGCTCGACCGCACCAAGGAGCCCGGCGCCAACGGCGAGCCCCTGTATCTTGACGTGAAGGACTGCTTCTATGGCACCGAGAACGCTCCCGTAATCGTGGGTGGCCGCTACGGCCTCGGCAGCAAGGACACCACGCCTGCCCAGATTCTCGCCGTTTATGAGAACCTGGCCCTGCCGATGCCCAAGAACCAGTTCACCATCGGTATCGAGGACGACGTGACCTTTGCCTCTCTGCCCATGAAGGAAGAGGTTGCCATGGGTGGTGCCGGCATGTTCCAGGCCAAGTTCTACGGTCTGGGTGCCGACGGTACCGTGGGTGCCAACAAGAACAGTGTGAAGATCATCGGTGACAACACCGACAAGCACTGCCAGGCCTACTTCTCCTACGACAGCAAGAAGTCGGGTGGTTTCACTTGCTCTCACCTGCGCTTTGGCGACGAGCCCATCCGCTCGACCTACCTGGTGACCACGCCCAACTTTGTGGCTTGCCACGTTCAGGCCTACCTGCACATGTATGACGTGACCCGCGGTCTGCAGAAGGGTGGTACCTTCCTGCTCAACACCGTTTGGGACGCCGACAAGCTGGCCGAGAACCTGCCCAACAACGTGAAGAAGTACTTCGCCGACAACAACATCAAGGTTTACTATATCAACGCCACCAAGATCGCTCAGGAGATTGGTCTGGGCAACCGCACCAACACCATCCTGCAGAGCGCATTCTTCCGCATCACCGAGGTGATCCCCGTTGACCTGGCCATCGAGCAGATGAAGAAGTTCATCGTTAAGTCCTATGGCCGCAAGGGTGAGGACGTGGTGAACAAGAACTATCAGGCTGTTGACCGTGGCGGTGAGTACACCGAGCTGGCTGTTGATCCTGCATGGAGCAACCTCACCGTCGAGGAACCCGCTGCCGACAATGCTCCCGCATTTGTCCACAACGTGGTTCGTCCCATCAACGCCCAGAACGGCGACCTGCTGCCCGTGAGCGCATTCAAGGGTCGCGAGGATGGTACGTGGGATGCCGGTACCGCTGCCTATGAGAAGCGCGGTGTGGGTGCCTTCGTTCCCGTCTGGAAGGCCGAGAACTGTATCCAGTGCAACAAGTGCGCGCTCGTCTGCCCGCACGCTGCCATCCGTCCCTTCCTCATGGACGAGGCCGAGGCTGCCGCATCTCCCTTCAAGGAGAGCGACAAGCTCAAGGCCATCGGCAAGGGCTTCGAGGGCTTGAGCTTCGTACAGGTTGTTGACGTGATGGACTGCTTGGCTTGCGGCAACTGCGCCGACGTCTGCCCAGGCAAGAAGGGCCAGAAGGCTCTCGAGATGGTTCCCATGGAGGGCCACGAAGAGGATCAGAAACTCTGGGACTATGCCATCAACAACGTCAAGAGCAAGCAGCACCTCGTGGACATCAAGTCCAACGTCAAGAATTCGCAGTTCGCTCAGCCGCTGTTTGAGTTCTCGGGCGCATGCTCGGGTTGCGGTGAGACCCCCTATGTGAAGCTGATCAGCCAGTTGTTCGGTGACCGTCAGATCGTCGCCAACGCTACCGGTTGCTCGTCGATCTACAGTGCTTCGGTTCCCTCCACTCCCTACACCGTTAACGAGAAGGGTCACGGTCCCGCTTGGGCTAACTCACTGTTTGAGGACTTCTGCGAGTTCGGTCTGGGTATGACCATCGCCGACGAGAAGATGCGTTGCCGCGTTGCCGGCTTCGTCAAGGAGGCTATCGACGACGCTACCGTTGCTGCCGACGTCAAGGCCCTCTACAAGGAGTGGCTTGAGAACTTCAACGACGGCGACAAGAGCCGCGAGTTGAGTGACAAGATCCTCGAGGCCATCGAGCACAGCGACAACCCCGCCGACGTCAAGGTTCGCGAGCTGGGTCAGTACCTGGTTAAGCGTTCGCAATGGATCATCGGTGGTGACGGTGCCAGCTACGATATCGGCTTTGGCGGTCTGGACCACGTGATTGCCAGTGGCAAGAACGTCAACATTCTCGTTCTCGACACCGAGGTTTACTCCAACACCGGTGGTCAGGCCTCTAAGGCTACCCCCATCGGCGCTATCGCCAAGTTTGCCGCTGCCGGCAAGCGCGTCCGCAAGAAAGACCTGGGTCTGATTGCCAGCACCTATGGCTACGTCTATGCCGCACAGATCGCTATGGGCGCCGACAATGCCCAGTGCCTCAAGGCTATCCGCGAGGCCGAGGCCTATGACGGCCCCTCGATCATCATCGCCTACGCTCCCTGTATCAACCACGGTATCAAGAAGGGTATGGGCAAGGCCCAGGCCGAGGAGCAGGCTGCTGTAGCATGCGGTTACTGGCACCTGTGGCGTTACAACCCGCAGCTCGAGGCCGAGGGCAAGAACCCCTTCACCCTCGACAGCCCCGCTCCCAACTGGGACGGCTTTGAGGACTTCCTCAAGGGCGAGGTGCGCTATGCATCGGTACTCAAGCAGTATCCCGATGAGGCTGCCGAGCTGTTCGCTGCCGCCAAGGAGAACGCCCAGTGGCGTTACAACAACTACCGCCGTCTGGCTCGCCAGCAGTGGGGTGTTGATCCCGAGGCTTAATCGCCGCTAACAACCACTAAACCACAATCAGGGCCGGAGCAATCGCGTTCCGGCCCTGATTTAGTATCCGAAGGGGAGGGCAAGTGTCCCATAGGCCATGGTTTTTCTCTAAAATATTTGCCAATTAAAAAACAATACTGTACTTTTGCATTGCGAAAAGTTCGCAACGAAAAGTTCGCAACGAAAAATTCGCAATAACTTAAATTTGATAGAACTATGGCCAAAAAAAGAACCCAACCGATAAATCCCTTTCTGCTAACTGGATATGTATCGCCAGATTACTTCTGTGACAGGGAGCAAGAGACCCAGAAGCTGATTTCTGCATTGCAAAATGGGCGTAATGTAACCTTAATCAGTCCTCGACGCATGGGAAAGACTGGGCTTATTCGTCATATTTTCCATCAGATGGAAGCAGAGAAACAAGCCAAATGCTATTACGTGGACCTATATAAAACTGATAGCTTAGCTTCGCTTGTCAAACAATTGGCTAGTGTAGTCTTGGGATCACTTGATACCACTGAGGCAAAGATCATCAAACAGGTAACGACATTTTTCAAATCTCTTCGCCCATTGCTAAGCTTTGATTCGTTGACAGGAGTCCCAACTTTCATGGTTGATGTCAAACCTGAGTTGGCCGAGCATTCACTTGCCGAAATTTTCTCTTATATGGAACAATCTGGTCAACTTTGTGTTATAGCCATGGATGAATTTCAGGCGATAGTTGATTATGGAGAAAAGAATGTGGAAGCCCTGTTGCGTTCTCACATTCAGCATCTGACGTCTGTACAATTCATTTTCTCCGGCAGCCAGCGCCATGTACTGGAAAATATGTTTGCTTCTGCCAATCGCCCGTTCTACCAAAGCACTCAAATCATGAACCTGTATGAGATACAGGAGTCCTCTTATTATCAGTTTTCCAGCGAAAAACTAGAGGCACATCACCAACAAATGCCTGCAGATGTTTTTAATGATTTGTATCAACTGCTTGCAGGTCACACCTGGTATATTCAAATGGTGCTGAACCGCTTGTATGAGAGTGGTCAAAAACAAATCACAAAATCATTGGTCAACAAGGTATTAAATGAAATAATTGATGAAAATGAGGCTACATTCCAAACCTTCATGAGGCTGATAACCCCAGCTCAAGCCAGACTGCTCAAGGCAATAGCTAAGGAAGGTACAGTACAACAGGCATTAGGTTCGTCATTTATCAGCAAGTATCAATTGGGGGCAACCAGTACCGTCAGATCCGCAATCCAGGCGCTTGTTGAAAAGGAATTGGTTCTTGATTGCCAAGGAGCCTATCAGGTTTATGACCACTTTTTCTCCCTTTGGCTAAAGAGGTAATCAACTGAATCATTTGCACCATGGCAAGGAAGAAGCATGACTGGCCGCAGGTGTGGAAGAGCCTCGGCACGATTACGTTAGTCTCCATGTTGTCGGTAGCCCTTTTCGGGTTGCTGTGTTGGGCTTTGACGCTGCACACTTTTCAACTTTCGTTGAAGGTGGCCGTGGAGATCTTCTGGATAATCACGACTGAAGTGTTACTGAGCAGATACATTCGTATTGTTCAAAAGGATTTTCCTAGAAGAGTCGTGCATTTTGCTTTGGTTGTCGCTCTTGCCAGTGGCCTGCTCGGTGCGGAAGATTATGTGCATCGGCGCCTTTCTCCGTTTCATGACTGTGGCAGTATCGTGAAGGAAAGCCTGGGGGATGCTGAATTCATCCACAGCAGTCTGTTGACTGAAGTGGATACAAGCATGGTGGGCTATTATATTTTCCCCACGGTACATCAGCATTACCAACATGGAACGTCAGACGTCACCTTTGAGGCCTATGTGGCCGCTCCGGTCAAGCAGAGTAAAGGGGTTTACCTGATTTATCGAGTGAGTGGTGAAGAACGTGATTATACCTTTGCCAGCGATGAGAAACTGAACGATTATTATCATGAGTTCTATATCGGCTTGCGCGACACGTTGCGGCATCATCGCTACGATACCAACTGTACGACTTTTCAACGCATCAGCGCCAACAACGAGCACTATGATTACATCCTCAAGGCTGTCGAGAATGCTTCCAGCATGTGTAACGATACTGCCTTCGCTATTGACAACCATCCGGCCATCATCATGCCAATCTATGGCAAGCCTCTTATCGATGATGCCCGTGTCAAGAAAGGGTACATTATTTGCTTCGCGGCTGGCCTGGGAGTCATTGCTCTTGTATTGTTGTTTGCGCGTACCAGGAAGGTAAAAAGAAAGATAAAGACTGATGCCGATTTTGACCTGAAGAGAGGAGCTGTCAACTACGTCAGCAATCCCAAGAATTGGCCTAGCATCTTTATCTTCGTGCTGCTGATCATCTATTATCTTGTTGCTCTTTTCATGGGCTATAAGGTCTCGTCGTCAGTGCTGGATTATGGTGCCGTCTCGGGCTACAATCTGTTTGTGGAGAACGAGTGGTGGCGTCTAGTCACGTCAATGCTCATGCATGCCAATCTCGTCCACCTCATCAGTAACCTTATGGTGTTGTCCTACATCTTGTTGTTCTTTGGGGCGATCATTCCGCTTTATCAGGGCTGGCGAGGAGTGCTGGTGTTCTTCGGGACAGGTATCGTGAGTTCGCTGTGTTGTGCCATCTATAGCGATGGTGTCACAGTTGGGTCATCAGGAGCTATCATGGGCCTGCTGGGATTCGCATTCGGTTTCTCGATTGATTCCAGGAACTTATGGGGCAAGACAAATAAAACCACTCTAGTGACATTGGCCATCTTGATAGTCCCCACCATACTCATGAGTTTCTCCCGCGGCATTAGCCTGACGGGTCACGTGTCGGGCCTGTTGTGCGGCTTCATCGCCGGATTCATCTGCAACAGGCTCCACGTCAAGGAATGACGAATCTCATCCCGATTTTGAGGAAATAGCAGGCTGTTACCAGGTGCCGTAGTTGCCGCGGTCGGCGTCGATGCGCAGCAGGATGAACAGCAGGAAGGTGAAGCCCCACAGCGAGGAACCTCCGTAGCTGAAGAACGGCAGCGGGATGCCGATAACGGGGCATAGTCCGATGACCATGCCGATGTTGATGGCGAGGTGGAAGATGAGGTAGGACGCGACGCAGTAGGCATACACCCGGGCAAATGTGGAGTGGTTGCGCTCGGCCAGTGTGATGATGCGCAATATCATTGCCAGGAACAGTATCAGTACGGCCACGCTGCCGATGAAGCCCTGTTCCTCGCCTATGGTGCAGTAGATGAAGTCGGTGTGCTGCTCGGGCACATACTTGAGCTTGGTCTGTGTTCCGTTCAGGAAGCCTTTTCCCGTGATGCCGCCACTGCCGATGGCGATTTTGCTCTGGTTGACGTTGTAGCCCGCTCCGCGCAGGTCCTCCTCAATGCCCAGGGTGACCTTGATGCGCGTCTGCTGGTGCGGCTCCAGCACGTTATTGAATGCGAAGCTCACCGTGAACAGGAACACCAGCGACGCTGCGGCAAAGCATGTGGTGATGAGCACCTTCTTGAGGTTGATGTCATGCAGCATGCCGTAGAGCAGATAGAGCAGGGACAGGATGATGACCGGCAGGAAGAAGGCGTAGCCATTGACATGGACACCGGCCAGCGCCAAGCCTCCCGCGATGGCGCCCGCCACCAGATAACCGATGAGCACGTTGCGCCCCAGGATCCATGAGCGGCAATATAACAGCAGCATGGCCACGATAAGGGCCATGACCATGATAAAGGTGATGACCATACCCAGCGGGATGCCCATAAACGTTACCGCGGCAAACTTGAGCACCACGACAAAATAGACCACTGCCATCAGTGCGGCAAACAGCACGAAACCCGACATGCCCTCACGGTAGAGGACAAAGATGAGCGAGGTGTAAACCAGCGCCGATCCTGTCTCCTTCTCCAGGATGATGCACAGGATGGGCAGCACGATGATGCCGATGGCGATGGCATAGTTGCGCCAGCCGTTGAGCGAGAACCCGTAGGTGCTGAACAGCTTGGCCAAGGCCAGCGCGGTCGCCGTCTTGGCAAACTCGGCCGGTTGCAGGCTCACGGGGCCGAACACGAGCCACGAGCGTGAGCCCTTGATGTCGGGCGCGACAAAGATGGTGACAATCAGCAGCAGGATCATGAACCCGTATAACGGATAGGCATAGGCCTCGTAGATGCGCCTGTCTATCAACAGCAACGAGAAGCCAATGAGGAAAGAGAGGCCGGCCCACAGGAATTGCTTGCCCGAGTACTCGCTCAGGTCAAACATGCTGGCCTTGTCATAGTCGTAGGTGGCGGCATAGATGCTCACCGCCCCGGCAACAACCATGATGAGGTAGAGGATGATGGTAAACCAGTCCACCGACCTCAATAGGTTGGTATTCTCATCTTCATTCCTTGCTTCCATCGCTTGAAACGGGTTTACTGGTTGCTGTTGTTGTCTTATTCTTGTCGGCCTTGGTGCCGGGAGTGGATGATTTTTTCACTTTGGGATAGGTGATGGTGTGGCGGCTGGCCATCGCGCGGCCACGGGCCTGCAGGCCAGGCGAATTGCCCTGCAGGTAGCGCTGAATCATCAGTGCGCCAATGGGTACGCCATAGGTGGCGCCGAAACCGGCGTTCTCGACATAGACGCACACGGCGATCTTGGGGTCGTTCATCGGGGCAAAGCCCATAAACACCGAGTGGTCGCGGCCATGAGGATTCTGGGCCGTGCCCGTCTTGCCGCACACGTCAAGTCCCGGAATGTTGGCTCCGGTGCAGGTACCCCCCAGCACTGCCATGCGCATGCCCTCGACGATGTCGCTGTAGTAGCGCTTGTCGATGTCGGTATCGTGGCGTTCCAGATTCTTCTTGAGCACGCCCACGCCCTCAATGTTCTTCACCACGTGGGGAGTGATGTAGTAGCCACGGTTGGCGATGGTAGCGCTCAGGTTTGCGATCTGTAAGGGGGTGGCCAGGATTTCGCCCTGTCCGATGGCGTCGCTGATAATGGTCTGGCCCACCCAGCGTCCTTCGCCGTAAATTTTGTCATAGAAGGTCGTGTTGGGGATAAAGCCGCGGCTTTCGCCCGGCATGTCGATGCCCAGCTTGTAGCCATAGCCCATCGAGACCATGTGGTTTTTCCACACCTCAAAGGCCTTGCCTGTCGAGCCATACTTGCTGCGCTTGTCCATCATATACTTGAATCCCCAGCAAAAGTAGGCGTTGCACGACGTCTGCAGGGCGGGCTTGAGGGCAATGGGCGAGCCATGCCCGTGGCAGCCCACGCGCAGTCCCGCATTGACATAGCCGTGCCGGCAAGGAAACATCGTGCTCGTGTTGATGATGCCCTCGTCCAGGAAGATCAGTCCCTGGGTGGGTTTGAAGGTCGAGCCGGGCGGGTAGGCCGCCATAATCGAGCGGTCATAGAGCGGCTTGAGCCTGTTGTTGACCAGATCACGGTAGTTCTTGCCGCGCTCCTTGCCCATGAGCAACGACGGATCGTAGGTGGGACTGGACACCAGTGCCAGTATCTCGCCTGTCTTGGGTTCGATACACACAATGGCGCCCACCTTGCCCTGCATGAGCATTTCGCCATAGGCTTGCAGACCGATGTCGATGCTCAGCTTCAGGTTGTTACCGGCAATGGGCGAGATGTCATTGGCCCCGTCGTTGTAGCGGCCCTTGATCTTGCCAGTGGCGTCACGGATGAGGATTTCCTTGCCCTTGGTGCCGCGCAGCCACCGCTCGTAGCTCTTCTCGATGCCCAGGTCGCCCGTGTAGTCACCGGGCCGGTAATAGGCATCGTTCTCAATGTCCCGGGCATTGACTTCGCGAATGTCGCCCAGCACGTTAGCGGCAACGGGATAGTTGTATTGACGCAGGATGCGCTGCACGACATAGAATCCCGGGAAACGGTACAGCTTCTCTTGCAGGCGGCCGTAGTCCTCGGGAGTGAGGTGGTTCAGGAACACCTGCTGGGTAAAAGCCGAATAACTCCGTCCCTTTCTCACTTCTTCCCATCGGCTGTCAAACTCCTCGCGGCTGATCTGCAACGTGTTGCAAAAGTCGATGGTATCAAACGGCGTCACATCCTTGGGGATCATCACCAGATCGTATTCGGGCACATTATATACCACCAGCGAGTCGTTACGGTCATAGATAAGGCCGCGAGAGGGGTATATGACCTTTTCCATAAAGGCATTGCTGTCGGCATGCGCCTTGTAGGTGCTGTCGAGTACCTGCAGCTGCACTAACCGCACGATGTAGATGATTACAATCGCCACGATAAAGCCGCCAATGACCAGCTTGCGCTTCTCCAGATTATAATCTTTTCTCACGACGCGTGCTGACTAGACTTTCCAACCCGAAAATAATCAAAATGGACAGCACGCTGCTGCTGGCGATGCGGGCCAGCGTGAGCAGGAAGTTGTGCAGCGTGAAGGCTTGTATGGCAAAGATGAGTGTGCAATACACCGTCACGAGGGTAGCCATATACTTGAAATAGTCTCCCACACCCATCGATTCGATTGACGGCAGGGGTACGTTCATGTCGTTCTCGCGTGAGACAAACATATTGAACACCGGGCGCCTGATGGCCGCCATGATCGTGCATGCCAGCGCATTCATGCCAGGCGTGTTGTCAAAGATGTCGAGCGTCAAGCCAGCGAAGAATGCCACCGTCAGCACCCAGCCGCTGTGCAGGTTCACGGGAAGGCGCAGGATCAGGTAGATGAACACGATGGGCATGGCCACGTTGAACAACACAATCTTGTTGCATACCAGTTGCAGGACCAGCAGCAACAGGAACAAGGCGATGAATTGGATTACGGTCTTGGTCATGGCTGTTCGGTGGATTGCGTGGGTTCAACTTGCGGGAGTGGCTCCTTGGCGGGCTCCACCACGGGTGGGGTGGGGCGAGATGCTGATTGCTGCTTGGGCTTGTCGGCTGCGCTGGGTTGGGAGACGACATCAACAATCTCGGGCTTGATTTCGGGACGGGTCTGTACGCCGGCCACGGTATCAATGCCTTGTTCGGCACGACGCAAGGCGTCGAGCTGTTCCTTCATGCTGTTGGTGATCACGCGTACATTGCTCAGCTGGCTGAAGTTGGTCGTCAGCTTGATGCGCAACGATACGAAACTGTCGCTCATGCCGCGGGCCAGCCCCTCGACGGTGCCCACGATGATGCCCTCGGGGAAGACGGCCGAGTAGCCGCTCGTGACGATCGTGTCGCCCTTGTGCCACGTCAGGTGCTTGGGCAGCTCCTCCAGCACAGCGTGTTGCGGGCTCTTGCCGTCCCACACCAGACTGCCATAAAAACCGCTGGCGCGCAGCTTGCACGATAGCCTCATGTGGGGATTGAGCAATGAGATCACGCGCGACGCGTGTGGGCCTACAACATTGACGATGCCCACCACGCCATTCTGGTCGATCACGCCCATCTCGGGCGACACGCCGTCCATGTGGCCACGGTCGATCGTGATGTAGTTGTTGGGCTGTGCGATACTGTTGCTGATCACATGGGCCATCACAAAGCTGTACTGGCTCAACACTGGCTGGTGCAGTGAGTCGGGGGTGAGTAGGGCCAGGTCATTTAACTGGCTGCGCAGCTCAATCAGTTCCATCTCCAGTGCGGCGTTGCGTTGCTGCAGGCTCTCGTTGATGTCCCGCAGGTGGAAATAGGACGTAACGCTATTGAACGCCTTATAGACGGCGGCACTGGCAGCGTTGGCCGACGTCAAATAGACGCTCTGCTGGTAGGGGTTATCCCTAAACAGCAGCACGAGGCTCAATATCACATAGATTGTGAAAATGAACCACGCACTGTGTTTGATGAAAAAGTTGAGCAGATTGTTCATCGTGCGTCTATGAGTTGTTAGTTTTAAGTATGATTACTGACACCTAAAGCCTAACTAACACCTAAAGCCTAAAGCCTTAAAAAATTAGCGCATGAGGAACTTGAAGTGCTTGATGTTCTTCAGAGCAATGCCGGTACCCTTGGCCACGGCGTGCAGGGGATCCTCTGCGACATGGAACTCGATGCCAATCTTATCGGTCAATCGACGGTCCAGACCACGCAGCAGGGCACCGCCACCGGTCAGGAAGATGCCGTTGTGAACGATATCCTGATACAGCTCGGGAGGTGTCTGCTCCAGTGCGCTCAGGACAGCAGCCTCGATCTTGGAAATCGACTTCTCGATGCAGTGGCACACCTCCTGATAGGTCACGGGCACCTCAAGGGGCAGCGAGTTCACCTGGTTGGGGCCATGAATGATGAAGTCCTCGGGGGCGTCAGGGCCCAGGTCGGTCAGGGCAGAGCCCACGTTGATCTTGATGGCCTCGGCGGTGCGCTCACCCACGCGCACATTGTGGGCACGACGCATGTGCTCCTGGATGTCCTCGGTCAGGTCATCACCGGCGGTGCGGATGCTCTTGTTGCTCACGATACCGCCCAGCGAGATCACGGCGATCTCGGTCGTGCCACCGCCGATGTCAACAATCATGTTGCCCTCGGGCGCCAGCACATCAAGGCCGATACCCAGGGCGGCAGCCATGGGCTCATAGATCATGTAGACGTCGCGTCCGCCAGCATGCTCACTCGAGTCACGCACGGCACGTATCTCGACCTCGGTCGAGCCCGAGGGGACACACACTACCATGCGCAGCGAGGGCGAGAACCAGTGATTCTTGGCACTCACCTTCTTGATCATGCCGCGTATCATGTGCTCGGCGGCATTGAAGTCGGCAATCACACCATCGCTCAAGGGGCGCACGGTGCGGATACCCTCATGCACCTTGCCGTGCATCTCACGTGCACGCTCACCCACAGCAATGGGCTTGTTGGTCTTGGAATCCAAAGCCACGACCGAAGGCTCATCGATGACGATGCGGTCGTTATGGATGATAATGGTATTGGCTGTTCCTAAATCGACAGCGATTTCTTGAGTGAATGAAAACCATCCCATGATTGTTATCTATATGTTTGATAGTTAGTTAAGAATCTGATAATAAAAAACTCTCATTTATTGGACTGCAAAATTACTGAATTCTCGCCAATTTAGAACTATGATTTGGTGTAGTTTTTTGGATTTTTTGTGCTGGGATGAACTTGATGTGGAGTTCATCGTGTGTGTGGAAATAATCAAAGAAAACACTCCAGTGCTGACACGGCGTTGCGCACACAATCCTCACAAGAGCATAACACGCGTCCGCTGCCCACTCCCTTGAGGTCACGGCAGCGGGTGGCGCCACAGCGTTTGGCAAATTCTGATTGCAGCTGGCTGGCTTGAGGATTCATGCGGCGACCGTCAAATCGCAGCAAGCCCTGCACCATCTGAGCGCCACACAAGGCACCGCAGGTCTCCTCCATGCAGCCCATGCCGCTGCCGAAGCAGGCCCCCATGGCCAGCAACCTCTCCTCTGGAATGCCCAGCTCGGGTCCGAATGCCAGCAGCACAGCCTGGCAACAATTATGTTCACGCTTGTAAAGCACGGCACGCTCGTGGCGTGGCATCCCGTTGATCATCTCGTTCTGTTCCATCGTTTTGTTTTTGTTAAATGTAGTCAGTCTTAGTCTGTGATGTCACAAAGGTAGCTCATTCCATCGACATGACCATCTATTGCAAAAAAAATCCCCGACTCGCGCCGCGGATCATTTTGAAAAATCTAATTAACCTCTAATACCATTAACATAAACCTTAAAACTAAATCTTAACCTTTAAAAGATGACAGAAAAACCTCATGCCTCACGGCAACAATTATCTGCCTTGATGAAAAATCGATGCAAAGGTAAGCACAAATATGTTATAAAACATAATTTTTGAGCAAAAAACGTCGATAATTAACTTTTTTTAAGAATTATCGACGTTTTTTGTGGCTAGTCAGAAATACATCAAACTAAGGCATTTATCTGCTAAATGATTGATTATGAGTCTTTAACAAGGCCTTAACGATTGATTCGTTTCTTACCCCTTAAAAAGCGGTTACTGGTTTACGTTACCCAACAGCAGATACTGGTAGGGCTGCATGGTGATGTGCTTGCCCAGTTGCATCTCGGTTCCGCTGAAGAGGTTCTTGACGCTCTTGCCTGCCCACATTGCCGGGAGCTCGACGTTGTGTGCCGCGTCGCGCACATTGACCAGCACGAGCACGTTGTCGTTGTTGAGGACCCTGTCCACGATGAGCACATTGTTCTCGTCGTCGTCAAAGGGGACCACCTTGCCGCTGGAGCGCAGAGCGGGATGCTCGTTGTAGATGGCAATCAGTTTCTTGTACTCGTCACGCATGGCAGGGTTGGCATTCCAGTTCACGGGAACATAGTGGAAGAAGTTGATGGTTTCGGGATAACCTACCTCCTGCGAGCCATACACGAGCATGCCGCCATGGAGCATCGTTGTGGCCACAAAGGCCGCCATCGAGGCTTTGGGGCCACCATACAGCTTGACGGGTGACGCCTTGGTGGCCTCGTCATGGTTGGTGGTGAAGCGCAACTTGAATTTGCCGCGATCCAGGCTCTCATACTCGTGCTTGTCCACCGAGATCAGCTTGCCCACCTTGGCTTCATTTTTCATGACTTGGGCAATAGCGCCCATGAATTCCCAGGCATAGTTCAGGTCAAATCCTGCCTTGAAGTTGTCGGGGTTGGCGCCCTCGGCCAGCATGATGAGATTGCGGGGCTTGGCGGCAGCACGCAGGTTGTCGATGCACTCGGTCCAGAAGTCCACAGGCACCTGGTCGGCCACGTCGCAGCGGAAGCCGTCAACGCCCACGCTGTCCACCCAGAAGCGCATCGCATCGATCATGGCTGCGCGCATGTCCTTATTGTCATAGTTCAGGTCGGCGACATCGGTCCAGTCGGTACCCGGCGGGAAGATGATGTTGCCGGTCGAGTCGTGGGTGTACCAGTCGGGGTGTTGTTTGAGCCACACGTTGTCCCAGGCGGTGTGGTTGGCAACCCAGTCCAGGATGACACCCATGCCCCTCTCGTGGCAGGATTCAACCAGCATGCGCAGGTCGTCAATCGTGCCGTACTCGGGAGCTACGGCCTTGTAGTCCCGCACCGAGTATGGTGAATTCTTGCTTTTCTCTTCACCAATGGGATAAATGGGCATGATCCATAGCATGTTCACACCCAGGTCCTCGATCGAGTCCAGGCAGTTAATGATTGCCTGGAATGAGTTGGATGCCGCAAACACGCGGGGATTAACCTGGTAGAGCACAACGTCGGCGGGTTCGGGAACGACAAAGCTGTCTCCCACAGGAGTGGCGTGATGATCCTTGGGCTTGCAGCCGATGGTCATCACTGTCACTGTCAATAACAAAAATAGAAATACCTTTTTCATCACGTTATGTTTTTTAAGTTATTATTCTAAATGATGAGTGTTCAGCTTGTAATATTAATTGATGCTCCTCTTGAAGGATTCAAACTCCTCGCCGCTGACTTCAGTGACAGTGAGCGTGACGTTGCCGTCGGCATCCTTGGCGATGGCAAAAACCAGCACGTGACCGTCAACGGTATATCCAGTCTCGACAGCCTGCGTGTCACTGTTCACGCGCCAGGGCACGGCCATGCGGGCATTGCTGCCCTTGAGAGCGTTTTTGATAGCCAGTTTGGCCATCTCGACATCCTTGACCGCTGTGGAGAACATGGTTATCGAGTTATCGTCGCCACTGGTCTGGGTGAAGTCATATTTCTCACTCAGCCACAGGGCCACATCGGTAAAATGATATTTGCTCTCAACAGGTTTGGGTGCCGATGACTGCTTGCGGGCTTCGGCCCGTTCGCGGCGTTCCTGTTCACGTTGCTGTTTTTCCAGCTCGCGTTGCCGCTTCTCTTCCTGCTTCTTGAGGCGTTTTTCTTCTTCTTTTTTCTGTTTCTCCTCGGCTTTCTTTTGCTTTTCGGCTTCTTTTTGTGCCTTGGCCTCTTCACGGCGTTTCTCTTGGGCTCGCCTCAGGCGGGCTCGCTCGGCCATCTCTTGAGCCTCCTTCTGCTCGCGGGCTTGCTGCCGCCGCTCCTTCTCGCTCAGGACAGGTTCAACGGTGATTTCGTTATCATCGATGTCGAGGGAAGTTGCGGTGGCTGCATCTTCTTCAACGTCGCTGGTGACAGGTCGGCGGTCGCGGCGGGTAGAGCGCTTGTCGGGGCGCTGCCTGCTTTTTTTCTCCTTGACGCGGGACTGCGTGGATTGTTTGCCCTTGCCCAGCGACTTGTAATAGTCGGCCGTCTCGGTGATGCTCACGTAGTAGGTGCCGTCGTCCAGCGCCTTACGCTTGACGCTGAATTTGAATTTGTTCTTCTCATACCGGAACTCTTTCCAGTAGGTGCTTGTCGTCATGTGCCAGTCGCTCACGGCCTTGATGTCGTCATAGCTGGCCATCAGGCGGTCGATCATGTCGCGCACCTTCTTGCTGTTCAGGCCTTCGGGGGAGTTCAGGAAATAGCTCACTTCGCCCTTATCGCGCTGCTGCTTGATGTCGGCAGCGCTGGGCGTGTAGTAGTATTCAAAGTAGTTGCGCCCCACAAAGGTGTCGTTCACCACCTCGTCGAGGTACCACTCCCATTCAGTCGCCTGTTGTGTGGGCTGGGATGAGACCGCCAGTGCGGTCCACACCAGCATCCACAATGTGATGCACGTTTTTGCCATAGGTCCAAATATTCAATTTGAAGAAGGCAAAGATAGTGCAAGTTGCACACAAACGCAAATTTTAATGTGATTTTGTTAAGGCGCAACCTATCAAAACCCTACGACGTGCTTTTTAAGTGGCTGTTGCATAACTCAACTGCTCGAGTTTTAACCGTCCTGTGGGCGGGAAATTTTCTAGGTAATAGTTTTGCAACAGCCTCTGTGGGTGTTGCAAAACTCAATACCCCGCGAGTAGAGCAAGAAAAATAGGGTGATGGTTTGGCTTTTTTTGAGATAGTGATTATCTTTGCAAGTAGAAACCTAAACGAGACAAGACAATGAAAGTGAGACTACTGTTATCGGCTATCGTAGCCATGGTGGCCGTGTTGCCTGCCGCGGCCGACGTGCATCCCCGCTACACCACCGTGGTGAGCGACGCTACTGCGGCCTACGTCACCAAGCGCCCGCCTGTGGAGGAGCGCTTGTTCACCAGCGTGATTATCGAGCAACGCATCCGCGACGTGTTTAAGCAGATCAAGGGCAACCCGCGGCTGGCGTGGATGTTTGTGAACTGCTTCCCCAATACGCTCGACAGCACGGTGCATTACCGCCTCGACGAGAATGGCGAGGACGACACCTTTGTCTATACGGGCGACATCCATGCGATGTGGCTGCGCGACAGCGGTGCCCAGGTGTGGCCCTATGTCCAGTTTGCCAATCAGGATCCGAAATTGCGCCACATGCTGCGCGGCGTTATCTTGCGCCAGTTGAAGTGCATCATCCTGGACCCCTATGCCAACGCCTTTAACGACGGTCCGACAGGTAGTCAGTGGGAGAACGACCTGACCGACATGAAACCCGAACTGCATGAGCGCAAGTATGAGATCGACTCGCTGTGTTACCCCATCCGTCTGGCCTATGAGTACTGGCTCGTCACGGGTGACGACAGCATCTTTGGCGACCTGTGGCAGCAGGCCATGCAGGCCGTGCTGCGCACCTTCAAGGAGCAGCAGCGCAAGGGCGGCAACAAGGGGCCCTACAAGTTCATGCGCCGCGACATCGACGCCAAGTCATCGCTCACGTGGTATGGCTGGGGGCCGCCTGTCAATCCCGTGGGACTGATTGTGTCGTGTTTCCGTCCCAGTGACGACGCGACGGTGCTGCCATTCCTGGTGCCGAGCAATTTCATGGCGGTATCCTCGTTGCGCAAGGCGGGCGAAATTCTCAACAAGGTGAACCACAACACCGATTTGGCCAGCCAGTGCCTCGACCTGGCCCAGGAGGTGGAGGATGCCCTTCACAAGTATGCCATCGTCGATCATCCCAAGTATGGCAAAATCTACGCCTACGAGGTGGACGGTTGGGGCGGTCGCGTCCTGGCCGACGATGCCAACGTGCCCAGCCTGCTGGCAATGGGCTATCTGGGTGACGTCCCTATGGACGACCCCATCTACCGCAACACGCGCCGCTTTGTCTGGAGCGAGGACAATCCTTGTTTCTTCAGGGGCAAGGCCGGTGAGGGCATCGGCGGTGCCCACACGGCCTATAACCTCATCTGGCCCATGAGTATCATGATGAAGGCCTTCACGGCCGACAACGACGAGGAAATTGCCTGGTGCATGCGCCAGCTGCTCACCACCGACGCAGGCACAGGCTTCATGCATGAGTCATTCAATAAGGACGATGCCAGCAACTACACCCGCGCCTGGTTCGCCTGGCAGAACACCCTGTTCGGCGAACTGGTGATCCACTTGATCGAGAACGGCAAGACCGACCTACTCGTCCACTGCCTGGATTGAGCAGGAATTTTTCAAAAAAAGCATTTACAATCCCTATCAAATATTAAAATGATAGGGATTGTTGTTTTATGGGGCCTAAATGCACTACCTTTGCCGTCAACTAGAAAACCTATCAGAATTCAACTACACCAATGAGAGAATACAGACACCTTACAAACCAGCAAATCGAAACCTTGAAAAAGAATGATTGTTGGGCGAATGATTGGAATGAGATACAAGTAACTGAGGCATTTGACGTGAAGCGCTGCCATCGTGTTCAGTTTTATGGATGGGCGCGCCTGGGCAGTAGCGAAGGCACCGTAGAAATTACCGAAGGCTTTGTGAAGAATTGTGGTATCTACAATGCCACATTGCGCAATGTGACCATCGGCGACGGATGCCTCATTGAGAATATCGGCAACTATCTGAATAATGTGTCGATTGGTGACGGATGCTATATCTCTAATGTGAGTACCATCGACACCATCGGC
Source organism: uncultured Prevotellaceae bacterium (assembly GCA_900319525.1). Taxonomy (GTDB): domain Bacteria; phylum Bacteroidota; class Bacteroidia; order Bacteroidales; family Muribaculaceae; genus Sodaliphilus. Next base: position 40,753 of record ONOU01000004.1, on the reverse strand, counting down.
AAGCCCAACTATGGCCAGGGGCACACAATTGCTGTGCTTAACGAGGTGGGAGACGGCAACCTGTTGCTGCTCAAGGACCTCAACAGCCAGCTGGCGGCACTCATGGTCAAGCATGGTGACAACAAGCCCCTGATGGCGGCTATCACGCGCATGGTGGAACAGTCGGTCGAGGAATCCCGCCCATCGTGCAGCACCATCGGCAATCACGTGCGCATCATCAACACCGGTGTTGTGATCAACAGCATCATCGATGACGGATGCCAGATATGCGGTGTGTCGCGTTTGAGCAACTGCACCATCAGCAGCACGATGGAGAACCCCGTCATCATTCGCACCGGCGTCATCTGTGAGAATACCATCATAGGCGGCGGATCTCACCTCTATGGCAGTGTCAAGCTGACCGACTGCTTTGTGGGCGAGTCCTGCCATCTGGAGAATGGTTTCACTGCCGCCAGCAGTGTCTTCTTTGCCAACAGCTATATGTCCAATGGTGAGGCCTGTGCGGCCTTCTGCGGCCCGTTCACGGTGAGCCACCACAAGAGCTCGCTGCTCATTGGTGCGATGTTCTCGTTCTACAATGCAGGTTCGGCAACCAACTTCAGCAACCATGCTTACAAGATGGGTCCGATGCATTATGGCGCGCTGGAGCGCGGCTGCAAGACTGCCAGTGGAGCCTATCTGCTGCTGCCGGCCAACATCGGTTCGTTCAGTGTGCTGTTCGGCAAACTGATGTACCACCCCGACACGCGCGACTTGCCCTTCTCTTACCTGATTGCCTATGGCGACACGATGTACCTCAAGCCGGGACGCAACTTTGCCACCGTCGGCCTGTACCGCGACATCCGCAAGTGGCCCAAGCGCGACAAGCGCTACAAGGGCGAGCACCGCAGCGTGGTCAACTTCGACTGGCTCAGCCCGTTCACCATCAGCGAGGTGCTGCGTGGCAAGAAGATTCTGGAGAACCTGCGCGCCGCCAGCGGTGACAATGTGAGCACCTATAACTACCATGAGTATGTCATCAAGGCGCCACTGTTGCACAAGGGCATTAAGTACTATGACATGGCGTTGCGCATCTATATGGGCGCTGTGCTCAAGCGTCATGCCCCGGTGCCTCCCGTCTCGACCGAGGGCGAGGGCAACTGGATTGACCTGATGGGCCTGCTCATGCCGCAGAGTGCCGAAGACAAAATCATCAACGACATCATCGATGGCCGCTTAAATAGCATCGATGCGGTAAACGCGTGCTTCAAGGCCATTCATAACAATTACAATGAACTGCGCTGGTCGTGGAGCTATCGCATCATCCTGGATTACTACGGAATCGATGAGTTGACCGATGAGGTCGTGGAACGCATCCATCAAGACTATGTCACTGCCCGTCGCGAGTGGATATCCCTCATCCGTGAGGATGCTGAGAACGAGTTCACCCTGGGCGACATCGACCGCGAGGTCCTTGACGATTTCGTCACCCTGCTCGACCGCGAGGTGGACTTCGAGAACCAGAAACTCTATATGTAACTAGGTACTCTAGAGTATCTAGATCAACTAGGGGATAAACTACAAGGGGCCGCACATCGTGCGACCCCTTGTAAGTAGCGGGACTGAGAATTGAACTCAGGACCTCCGGGTTATGAATCCGACGCTCTAACCAACTGAGCTATCCCGCCAATTGCTAAAAGCGACTGCAAAGGTACAACCATTTTCCCAACCCACCAAATTTTTTGCCAAAAAAGTTACTTCAGCCGATTAAAACTTGTATGGGTCAATTCTTTCATCTATTTTTGTACAATGTGTCATTTCAAATGATTAGAAGGTATGAAGATCTGTTTACAATCAAGTGTATTATTGCTGGCAGTGTCGCTGTCACTGGCTGCTAATGCTCAGGGTCTCTATGGCGATGTGAACGGTGACGGTGAGGTCAATATTGTCGACGTGAACGAGGTCGTCAATGTGATCTTTGGCACAGATGATTCCATGCTGCCTCCTGACGATTCAGAGGCCGATACAATACCGGTGACGATCTATGACACCACGTTGTCACCCCGTCATTATTATCGCATTCCCGCTATCGTTCAACTGCCTGCAGGCAACTTGCTTGCCATCGCCGATGACCGACATAACAGCGATTATGACATCGGCGGTAATCGTGGACTGGATGTCGTGGGCAGGATAAGCGGTGACCGCGGCAAGACCTGGGGCGAAACCATCATGATTGCCAACGGTAACGCACGCCGCGAGGGCTTTGTCAATAGCCATGGTGACGCGGCCGCTGTGGCCGACCGCCAGACAGGCCGCGTCCTCGTCATGTGCGCCTCGGGCTCACAGGGTTTTCTCAACTCGACGTTGGCCAATCCCATACGTGTGGGGCGTTACATCAGCGATGATGGCGGCCTGACGTGGAGCGAGGCCGACGTGACAAGCGAAATCTATGGCATCTTTGCCGACTGTCCCGAGGTGAACAGCCTGTTCTTCTCCAGTGGTCGCATCTGCCAGAGCCGTTACATCAAGCGAGGTGACTATTACCGCATCTACTCGGCCATCGATGCTCCCAATGGTGTGGGATGCCTGGTCCTTTATAGTGACGACTTTGGGCTGTCGTGGCATGCGCTGGGAGGCCCGGCTGCCAGGCCTACTGTAGAACCGTGGGGCGATGAGTCTAAGATCGAGGAACTGCCCGACGGCAACATCCTGCTCAGCTGCCGCTCCAAGGTTACGGGCACCAGCGGCCGCCTGTTCAACATCTATAACTATGACACGGCATCCTGGGGCGATATGGCTGTCAGCAACGACCCCGAGTCAGGCACTTATAGCGAGGACTGCTCCTGTAATGGCGAGTTGCTCATCGTGCCAGTGCTCCGCATGAGTGACGGACGCTCGATGCACCTCGCGTTGCAGTCGGTGCCTCGTGGCAAGGGGCGCCAGCGCGTGAGCATCTATTACAAACCGCTGGTTGACTCCAGTGACTATGACGAGCCCTCAGATTTCTCCATGGGCTGGACCTGTTATCAGGTGACCGACAACTATTCGGCCTATTCCACGATGATTGCCCTGCAAGACGGCGCCATCGCCTTCTTCCATGAGGACTGCAACGACAACCAGAGCACCACGGCCTATGACCTGCTCTTCCAGAAACTCTCCATCAAAACAATCACCGGCGGGCGATATGCTCCCCTGAAATAATTCATGAACATGAACGACAAGAAAATACCGGTGCTGTCGGCACCGTTGCAAGGAGTTACCGATAACGTGTGGCGCATGGCGCAACACAGTGTGTTTGGCGGTGTGGATGCCTATTATTCCCCCTTCATGCGTGTGGAGCATGGCGAGGTCAGGCGCAAGGACCTGCGTGACGTGGAGCCCGACCGCAATGCGGGCATCACGCTGATACCTCAGATACTTGCCTGCCAACCAGAGCAGGCCGTGATGATGGTCGATGCCTTGAAGCAGCGGGGCTACAGCCGCATCGACATCAACCTGGGGTGCCCGTTCCCGCCCATCGCACTGCACCGCAAGGGCTCGGGCATGTTGGCCTATCCCGACCTGGTCGAGGCCCTGTTTAGGGCACTGGCGGCTGTCGATGGGGTGGAGTACAGCGTGAAGATGCGTCTGGGCTGGGACCAGCCCGACCAGTGGCGCGACGTGCTGCCCATGATGGAGATCATCAGGCCCGTCAACATTGCGGTGCACCCTCGCATCGGCAAGCAGCAGTACAAGGGTGACTTGGATATCGGGCAATTTGAGGCATTGCTGGCCGCATCGTCATGGCCCATCGTCTATAATGGTGGCTTGCGCACGGTCGAGGACATCGAGGCTGTCATGAGCCGCTATCCCAATCTGGCAGCCGTGATGGTGGGCAGCGGACTGGCGGCCAATCCCGGCATGTTTGCCCCCGATGCCACTACTGACGATTACCGCCGTTTCCACGACCTGCTGGTCGATGGCTACACCGAGCAGCTCAACGGTGGCGAGGCCCAACTGGTGCGTCGCCTGCAGGACATCTGGCAGACCTTCCTGCCCGGAACAGGCCACAAATTGTTCAAGGCCATACGCAAGTCCCGCACCCTCGACCAATATCAGGCAGCTGCGGCGGCGGCTCTTATGCAAGCTTTGCTTGCGGTTTAGAGCTTAGGGCTTAGGGCTTAGAGCTTAGAGCTTAGGGCTTAGATTCTCACTGCGCGAGAGGCTTAGGGGTTTGATTCTCGCTGCGCGAGAGGCTTAGAGCTTAGGGCTTAGGGGTTTAGAGGATATTTTTTAATCTGGTGACAGAAAAACAATTACCGCAGGAGCATTGTAGCGACCTACGGTAATTGACAATTATGAAAAAAACACTTCTCCTTATTTCTTGACGGGAGCCTCCTCGAGAGCCTTAACGAGCAGTTTCCAGAAGGGTTCTGCTGCGGGGATGTAGGCGCGCTCGATAGTGGTGTGCGGGCTGCGCAGCGTGGGACCGAAGCTCACTACGTCCATGTGCGGGTACTTGCCCAGGATGATGGAGCACTCCAGACCGGCGTGGTCAACTTGCACGATGCCCTCCTCGTTGAAGAGTTGCTTGTACAGGTCAAGCAGCATGTGCAGGGCCTCGCTGTCGGGGTTGGGATCCCAGCCGATGTAGTCGCCACCGGTCTCTACCTTGAAGTCGGCGAGGTGGAAGCAGGTCATGAGCATCTTCACGATGTACTCCTTCATGTCCTCACGTGCCGAGCGGGCGAGGATCTTCACGGCTGCCTTGCCGTCCTCGATGTCGATGATGGCCAGGTTGCTGGAGGTCTCTACCACGTTGGGATAGGCGGGGATGAAACGAACGACGCCGTCATGGCAGGCGTACAGGGCGCGCAGGATGGTCGTCTGGTCGTCGAGGGCCATCTTCATCTTGGGACGGTCGATAGCCTTCAAGGTCAGGTCCACGTTGTCCTCGATGAACTTGAACTCGCTCTCGAACTGGGCCTTCATCGTCTTGACGAGCTTCTTCATGCCCTTGAGGTTATCCTCGGGCAGCACCATGACGGTCTCGGCCTTGAAGGGGATGGCGTTGCGCATGTTGCCGCCATGCCAGCTCACCAGGCGGGCCTTGTGGTCAACGATAGCCAGTTGCACGAGGCGGGCCATCAGCTTGTTGGCGTTGGCACGGCCCTCATGGATCTCGAGGCCGCTGTGGCCGCCCTTCAGGCCCTTGAGGGTGATGCGCACGGCGGTGTCGCCGCTGGCGGTCTTTACCTCATTGTATTTGCGCGTGCAGGTAACGTCGATACCACCGGCGCTACCGATGACGAACTTGCCCCACGTCTCGCTGTCGAGGTTGAACAGGATGTCGCCCTTCATCTGTCCCTTGGGCAGATCGTTGGCGCCATACATGCCGGTCTCCTCGTCCTTGGTGATCAGGCCCTCGATGGGACCGTGCTTGAGGGTGTTGTCCTCCATGACTGCCATGATGGCTGCCACGCCCAGACCGTCGTCAGCACCCAGCGTGGTGCCGCGTGCCTTGATCCACTCGCCGTCGATGTAGGGCTCGATGGGATCGGTCTCGAAGTTGTGCTTGGACTCGGGCGTCTTTTGGGGCACCATGTCCATGTGGGCCTGCATGGTGATGCACTTGCGGTTTTCCATGCCGGGGGTGGCAGGCTTGCGCATCACGATGTTGCCGGCGGGGTCCTGGAAGGCCTCAACGCCCACCTTCTTGGCAAAGTCGAGCAGGAATTGCTGGATTTTCTCAACGTGTCCCGAGGGACGGGGAACCTGTGTCAGCGCATAGAAGTTGCGCCAGATGCACGTGGGTTGCAATTTTTCAATTTCGTTCATAGTCTTGATTCTCTGTTAATGTCTTATTACAGGTTATAAAATTGATGTCTTTTTTCTATGTGGCAAAGATAGTGCAAGTCTAGCGGAGTGCCAAACAAAAAATCATTTTTTTGTTTGCAATCCCGAGACGCCGCCTGTCTTCGCCGCTCGATGCTGGTATCGCTCAATGTGTGAGCAGTAGGTCGATAAGTTCTGTCACATCGTCGATGGTGATGCGGCCATCATTATTGACGTCAGCCTGTGGCATATGATTGCTTGTATCACCCGTCAACAGGATGTCGATGAGCGTGGTGACGTCGGTGATGTTGACCTTGCCGTCGCCATCCACGTCGCCGCGCAGGTGATCACGCTTGGGATACAGTCCCGTGTACATGCCTTGCCAGTCATCAAACGACAGCTTGCCCACGGTGAGCGTGGCGATGTCGTAATAGCCGTCTTGCTGGCCGTGCCAGCCCCAGTTGACATGTACCAGACCATTCTCGTCATAGCCGTCGATGATGAAATTGTGTCCCACCAGGATGCCCACTTCAAAATTGATGTCCTTGCCCGAGTAGAGCACGGGATGACCATTAGAGAGCGACTCATAGATCATTTCCACCCACGTGACGTCGTCATACAATGGCCGATTGAGGACGCGGGCCGAATCATTGTAGCCGAAGTGCTCAATCATGGCGTTGAGGATATTGTCGTCAAATGTGGCTCCGCCCAGCCTAGTCCAATTGGCCTGGGCTGCTACAGCGGCATGATAGCACAGCTGTGCCACGGCCTCGCCCTGCTCGTCGGTATAGCCGCCGCTGTAATCGTCCAGCATGTTGTCCCAATCGTAGGTCGCCGCCTCAAAATCCACCGTCAGCGTCACGTTGGCCTGGTCATACTTGACGACAACCGATCGGCTGCCCCGACCATGATCGGGGAACTTGTAATAGTTCATGAACTGTGCCATGGCCGCCGGCCCGCATCCCACGGCATTGTGGGTCGTGTCGGGCAGGTAGATGCCATATTTGCTCAAGTCGGGCTCATACTCCAGAAACGGACACATGTAGCGGAAAGGCTCATTCTGCCCCCACCGGGTGGTGATGAGCGGTGCCACCGACGGGGCGAACCGGCTCGGGTCTGGCTTAATGGGATCGCGGTGAGGAGCCCCCTTGATGGCGCTCAGCCACCAGTTGAAGCCAGGGTTGTCACTCGTCGGGTCAAACTGGCCATCGGGAGAGTAGGCCATCACGGCAGGCGCATTCCCGTCGCTGGAAACGATGGCAAAGCCGCCACCGGCCTGTTGATATACGGCCATGCCAGGATAGTCGGCCACACGGCTCACCTGGCCACCAGCGCCCAAGACGCGCCTGGCCACAGCATGCATTCGGGCGTCGGTCTGGATTCCGGCCCATGCGGCAGCAGTCAACAGCGCTGCCCCCAGTGCCAATAAACATCTTCTAGGTAGTATCATAATGATTAAAATCTTAAAATAACGTATAATGTAAATGGTCTCATGAAAATTCTATATCATCTATTCATAGCCACATTGATGGCACTTGTTGATTTGAGAGCTACAAAAATAGAATAAGTTGAGCGAAATTCCAAATAGTTATACTAATAATTTTCTTGTGGACAAGTAGTTTTCTATTTCTGCTTCACTAGGCAGCTCTGTCATGGACTGCTGCCGTCAAAAAGCAGAATCAGGTTTTGAATAGCCCGTTGAGCAACTGCCTGATTAACAACAGTCTGTCCAAATGAGAAATCAATGATAGTGTGGGGCGGAAATGTTAACGAAAGGTTAAAAGCGATCCTCGCCCCCCTCATTGCAAAGGTATCACACCCCATCACCCGAGGTCAATGACAAAAAGCAGAATTGCGAGCGTTGCTCGCGGGTTAGAGCTTAGAGGGGCATCCGGCTTCTCGCTGTAATGGACGGGATGGACTTGATGGGATGGGGAACCTGTGTCAGCGCATAGAAGCTGCGCCAGATGCACGTGGGTTGCAATTTTTCAATTTCGTTCATTGTCTCTTGTTAATGTCTTATTACAGGTTATAAATTATAAAAATGTTCCTTTTCGCAAATTTAAGAATTTCAAATCATTCCCCCAAACATCAGCCCACGAATTTTCTCAAACAACAGGAACCACAAATAAACAACCTTGACAACTTTTTATTGTGACATCCGTCAGCGGTCTTTAAAAAACAACTGATTAATCTGAACATTTCTGAGGTTTTGCGTCAGCCATCAGAGAATTCAGACTAATCAGTTGATAGAAGGCCTGCGTATGCCTCACTAAAACCTATTTTACATTTTCCACGTTTTCCACGCACACGCGTAACATGAATGCCCACGAATGATCACGAATTAACCATCAATGATTTATCATTAATGGCTATTTCTGACCAGCACACCTCTATTTCATTACGTTGGTTTAATCGTTGACCCCTCTATTCCTCCATGAGTTCTTTCAATAGTTTTCTATAGAGATTATATACTTTTTCCATCTTTTGTGACAAATTAGAAACTCTCTTAATCTCATCTTCTGATGGTAATTCCAGTTTTATGCGTGATAACCATTTTAATTTTAAATCTGCTCTTGCACCACCTTGACAATAGTCGTTTATAATTACTTTATACTCGTTTGTTTTGAGCAAGCGTTGTAGATAATAGTTTGGAATAGTATTAGTATCCTTAATCTTGAAGACAGGATAGATATCTGAAACGTACATATACTTAGAAAGTTGAGGAACTACGCCAACGCTTCCGACATTAATACGATGCGGGTTATAAGTAAAATCTCCAGCATAGACTCTTTTATATTTCTGCTTAAGATCATTAATATCTTTGGCGCTTAATTCGTCGCCAATATAAATGCCATTTTTGGTAACGGATAAAATAACACACTCTTCTAAGATATCATCAAAAATGTTAATATCAAATCTTTCTTTACGTTCTTCAATATAACTACCAATCGATTTTAGAGATTCTAAATTATCAACACTTGGTAGATGTTCCATGTATTCGAACGGGAACAAATTATATTTTTTCTTTAGAATATCATCGTAAGAAACATTTATTGAGTTAGGAGCCTCAACAATACGTAGATTTTTATCGAAATCATAATCCCTTAAGAACTTATTACAATCAGACTGCCCTCTTAGTGGACGCCTTCTTGCTCCTAATTCAAAACCATCGTTTCTTATGATATACATTGAAATATCAGTTTGTTTACTTGATTGACTTAGATTTTGTTTTTTATAAGCAAATAATATGCTTGTCTTTGTTGGTGTGTAAGGATTAAAGACGCCCCTAGGTAGTGAAACAATTATTATTCTTAAACTCTCATCAATAATTTTCTTCCTTATATCAAAAGTGTCTTTACCATATAAAAAAGTATCTGGTACGACAACAGCTATTCGACCTCCTTTTTTTACAGCTTTCCAAATGTGTTGCATGAACAAACTGTCACCCTTTTCGGTTGGGAATTCATAAAAAGCGCCATTTTCTACTTTTTGAGAATATGGGATATTCGAAACTACAATATTAAATTCCTCTTTAACGACTTCTGAAAGAGAATCCATTTGACGGATATGAGTATGGCCATCGCCAAATAGAATCATATTCATTTTAGCAATTCTAGCAGTTGATGTTATTTCTCGACCATAAACACTTTCTTCTCTTATAATCCTGCGTTTCTCTTTCTTTTCCTCTTTCACATCATTGGAATCAGATTTGCTTTCTGTTACATCGGTATTATTTCTTAAATGTTTAAAACACTCTAGCAGAAACCCACCTGTACCACAACAGGGATCATAAATCTTCTCTCCATATATTGGATTTAAGAGTTTAACTATCATTTTAACAATATGACGTGGTGTGTAGTATTCTCCTAAATCTTTATTTCCATTTGTGACATTACGGAGAAAATACTCAAAAGCATCACCTTTTACATCTGTATCAACGTCTTTTAATGGTATACTGTCAATTAATTTTATGAGATCTATCAATATTATCTCATCTTGAATATTTAATGATGACTCAAAAACATCTCCATAAGCCTCTTTCAATTTTTTCTTTATTGTATCCTCTAGATAAGATTTCACCTCTGAATCTTCAATATCAAAATTAGCTTCGTCATCAGATGGTATTTTGTCTATTAGTTTTTTCCAAGTACAAGATTTATCCAGACCATCGGTTCCTGATAATTCACCAATATCACCAAAGTCATTTTTCAGCTTTAAAAACATTAAATCAGAGAATACAGAAAAACGCTCATATCCTTCTCTTAAACCAGCCTTTCTCAATAAATCATTTGCTTTCTTGAATTTAGTTAGCAAGTCAGCACGAGATAATGAAAACCCAGACGGAACACTTTCAATGTTAAAATCACCTTCTATTAGTTTTAGCAATGTGTCCTCATCGACAAAATCACTGATTTCAATTCCATCAATTTTAATAGAATTCCTGTCCTTTGTGCAAGCGTAAAAAGAACCGGCATTATACACAAAGACAATGGGAATATCTAATGGACTAGCATATAGTTTAATTGCTTGATCAATTGCGGTATCAAGTGAAATACCCGGCCTCTTTGCCTCAATAACAGCAAGTATAAGGGTTGAGTTCTCTTTATAAACTAAAAAATCAGGGTTTTTCCCATTTAAAGCATCATCTTGGAATTTATATTTAGCACGCTCTCTATAAATATTGCAGTTGATATCTGTTTCATCCATATTATATCCAAGAGAGCGCAAACGCTCTTCAATTATAGATCTGGTATATGCTTCAAGAGGTTCCTTGATAGAGTATTTAGACTTATTCATAATTTAAAAAATAATTGCCACGATTATTTGTTTGGTTGTGGCTCTCGGCAACCAGGGGTGTGATAATTAGAGGTTAATGCCAATTAAATACAAAACGTGGAGCCAAGTCTGTTGCTCAGTTCCACGTTTCAAAGGCTCTCGCATTGCCTAATCCGTCAGGAGTGAGCAACGTCGAAAGCTCCACGAAGATGTGTATATCAAAACTCTCAAGCCAAATGTGTTGACCTGAGTGAGGGATATAATACACCTATTGGAGCGTTCACGTTGCTTTGTCTTCGACGGATTGTTCTTTAGAATTTGCGAGATTCTTGAAACGTCAAAACCAAAGCGTTACAGTAAACGCCTGTATCTAATATGTCTTCATTGACGGTTGGTTGTAGTGGTCGCCGATGCGACTGGATCCGTCAATGAGTTGGTGCAAAAATAGTGGTTTCTGAAGAATTGCGCAAGGATTTTGATTTTTATTTTCTGTTTCGTTTTTTATTCTTCCATGTTTTCTACGTTTTCCATACGTGCGTGTTTTGTTTGTGCGTGCGTAACTGTTAGCAAAACATGAATTACGCCGATTTTTATAGATTTGATTAAATAATCATCTGTGAAAATCAGCGTAATTTGCGTTTGATTTAAATTATTGTATTTGTTGTGTTTGTTGTTTTCCTTTTCTTGAAATCTTGTTGTTTGAAAATAGGGATGTTTGTTGTTTTCGTTTTTGGCAGTGTGTGCACGTAGAAAACGTGGAAAATGTAGAATTTGTGAAAATTGAGTAATGATATAAATATATGAATTTATGTCCTGTCAAAACTTGCGATGACATAAATTCTATATTTTCTATATTTTACATATTTTCCATATTATATATATAATAGTGGAAAACGTGGAAAATCTAGAAAACGTAAAAAATAGGTGTTAGGTTTAGGCTTTGTGTCTGCTATCAAAGATATTATGATTAGTCAGTTGCTTTTTAAAAAGAGTTGTTCCTGTTGTTTGAAACAAGAAGATTGTGTTTCTTGTTTTTCTTGTTTTCAAAATTTAATGCCCTCACGCTAAGCCGCGAATTCGCTAAGTTTTAAAGGTGCGCCAACAGAAAAGGGTGTAGATGCCCTTAGTATTTGTTGTGTTTATTGTCTTTCCTTTTTGGGGCGCTTAGCGTGAGCCCCAAGGGTGCGGATGCCAACTAAAAACTGAAAACTTACAACTAAAAACTAAAAAGATTACTATCTTTGCGATGTTAAACAAGATTTTAGTGTATATGAAAAAGTTTATTTCTATCGTATTGATTGCTCTTATGGGTGTGATGGCTGGCATGGCACAGACTGCTGAGGGTAATAATGAGATTATTCTCCACGCGTGGTCGTGGTCGTTTAATACCATCAAGGAGCATCTGACGGAGATTAAGGATGCGGGTTACACGATTGTGCAGACGTCGCCCATCAACGAGTGTGTCGTGGGCGAGGGCGGCGGCCGCCAGCTGTTCGGGCACGGCAAGTGGTATTACCACTACCAGCCGACGGATTGGACCATCGGTAACTATCAGCTGGGGACGCGTGACGAGTTCAAGGCGATGTGTGCCGAGGCCAAGCGCCTGGGCCTGCGCGTGATCGTGGATGTGTTGCCTAACCACACGGTGATTGACCGCACGCAGATCAACGCCCGCCTCGACAGCGCCGTGAATGGCCGCGAGAACCTGTTCCATGCCAACGGCCTGTGGCCCATCAAGGACTATAGCGACCGCTACCAGTGCACGACGGGCGAGATGGGCACGCTGCCCGACGTGAACACCGAGAACCCTGATTTCCAGTACTACTACATGCAGTATGTCAACGACGTGCTGGCTTGTGGCGCTAGCGGTTTCCGCTATGACACGGCCAAGCACATCGGCCTGCCTGGCGAGATGCGTGACCCCAAGTCGCCCGAGAATGACTTCTGGGACGTGGCTATGGGTCGCAAGGCCGTGAAGGGCCTGCGTCTGGCCGTGCCGCGTGAGCAACTCTTTATCTACGGCGAGGTGTTGCAGGACCGCAATGTGCCCGAGCAGGGCTATGCCGAGTATATGGACTTGACGGCCAGCAACTATGGTTGGGTGCTGCGCAACGTGCTCAATAAGCATGATGCCCGTGCCGACAACCTGTTGACGTGGCACCACTCGGTGGATCCCGCCCACCTGGTGACCTGGGTCGAGTCGCACGACACCTACTGCAACGACCACGCCTCGGCCGGCATGAGTGACGAGCTCATCCGCCTGGGTTGGGTCTTCCTGACCGCACGCCAGTACGGCACGCCGCTGTTCTACAGCCGCCCTCACGGCAGCACCCGCGAGAACTATTGGGGCGACAACGAGATCGGCAAGGTGGGCAACGACGAGTTCAAGCACCCCGTGGTGAAGGCCGTCAACGAGTTCCGCCACCGCAACGTGGGTCAGCCCGAGAACATCATCTATAGCGAGAACGGCAAGCAGATCATCGTGGAGCGCGGCGCCAGAGCCGCCGTGGTCATCAACCTCGACGAGCAGCCTGCCCAGGTGGCCATCCCCGTGACCCTGAGCAACGGCAAATACCGCGACGCCGTGACCAAGCAGCGCTTCACGGTGAAGAAAGGCGTTCTCAAGGCCACGCTGGCCCCGATGACGGCTTACGTCCTGTACAAGTAACGGCTGTCGCCGCTGATCAGCAAGACGAGAAAGACAAGAACGACAATTCTCTTGATGAATAGATGCATTGTCGTTCTTGCCTTTCTTGTCTTATAAAAAATCAGGCTGAAGGCCCCTAGAGTTCCAGGGGGAACTCGACGGGGTGGCGGCGGCTGTAGCGGGTCCAGAAGGCGGTGCGGGCCTGCATGGTGAGGCGGACTGCCTCGTCGGGGTCAAAACCGCGTGCCGCGGCGTAGCTGCGGGCAATGAGCTCGATAAAGCGTTTGGGGCCCCACAGGCGGCGCAGTGCGGCACATCCGTCTGCCATATCGACCTTGCCGAAACGCATGCGGTTGATATCGACCACCGCAAAGCGATAGCCTTTCCCGTCCTTGTCCCATAGTATATTGCCTGGTGAATAGTCTAGATGCAGCACCTCGGCCTCGTGCATTGCGGCGGTGTAGCGGCCCAGGGCATCGGCGATGTCCTCGTAGGTGCCCTCGCGTGCGTCGCCCAGCTCATAGAGCGTGTGCCGCAGTGGTGATTGCACGCTGACGAAGTAGCTCAGCCCCAACAGACCGCAGCAGCGCTGTTCAATATAGGCGATGGGTTCGGGTGTGTCGATGCCGCGTTCGAGCAGGCGGGTGGGGTAGCGATAGGCCCTCAGGCCCTTGGGCTGGCGGATTCCCAACGAATACACCACACGATTGACCATGTGGGTCTTGCAATAGCGCTTAACGTTGACCAGAGTGCCATCGGGTGCGGTGATGACGCGCAACTGGTTGCGCTTGTCATAGATGACCTCGCCCAGCCGCTCAAAGTCCTCGGGAAGCCGTTCCAGCCACTCGCGCAGCGGTTCGTATTTGGGATTGACGCGTAGCATGTGTTATTCGATAATGGCCTTGGCACCAAGCAGGCGCAGGGTGGCCTCGATGCACTGAGTGTGGTCGCCGCGGACGATGACGTGGTGGTTGCCGATGCTGCGCTCCAGGAAGTAGTCCAGCGGCTCGTCCAAACGCAATCGTAGCTGGGTGCGGCACATGTTGGGATTGGTCGTGCACTCAATCAGCTGCGCCTTGCTCAGGAAGTAGTGCTCCATGCCTTTGCCGCCACACTTGACCACCGTCATGTCCATCGGGTCGAAGATGCCCTCGACGGCTACACCGCTGAGCGACTCATAGTGGTCGCGGATAATATAACGGTCGGCCATAGCGGGAGCGATGGTGCAATGGGCAAACACCATCTCGTGGGCTGCATTGTCCAGAATCTTGGACGGGTTGGCCATGAAGGTCATCTCGCCGGTGGCTGCCTGCACGGCCAGCATGGTGAGCAGTGTCTGCTCGTCGCCCTCGCAGCCAGCGGGAATACCCTCCTGGTTGAGCAAGGCCAGTGCCACACAGCCGGTAGTGTGGGTGATGGGTATCAGATCAAAGCAGTTGAGTGTAAAGGCATTCAGGCTGTACCGCTCAACGATGCTTTTTACCGAACGGTACAGGCGCATGGCCTTGACCACCTCGTCGCGTGTGGGCTCCAGAATGCCGAAAGCGCGATTCATGAACTCATCGGTGATGTCCTGCACCTCGTCGGACGTCACCGTCTCGTAGCCCTTGACCACCTCGTCGAGCGGCACATCCACCATCTCGATGCCCCAACGCTCGCGCATGGCCTGATAAGTCACATCGCTGGCGATGAGCCATCCCGAAGGCCTGCCGATGACGCCCACGCGCATTCCATTCAAGCGGGCGACAGCCTCATGGGCCATCACATAGTTGCCGATGCCCTGCACGATGAAGCTGGTGGGGCCGTGCAGCACGCGGCCCTGACGGCCCGTCTGGCGCATCCATGACAGTATCTCGAGCGAGGCTGCCAGTGAATTCTTCAGGCCGTCGGCGATGAGAACGACATAGGGCGGCAGGCTATCGATAGCCCCCTTGACCATCTCCTCAACACCACCGCTGCCCACGAGCACCATGGTGGCCCCATCGGGACGTGGCTTGTCCAAATCCTCGGGGAAGATATACTGTACGTCATATTTCTCGGCGATGGTGTCGAGAAGTTCATGGTGGTCGGTGAAGATCGACTCGCGGCTCGCGAGCGATGAAGCGAAGGTGATCAGGTTGAGTTTCATCTTATCTCTAAAATTAGAAGTTGATTAGTTGATTGATGCAAAGGTAATGTAAAATCGTGATAGGAGCAAAAAAATGCGGCTTTATGCTCCTGCGAAGGCAAGTCAAAATCTGCTCGAAAATCAATCCAAACCCATTCCAAGCTATTTTATAGGAGTCCCCTTATCTAGAATTCACTGAAGGTTGAGGGGCGGATGAGCAGACCGATGCGGCAGGCAGCGTCACATAGCAAGAAAGGGCGGGCTTCAGTTTGCATATAGTTTGTGTTAATCTTTTAACAATATATTTGTTAAATTAACGTGATTTTCACGCGGGGGTGTTGGGTAATGATGTATTTTTGCACCTTGTAAAATAGCTTACGTTTGAAATTATACGGAAAAAACAATATTGTTATGGCAGAAACAGTCAACATCAGGGAATTAAACGACCTGATTGCAAGTAAAAGTAATTTTGTGAACATGATCCGTCAGGGCATGGATCAGACCATTGTGGGTCAAAAGCATCTTGTGGACTCGTTGCTCATTGCCTTGCTCGCCAACGGGCATGTGTTGCTCGAGGGTGTCCCCGGTCTGGCCAAGACCAAGGCTATCAGCACACTGGCATCACTGATTGATGCCCGCTTCTCACGCATCCAGTTCACGCCTGACCTGCTTCCTGCCGATGTGGTGGGAACCATGATCTACAGTATCAAGAAAGAGCAGTTTGAGGTCAAGAAGGGTCCGGTGTTTGCCAACTTTGTCCTGGCCGACGAGATCAACCGCGCTCCCGCCAAGGTGCAGAGTGCCCTGCTCGAGGCCATGCAGGAGCGCCAGGTGACCATCGGCGAACAGACCTTTAAGCTGGACGACCCCTTCCTGGTGCTTGCCACCCAGAATCCCATCGAGCAGGAGGGCACCTATCCGCTGCCCGAGGCTCAGGTGGACCGTTTCCTGATGAAGGTCATCATCGGTTATCCCAGCAAGAGCGAGGAGAGCGAAATCATCAAGATGAACATCGCCCCCGATCCTGTGCAGGTGCGCCCGATGGTTACTCCCGCCGATATCGTTGACACGCGCAAGGTGGTGCAGCAGATATACATCGACGAGAAGATCCAGAAGTATATCGTGGACATCGTGTTTGCGACGCGTTTCCCTGGCGATTACGGCCTGAATGACTTAAAGAGCATGATCTCGTTTGGCGCTTCGCCCCGCGCCTCGATCAACATGGCGCTGGCATCGCGAGCCTACGCCTTCCTGCGCAACCGTGGCTACGTCATCCCCGAGGACGTGCGTGCCGTCTGCCACGACGTGATGCGTCACCGCCTGGGCCTGACCTACGAGGCCGAGGCCAACAACATCACCGCCGACGAGATTATCAGCAACATCCTCGACAAGATTGCAGTGCCTTGATTTTCAGGCCGAGAACGGCTTGAAAAGCTTAGGGCTTAGGGCTGAGTCTCAGCTGGATATTGGGGACTAAGGACTAACGACTAGAATGGATACTAATGAACTGTTGCGCAAGGTCCGCAAGATTGAAATCAAGACCAAGGGCCTGTCGCAAAACATATTTGCCGGCGAATACCACTCGGCCTTCAAGGGCAGGGGTATGACCTTCAGCGAGGTGCGCGAGTACCAGTATGGTGACGACGTGCGCGACATCGACTGGAACGTTACCGCCCGCTACAACCGCCCGTATGTGAAGGTCTATGAGGAGGAGCGTGAGCTCACCGTGATGCTGCTTGTTGACGTGAGCGGCAGCAAGGACTTTGGTGCTGTGGGCGTCGCCAAGCGTGAGATGATGGCCGAGGTAGGCGCCACCATCGCGTTCTCGGCTATCCAGAACAACGACAAGGTGGGAGTCATCTTCTTTAGCGACAAGGTGGAGAAATTCATCCCGCCCAAGAAGGGGCGCAAGCACATCCTGCTGGTCATCCGTGAGCTGCTCGATTTTCAGCCCACCGGCACCGGCACCGACATCAATATGGTGCTGGAATACATGACCGGCGCCCTGAAGAAGCGGTGCACCACCTTCCTGGTGAGCGACTTCATCGATGAACATGACTACAGCAAGTCATTATCTATCGCCAACCACAAGCATGACGTGATTGCGGTGCAGGTCTATGACAAGCGCGAGGCACAGCTGCCCGACGTGGGACTGATGCGCATGCGTGACGCCGAGCGTGGCACGACGCGGTGGGTCAATACCAGCAGCAAGCGCGTGCGTGACGCTTACAGCCGCTGGTGGTACAACCAGCAGCAGGCCGTCAACAGCACGCTGCAGCGCTGCAACGTGGACATGGCCAGCGTAGCGACTGATGAGGACTATGTCACAGCCCTGATGGGATTATTCAAGTCGCGTGGCGCGACTTGAAGTTTAGAGTTTATGGTTTAAAGTTTAGAGACTTAAAACTGACAAATAAAATGTCAAAGACATTGAGACATATCGTGATGACCGCCGTGGCGCTACTGGCTACCGTGCCGGCTGCGTGGGGCGGTAACGTCATGTTCAAGGCCAAGCTCGACAGCGCCACGCTGCTCATGGGCAAGACCACCACGCTGCACCTGGAGATAACCCAGGACAAGGATGCACGAGGCTTCTTCCCTGGTGAGCAACTGGACACCCTCAGCTCCATGATCGAGATTGCCGGACGCCCGGCTGCCGACACGACCGACTTGGGCAACAACCGCATCCAGATCAACCGTGACCTGATTATCCAGAGCTTTGACTCGGGCATGTGGGCCATCAAGCCCATTCCCTATGTCGTGAACGGCGACACGGCCTATAGCAACAAGCTGATGCTCAAGGTACTGCCAGTTGACGTGAGCCAGATGAAGGATATCGAGGACATCAAACCCGTCGAGGAAGTGCCCTTCAATCTGCTGGACTGGCTGCCCAACTACTGGTGGGCATGGCTGCTGGCGCTGTTGCTCATCGGAGCTGGCGTGTGGGCCTACAACAAGTATTACAAGAAGGGTGTCAACCCATTGAAACCCAATAAGAAGCGCTTGCCACCCTATGAGGAAGCAATGATTAACCTGCAGAACCTCAAAGCCGCACAGCTGTGGCAGCGGGGCCAGGAGAAGGACTATTTCACGGGGTTGACCGACATCTTGCGCGTCTATATCGACCGCCGCTTTGACATCAATGCCGTGGAAATGACCTCGTCACAGATTATTGAGACGCTCAAGCGCAATGACGAGACCAAGGCCGTGAACGAGCAGCTCGAGATGATTCTCGAGGTTGCCGATATCGTCAAGTTTGCCAACGCCCGTCCGCTGGCCGATGACAACGAGGTCGCTTATCAGCGCGCCGTGAACTTTGTCGAGGCCACGCGCCCAGTTGAACAAGTTGAAAAGAAAGAGGAGGTGAAGAAATGATGAACCTTGCTCATCCAGGCTGGCTGTGGCTGTTGCCCGTACTGGTGATACCGCTCATTGCATGGTATATCTACAGCCAGGACAAGAACGAACCCGAGATGAATGTGTCGTCAACGCGTGCGTTTGACGGCATGGGCACCAGCTGGAAGGTGTGGCTCAAGCATGCCTCGTTTGCCCTGAAATTGTGTGCACTGGCCTGCCTGATTGTAATCCTGTGCCGCCCGCAGACCCATGACAGCTGGTCCACGAGCGATGTCGAGGGTACCGATATCGTTATCGCGCTCGACGTCTCGACCAGCATGCTGGCGCGCGATTTCTCGCCCAACCGCTTTGAGAGCGCCAAGAAGGTAGCCATCCAGTTTGTCAGTGGCCGTGACCACGACAATATCGGCCTGGTGTTGTTTGCCGGTGAGAGTTTTACCCAAGTGCCCATGACCATGGACAACGCCACGCTGGTCAATGCCATCGGACAAACGGAGATGTTCACCCTTGAGGACGGCACCGCCATTGGCGACGGTATCGCCACATCGATCAACCGCATTCGCGACGGTAAGGCCAAGAGCAAGAGCATCATTCTGCTGACCGACGGCTCAAACAATACGGGTGTTGTGGCTCCCAACACGGCAGCCGACATTGCCCGCAAGTATGGCATCAAGATCTACACCATCGGCGTGGGTAGTAACGGCACTGCCGACTATCCTGTGGCCATCGACTATGCCGGAAACGTCCAGTACCAGCGCATGCCCGTTGTCATCGACGAGACCACGCTCAAGAATATTGCAGCTACCACGGGCGGCAAGTACTTCCGTGCCACCTCAAGCAGCGTGTTGCGCAACATCTTCAAGGAAATTGACCAGCTGGAGAAGACCCACATGGATGTTCAGCGCTTTACCCACACCGAGGACCACTACGAACCCTGGGCAATGCTGTTGCTGGGCCTGCTGTTGCTGAGCCTGTTGCTCGACTACACCTTATTAAGGCATATCCCCTAGACGTGCTGCGCACAATTTAGTGTTTAGAGAATTAAGAAACTATGATCAATTTTGCACATCCGCAATATTTCTACCTGCTGCTATTGCTGCCAGCGCTGGTGTTGCTGTTCCTGTGGAACCGCCGGGACCGCCGCCGCCGTTTGGACCGCTACGGCAAGCAGACATCCATCGAGCCGCTGATGCCCGAAGTGTCACGCTACAAGCCCTGGATCAGGCTTACGATAGAACTGTTGCTGCTCGCGATGGTTATCGTGGTGCTCGCCCGTCCTCGTGCCGGCTCTAGCAAGACTACCACCAATGTCCACGGCATCGAGGTGATGGTCGCTGTTGACGTGTCTAACTCGATGAACGCATCCAGCACCGACAACCCTCAGGACGTGAGCCGCCTGCAACGATCCAAGATGATCCTGCAGAAACTCATCGACCGCCTCGAGAACAATAAAGTGGGCCTCATTGTGTTTGCCGGCAATGCCTACATGCAGATGCCCATGACAGGAGATGCCGCCTCGGCCAAATTGTTCCTGAATGGCATCAGCACCAATATGGCCCCCACCCAGGGTACAGCCATCGGTGCTGCGATCAACATGGCGATGAATGGTTTCTCCCAGAGCAAGAAGTCACAAAAAGCCATCATCATCATTACCGACGGCGAGAACTTTGAGGACGACGCCGTGGGCGCCGCCCGCGATGCCGCCAGGATGGGCGTCCAGGTCGATGTCATCGGCGTGGGCTCCACCACGGGCGCCCCCATTCCCATGGATGGCGGCTACCTGACCGATGACAGCGGTAATCCCGTCACCTCCTACCTGAACGAGAAGATGGCTCAGGAAATCGCGCAGGCAGGAAAGGGCGTCTATATCTCGGGTACCGCAGCCGATGCCGTATCGACGCTGCAAGAGACCCTGGACAAGCTGGCCAAAAGCGACCTGGCCACATTGACCTACACACAGCATGACGAGCAATTCCCCGTGTTTGCAACCATTGCACTGCTGTTGCTGCTGGGATTGCTCCTGCTTCTCGAACGCAAGAATCCGTGGCTGAAGAAGTATAATTTCTTTACCAAAGACAAGAAAGAGACTACTGTAAAAAATGAGACTCAACAAGATAAATAATGGCATCCTCACTCTCGTGCTGGCAGCCGTTATGGCCCTAAGCACAACGGCGCCTGCCATGTCACAGAACAAGGCGCCCAAGATGACCAAGCAGGAACGCGTGTGCCTGCGCAACGGCAACAAGCTGTATGAGAAAAAACGCTATGCCGAGGCCGAGGTCGAATACCGTAAGGCCCTGCAGGCCAACCCCGCAAGCGAGAAAGCCCAATTCAACCTGGCCACAGCGCTGATGCGTCAAGGCAGCGTCACCAGCCAGCAGGATGATGACAAGAACCCGATGAAGCAGGCCGAGGGGCTCCTTGCCAACCTGGCCAAGGGCGCGCAAGACAAGCAAGTGCGTGGCAAAGCCAGCTATGACCTGGGCAATATCGCCTATGGCAGGCAGCAGTATGATCAGGCTGTAGAGTGCTACAAGCAAGCCCTGCGCTGCAACCCTGATGACGAGCAGGCCCGCCGCAACCTGCGTCTTGCCCAACTCAAGAAGCAACAGCAAGACAAGAATAAGGACAAAAACCAGGATAAAAACCAAGACAATCAAGATCAAAACAAAGACCAGAATAAGGATCAGAACAAGGACCAGAATAAAGACCAGAACAAGGACAATCAAGACCAGAATAAAGATAAGCAGAATCAAAACCAACAGAACCAAGACCAGAATCAGCAAAACCAACAGAAACAGCAGCAAGGCGGCATGAGCCAGCAAAATGCTGAACAGGTGCTCAAGGCCATGCAGGACCGTGAACGTGCCACCCAGCAGCGCATCAACGCGCAGCAGGCCCAGCAACAGCGTCACGAGCGCCAGCGCACGAACAGGAAGTGGTGATTTTAGGTTTTAGGCTTTAGGATTGGAAACTGAGATAATCAATGAAACGCATCATCTACATAGCAATTCTGCTCTTGACCGCAATGGTAGCTCAGGCAGCATCGTTCACCGTCGAGGCGCCGCATCAGGTCATTGAGGGCAACAAGTTCAATGTCACGTTTGTGCTCAGCAATGGCGAGGGCAGCAGCTTCTCGGCGCCCGAGGTGACTGGCGCCAAGCTGATCTACGGTCCCAGTGTGTCACAGAGCTACAGCTCATCATGGGTCAACGGCAAGTCGAGCCACTCCTCCAGTGAGGAGTACACGATGATTTACAAAGCCACCCATACGGGCAAATGCCACATCGGGGCTGCATCGATCGTGGTGGGCGGCAAGCGCTATTCCACCAAGCCATTTACCATTGAGGTGTTGCCGTCGGGTAGTCATGCCAATAGCCAACCGCAGCAACGCACGACCCCTGGAGCGCCTACACCCTATAGTGACCCGATGACGCAAAGTGCCGACAAGGCCGTGAGCGGCAAGGACCTGTTTGTCCGCATCGAGATGTCCAAGCCGCGCGTCTATGAGCAGCAGGCTGTTGTGTGCACCATCAAGTTGTACACCAAGTATCAGATTTCGCAGTTCATTCCCACGATACAGCCCTCGTTTGACGGCTTCCTGATTGAAGAGATTCCCGTGCAGCCCAGCTTGAACAAGGTGGAAACGCTGAACGGCGAACGCTACATGACCGCTATCCTCAAGCAGTGCATCCTGTATCCGCAACAGAGCGGCAAGTTGACCATCTCATCGGGAAACTATGACGTGAGTGTGGTGCAGTTCGACACCTTCCGCAGCATCTTTGGCACCATCTCCAAGCCTATCGAGAAAGACCTGAAGGTGACCAGCAACAAGGCTACGGTCAACATCCTGCCGTTGCCCGAGCCACGGCCCGCATCGTTTACCGGTGCTGTAGGGCGCTTCAACGTCACTGCCGAGGTCAAACCCGCCACAGGCCTGAAGACCTATAGTGCCGCCATCTACCGCTATGTGATCAGCGGCACGGGTAACATCAAGTACATCAAAGCGCCTGAGGTGAAGTTCCCCGACCAGTTTGACGTGTATGATCCCAAGACCGATGCCCAAGTCAATGACGGTGCCGGCGACATGAGTGGCCGTGTAGTAATCGACTACACGTTCATTCCGCAATATGCCGGGGAGTTTGACATCCCAGAGGGCGAGTTCTCTTATTTTGACCCCGAGGCGGGCAAGTATGTGACCGTCACAGTCCCCGGTCGACACTTGTCTGTCGCTAAGGGCGAGGGCCAGCCCAGTAACCACTACCGCATGAAGAATATGGACATCCGTCCCATCAAGAGCGGTGACCTGGGACTGACGAAGTCGCATGGATACATTGTTGACAGCTGGACATACTGGTTGTGGTTCCTGTTGCCGCTGTTGGCTCTGGTGGCATTGCTGCTGTATTACCGCAAGCAGCTCAAGGAGCGTGCCGACGTGCGCCGCATGCGCTCCAAGCGTGCCAGCAAGGTGGCTCAGCGCCGCCTCAAGGCTGCCCGTGGCTTTGCCGCGCGTGGCGACCGCAGCGGCTTCTATGCCGAGATGTTGAATGCCTTGTGGGGATACATGAGCGACAAGCTGTCTATCCCCGTGAGCGAGCTGAGCAAGGAGAATATCAATGCCGAACTTGAGCAGTATGGTATCGATGAGCAGCTGCGCAAGTCATCGATGGACCTTATCGACAAGTGTGAGTTCGCCCAGTATGCCCCCGAACTGGCATCGGACGACATGAATGCGGTTCTTGACGAGGCCGCAGGCATCATCGACCGATTGGAAAGTGTTAAACGCAAGAAAACAACCGCAGTGGAGTCATGAAGCAGATTATCATCACAATCATATTAACGGTACTGGCATTGCCCCTCGTGGCCAATAATGCCAACATCGACCGTGCCAACCAAGCCTACAAGCAAGAACTCTATAACGAGGCGTTGAAACTCTACTTGCAGGAGGCCCGGCAGACGGGTGTGTCATCGGCACTGTACTGTAACATCGGTGACACTTATTACCGTCTCAAGGACAATGTTCATGCCGTGCTGTATTACGAGCGGGCCCTATTGCTTGACCCGTCGAACGGCGACGCGCGATTCAATCTGGAGTTTGTCCGTGGCAAGATGCAGCTGCCCGATGATGCCGGTGACTCGTGGTTCAGCAATTGGGTGGACCAGACCGTGAGCCGGCTGTCCAGTAACACCTGGGCGATACTGGCCATTATCACGTTCCTGTTGTTCCTGGCAGGAGTTGCGGTGTATATGTTCATGGATAATGTGCTCATGAGAAAGATTGGCTTCTTTGGCGGCGCTTTGCTGCTGGTTGCGAGCGTCCTCGCCAATCTGGCCACTTTCCATGTCTATCACAAGGCTACAAGCGGCAATGCTGCCATCATCATGCCTGAGAAAGTCACCTTGAGCACCGCACCCCGTGCGCCACGCGACAAGGAGGAAGAAGCCTTCCAGTTGCAGCAGGGTACACGTGTCGAGATCATTGATTCCATTGCCGAGAAGTCCAACGGCAAGTGGCTGCAAGTGTCCACGGCTGGTGGCCACAAGGCTTGGCTCCAGGCCAAAGACGTGGAAGAGATTTAGCCATTGCGCTAGTTATTATGCTCGCTGCGCGAGCAGCTTAGGGCTCGCTTCGCGAGGGGTCTAGAGTTTAGGGTTTAGAGTCTAGAGTTTAGAGTTTAGGTGCTAGAAGTTAGGTAGGTGCTAGAAGCTAGGCGTTAGTAATTGTACTTAAAACTTACAACTTACAACTTAAAAACTTACAACTAAATCAAATGATAGAATATTTGAGTGACATAGATGCTGATGCGCTGCTGGCGGTGAATGGCCTGCACACGATGTTCCAGGATGCGTTCTGGTGGCTGGTGACAGCCAAGTGGTCGTCGTTGCTGCTGGCGCTGGCGTTGGTGTGGATACTGCTGCATCAAAACCGTCGTCATGCCTTGCTGGTGCTGGCGATGGTTGTTCTTACCGTTCTTGTGGCCGACCAGGTGTCATCGGGCCTGATCAAGCATCTGGTGGAGCGCCTGCGTCCCACCCATGACCCGTCGCTGGAGTCGATGGTCCATGTCGTCAACGGTTACCGTGGTGGCCTATACGGCTTTGTGTCGAGCCATGCCGCCAATTCCTTTGCCCTGTCAACGTTTGTGGCGCTACTCATGCGGCGCAAGGCGGTGGCGCTGTCGCTTTTCCTCTGGGCATTGTTGCAGTGCTATAGCCGTGTCTATCTAGGAGTGCATTACCCTGGCGACATTATTGGCGGTATCGCCGTTGGTGTTGTGGTCGGCTGGATCGTGTGGCGGCTGATGCGCTGGATAGAGCGCCGCTGGCATCTCCCCAAGGGCCACTACACGCAATATGACAGCGCGGTTATGGCTTCGGCTTTGGCTGTCACGGTGATAGGACTACTCACCGCTTCCCTGATTCAAGCCTGGTGATGTGAGATACCTGTGTCGCCCCACTGGACCATTTTATCACGATTTTGCTCTGAGTCCGATTTTTTGTGGGCCATTTATTTTGTAAATTGATTGAAATGTCGTAATTTTGTGGAAATTACCTTAATACCGCTTATTAGATTCAATTTTTGATATGTCAACGACAATTACATTCAACGAGCTGCGGCGCATCAAGAATCGTCTGCCCGAAGGCTCCATCCATGATATCGCCGACAAACTCAACATGCCGGTTCAGTCGGTGAGGAATTACTTTGGCGGGTCAAATTATGAGTTCGGGACCAACATGGGTTTCCACCTGGAGCCAGGCCCCGATGGTGGACTGGTAGTGCTTGACGACCCCAAGATATTAGATATGGCTCTGGAAATTCTTGAAAAGAATTCCTGATGACTCAACTCTCCACAGTTTATGGACAACAAGAGCAACAACGATCCTAATCGGCTGATTACCGTCGCCATCCACACGTTTGAGCGCGCTGTGGACTTGAAAAATACCCTTGAAGAAGAGGGCATCGAGGTGAAATTGCACAATGTCAACCTCGACGAGAAAGTCCTGTCCTCGGGTGTGCGTGTGCGCATTCGCGAGCGAGACCTGGCCCAGGCGTTGCAGATTATCGAGTCGCCCGAGGCCACCACGAGCAACAAGCGATGCGTGCTGTTGCCCGTTGACTTTGGCAAGTACTCGCTCAAGTCGGTCAGGTTGGGTATGGAATATGCACGCCGCACGCGTGGCAAGGTGCTGTTGCTGCACTGCTATACCAACGAGCGCCACACGATGTCACTGCCCTTTGGCAGCGACCGCTATGACAGCCCCGAGGATGACGTCAAGGCCATCAAGAGGACGGCACGCCAGCAGATGGATGAGTTTGTCCAGGTGCTGTTTGAGATGATCGCCGCCGGCCAGTTGCCCAAGGTGAAAATCGAGACCAAGGTCAAGGAAGGCATCCCCGAGGAGCAGATTCTGCACTATGCCCAGAAGTATGACGTCTCGCTCATCGTGATGGGCACCAGCGGCACCAACCGTCGCCGTCAAAACCTGATTGGCAGTGTGGCGGGCGAGGTGATGGATGCCTGCAAGTTCCCCATCTTCACCGTTCCCATCGGCATGCCTGACATCGGCCTTGCCGACATCACCCGCGTGGCTTTCTTCTCCAACCTTATCCAGCAGGACATGATCTCGCTCGACCGTTTTGCCCGCATGTTTAACATGCGCGGTGTCGAGGTCACGATTATTCCTGTTGTCGATAAGAAGGACCGACGCCTTGTCGATCAGTCCTTACAGCAGCTGGTGCAGTATTGTCGTGAACACTATCCCGAGTGCACGTTCAAGACCAAGCGTATTGCCACCAAGACGTTTGTGGATAGCTTTGGCCAGTATGCCAAGGACGAGGGCATCCAGCTCATTGCCGTCCCCAACAAGAAGTCGAGCATCTTCTCGCGCCTATTCAATCCCAGCATCGCCCACCGCGTGCTGTTCCAGACCGACACACCGATGCTTGTCGTTCCCGTGTAACCGTTTCCATGCAGCAATTCCAGGCCAAACCACATTATGATATATTAGACGGGCTGCGCGGCGTCGCAGCCCTGCTTGTTATTGTGTATCATGTGTTTGAGTGCTTTGACTGGACTCCTGTGCCTCACGGCTATCTGGCTGTGGACTTCTTCTTTGTCTTGTCCGGTTTTGTCATTGGTTATGCCTATGACAGCCGCTGGACCGAAGGGCTCACCGTTGGGCGCTTTTTCAAGCGGCGCCTCATTCGTCTGCATCCCATGGTCATCATTGGGGCCATCGTGGGCGCTCTATGCTTTTTCCTGCAAGGAAGTGTGCGCTGGGACGGCACGCACGTCTCGGCTGGTTGGGTGATGGTAGCCATGTTGATGGGGATGCTGATGCTGCCGTTGTGGCCCGGTGCGGCGGCTGATGTGCGCGGCAATGGCGAACTGTTCCCCTTGAACGGGCCCTCGTGGTCGCTGTTCTTTGAGTACATCGGCAATATCCTCTACGCCTTACTGCTACGGCGCCTGCCCACGCGCTGGCTGGCGGCGGTTGCAACAGCCTCGGGTGTTATTCTCGCCTATATTGCTGTTCATGACGGCTACCTGGGCGTGGGCTGGTCGATGGTTGACGGCGGCCTGTGGACGGGACTGGTGCGCATGTTGTTCCCCTACACGATGGGTATGCTCATGGCGCGTTTGTTCCGGCCCATGAAAGGGGTGCAGGGAGCCTTTTGGACTTGCGGAGCGGTCATCGTGCTTGTAGGGTGCCTGCCGCTGCTGCTTGGCGAGATGGAGCCCTGGCTTAACGGCCTGTATGATGCCCTATGCGCTATCGTGGTGTTCCCCTGTCTGGTGTGGCTGGGGGCCTCACAATTATCAATGGACAAGGCGACGCAACGTGTTAGCCACATGTTGGGCGAGTTGAGTTATCCGCTCTATGCCGTCCATTATCCATTGATGTACCTGTTCTATGCCCACATCGGCTTTGACGGCAACCTCGTGCCCATCACCAAAATGAATGACGTCTGGCCCGTAGCCATCGCACTGCCTGCCGTCTGCATACTGCTGGCTTGGCTCTGTTGGCGCTTCTACGACCGCCCCCTTCGCCGCTATCTCTCTAGTCACTAATGGTCACTCTATTTCGGTCTGTGCAAGTGTTTTTAGTAGTGTGTACACATTTTTGTACACATTTTCTTGGATAATTGATCAACTCATACTATCTTTGCAAAAAAATAATGGCAGATATGACTACGTTAACAATTAGGGACTTTAGGAGTAATTTGGCTGCATCACTCGACCGGGTCGATCAGGGAGAGAGAGTTTTAGTGCGTCGTGGTTGCAAAATCTACACTATTGTGGTTGTAGAGGATGGTGAGTTGGAAATCACCCCTCAACTTGCTGAGAAAATTGACAAAGCCCGTCAAGAGTACCGTGCTGGCAGTACATTGGAGTTTGAAAATGCTGCTGCTGCCCAGCAATGGATGGATGAACTATGAGTTACCGCATTCACTTCTCTGACGAAGCTCAAAAAGTGATCAAGAAGTGGAAGAAATCTAATCCCACTTCATTCAAAAAGCTGTATCGGCTACTTCCCGAACTTGAGGAGCATCCCAAGACGGGAACAGGTCACCCTGAGCCATTAAAGGCTGGAAACGGGATTACCTACTCCCGTCGTCTGTCAGGACAAGACCGCATCATCTATGACATCTACGATGATGTGGTTACAGTTCTGGTCATTTCGGTTGAAGGCCACTACGATGACAAGTGATGGCTTATTGGCCGGCTATAACAGACCGCTACTTGATGAAGGCGAGCAGGATGATCCAGCACAGCCCCAGCAGGGCAAACAGTGACGAGAGCATGTAAAGCTGACGGCGGATGTAACGCCGCTCAGGACGCTGGAAACTGCCGTGGGCAAACGTGAAGGCCGCCATGAACACCATGAAATCGTCCACATAGCCCACAAGACCCTTGCTGTCAAAATCGCCTGGCCAGATGACATAAGCTATCGCTGCCAGCACCAGCACGACGCCAATCACGCGGCACACCTTCACCGCAGCACTCAATTCCTGTTTCTCTTTCTTCTCCATTATTCTATCGTTGTCTTTAGTTCATTTATCCTGGTTTTATTCCCGATTGAAACCATGGAAATCGGGAGTAGTACTCCGCATTTTTCCGTAAAATCGGGAGTAGTACTCCGCATTTTCATGGATTATTTAGTGCAATTCGTGAAATTCGTAGTTAGAATTTACTTTGGTTGGTCGATGCCGCGCATGGTGAGGGCGATGCGGCCGCGTTCCATGTCGATGCCGGTGACGGCGACGCGGACGTGCTGGTGGACGTGGACCTGGCGGGCGGGGGGCAGGCCGCGTTGGGGCATCTGGGAGACGTGCACGAGGCCGTCCTTGTGGATGCCCAGGTCAACGAAGGCGCCAAACTGGGTCACGTTGGTCACAATGCCGTTGAGTTCCATGCCCTCGCGCAGGTCCTTGATGTCGTTGACGCTGTCGTCAAATTCCCACACCTGTACCGTCGAGCGCGGGTCGCGGCCCGGCTTCTCCAATTCGGCCATGATGTCGCGCAGGGTGGGCTCGCCCACGTCCTGTGACAGGTAGCGGCGCAGGTCAATCTTGTTGCGCTGCGCCTTGTCCTTGATCAGGTCGGCGATGCTGCAACCGCAATCCTTGGCCATGCGCTGCACCAGGGCATAGCGCTCGGGGTGAACTGCGCTGTTGTCAAGCGGGTTGTCGCTCTCGGGTACACGCAGGAAGCCAGCTGCCTGTTCAAACGTCTTGGGTCCCAGTTTGGGCACCTTCAAGAGCTGTTGGCGGGAAGTGAAGTGGCCGTTGGCGGCGCGGTAATCCACGATATTTTGGGCAAGTGTGGGCCCGAGGCCTGCTATATAGGTGAGGAGTTCCTTGGAGGCAGTGTTGACGTTCACACCCACGCTGTTGACGCAACTCTGCACAGTGAAGTCGAGAGCCTCCTTGAGCCTCGTTTGATCAACGTCGTGCTGGTACTGTCCCACTCCGATGGACTTGGGGTCAATCTTTACCAGTTCGGCCAGCGGGTCGAGCAATCGGCGCCCGATGGAGACGGCACCGCGCACGGTAACGTCCTTGTCGGGGAACTCGTCGCGGGCAATCTTGCTGGCGCTGTAGATCGACGCGCCGTTCTCGCTCACGACAAACACGTCGATGGGCCGGCGGTAGCGGATGCGCTTGAGGAACCGCTCGGTCTCGCGGCTTGCCGTGCCGTTGCCCAGGGCGATGGCATCGATCTTGTAGGCCTCGGTGAGCGAGTGGATTTTTTGGGTTGCACCCTCAATGTCGTTGTGCGGGGCTGTGGGATAAATCACATCGTTATAGAGTAGATTGCCTTGCTCGTCGAGGCACACCACCTTGCATCCAGTGCGGAATCCAGGATCCACGGCCAGCACGCGTTTGCGCCCCAGCGGCGGTGCGAACAGCAGTTGACGCACATTCTGGGCAAACGTCTCGATGGCCTCGTCATCGGCTTTCTCCTTGGCGGCCGAGGCAAATTCGGTTTCGATCGACGGCTTGACCAGGCGCTTGAAGCTGTCCTCGGCAGCCTCTTCGACCAGTTGTGAGGCCTCGCCGTTGCCCTTGACCACGATGCGGGCGATGTTGTCGAGCGTGCGGTCATCGTTGATCTCGATGCCCACCTTGAGGTAGCCCTCCTTCTCGCCGCGGCGTATGGCCAGTAACTGGTGTGACGAGACGCGCTTGAGCGGCATCGAGTACTCATAGTAGTTCTCGTAGTTGCGGCCCTCAATTTCCTTGCCCTTGACGAAGTGGGACACCAGGCGTGCGTCATACTTGAAGCCACGGCGGACTGCATTGCGCACCGCCTCGTTCTCGCTCACCCACTCGGCGATGATGTCCTGAGCCCCGGCGATGGCCGCATCGGTATCGGGCACCTTGTCGCCATCGACAAACTGGCGTGCCCGCTCCTCGATGTTGCCGCCACACTGCGACATGATGATCTTGGCCAGCGGCTCCAGTCCCAACTGGCGGGCGGCTTCGGCGCGTGTCTTGCGTTTGGGCTTGTAAGGCAGATAGATGTCCTCTAGCGTGTTGGCATCCCAGCAACTGTTGATGCGGTCGGCCAGCTCGGGCGTGAGTTTATCCTGCGCCTCGATGGTCTTGAGGATGGTGGCACGGCGTTTCTCCAGCTCGCGGTAATATCTCAACCGCTGGTCGATGGACTGGATGGAGAGTTCATCAAGGTCGCCGGTCTGTTCTTTGCGGTAACGGCTGATAAAGGGGATGGTTGCGCCGTCGTCAAGCAGGCTGACTGTGCCGGCCACCTGGTTGATGGGTATGTTGAGTTCCTGGGAGATGAGCGTCGATAATTGAGTTGCCATAACTGGATTTAATGGATTTACTGGAAAGCGTGGATTACTTCTTTTTCTTGAGGGTGATGAGGGTGATTTCGGGAGTGGCTCCGATGCGCATGGGCGGTCCCACCATGCCCGTGCCGATGTTGACGTAGAGCCAGCGGTTGCCCTCGTTGTAGGCACCGACCCACTCGGGGTAGCGCATAGATGCCGGCGACCAGCGCCAGTTGCCCAGCTTGACCATGAATTGCCAGGCGTGGGTATGGCCAGCGAGCATCAGGTCGATGTTGCTGTTGGTGAGCGTGTTGGCTCGCCAGGCGTAAGGGTTGTGCTGCAACTGGATCTTGAAGTTGCCGTCTTTCAGGCCGCTATAGGCCTTGACCAGGCTACCTTGTTTTTCGCCAGGGCGGTCACCATAGTTCTCGGTGCCGATGAGCACGATCTGCTGGTCACCGCGCTTGATGACGGCATACTCATCGTTGAGCAAGCGCCAGCCGGCAGCGGCTTGCAAGTCACACAGTGCCTTGCGGTCTTCAAGTTTATCCTTCTCGTCCTCCCACAGCACATAGTTGTCATAGTCGTGGTTGCCCAGTACCGAATAGACGCCATCGGGGGCATGTAATCGGGCGAGCAGGTCAAGGTAGGGTAGGGCCTCGTTGGTCTCGCGGCTCACCAGGTCACCCGTGAAGCAGATCATGTCGGCTTTCAAGTCATTGATGGCATCGATTTGCTTCTCGACGATAGCGGTGCGCCCGTTGTAGGTGCCCAGGTGGGCATCACTCCACTGGACGATGCGGTAGCCGTCGAAGGCGTCGGGCAGGTTGGCAAATTCCAGCTCCACCTCCTTGACCTCGAGCGTGCCGGGGGTTACGATGGCGCCCCACCACATCACGCCGAACACCAGGGCTGCAACAATGAAGGAACACAAGGCAGCCCATCGCCGTATTGTCCACCGTCCGATGCCGTAGACCAGCATGCCCAGTGTCTTGGGTGCCAAGATGGAAAAGAAGGTGTAGAGCATATACTGGCAGGCCGCAAATGTGCTGTTGGGCATCGTTGCGCTCGACATGGGCATCACTCCGATGGCAATGACCAGCCCTGCCGACAACGCTGCCAGCAACGCGTTGAACCACATAGCCATGCGGTAGCCGTTGCGGCTCAATCGGCGGCAGATGTAAACATCCATGGCGATGCACAGCACCGCCATGATGATGAGTCCTAGCCAGTGAATCTTCATTGTCAGGTGGTTGTTATAGAGACGCAGAATCTTGCGTCTCTACATGCTAGTCTATTTTGTGGCCTCGAGGTAGTTGGAGAGCGGGTTGCTGTACATCTGCAACATCTTGTTGTACATGTAGAAGCGGTCGGCCTCGCTCAGTTTCATGCCCTCGGTCTTGTCGATCTGACTAGACAAATACTTCTCGAACGCCTCACGTTCCTCTTGGGTGTATTTGTCGGCAAAGTGCTTGTCGTCGAACAGGATGTCGTGGGCGATGTAGTTGGTCTTGAAGATCTTGTAGTTCTGATGGATGGCATGGTCGATGATGGCGCACACGCGGTCCACCACCAGGAATTTGTCCAGACCCTCGGGGATGTTGTCCAGTTCCTCGTTGATGCAGGGTGTGAAGGCATAGTGCACTTCTCCCTTGTGGCCCGTGATGCCCGTCTGCATGCTGATGAGGTCATCCTCGGGGGCCTTGCGCCAGTTGGGGTTCTTGCTCTTGCACAGGAATTCCTTGGCCTTGAGGTAGTCGTTGGGATCATACTCATAGCTGATCGAGATGGGAGCGATGTTCAGCTCCTTGAGGCTCTCGATGAAGGACTTGTCGCGGTTGCCGTAGGCCAGCATCTTGACCAGGCTCTCCTGAGTGCGGTCGTTGCTGTCCTTGCAGCGGCCCTCGCGCTGTGCGATCCACAACGAGGCTTGCTTCTGTTGCACGGCAAAGTGCATGTATCCCGAGAGCTGCACGGCAGCCGTCAGGGTCTGGATGCGGCCCAGATTGCGCTTCACGATAAAGCTCTTGTTCATGCGCACCAGCTTGGTGATCCAGTCATAGATGAGCAGGTTGTTGCCGATGGCGATTTCGCAGGCATCGCGTCCACCCTTGATGAGCAGGTAGCTCAGCTGTGCCGAGTCGAGCACGATGTCGCGGTGGTTGGTGACAAAGGTGTAGGGCAACTCCTTGTCCAGACTCTCGTTACCGCTGGTGGTCAGCGTCGTGCCCGTCTTGGCCATCAGCCCCTCGATAAAGGGCTTCATCACTTTGACCTGGAACTCATGCTTGGAGTTCAAGCTCAGCAGCAAGTGTTTGAGTTCAGAGTACTTGTAGTTGGGCAATGCCTTTGCCACAATCTTTTGGAAACCAGGTTCTTGAACCAGGATGGTCATTGCGGTTTGAAAATCCTTGTCAGGAATCGGGCAGATGTCCTGATACTCCACTGGAATGGGTATGTTCTCGTTCTCTATCATAGCGGTTTGAGTGATTTAGTGGAGACGCAATGCGCCCCTCAGGTTTAATTTCTAATCTTTAACTGGCAAAGATAATAAAACTCTAAGAAAACACCAATTTTCTTATTGGTTTTTCAAAATAATTGCTTGGCATCAAATGCGGCTTCACCCGCAAGTGTCGTGCCGACGAGGTGGCAGGCGCGATGAGATGAGCGCAATGCCATGCCTGAATGAGCATTGCCGAGCGAGAACGATTTATCCAAATTACCGAAGAATAAACGCAAGTAGCAGCATAATAATCGCATTTATCCTACGTTAATCAGTAGTATTGAATGTGTAAACAAGAGAAATGATATGAGAAAATTACAGCTTTTAGGTTTTATCCTATTATCGTTCACATTGTTCTCCTTGGCATCATGCGGTGACGATGATGTCAAGAGTATCGACACAAGTAAACTTGAGGGCATTTGGACTCAAGTGTTCGATAGTAGAATACAAGATGCGAGTGTCGTTAAATATGTGTTTTATCCCGAAACTTCTTATTCTGGGCGAATTGAGCTTTATGAATCAAATTGGCCTGATGAAGGATGGACGGTTACTGACCTTCATTATCGAGTTGGTGAAACAGCACATATGAACATCTTCACTGGCAAGGAACATGATGGGCAAACCAGGATTTATATCGAGTGTGACATCCACAAACTCACAAAGTCCGAAATGGTTTGGTATAAGACCGATTCCAATGAGGAAATGGCCCGTTTCAAGAAAGACAGCAAAATAGACAATAACTGATATAACAATGTCTTTTAAGACAAAAGCGGTTGGTTTACCTTTGTGGTAAATCAGCCGCGTTTATTATGATGTTGACGATAAACGGGAAACGTGTGTAAGTTGAATGCAATCGAGCTTGCTCATTTGTTGAGGGAGGCCACCTATTTTATCCCTTTTTATTTGAAGAAGCGTTTAGCAGAAAGATCATGATGTTTCTAAACTTTTTGGTGTTTTGTGCGTCTAAAAAGTGAGAATAATATCCATAAATTCGAGACGTTATGAAACTTGAAGAATCATACAACTTGAGCCGGGACAAATGGTTTGATAGAATCAAGGACGAGTCTCGGTCACAGGCAAAAAATGGACTGTGCCTTGCAGTGGGTGTTTTGCTCATTTCCATATTTGACATTCTTTTA
Source organism: uncultured Prevotellaceae bacterium (assembly GCA_900319525.1). GTDB lineage: Bacteria > Bacteroidota > Bacteroidia > Bacteroidales > Muribaculaceae > Sodaliphilus. The sequence continues at coordinate 6,128 of ONOU01000004.1, read as the reverse complement.
TGGCAACATCTGGAGCAGAAAACTGTTCTCATCTGCAATTTATCGGTAGGTTGTATTGCATCAGTCTGGATAGTGGTGAACAATCTTCGGTATCTCAAGAGGCTGAACATCCTTGACACCCCCAAAGAGCTATTGTACTGGTATAAAAAGAGGTTGAAAAATGACCGCAATGCTTTATACCTTGCTATGTTGGGATTTCTTATTTGCGATCCATCGTTCTGGTTCGATGTCTTCAATATGGACAAGGGCTGGATAATTGCGGTAACGATGTTTAGGGTTCTACTTGTAGTCGCAATTATTGCGGTGTTTATTCTTCCTTATTTCGATGGCATTATTGTTGGGGAACTTATGACTCGCCGCGATGAGGAGATTATCGATCGACTGGAAGACCTTGTTGAGAAGAAATAGCACCGGCATTTAAGGCAAAAGCGGTTGAAGAACTTATACCAAAATCATAAAAGTCTGGACGAATAACGCTCATAAACACCTTATTAGAATCACCGAAATCATAAAGAAAAGTGAAGTGTTTGGCACTAGATTTGCGAGATTCTCAATAAATTCCTTTCAATTTTGCCACCAATTGAAGAAAAGTGTCTATATTTGCGAATTTAGAAAAATGTTTGATTATGCTAGAGATTAGCAGATTTTACGGAATTATTATCTATATGTATATAGATGACCATAATCCACCCCACTTTCATGTGTGGTATGAGAATTATAAAGCGATTATCACTATACAAGACGGGATTGTTACAGGTTCTTTTCCTCGTAGGGCATTAAAGCTTGTATATGAATGGCTGGACCTTCATAAAGATGAGTTGATGAGCAACTGGGAACGCCTTACCAATAGTGAGAAGCCCGAGAAGATAGAACCCTTAAAATAATTATATCATGGATGCTAATTCATTATTGCTGACAGTAACAAAAGCTGAATATGATAGAGACTATACACTGCGTATCACATTTAGCAATGGAGAAGTTCGACTTGTGGATTTCACACCATTGATGCAAAAGGGAATCTGCAAGAAGTTGCAAGATATTGACTACTTCAAAGCGTTCACTCTTGACCCATTCACAATTGACTGGAACGATGAAATAGGATTTGCTCCTGAATACCTTTACGAACGCGGTGTTCAACTCAATTAGATTGTTGAATTTCATCAAGATGTATCACAAGTGACATATCTTTACAAATAACTAATTGAATGTTCGCGAAAAACAGGTTATGCTAGATATAAAGAATCAAATAATAGAACGTATTGATGAATTCACTGTTAATGGTCATGATAGTGATAGTGAAGGCATGATTCTTGAACATTGCCATATTCATGAGCTTGATATAGTGGCGGTTAGATTTTCGGGAAAAGTGAGTATCTGTAACTGTATTATTGACAAATTGGGCATTCATTCTACTGTGTTTGGTGCTGGTCTTATGTTCACAGGAAACATCGTAATGTCTGATATCGATTACCAGATGGGAGGACATAATAATGAAGAAATGGTCATATCGGATAATATCTTTTATGGCTTCTTCAGTTTTTTTGACTGCATCTTTGAGAAGCAACTGATAGTAAAGAATAACATATTCAAGAAAGGGACTGATTTGTTAACGAGAGAGAACAAAGGATTTGATAACTGTTTTTATGGCGGTGTCATCCTGACTGATAACATCGGCCCTTTGAATGTTATGCCATAATCCCCTGTCTTTTCAAGGCATACGCGGTTGAGCAACTTATACCAAAATTATAAAAGTCTGAGCAAACACCAGCGCCTCATGAACACCAATGCGAGTAAACGAGCGCAATGTCATGCTTGCATGAATATTGCCGAGCGTCAGCATTGAAGACGAAGTCAATAAATCACCGAAATCTAAGAGAAAATAGCAGAATTATGTTTACCTTTGCAAGATCAAACACCTTTATTCAATGAGAGTATTCCTTATATCATACTTGTCGATATGTCTCTCACGGGTTGCGAATGATGACATGCCAGAGGGTTTCCGCTGTGCATTGCCATATGTAAAGAAAATGATTGAAATGTTGAATACCATTAAGAATTCAGACAGATGAAGAAACTTCCTTTCGTCATATTCGTTTTCATAATGCTTTGTGCGTTATGTTCAAGCATAAGCAGCTATAAAAGTACCGTAAACGGGATAACACGAGATGTAAACAATGCACTGAAGCTCACTCTTGCCGAGATGCCGACAGACGTGATCAATGCCGATACTATCCGCTGCTATCGTAGTCATCTCACCATCGCCGAACTAAAAAACACTGCCAGCATTGCCATGACATCCGTGAGCAGGGCTGGCCGACAGGAAACTCAGATGGTGGCACAGGCTAATTGCGACGTTTTGACCATACTTGCGCTTTCTGACCAGCGGGCATCCGGGGCATTGTTGTTTGCCGGCCTTCTATGGATGATGTGCAGCCTGTGGTATATGCGCAGGGTTAAGCCTGAGATGATTGCAGAAGCACTGAGTTATGGTGGCATTGTATTTGCCAACGACAAATTCATTACGACAAAAGGTGAACCAATTCATTTTACTCCGATGCAGCACTGCCTTATGGAGATGTTTATGATGACAGAATCTCATTCACTCTCCAAGCAAGAAATCTGTGACCGCCTGTGGCCCAAGAAACCCAATGCCAGCGATACGCTTTACACGCTTATCAAACGAGTGAAACCCATCTTAGAAGCCCATAGTAACCTGAAAATTGAGTCGGACAGAGGTAGAAGCTACGCACTGAAACTCAAATAGATAGGTCGTTGTCAGGCAAATGTCAGACAAATGTCAGGTAAGAATTTCTGACACTCTTCTGATTCGGTAATACCTTTGCATCGAAAATCAAAAAAAATGTTCGATGCAAATGAAACAATTATTTTTATTTTTCGTTATCCTTTGTCTTTGTCCTTTCCAGGCGTTTACTCAGAATGAGGACAAGACTGTCGCTCTTGATGAAGTCATTGTCAACGCTCCCAAGGTTGTAAGCAAGGCTGACGGCCAGATGATTTATCCTACAGATGCCCAGAAGGATGCCTCAAACAATGGTTTTGGCCTCCTGCAGAAACTCTCGTTGCCCAACCTCCGTATTGATAATGTGGCACATTCTGTAACTGCAATTGATGGCAGAGGCGGTGTACAACTTAGAATCAATGGCATCATCGTCGGCAAAGAGGAAATGTTGGCACTTGACCCCAAACTCATCAGCAAGATTGACTTCGTTGATAATCCTGGTGTGCGTTATGGGGAAGACGTGGCCTACGTAATCAACATCATCACCAAGCGCGATGACTCCGGTTATACGTTAGGCACTGACGTCACGCCCACACTCACTTCTTGGCAAGGTGATGGAACGGTGTATGGTAAATGGAACCATAAGAAAAGTGAGTTTACTCTTTCCTACAATTTTAGCGGTCATCAATTGAAAGGAACAAAGGCAACTGAGTTGGCAAAATATACCCTGAATAATGATGACATCTATGCTATAGAGCGTGATGATGTAAAGACGCTCAGAAAAGCACGCAGCCATGACGTGAAGCTGACCTACAATCTGGCAGATTCCACAGCATACGTCTTTCAGGCATCCTTGAGTGAGAGTCTGAATAAAACTCCAGGCAATTATTCGGTCAAAGACATCATTGATGGCACAAACCGATATCGATCAACCAACAAAGAGAGCGGCAAGTCCAACTCACCTGTCCTCGACTTGTACTTCTTCCGCCAACTCACTCCGCGTCAGTCAGTCACGGCAAATGCTGTTGGCACATACATAGCCACCAAGAGCAGCAATTACTACGATGAGGGAGCTCCTTATCAATATGATGTAAATGGCAAGACCGTCTCTGCTTTATCTGAAATAATCTACGAAAACCGACTGAACCCATTCACGTTATCTGCTGGTGTGAACTATCGCTATAAATACACAAATAATGATTATACGGGCGATGCCTTTGCCCTGACAGAGTTGAATCAGAATAGTGTCTATGCGTTCAGCGAGATAAAAGGTTGGCTCAAGGGTTTACGCTATTCTCTTGGTTTGGGAACAAGCTACATCCACTACAATCAAAATGAGCACAACTATGACTTCTGGACATTCCGCCCCAAGGCGACGCTGGCTTATGGTATCATGAATGGGATGCAACTAAACTACACCTTTGAGATGAAAGACCGTGCTTCGCGCATTGCCATGATCAGCGATGCAACAATTCAGACAAACAGCATGGAATATATTGTGGGTAACCCCAGCCTCAAGCCGTCCCGTGACACAGAACATACATTGCGTCTGTCGTATAACGATGAACGCTGGAGTGCATTTGCCGAAGGGTTCTACCGCCATTGCAATAAACCCAACATGGCGCACTACGAGCGCACCGCTGATGACAAGTTCATCTATACACAGATAAATCAGAAAGCTATTAACGTATTGAATACAATGTCATACGCAAGTTATTGGATTACACCCGAGAAACTACAAATTTATGCAAACGGAGGAATGATGCGTTGCTTCAACTATGGCTTTGACTATACGCATTGCTATACATCGTGGTTCTATTCGGCAGGTGTCACAGCCTATCTCGGAAAATTCACTTTATTGGCTTTTGCGGACAATGGCTTTCGCTTCTTAGAGGGAGAGACAAAGGCATATAACGGAGCTAATACAATCTTACAATGCTCCTACAACTATGGGGATTGGCAATTCTCACTCACATGGTCTAATCCTTTCATCAATAGCTACAAGTCCACAGAAAGCGAGATCCTGAACCGCAATCTTTACAAGCACATGGTGCACTACAGTAGAGATGGTGGCAACAGTCTGTCACTTAACATTTCATGGCGATTGAGCAAAGGCCGGGAGCATCAGTCGGCAGATAAAACCATCAATCTAAGTGATACTGATAATGGAATCATAACCCGATGAGGGGAAGATATAGCTAGTTTCACGAAAGGGAAAAAATACGGTTCCGTCTTTTCTCAGCATAAAGCGGTTGATTTACCTTTGCATTAAGTAAATCAACCGCTATTTTATGATACTGACGATAAACGGAAAGCAGGCAGCGCTGAAGAAGGGGTCTTCGATAGAGTACGTATCGGAGAACCGCATCTTCACCGACGCCGACGACTACAGCATGGAGATAGAACTGCCCCTGGCCGACTGTCCCCAGAACCTCGACATCTTCGGCATGATCACCCGAAAACCAGCCGTAGGTGACGGTCCAGGAGAGCGAGGACTTAAAGGCGACTATCGCTCAAAAACAAGTTCAGGTAGCATAATAATTGCATTTGGCCAACGTTAATTAGTAGTAATATTAAAATTAGAGCCATGATAAGTAAGTTAAAGTATTTAGGATTTATCCTACTATTATTCTCATTGTTCTCCCTTGCATCTTGCAGCAACGAAGACGATGTTGTGAAGCGGTTGACGAACAAACAAAAGGAGACCTATGCGCAGAACATTTCGGGCGAATATCCTGGCCAGTACGTCATTATATACAAAAACAAAGATTGTATCGAAGGCAAAGACGAGGCGGGTCGACCTATAACGGTTGCCCATAGTGAAGCCTTCGGTGACGTGCAAGTTGATGTGTCTGACAATAAGATGCTGCATGTATTCTTTCAAGACTTCCCCGTTTCGCTGATTTCAAAGGTCGTGGATGCGGACGAAGGGCTGAGCCATGCACTCGCCGGAGCCTCCCCACAGGCCATCACTGCACGCTATGGCTTCGACTACGACACGGACTTTTTGCACATCATATGGGCTTTCATCCCCAATGTCATGCTGCTGAACTTAAACTACGGCGATACCGATCACCATATCCGCATAGAGTTTAATAACAACAGTCAGACTTACAAGTTTACGGAGAACGAACTGAAACAGCCGAAAGCATTCGGCTCACTTGCTGAAAACGGCATCGCTCTGCAACTGGAAGCTATCTATGACGGTTCCACTCTCATACAGCGCTTCGGCTATGAGAATGGGAACTATATGCATATTCTCTTCAAAACTGATTAATAAAAAACAGAGAAATCGGAATTTAGCGTATAGAGAAATGAAACCGCTTATCGTAACATTTCCTTTGTCACTTATGTTTTTCTTTTCGTGCGGCTCAGGCCATCCCGATAA